>DASTFN010000037.1:0-14823 GCA_035719905.1 Allosphingosinicella sp.
CGCCCCCCCGCCCGCTTCTTTTTTTGCCCGCCAGAATCCTAGCGCCGCCGCTCGACCTCGCGGAGATCGAAGCCGGCGATCTTGCCGTCCCAGCGGCAGCGGAAGGAGCGGCGGTTGCCCTGCGCCTCGACGCTGCCCCAGACGACGAGCTTGGCGGGGCTCTTGTAGACGGTGTCGATGATCCGGACCTCTCCGTAGGGCAAGGCGCGCGCGGTGCAGGCGGCGCGGGCGGCGGGCCCGGGATCCTCCTTCGGCGGCTTGTCGGGCCGGTCGGCGGCCTGGACGGCGGCGCCGATCGCGCCGGCCGCGAGGCTCGCGGCGCAGCCTCCCAGCGGAAGCGCGGCGAGCGCGACGAGCGGCAGGAGCGATCTCATCGGCTCCCACTGCCATGGCAAGGCTTCCCCGGCAATGACCCTAGCGCGGCTCCGGCTGCGGCCGGTGCGGGACGAGCACCAGGGTCCGCCCCTCGACCCGCCACGAGGCGAGCTTCGACAGGAAGTTCATCCCGATCACGTCGAGATCGCCGAAGGCCGGCGAGACCACCACCTTCAGATCCCGGGCGACGATGTTGCCGAGCCTCATTTCCTCGACCGAGCCGGTGCGGGCCGGCGCCATCCCGTTCGCCGTCCTCAGCACCACCGGCACCGGCCCGATGTTCCGTTCGACCCCCGCCGCCGCCGCGGTCGCCTCCGAGATCGCCGTCACCGTCGCGCCGCTGTCGATCAGCATCCGCCTCTTCACCCCGTTGAGGGTGGCGGAGGCCCAGAAATGCCCGTCCGCCGCCATCCGGATCCGAACCTCTTTGCCGGCGACGACCTGCGGATCGAGCCCGAGCCGCTCCGCCACCCGCCCCAGCTGCGGCTGGTAGGGCGCCTGCTGGATGAGGATGAAGAGCAAGGCGGCGACCAGGGCCAGCGAGAAAAGGAAGCGAAGCGCTCGCCCGACGACGGGAAGCCGGAACAGCACGATCAGCAGCACCGCCCCGCCCAAAGCGTAGAGCGCGATCTGCGGCCAGTCGGGGGCGGCATCGGGCATATGTCATGGGAGATGAGCGTCCGGCGCCGCTTTGCAAGGCGGGAACGCCACTACGTGATCTCCCGAGGATGGAAGACCGCCCGCGACCGGCGATAAGGGGGATCGTTAACCATGGAGACCCGGCGATGGGCGTGCACGAAGCGAAGACGTTCAGGAGCCGTGGCAGGGTTGCGCTGCGCCTCCCGGACCGCCTCCGGATCGCGCCCGGCGAGAACTTCCTGATCGAGGAGGAGGGCGACCGGCTGACCGTCAGCCGCCTCCCCGACCGCAAGAGGATCGTCCGCAAGCTGCGCGCCCTGCTCCCCGTGCTGGAAGCGATCGGCCGGCCCGCGGCCTGACGGTCAGGCGGGACTCAGCCTTCGCCGGCCCGCGAGCAGCCGGTCGACGCAAAGCAGGATCAGCAGGGACGCTCCGAACAAAGGCAGCAGAACGCCCGCCAGGACGAGTGCTCCGATCGCCCAGCGCAGCCGCACCCCGCTGACCGGCGGCGCCCCGAGCCCGCCTTGCGGACGCCGCCTCAGCCACATGAGGACGCCCAGGAGGCTGATCGCGACGAGGGCCAGCGCCGTCAGCAGCCCGAGCAGCTGGTTCGGCCAGCCGAACAACTGGCCTTCGTGCCACGCGACGCCGGTGTTGACGATCCGGTCGACCAGATGCGTGTCGGCGAAGCCGCGGCGGCCGGTCTCCGCGCCGGTCGCGGGATCGTAGGCCACCTGCCGGGTGAGCGGGCGGTTCTGGGTCTCCGACTTGACCGTCCAGACGTCGCGGGTCGGCGGGCCGAAGCGCTGCGGAGCGTGCGGCGGCAGGACCACCACCGGGAAGGCCATGCGCTCGGCTTCGGCCCTGGCGACGAAAGCGGACAGCGGCAGCCCCCCCGCCGGGGCCGTGGGCGCGGCCGCCGCCGCGGCCTGGTGGTGGCCGCCATGACCGCCGCCGGAGCCGATCTTCCAGTCCTGCGGACCCTCGACCAGGCCGAGCTCGGTCCTGGCCCATTTGAGGGCGGTGCCCCACGACCCGGCCCAGGGCAGGCCGCTGGCGAGCATGACCAGCACCAGCCCGGCGATCCAGAAGCCGGTGACCCGGTGCAGATCCTTGAGCAAAGGCCGCCCGCTCAGCGACAGCCGGGGCCAGAACATACCCGCCGGTCGGAACGGTCGCGGCCACCACATGTAGAGGCCGGTGAGGATCATGACGATCGTCCAGCTCGCCGCCAGCTCGACCAGCCAGTCGCCCCACTTGCCGAGCAGCAAGGTGCCGTGGATCCGCGAGACGGTGGGCGAGATCCGCGCCTCCGGATCGAGCGTTCCGAGCACCTGCCCCTGCGGCGCGACATAGACTTCCCGCTGGCGTCCGTCCGCCAGCCTGAGCTGGACCATCGCGGCATCGCCGGGGCGCTCGGGAAGCCGATAATTGTCGAAGCGGGCGCCCGGATTGGCGGCCATGGCGGCTGCCAGCTGAAGGTCGGGCGAGACGGCGCCGTTGGTGCCGAGATCGCGGTACGACCTTTCCTCCCACCGGTCGATCTGCGGCTTGAACAAATAGATCGAGCCGGTCACCGACAGGAGCAGGACGAAGGGCAGGACGAACAGCCCGGCATAGAAATGCCAGCGCCACACGGCGGCATAGAGTGGCGTCTCGGGCGCGCGTGCGGGAGGAGTGCCGGCTCGAGCCATCCTACGGCCGAGACCGCTTGCTCAGCATCGCCTCCATTTCGCCGATTTCCTTGCCCTGATCGGCGACGATCCGGCGCGCCAAATCCGCAACCCGCTCGTCGCGGCCCTGGGCCAGCACGATCTCGGACATGGCGATGGCGCCCTGGTGGTGGGGTATCATCTGGCGGAGGAAGGCTTGCGACGAATCGGCTCCGCCGGCGGCCGTCATCGCCTCGTGCATCTGCTTTTCGGACGCGAGATAGGGCCGGGCCGAAGCCGGATCGGGCGCGGCATCCTTGCGCACCCACCGCTTCATCTCCTCGATCTCCCGCCGCTGAGCCGCTCCCATCCGCCGGGCGATCGCCGCGACCTCCGGGTCGCCGCCCTCGGCGACGACCGAATCCGTTATCGCGACCGCGCCTTGATGGTGGGCGATCATCTTGCGGACCCAGGTATCGGAAACGTCCGAGCCGACCGCCGACGCCATCGCCTCGTGCATCTCCATTCCCAAATCCCGGCCCGATCGGCCGGAATGCCCTTCAGCCCCGCCACTTTCGTGCCGGTCCGGCTCCCCGCCGCGGCCGGCCTCGCCGCAAGCCGACAGGCCGATGGCCAGCGCCAGGACCCAGGCTCCCCTCAACACCACGTACATCTCCCTCCCAGGACCAAGGCCCCGCCCCTAGCATCGCTCCGGCATGAAGGCCCGGCCTCAAAAGTCCGAAACCGACCGAACCCGAATAAAACAGAAATTCCAATATTATAGCCTCTTCCGGTCAGGGCAAGCCCGTCCCGGTGTCCGTGAGCCGCGCTTGCGGGTGCAACGTCAAATATGGTTGAGCGGTGAGGCGGTTACCGGCGGGGCGGGGCCGGGCAAGACCGTTGGCTGTCACCGTTTTCCGAACCGTTGTTTCACCCAAAGCAGCAAAGGACCATCGAGGCTGCGGGGGTCACATCGTCAGAGGCTGGGCGACGGATCTCGCATTGAGCGAATGGGTCGCTCCTTCATCGCGCCTGGCAATGTCGATACGGGCAGAGGCATCCCCCCCGGACTCTTTGGTCCTTTGGTGCTTCGGGTGAAATCAAGCCCCGTGAAAAACGGCGACAGGTCTACAATTCCCGGCAACTACAAGCTCGATGCCTGCAACTTCACGATGAAGCGTGGCGGCGCGAGGGCCGCTCCGATCGAAGGCGGACCATCGCCCAATTCGATATCAGGGTCGCGGCCGAGGATTTCGGACAGCAAGCGGCTGGCGAGACCCACGCTCAGGCCGGCCGCGATACAGCCGTGGTCGCCCGCGCCGAAGGGCAGCCATGCACTTCGATCGGCGCTTGTCGACCAGCGTTCAGGCAAGAAGCTGGTCGGCTCCTTCCAGTAAACCGGGTTGCGATGGATCGCATAGGGGCTGATCGTGACAATCTGCGTAGGAAGTATGCGTTCGCCCAGGATGACGTCCGGCTGCCGAAGCCGGCGCTGAAACAGCCAGGCGATCGGGTACAGCCGCAAGGCTTCCAGCACGATGTGCGTCGGATGATGCTCGGTTTTTTGCTGGCGGACGGCCTGCAGCACCGCCCAGCCGAGGGCGAAGCCGATCGATCCGACGGTCGCGAACACGAATCCGGCGTAAAGTTGAGCCAGCGCCGCCTCGTCCATCTCGTGCCTGTGGCTGCCAACGACCTCGAGCAGATCCCGCTCGTCCGTCGGCGCGTCCGCGGATCTCGCCGCCTCGCCGACCACCGCCCGGTAGAAGCGGAATCGATCGCGGATCCGCCGCACGATCCCCACGGCAGGCCGATGGCGGCCGAGGATCCGGGCCTCGACCATGGCGTCGAGCGCTTCGTGGAAAGCTCGAGACCGCCAGGGCGCCGCGAGCACCGGGCGCATGGCGTCGAGAAGCAATGCGCCGCCGGCGCGCGGCCATTCGGTCCGCCGGTCGAGCGTCGAAACCAGGCGTCGGCAGTCCAGTTTCTGCACATGCTCGTGGATCAGCGCGTAGGCCTGGCGAGCGAGCGCGACCCGGACGTCCCTCGCTGGGGCGAGGGCCCCGTTCCCGAAGAAGTCGGAATGCTCCACCATCCGTCCGCCGTCGTTGCGCAGGAGCGCTCGGGCGACATCCGCATCGTAAATGCACAGCTCACGGCGCGATATCCAGCGAACTCCCCGACCGTCCCGCGCGGCCTGGTCGAGCCAGCCGAGGGGGTCCCGCTTGATGTTCCGGTCCATCTGCCTTCCCACGTTGCTCAACTGGCCAGAAGGATATGCGACGACATGTGCTTCAATATTGATCAATGCCACTGAAGTCGATCAGCATTTCATTGACTTAAAGTCGATGGGCGCTCAAAATTCGAATGTTGAGTAAAGGCATGGAGGCGTAAAATGGCAAAGTTTCTTCGAGCCGTTCGAGTGGCCTTGAATATGCGGGCGGGTTGCTACCCGGAATATCGCCCGTGGTCGGACTATATCGAATTCTAAGTCCGATTTTCCAGGCGCCAGCCAAGTAATTGGAAGGGCAGTCGCGTGGCTGCCTTTCCCTTTCTCATGTGGATAGCGACTGGATAGCGATATCAATCACCTGGATTCCTTGTTCGCGAGCGTGCGTCGCGACGGTTTGGTGAGTCGCCCACCTGGCGGGATCATCAGGATCTTCGATCCCGTGATCGCAGCGCAGGTTGAAGCGGCCAATACCGAGGCGCTTTACGTCGGCGATTCGCTGATCGACCTGCTCAAATCGCCGGGCACAAGAGCGCGCGTCCGATGGAGCGACGTTCGTGCCGTGCTCATCGAGCAGAATCGTCGCCTGTCGGAACCCCGCCACGTCGAAGCTCTGCATGAACGAATGCGCGCTTTCCTGCTCAATCATGTCGACCGGGAGCAGGATTTGACCTGGCTCGTCGGGCGCGCGGTGGCGTTCGCGCTCGTTCCGCACATCGTCGACGGTCTCGCCGAAGCCGATCTGAGGCGCCTGCAGGTCGAGCAGGAGGCGCGGCTTGGCAAGTTCCTGACGTCGGAGCCGATTTCGATCCGTCTCCGGCTTGCCAATTTCCTTCGGCTGCGGCGAGCGACTCGGATCATCTCGACGGAGGTTCGGCGCCGTCTGGAAGGCCGGGCGCCGCCCCGCGAGGACTTTCTCCAGTCGCTCCTCCCTTTCGCGGATCGGCTGGGGGTGAACCGTGTAGCCTATCTCGTCACGACGGTTTTGACCGCGGCCTCCGTCGCGCCCGAGTTCAGCGCCTGCTGCCTCGTTTATGCGATGCATCGCCACCCCGAGTGGCGGGACAGGATCGAGCGGGAGATGGCGGCGCTCGAACCGCAGGAGCTCTACGCCCTGCCCACCGAGAAATTGCCTTCGACGTTGCGGTTCACCAAGGAGGCGGCCCGGATGTGGCCGTTCCCCTTCGTCGTCCGGCGTCGTGCCGCCCGCGATATCGAGGTGGATGGAGTGGAGGTGCCCAAAGGCGAGCGTTACGACCTCAGCGCCTACATCCTCCATCACCTCGACGATTATTGGCAGGATCCCGAACGCTTCGATCCCGACCGATGGTTGTCGCCGCGGAAGACGGCGACCAGGGGAACCTACGTTCCGTTCGGCTTCGCGCCGCGAAGCTGCGTGGGCGGCTCCGTGAGCCACGCGCTGCTCCTGCTGGTCTGCGATCTGTTCGCCCGGAGCTTCAGGGTGGAGATGGCGAAGGGCGCCACCCCTCGGCTCAAGTTGGAAGGCATCGCCATTCCGGTCGACATGATCGGCAGCCTCAGACTCGCGGCGGCAGGCTGAACGGACGTTTCGGGGGTCGCATCGTCAGAGACCGGGCGACGCATCCCCTCATCGAGCAACGCAATCGCTCCTTCATCGCGCCTGGCAAAGTGAATACGGACAGAGGCACGCTCCGGGCTCTTTGGTCCTTTGGTGCTTTGGGTGAAATAACGGCCTTGGGCTCCTCCCGGCGGGCCAGATATGCTCACTCGCACCGCATCGTCGGCCGGTACACCTGCTGGACATTGCTCCCGGTATTCCCGCCCAGGGTGATCGCTCCGCCCGGAAGGTAGATCCGGCCGCCGATCACCGCGCTGCCCTCGAGGCCGTGGACGGCGATGGGGAGGTCCGGGAGACGGGTCCAGCGGTCGGCGCGGGGGTCGTAGGCGTAGGAATTGGGGGTCAGGCCCAGCACATGGGTCTTCTCGCCCTCGCCGCCGAAGACGAACAGGCAGCCGGCATGGACCGCGGCGGTGAGTCCGCCCCGCGGCGCCGGGAGCGGGGCGCCGCGGGTCCAGCGGCGGGCTTTGGGATCGTAGATCTCGACGATTTCGGTCCGCTCGGCGCCGGCGCCCGGGCCGAAGCGCCCGCCGACGACGATGATCTTCCCGCCGATCGCGGCCATGGCGAGGTGATTGCGCTGGGTCGGCAGGTCCGGAAGCTTCTCCCATTTGTCGGTCGCCGGGTCGTAGACCTCGAAGGCGGAGCCTCCGGGCGGGCGGCCGCCGGCCACGTAGATCTTGCCGCCCAGCACCGCCTTGCCGCCGCCGCTCCGGGCGGTCGGCATCGGCGCACGGACCATCCAGCCGCCGACCGCCGGATCGTGGACCCAGACATGCGCGACGAAAATCTCCGGCCGTCCGGTGCTCGCCCCGTCGATCTCGCCGCCGATCACGTAGAGCCTGCCGCCGACGGAAGCGGCCATCATGTGGTGGATCGGCTGGGGCAGGCGCGGGCCGAGCGACCAGCGGTTCGCGGCCGGATCGTAGATCTGGACGAGGTTGGACGGGAGCCGCCCGGGCGGATAGCCGCCGAGCACCCAGATTTTGCCGTCCAGCTCCGCGACCGAATGCTCGGAGCGCGCCAGCGGCATCGACGCGGCGAGGCTCCAGCCGTCGACCTCCAGGCCGCCCATCGGGCTGCCGCCGCTCGCCCGCTCGTTCCAGGTCTCGACGAGTTCGTTGTCCTGGACGGGGGTGGCCGGGCGGAACGGCGGCGGCGTGCCTCCAGGGCCTTGCTGTGCCGTCGCGGCGGTGGGCCGCGGTGCCTGCGCCATAGCCGGGACCGACAGCACGAGCGCCGCGGCGCCGGCAAAGACTACGTTACCCGCTTTTGCGATCCTGCCCACGGCACGCTCCTTCCTTCGAACGCGCAATGCTGCCACGGCGCGGGCCGCCTTGCCATAGGGAGGGCTTGTCGCCAGCGACCGTCTAAAATGCGGGGCTCGGCGGAGTGCGCCAGACCGGGGTAAGTCCACTTCCCATCGGCGCAAAGCGGTCATGCAGCTCGGCCGGCATATCCTGGATCGAGCCGATGAGGATTGTCTCCGGACTTCCCAGCTGGGCGTAGCGGATCGTGTCCGAGCCAGCGATGGCAAGCCGCACCCGCTCGGCGAACGTTTCGGCATCGAGCACCCCGCGCTCGATGAGCTCTCCTTGCAGATAGTCAAGCGCGCGGCGCAAGGTGCCATGGGCAAGCAGATTCGCTTCGGCGACGATCGTCTCATAATCCTCTTGCGAGATCTCGCCGGCGACCAGCATCGGCCGCACGACGTCGGTGATGAACTGCATCCGCAGCATGCCGCCGACTACCTCGCTCCATCGCACGACGCGCCCCAGCGCGCGGCAGGCGATCGGCAGGAAGGCGGCAAGCCGGAAGATGAGGCGCGATGCGAAGACGGCGCCGGGCAGCACCCCGATCGGCAGCAGGGTCGCCAGCACGGTGCGCGCTCCGAGGCGAAGGAACGCGTTGGCGACGGTTGACCAGGACCGATCGACCGCGTGGGTGTCGCATGCGCTGAGGATGACGATCGGCGGCACCCGGACGTCGCCCGCAAGCGACCAGATGTCGACCTCCTCCTTGCCGAGCACGAGGCGGCCCCGTCCCTCGGAGCCGTGCACGCCGTGCCCGTCGAAGATGAGCAATGGTCCATGAAAGGAATTGAGCGCCTCGACCAGCTCGTCGACCGTGCCGACGCGCACGAAGCGTATGTCCAGCCGCCCGGCCCAGGCGGGCTCGGTGACGTCGAAGCCGCGGCGGATTTGATCGAAGCGGTCACCTTCCTCGAATGCGCTGATGACAAGTATTTCCGAGAAATCCGCGACCGGTATCCGGATCGGCTCGTGCCTTGCGAGGAGCATGACGGTAAGGTTGCCCGGAGTCGCCGGAATGCGCGACAGGTCGCGGTAGAGGCTGAGCGGCAACCCATCGACCGGCAGCCATTCAAGCGGCGTGTCCGTGACCGCCTTCACGCCCCAGGTGGAATGCGCCACGCGCTCCAGTATCTCGGGGGCGACATTGCTCTTCAATTGGTCCTGAATATCGGCGAACAGCCTCGCGACCTTGCTGGGCGAGGTCTCCGCCTCGGCCCTCGCATTGTCGGCAAAGTGCCGCACCGCGCCCCGCACCCGACCCAGCCCCGGCGGCAGGCGGTAGACGCTCGCCATCGTGCCGGCGGCGGCGGCGCCGACCGCCGCAGCGAACAGCTTCGCCTCAAGATTGCGGGTTGCCTTGAGCCCTTGCGCCACCTCGGATTCGTCGAGACGCTTGAGGCGTTCCTCGGTAATTGGAACGCCGAACAACTGCTGCCGCTCGAGCATCCGGATCAGGTCGCGGACGGCGGGCCGTTCCCTCTCGGGCACCCTTTCCATGTCGATGCGACGCTTGAAGTCGTGTAGGAGCGAGGGCGAGACCAGCCAGGTGTCGGGCCGGGGCGGGATCAGGCGGACCTCCTCGCCGATCACCGCCTTGGCGCGAAAGCGATCGATCTGCGCGGCGCTCTGAAGAATTGCCTTCAGATATTCCCGGGGATCATCGCTCGACCAATCGGGAATCTCCCGCCTCGGCACAACGCCGACCGACCGGAGCGTCATCTGATTGGGAAGGACCGTATAATTTCCTTTGAAATCGATGCGGCTCCGCTCCTGCGGCTTCCCCTTCCAGCCCGAGATTACCTCCCGCATCGCAGCCAGCCCCAGCTGCGAATTGGAGTCGACCAGTGCGAGGAAATGGTCGCGCAAGGCACCGAGCGTGACCGTGTCGGGCTTGTGCGCGCCCTCGACATCCTGTGACGAGATGTGAAACGGTGCCGCTCCTCGCCCGCGGAATGCTTCAGCGATCTGCGCCGCAGCCGCCGGATGATCGCTGAAGACGACGTAGAAAGGATGCATCGTCGAAAAGGGGATTTGGAGTATCGCCTGGGCAGGCAGAGGCTGCCAGCGCCAAGCGCCAAGGCCACAGGCTCGAAGCGCCATCAGTTGCCGCAGCTTCGCCACCGGCTCATACACCGTGGCCGGAAGCTTCACCATGACTTCGAACGCCCAATGGAGCCGAAGCAGGGCCTCATCGAAGGATTGGAAGACGGACGATCCCTCTATATCGCCGGCAAGGGCGAGCAGATAATTTATGCGAGGGTCCGTCATTGCCCCCGGCCGCCGCCTGCCGCGTGCGCGATCGCGCGCATCTTCCATGAAAGGAACAAGAACCATGGCTTGGCTTGACCTTCAGCTCGGCGCGCGTCCGTCCGGCGTAAGCCGCGCCTCGACCGCCTCGGCCACATCGTCACCCACCGTCGAAAGGAAGCAGGTCAGCGCGACGGCGAGCCGCAGCGGCCCGATTCCGCCCGCGGCGAAAGCGGTGAAATTCGGGTCCAGCGCCCGGCGCATCATTTCCGCGCCGATCGGCGGGCAATGAACTCGCGGGCAAACGCTTCCGGCGATTCCGCCGGGACGACCAGATCGCCGAAACCCAGATCGATCTTGCCGTCCGCGCAGACGTATTTCATCATGTTGTGCAAGGGCGATTGCGGCTTGATCGGAGCCCACTCCGCCGCGGCGGAGCCCAGGCTCGCCTCCAGGGCGCGATAGCGCTGGCGCTTGCAATCATAGTCGAAGTGCAGCCTGAGGGCGACGTCCGTCGAGACCGAATAGACCCAGGCGCTGCTTCCGTCCGGCCGGGTTTCGATGCTGCTCCGGTCGACGAAGAAGACCGTGGTCCCCTCATCGTCCATGAGTCCGACCGGCGCCCATTGCGGGGACAAAGCCTGCGCCGCAAGCATCAAGGCTGAGGAGAGCATCATATTGATTCCACGACCGAAATTTCAGACGAAACAGTCTATCGCCGTGGTAGCGCCCAAACAAGCCGGTTCGCTCCGCGGTTCAGCTGGCCACCGGCCCGACATTGTCGCCGGAATTGCGGTCGATGTAGAGATTGTACGGGTCGATTCCCGCGTGGCTCGGCTTCCTGTCCGTGACGAAGCGGAAGACCTGCCGGCCGCTGCGCACCTTGTGCCGCGCCATTCGGATCACGTCCTTCCTGGCGAAACCGCTTCCGCCCGGCTCCGCGGTGAAAAGGCCGATCTCGATGAAATCGCCGAGCGGCGCCTCTGTCTCCTCGCCCCCGGCGCCGGCGTAGAATTTCCTCGCCTCCACCGGCACCGTCACCAGCCATTTCCCGTCGGCCCGCTTCACCGCCGTCGGCGCCTCGACCTTGAGATCGTAGAGGGTGATGCGCTCGAACAGGTCGGTGATCAGCGCCTGGTCCTCGGGCGTTTTGGCCTCCTCGCGCAGCAAGGCGATCAGGTCGAGGGAACGGGGATAGGGCGCGATCGTGAAGCGGTAGCGGTCGACGAAGCGCCTCAGGGCGCGGTTCACCGCCGCCTCGCCGATCCGCTGCTGGAGCAGATACAGGGCCAGCGCGCCTTTGCCGTAATTGATATAATCCTGGTCGAGCCCGGCGCTGGCGATCGGCTCCTCCGCGAGCACCTGGGTGCGACGGCCGCTCAGATAGCGGTCGAGCTGGAAGCGGAGGAAAAGGCGGATATTGTCCTCTCCCTTGATCCGCCTCAGCACCATCAGCGCGGAATATTGGGAAAGCGTTTCGTGCAGGAAGGAGGCGCCCTGCATCCTGGCGCCGACCGTCTGATGCCCCCACCATTGGTGAGCGATCTCGTGGGCGGTGAGCATCGTGACCATGTCGAGGGCTTCCGGATCCCTGAGATCCATCGGAAAGATGCCCTCGCCGACCGCGATCGTGTTCGCGAAGGCCTGGCCGCCCATGGGATCGGGACGCTCGATGATCCGCGCCTGATCGAATTGGTAGGGACCGAACGCCCGGCTGTAATAGTCGATCGAGATCTGCATCGCATTCATCATCCGGTCGACGTTCCAGTGATGTGCGGGGTGATGGTAGACGGCGTATTCGACGCCTCCGACAGTCTGCCTTCTCACCGCATAGCGGCCCGACTGGATCGAGAAGAAATTCTTGATCGGCGCGTCGGACACGAACCGGACGATTCGGCGGCCGTCCTGGACGCGCTCGGACACTCTTTTGCCCGGAGCGATCGGGATCTGATCGGCACGGGTCGAAATCGTGATGTCGGCGGTGGTCCAGCTGAGGTCGCCGACGGGGTTGATCCTGGTGGCGGCCAGATCGTTCAGCCGCGGGAAGGGGGGCTTTTCGGGAAGGCCGTATCGGCGGCGCTCGGCCGGCTCCTCGATCAGGCCGATATCGTTCATTCCGATCCGCGGAGTAAGCTCGAGGCTGTTGAGTTCGGTTCCGTTGGGACGGATCCCCGTCTCCGTGCCCGAGGCCCGGAAGCCGAGCTGCTCGCGGCGCGTGCGGAAGGCGATCCTCCGTTCCTCCCCCGGCTGCATCGGCGCATCGAAGCGATAGATTCGGTAGCCGAAATCCTTGTCGTCGAGCTCCAGCCGGGCCGCCGGAACCTCGAGCCCGACCAAAATGAGATCGCGATCCATGAGGCGGATATGGAGCCGCTCGATCGGCGCTCCCGTGTCGTTCACGAGCCGGTAGCGGCCGCGCACCTCCGCCCGGACGCGTTCGGGGTAGAGCGCGACGTCGAGCTCGACATGCGTGACCGCCGGCTGCGGCACCGTCGCGTAGCGGAAGAAGCGCTTTTCATATTCGGCGAAGTAGGCTTGCCCATCCCCGGCACGAAAGTCGTTGAGGACGAGCGTGTTGTAGACGATCCACGACCCGCTCAGGGCGAAGAGCGCACTTGCCGCCAGGGCCACCAATCCGGTCGGGCCGCTCAGTCCCGCCGGAATCCGGCGCAGACGCGGCTTCAACCTCTGCTCGGCGCCGCGCGGCCAGAGCAGGTGGGCGGCGATCAGAAGCAGGGCCGCCGTCGCCGCCCAGAACAGCCGGAACCACCAGGACGCCGCGGCGAAATT
This sequence comes from Allosphingosinicella sp., assembly GCA_035719905.1. Classification (GTDB taxonomy): domain Bacteria; phylum Pseudomonadota; class Alphaproteobacteria; order Sphingomonadales; family Sphingomonadaceae; genus Allosphingosinicella. Next base: position 12,847 of record DASTFN010000037.1, read on the forward strand.
GCCGGTGCCGCCCATGTCGGACAGAGGTACCGCGGGGACATTGCCGTAGATGAAGAGCGGATATTGGAGCCCCATCGACGGCCCGAAGATCAGCAGGATGATGTAGAGGAACATCACGGCCCAGCCGGCATATTTGCTCGGGCTGAGCGCCTGGACGAAGACCGCGAAGACGGCGATCAGGACGGCGTCCACCGCGCCCGGCAGCAGATACCAGAGCCAATATTCGCCGGGTGCGACGTCCACTCCGCCCCCCAGCAGCTGGGCGAGGATTCCGGTCGCCATTCCGACGAGCAGGGTCGCGACCAGGACCAGAGCCAGGCCGAGCATCTTGGGGAGCATCAGGGCCCAGGCGGGAAGCGGCGTCGAATCGATGATCTCGTGGATCTTCCATTCGCGTTCGCGCCAGACGAGCTCGCCGCCATAATAAGCGGCGATGATGATCAGGATCGTGTCGAAAATCGCCTCGACGGTCGGCACGGAAATGGCGGTGAGCGGATAGAGCGTCACGTCCATCCAGCCCGAAGGAGCCAAGACGCTCGGAAGTGCGAATCCGAAGGCCATGAGGAGCAGGATCAGGAAGGCGGGGCTCTTGAAGATGTAGCGCGCCTCCATCCCGGCGCGGGCGGCGAATTGGGCAAGTGCGGCACGGCTGTCGAAGCTCGGATTCGCGAGCCGGGTGAAGTGCGCGCCCGCGCTGGACGAAGGCGGCGCAACCATCGCCGCCTCTCGCGCAAGCTTGCGCTGCCGCCGGCGCGACAGGGCCCGGTCGGAGAAGCGGAACCGGTAATAGGTCAGCGCCAGCAGAGCGATCGCTATTGCGACCCAGAACAGCCTGCTCAGCAGCATCATGTTGGTAACGGGGATTGCGCCGGCATTGAGCTCGGCGGCGGTGAAATAGCGCGAGCCTGCCATATAGGCGGACATGCCGAGAGGATCGGCGAAGACCCGAAAATCGAGCAGCTGCGGCTGGCTCTGCATCAGCCCTTGCGAGAAGATGTAGAGGAAGAGGAAGCCGACCACCCCGATGAAGGTCCCGGCCGTCGAGCGGGTCGCGGTGGCGAGCGCGAACAGAAGCGCCGAGATGATGAAGGCGTTGGGAAGCGCGAACAGGCCATAGCCGTAAGCGAAGGCTTCGAACCGGTTGGGCCCGAGCATCTCCTGGTTGGCGAACGGCATCAAGGTGCCGATCCACTGGCCGAGAGTGACCGTCGCCATCACCAGCGCGCCCGCGGCGAAGGCGCCGAGAAAGCGGCCGAGCAGATAGTCGAGCTTGGTGATTCGGGTGGAGCGGACGATCGGGCCGAACCCGGTCTGATCGTCGCGCACGATGACGTTCGAGACGAAGGCCGCGCCCAGGAACAGGAAGACGAGCGATACGATCAGGTGAGAGACGATGATCGCGTGCGGGGCGTTGAACAGGACATTGCCGCCCCCCGCGGTCGCGATCTTCGCAACCGCCATGTCGGTGAAGGCGGCGATGAAGAGGAGGGCCGCCGCCGCCATGAAAAGCGGGCTGCGGATCTGGTAGCGGAATTCGAACGCCGCGATCTTGCCGAGCATGTCGTATTTCCTCAGGCGGCGCGGCGGGATTGGGCGAGGGTCGAGAAATAGACGTCCTCGAGCCCGCCCTCGACCGAGGCGAAGCCGTCGCCCGGATCGGTATCGGCGAGGATGTGGATGACGGTTCGTCCGGCGAACAAACGAGTGGAGATCAGTTCATATTTCTCGCGATAAGTATCGATTTCTCCACGCTCGATCACCTTCATCCAGATCCGCCCCTTGGTCGCCCGGATGAGCTCCAGCGGCGCCCCTTCGAGCTGGATCCGGCCGTTCGCCAGCACCGCCATCCGCGGGCACAGGTCGGAGACGTCCTCGACGATGTGGGTGGAGAGGATGACGACGACATTCTCGCCGATCTCGGCGAGCAGGTTCAAGAAGCGGTTGCGTTCCTCGGGATCGAGGCCGGCGGTCGGCTCG
>DASTFN010000038.1:0-29190 GCA_035719905.1 Allosphingosinicella sp.
TGGCTCCCCAGCGCAGCTCCGAGCGGTCCTGACGCGCGAAATTGACCGGGCGAGTGTCGATGAGCAGCAGCCGTCCGTCCGAATCGCGCTGGAAGCGGTCGGGGAAAGCGGCCTCGATCTCGGCCGTCGCGGCCGGGAAGCCGGAGATGGCGTTGACGATCCGGCTCGAGGTGTAATTGGCGCTGATCGACAGGTCGGTCTCCGACAGCGGCCGGATGTTGGCGCCGATCTTCCACACCCGCCGGTTGTCGGCGGCGAGGGCCGGATTGCCCCCGTCGATCCGGGTCACCTCGACGGTTTCGCCGCGGACGAAGTCGAAGACCTGGACGCCCGGAGTCGATTGCACCGGATCGCCGAGCTGCTGCATCGAGGGAGCGCCGTCCTCGTCGGTGACGGAGGCGATCAGGCTGACCTGCGAAATAGGCGACCAATTGAGCCCGGCGCCCAGAGTGCGAAGCGTTCCGAAATCCGAAAGATGCTCGACCTCGGCGTTGAGATTGGCGGAGAGATTGCCGAGCGCGGTCAGCACCGCCCGGCGGCGGCTGGCGATCGGGATGTCGATATTGACCTGGGCATGCTCGCGGGTTCGGGAGAGGTCGCGAACGGTGAACAGGCCGGCGCGGTCGGAATGGCTGCTGAGGCCGCGGGCGTCGAAGCCGGCCCTGGCGGCGGCGGTGACTCCGCCGCCGGGCAGATTGAACAGAGGCCCGTTCAGGAGCAGCTCGGTGCTTCCGACCTGGCTGACCGAGCGCGAGCGGTCGGTGCCGACATTGGTCTGGGTCTCGGTTTCGCTGGCGCTCCGGTCGAGATTGCCGGTCAGCGACCATTGCCAGGGGGCGATCGCGCCGTTGACCGACAGGCCGAGATGGGCGGCGCGGGTGTCGCTTTCCCGGCGAAGGCCGGGCGGAGTCAGGCTCGGCCGGGGCAGGCCGAGCAGGGCGGTGCTCGAATTGACGTCGAACGTGCCGTTGAGGGTCGCCGAGACGGTCTCGGAGACGGGGCGGTTGATCGTTCCGCTGAGCTCGAGCCGGTCGGTCTGCGGAAGCAGGGTGCGGAAGCGGCCGAGCTCGATCCCGGCGACCGGCTCCGCCTGGATGATGTCGCGCTCGCTCTCGAGCAGGCGCTCGGCGCGGTCGAACTCGGCGCCGAGGTTGATTCGCCCGGCGTCGTTGATCTGCAGATAGTTGAGCTCGGCGCCGTAGGATTCGCGCCCGCCGGCGGTGGCGATGCCGCCCTCGACCTCGGCCGTATAGGCTTCGAAGCGGCGCCGGAGAACGAAGTTCACCACGCGCTGGTCGGCCCTGTAGCCATATTTGAGGGCGACCTCCTCGGGCATGACGTCGATCCGGGTGATCGCCTCGGGCGGGATGTCGCGGATCTCGGCGAAGCCGGAGATGCGGCGGCCGTTGAGGAGAATGACGGGGCGGCTGTCCTCGCGGCCGCGGCCGCTCCGGGTCTGGGGCTCGATCGCCTCGAGCAGCTCGGAGAGGCTGCCGGCGCCGAGCGCGCGGATCTCGCGGCGGTCGAACTGAACTTCGGGGGCGATGTCGCCGATCACCGCGCCGCGCTGGCGCTGGCCGGTGACGACGATCGTCTCGCCCTCTTCCTCCTCGTCGAACTCGGCATCGGGATCGCCGGGATCGGCGGCCTGGGCGACCGGCTCGGGCTCGGCCGTCGCCGCGGCGGGCTGCGCCGGAGCCGGGGCGGCGGTTTCCGGCGGCACGGTCTCTTGCGCGAGGAGCGGAGAGGACGCCGTTCCGGCGAGCAGGGCGAGGATGAATGCTTTGCGGGACGCCACGATTACTACCTTTTTTCTTTTCTGGACCCGGTAGGGCTCGGAGTCGCCCTGCGCCAGAGCGGCTGAACGCATTCTGTATCCCGTCGTATCCTCGCGTTAAGGTCGGCCCATGACCAATGCTCCGCCCCCAGACCTGGTGTCGCGTTTCCGCTTCGATCTCGAGGCGGTGGCGGGAGCCGATCCGGGGCGGCTCGCATTGGCCGTCTCGGGCGGGCCGGACAGCCTCGCTTTGCTTCTCCTCGCCCACGCTGCCTTTCCGGGAAGGATCGCGGCGGCGACGGTCGACCACGGCCTTCGCGCCGGGAGCGCGGCCGAAGCGGCGGCGGTCGCGCGCCTGTGCGGCGGGATCGGAGTCCCGCACGCGATCCTCGCCGCCACCGTCGAAGCGGCCGGGGAGGGGCTTCAGGCGGCGGCGAGGGCGGCGCGCTACGCCGCTCTGGCGGCCTGGATGGACGAGAGCGGCCTTCGCCTGCTTCTCACCGCCCATCATTGCGACGACCAGGCCGAGACCCTCCTGATGCGGCTCAACCGGGGCTCGGGAGTCGCCGGGCTGGCCGGGGTGAGGGCGGTCGGCCCGGTTCCGGGCAGCGGCGGCCGGCTGCGCCTGTGCCGGCCTTTGCTCGGCTGGCGGCGGAGCGAGCTGGAGGCCGTCGCCGCCGCTGCCGGAGTGGAGCCGGCGCGGGACCCGAGCAACTCGGACGAACGATTCGACCGGGTCCGGTTTCGCCGCCACCTCGGGGAGGCGCCGTGGCTCGATCCCGCCGCCCTCGCCCGGAGCGCCGCTTTGCTGGGCGAGGCGGAAGCGGCGCTGGACTGGACGGCCGGGCCGCTGTTCGCGGCCCGGACCGAGATTGAGGAAGGGGCGGTGACCTTGCGGCCGAACGGCCTTCCGCCGGAATTGCTTCGCCGGCTGGTGCTCCGCTGCCTCCGCCAGCTTGCGCCGGGGGCGACGCCGCGCGGGGAGGCGCTGGCGGCGTTCATCGCGCGGCTCGCGGAAGGGAGCACGGCGACCCTGTGCGAAGTGAAAGGGCGAGGCGGCGAAACCTGGCGCTTCGAGCCGGCGCCGCCGCGCAGACGCGTGTAGCTCCTCTCCCGCTTTTCGCGGGAGAGGGGGGACCCAAGCCGAAGGCTTGGGGGGTGAGGGCCTTGCTGAGTCCGGTATACAGACCCTCACCTCCCACCGCTTCGCGGCGGGCCCCTCCTCTCCCGCAGAAAGCGGGAGAGGGGTTTGCTCGTCAGTGCCCGGCTTCCTCCGCGCGATAGAGGCTGTGACAGCCGTTGCAGCCTTTCGAGACTTCCGCCGCCTGGGCAGCGAAGCCGACCGTGTTGCCCGCCCTGGCGAGCTCGGCCAGCCGCGCCGAGGAATCGCCGAAGGCGTTGGCCCGGGCCTGGAAATCCGCTTTGTTGGCCCAGACGGAGGGAAGGGCGCGGCTGTTCGGGCCCTCGCTTCCGTCCGGGAACAGGCCGGCGATCGAATGGCCGAAATGGTCGAGGCCCTCGGCCGCATGCACCTGGCGCTTGACGTCGCTGCCGTTCCTCACCGCCTGCATGACGCTTTCGAACATCAAAGTCGCGGCCATGTGCATCATCGCGTGGCGCGCCGCGATCAGCTCGGCGGCGGTCGCACGGTCGCGGTCGGGGCCTTCGTCGAAGAACGGCGTTTCGTCGCGGGCGATCGTGGCACAGCCGACGAGCAGGGGAATGAGCAGCAGGGGCAGTCGGCGCATGGGCAACCTTTCGCTAAAAAGACCGGGGCGGGTGTAACATCGTGCGGACGACGGATCGAGTCGTACCCGTTCCGGGTTGAGCCCGAATGATCCGCGGCTTTTTCCTCATCGTCCCGCTCCTCTTCCTCGCCGCCTGCGGGCCGGAGGAGGACGACCGGCCGCGGGCGAACAGCGTCGACGAGCTGGAGAACAGGCTCGAGAAGCTCGCCGACCGGACCACCGAGGAGATCGAGCCGGCGCCGCGCCTCGCCCCGCTGAGGAGAGCGGACCTCGGCGCCGAATTCCGCGCCAACCCCGCCTGCCGACTCCACCGGGACCGCCGCCTCTACCTCGTCGTCAACGCCTCCGGAGGGCTCGCCCGGATCGACGGCCGGCCGGTACGGCTCGCCGTCTCGGGCCCGATCGGGCCCACCGGCGGCTTCTTCACCGCGCCCGGAATCACGGTCAGCGTCGGCCGGACCGAGCCGACCGGCAACGATGCGGCGGAATATGGCCTCGGCTGGCCGGCGCGGGCGACGGTGGGCGGGGACAAGGAGCGGCCGCTGGAGAAGCAGGAAGCCACCTGGATCTGCGTCAGGTAGAAGATTTCAATGCCGCGCCGGGTTGAGCGGCAGAGCAAGCACCGGCCGCATCTGCTCGTCGTCGACCTCGACCACCGCGTCGGGCGGCACGGCGCCGACGATCCGGGCGGATTCGACCAGCTCGGCGGCGAGCCTCTCCGCCTCGGCCTTGGCCGCCTCATCGTCGTCGAGGCGCTTGCCGGCGAGGTCGGGGAGCTCGAAATCCTTGCCGCGGAGGGTGAAATAATAAGTCGGCATCACGGGCGGCAAAGCGCCCGGCAGGGCTCAAGGTTGCGGCGGAAACGCCGTCGCAACAAGGATTTGCGTCAGGGCGTCAGCCAAATCGGGTCGGGCCGAGCGAGCCGGAAAGGATCGCCGGACGGAGGCTAAAGAACGGTGGCAGCCCGGAACCCGGCCGCCGCGGCGCTCGTTCCGACTGCAACCCACCCCCCGAAGAACGGAGCGTACCATGTCCAATATCCCGAGCAGCGCCATGCCTCATGCCAAGGCCTCCGAGGATTCCCAGCAGGAGCAGGGCGGCGGCGCCACCCTCAGCGAGCGCGCCGGCAAGCTGGCCGAACAGGCGGGCGATTATGCGCGCGAGAATCCGAAGACGGCGATCGCCGCCGGCGCCGCCCTTGCCGCCGGAGTGATCGCGGCCGCCGCCATTCCCCTGGTCCGCGGGCGTTCGGGCTCGACCCAGGCCAAGAAGAGCGGCGGCGCCAAGAAGACGACGGCCAAGAAGAGCTGACGACAGCCAGGCCATGGGCGAGCCGGGCCGCGATGAAAGGCTGCGCGAAGCCGCGGCGAATCGCGGCCTGAAGCTCGTCAAGTCGCGGGTCCGGACTCCCGGAAAGGGCGATTACGGCCGCTACGGCCTGACCGATGCCGGGGGCTCGAAGCTGCTCGGCTTCGGCAAATCGGGCCTGACCGCGACCGCCGAGGAGATAGAGGAATATCTTCACAAGGGCGCGCTCGCCGGCTGGAAGACCTCGCTTCGCGCCGCCGGCGCCAAGGCTCCGCCGCGGCCGAAGAGGCGGCCGGCCGCCAGGCCCGAGCCGGAACCCGAGCCCAAGCCACCGCCGGAACCGGAACCCGAGCCGGAGCCGCTCTCCGTCCGCCCCGCGCGTCCGGCCGATGCCGAAGCCATCGCCGCCCTCGTCACCGGCCTCGGCTTCGAGGCGGCCCCGGACGATATCAGGGAGCGGCTGGACAGGCTGAAGAAGGCGCGGGAGACGCCTCTGGTCGCCGTGCAGGGCGAAGTGATCGGGATCCTCGCCTGGCATGTCACCTTGGTCCTCCACCGGCCAAAGCCGGTCGGACGGATCACGATGATGGTGGTCGCCGACGGCGAGCGACGCCGCGGCGTCGGCCGGGCCCTGGTCGAGGCGGCCTGCGGCCGGCTTCAGGCCAAAGGCTGCGTCCTGATCGAGGTCACCAGCAACGTCGACCTGTCGGGCGCCCACGGCTTCTACCGCCGGCTCGGCTTCGAGCGGACCAGCTATCGCTTCGCGAAGGAGATCTGATTCGTCATTCCGGCGAAAGCCGGCATGACGATGGTGGAACGGCCTAGCGCCCGCGCGCGTGGGCGAGGCGGCGGCCCTGGGGCGGCGGCGAGTCGCAGGCCTTGAAATAGAGGTGGCAGACGAGGAGGAGCAGGGCGGCGCTGTAGAAAGCGTTGGCGAGCTCGTCGATCCGGGCGACGCTGATCGGCAGCGACACCAAGAGGATCACCCGGAACAGCCATTCGCGCATCCGCGCGGTCTGGACGCCGAGCGAGGATCCGGCCTGGCGGCAGGCGATCCGGCGCGCGCCCTCCATCAGCAGCAGCCAGGCCAGAGCCACCAGAATCTCGGCGAAGATGCCGTCGTCCATGCCCTTGCCGCCGAGCGAGAGAGCAAGGCCGCCGAGGTAGAAAGCGAGATGGCCGTTCAGGCATTCGAGCGAGATCCGCCACTGGCTGAAGCCGAGGCGATGCTCGGCCCAGCCCGCCAGCGGCGAGAAGGCTTTGCTCAATACGAGTTCGTCGATCCTGGTCACGGCTCCTGCTTATCAAGCCGAGAAGTTGAGAAACGGCAAAAAAGTCACGATGGTTAAAATTCCCGCCGCCCTGTTGCGCCGCCGCAACCCTTGACCGGCGCCCACGTTGTCCGAACCCACCCTATCGAGGAAGCCAAGCCGATGAAGAGGGTCCCACTGGCGCTGGTCGCCTCGCTGCTGCTCGCCGGCTGCGGACAGGAGAGCGCCGCCGAAAAGGAGGCCGCGGCGCTGAAGCGCGCGGCCGAGCAGAGCTCGTCCGAAGCGGCCGACATCCTGCGCAACGCCGAGCTGCAGGCCTCCGGCAACGCCCAGGCGGCGACCGCGCCGCCGCCGAAGGTCCCGGCGGACGGCAACGGGCAATAGCCCGTCATTCCGGCGAAAGCCGGAATCCATGAACACGGAGTCTCGCCCGCCCGTGTTCATGGATCCCGGGTCAAGCCCGGGATGACGGTCACGCCAGCAGCTCCTTCACATAGCCGCGCACCTGCTTCGGCCAATCGGCGATGAGATTGTGAAAGCGGGCCTCCTCGCCGCGGTAGAGCGCGCGCAGCGCCTCCTCGTAGCCCGGGCGGTTTCCGCACATGTCGGACATGAAGCGATAGGCGGCATCGCGCTTCTCGCCCGGCCCGGGCGTCTTGCGGCCCGCCTCCTCGACCAGCCGCCGGATCGCCGCCGACGCTCCGCCCGGCTGGCGCGACAGCCAGTCCCAGTGGCGCGGCAGGAGGGTCACCTCCCGCGCCGCGACCCCGAGGCTCGGCCGGCCGCGCGGACGCGGCGGCGGGGCAGCTTCCGCGGCACCCCGGAAATCGAGGTCGACGACCCGGCCGCTGCCGTCCTCGAACACCCTCACGGCGCCGTGGTCGGAGGGATAAAGCCGCTCGAGCTCGCCGGTCACCTCTTCCCGCTCGCCGCGGGCCACGATCCCGTCGCCCAGAAAGGCCGTCACCTGCGCCATGTACCTGCTCCTTTGCGCGGTCTTTATACCCGGGTAAAACCCTCTGTCAATTACACCCGGATAGAAATAGGAATGGGAAGGGGAGCCCGGTGCGTGTCCCGGGGTGAAGACGGCCTCTCCCTTGCCGACGGGGGCGGGGCGCGGTACGAAGGCGGCAAGTCACCGGTGGGCTCGGCCTGCCGGAACGAGAAAAAAAGAGTGTCTTCGCTATGGCGCAGCAGGTTGCTACGGCTCCGCTCCCGCCGGCAACCGGTCCGGCTGAACTGGCGACTCATGCGCTCGAGCCGCGGCCGCTGCGCTCTCCCCGCCACACTTACGGCGCGCTCGATCTCGGCACCAACAATTGCCGGCTCCTGATCGCGCGTCCGGCCGAGAACGGCTTCGTCGTCATCGACGCCTTTTCGCGGGTGGTCCGTCTCGGCGAGGGCTTGGCGGGAAGCGGGCGGATCGCCGAGGCGGCGATGGACCGGGCCGTCGCCGCGCTCTCGGTCTGCGCCGAGAAATTGAAGCGCCGCCACGTCTCGCTGGCGCGCTCGGTGGCGACCGAGGCCTGCCGCCGCGCCGTCAACGGCCGCCAGTTCGTCGAACGGGTGCGGTGCGAGACCGGCATCTGCCTGGAGATCATCGCTCCCGAGGAGGAAGCCCGGCTCGCCATGCTCGGCTGCCACCGGCTGCTCGAGCCCGGCGACGCGCCCGCGCTCATCTTCGACATCGGCGGCGGCTCGACCGAGCTGATCCTGATCGACACCGACGCCGAAGGCACGCCCAAGATCAAATGCTGGTGGAGCGCGCCCTGGGGCGTGGTCTCGCTGACCGAGAGCGAGGGCCGCGACTTCGCCGACGCGGACGGACGGCTCGCCGCCTACGGCCGGATGAAGGAGCGGGTCCGCCACGCCTTCCGCCGCTTCGCCGAATTGCTTCCGCCGCGCGAGGGCAATATCCGGCTCCTGGGCACGAGCGGGACGGTGACGACCCTGGCCAGCGTCCATCTCGCCCTGCCGAGCTACGACCGGCGGGCGGTGGACGGGCTGATGATGCCGGTCGACAAGATGCGGGCGGTCAACCAGATGCTGTCGCGGATGAGCTTCGCCGAGCGGGCCGAACTGCCCTGCATCGGCGCCGAGCGCGCCGATCTGGTCGTCGCCGGCTGCGCCATCCTGGAGGCGATCATGGACATCTGGCCGGCACAGACCCTGGGAGTCGCGGACCGCGGCATCCGCGAGGGGATCCTTCGTTCGCTGATGGCCAAGGACGGGCACCGGTTGTGAAGATGATTCATCCTCCCCGCGCGAAGCGGGGGGAGGGGGACCACCCGAAGGGTGGTGGAGGGGTAGCTGGCAGAAGCCTGCGCCATCTACCCCTCCACCAGGCTTTGCCTGGTCCCCCTCCCCATCTCCGATGGGGAGGATTTTCTCCGTGGTGACCCGCGTCAAAACCGCCAGGGGCCGCAAGGTCGGCTCGACCAAATGGCTCGAGCGGCAGCTGAACGATCCCTATGTCAAGCGCGCCAGGGCCGAGGGCTATCGCTCCCGGGCGGCCTACAAATTGATCGAGCTCGACGATCGCTTCGGCTTCCTCAAGGGGACGGAGCGGGTCGTCGATCTCGGGGTGGCGCCGGGCGGCTGGACCCAGGTGGTGCGCAAGCGCGTGCCCAAGGCGGCGGTGGTGGGGATCGACCTGCTCCCCACCGATCCGATCGACGGAGCGGCCCTGCTCCAGCTCGATTTCCTCGCCGAGGAGGCTCCGGATCGGCTTCGCGAGGCGCTCGGCGGACCGGCCGACCTCGTCCTGTCCGACATGGCCGCGAACACGGTCGGCCACCCGCAGACCGACCATCTGCGGACGATGGCCCTGGTCGAGGCGGGGCTCGAATTCGCCGGCGAAGTGCTGAGGCCGGGCGGCGCCTTCGTCGCCAAGGTGCTGGCCGGCGGCGCCGACAACCAGCTCGTGGCGGAATTGAAGCGGCGCTTCTCGGCGGTGAAGCACGCCAAGCCCCCGGCCAGCCGCAAGGGCTCGTCCGAATGGTATGTCGTGGCGCAGGGCTTCAAGGGCTGAGCCCGTCATTCCGGCGGAAGCCGGAATCCATGAACGCGGACCGGTGGATGTTTCCCACGGCCGTGTTCGCGAAAATTCGGTGTCAGACACCGAATTATGAAAAACCGCGGAAAACTGCCAAAAAACGCAAATTGGTGTCTGACACCGAATTACGGATCGGCAAGAATTTGCCTGGACCGGTGTTCATGGATCCCGGGTCAAGCCCGGGATGACGGGAGGGGCTGCGTTCGGAAGTTCCGGCTTTTGCCGGGACGACGGCTACCCCATCGCGGCGGGGCAGGTCGGTATGTCCTTGGGCTCCGGGCGGTCCCCGACCGGCTCGAACTGGGCGAAATAGGATTCGGAATCGGGAAGCCGCTCGAAGCGGGTGAGCTGATAGCCGACCGCGGCGAACTCGCAGATCAGCAGCCGCGGCGGAGTGCCGTGGCGGTCGGTCGGCCGGTCGGCGTCGACGACGACGACCCGGCCCTTCTTCTTGAGATCGGGCCGCAAATTCCACAGGAACTCGCTCGGCTGGGCGATCTCATGATACATGTGGATCATGAAGATCCGGTCGAAGCTCGCGTCGGGCAGCATCGGATCGTTGGGCTTGCCGAGCTTGACCGCGACATTGTGCAGATCCTCGCGGGTGACCCGGTGGGCGAGGGCGTCGCGGGTCGCGGGCACGATGTCCTCGGCGAGCACCCGGCCCTTGCGGCCGACCAGCGGCGCGAGGCGGACCGTATAATAGCCTTCGCCGGCGCCGATATCGGCGACGAACATGCCGGCGCCGATGTCGGCGAGGTCCATCACCGTCTCCGCCTCGCGCACGGAATCGCGCGCATCCTCGTTCGAATAGCTGGCCGAGGTGATCGGCGAGACCGGACGTTTGGGCATCGGGAAAGGCGATTCCTCGGCCTGCTCCTTGCAGGCGGCGAGGAGGAGGAGGAGAGGGAGGAGAAGCGCGCTGAAAATCCTCCCCGCGCGAAGCGGGGGGAGGGGGACCGCCCGAAGGGTGGGGGAGGGATAGCTGGCACAGGCCTGCGTAATTACCCCTCCACCATGCTTCGCATGGTCCCCCTCCCCGGCCAATGCCGGGGAGGATTTAGAGCGCCTAATCCACATCTTCGACGTCTACTTTCTCGCCGGTCACGCGCTGCGACAGCGCCGCCGCCATGAAGCGGTCGAGGTCGCCGTCGAGGACGTCGGACGGGGCGGTGGAGGTGACTCCGGTCCTGAGGTCCTTGACCAGCTGATAGGGCTGGAGGACGTAGGAGCGGATCTGGTGGCCCCAGCCGATGTCGGTCTTGGCGGCGTGTTCGGCGCTCGCCTGGGCCTCGCGGCGCTGAAGCTCGGCCTCGTAGAGGCGGGCCTTGAGCATCTTCATCGCCTCCGCCTTGTTCTTGTGCTGCGAGCGCTGGTTCTGGCAGGCGACGATGATCCCGGAGGGGAGATGGGTGATCCTGACCGCGCTGTCGGTGGTGTTGACGTGCTGGCCGCCGGCGCCCGACGCTCGGTAGGTGTCGATCTTGAGGTCGCCTTCATTGACCTCGACGTCGATATCGTCGTCGACGACCGGATAGACCCAGACGCTCGAGAAGCTGGTATGCCGGCGGGCGTTCGAATCGTAGGGGCTGATCCGGACCAGCCGGTGGACTCCGCTTTCGGTCTTGGCATAGCCGTAGGCATTCTCGCCCTTGATCATCAGGGTGGCGGATTTGATCCCCGCCTGCTCGCCGGCATGGTGGTCGACCAGCTCGACCTTGTAGCCGCGCCGCTCGGCCCAGCGGCTGTACATGCGCTGCAGCATCTCGGCCCAATCCTGGCTCTCGGTGCCGCCGGCGCCGGCATTGACCTCGATATAGGTGTCGTTGGCGTCGGCTTCGCCGGCGAGCAAAGCGGCGACCTTGTCCCGCTCGGAGCGGGCGGCGAGCTCGGCGAGCGAGGCGACGGCGTCCGCCTCCATCGCCTCGTCGCCTTCCGCTTCGGCCATTTCGAGCAGCTCGACCGTGTCGTCCAGCTCCTGCTGGATGGCTCGGGTGGCGCCGATCGCCTCCTCGAGCCGCCGCCGTTCGCGCATCACCTCCTGCGCGGCCCTGGGGTCGTTCCACAGGGCCTGATCCTCGACCTTCGAATTGAGCTCGTCGAGACGCTTCAGCGCCCGGTCCCAGTCGAGGAACCGGCGGAGGAGGGCGAGCGCCGACCTGATCTGGTCGACATGGGCTTGCGCCTCGGCGCGCATTCAATTTCCTTTCCCCGGCGAAAGGCCGGGATAATCCAATACGTCACCCCAGCGAAGGCCGGGGTCCCAGGACGAGAAGTCGCGGCGGGTCTCGCTGGGATCCTCGCCTTCGCGAGGATGACGGTCCGTCCTTCGGCCGGACCTAGTAAATACCGCCCTGATTCTGCAAGAAGTCGCTGTCGCGCTGCTGGTCCGTCCGTTGCGCCTGGACCTTGCGTACCGCTTTTTCCGGAGGCCGGTTGGCCATTTCGTCGCGGCGGATCGAGCGTCTCGGCTCGCTTTCCGGCTTGAAGGCTTCCCAGATCACCGCCGCCTTGGGCTCGTCGGTCGGCCAGGCGCCGAACACCTTCTTGCCCGAGCGCCGGTCGATCCGGACCATCCGGATCCCGGCCGGGGCGCGGAAGGGCAGGACGGGCATGTCCTTGAACGCGATTTGGGCGAATTGCTTGAAGATCGGCGCGGCGAGAGTCCCGCCCTGGGCGTAGCCGCCCATCGGCCGGGGCTGGTCGAAGCCCATGTAGATCCCGGCGACGATCTCGGAGCTGCCGCCGATGAACCAGACGTTGGTCGGGCCCGTCGTTGTGCCGGTCTTGCCGAACAGGGGCCGCTTCAGGTCGCGAAGCACCACCGCGGTGCCGCGCTGGACGACTCCCTCGAGGATATGGACCATCTGATAGGCGGTGAGCGAATCGAGCACCTGCTTGGTCCGCAGCGGCGGCCGGGGCATCGGCTTGCCGTCCCAGTCGCGGGCGTTGCAGCCGTCGCAAGGCCTCGTGTCGGCCCGGTAGATGACCTTGCCGTTGCGGTCCTGGACATAGTCGATCAGGCTCGGCTTCACCTCCCGGCCCTGATTGGCGAGGATGGCGAAGGCGTTGGTGATCTTGATCACGGTGGTGTCGCCCGCGCCCAGGGCGATGGCGAGGTAATTGGGATAGTCGCCGACCCCCATCAGCCGGGCGAGGCGGGTGACCTTGTCCATTCCGGTCTGGTTGGCGGCGCGCACGGTCATCAGGTTCCTGGATTGCTCGATGCCCCAGCGCATCGTCTGCGGGCCGGCATTGCTGCCCGAGAAGTTGCGGAAGCATTTCTGGCCGCGCGCGCCCTGGGAGACGCAGAAGGGACCGTCGATGATGATCGAGGCCGGGGTCATGCCGTTGTCGAGCGCGGCCGAATAGACGATCGGCTTGAAGGTCGAGCCGGGCTGGCGCTGCGCCTGGACGGCGCGGTTGAAATCGTCGCCGCGGGAGTCGAAGCCGCCCTGCATGGCGAGCACCCGGCCGGTCGCCACTTCCTCGACGACCATCCCGCCCTTGACCTCGGGGATGGAGCGAAGCGACCAGATGCCGCCGTCGCGTTTGACCGCGATGACCATTCCCGGCCGAAGGAAATTGAAGGCGGCGGTGGCGGTGCCGCGCTTGGGCATCGAGGCCGCATAAGCGGGGAGCTCGCCGGTCGAGCCGTCGGTGAAGCCCAAGGTCGCGCTCTGTCCCTCCCGCGACAGCACCACCGCCGACCGCCAATCCTCATAGCCGACCCCGAACGGAGCCCGGGCCAGCTGACCGCGCCAGTCGCCGCCGACGTCGATGGTGAGCCCCGGATCGCGCCAGCCCTTGCCACGATCGTAGCGCATCAGCCCGTCGCGAAGCGCCGCCTCCGCCGCTTTCTGCCTGGGGACGTCGAGCGAGGTGCGCACCCAAAGGCCGCCGGTATAGACTCCGTTGGGCCCTTTCTCGGTCTGCTCGCCCCAGCGGACCATCAGCTGGCGCCGCACCTCCTCGACGAAATAGCCGCCGAAATTGCGGACGGTGTTGCTGGCGAAGCGGACGGTGCCGAGCGGCTCGGCCTGGGCGGCGGCGCGCTGGGCGGCGCTGATCTTGCCGTTGCGCTCCATCTCGGCGAGCACCCAGTTGCGCCGGTCGAGCGCGCGCTGGGTGCGCCGCTGCGGGTCGTAATTGCTCGGAGCCTTGGGCAGGATGGCGAGATAGGCGGCCTCGTGGAGCTGGAGCTGAGCCACATCCTTGTCGAAATAGGCCCGGGCGGCCGCCTGCACGCCGTAGGCGTTCCGGCCGAGGAAGATCTGGTTGAGGTAGAGGGCGAGGATCTGCTGCTTGGTCAGCACGTTCTCGATCCGCCGGGCGAGGAACGCCTCCTTGATCTTGCGGGTCACCGAATATTCGTCGCCGAGCAGCAGGTTCTTGGCGACCTGCTGGGTGATGGTCGAGCCGCCGCGGGCGCGCGCGCCGCTTCCGACCTTGGAGATATAGTCGCCGACCGCTCCGACCAGGCCCGGATAGTCGATCCCGTCATGGCTGAAGAAGGTCTTGTCCTCTGCCGAGGTGAAGGCGTCGACCAGCTGCTGCGGGAATTCGTCGTAGGAGAGCTCCACCCGCCGCTCGCGGGCGAAGGTCTGCACCGGCTCGCCGTCGATTCCGCGAACGTTGGTCGGAAGCGGCGGCTGGTAGGTGAGCAGGGTCTCCGCCGAGGGCAGGTTGCGGGCGAACAACAGCCAGAGCAGGAAATAGAGGACGACCGGGATCGCCGCCAGATAGGCGAGGATTCGAACCCATCTCCGGCTCCAGGCCCGACGCACGAAGCCCCCGAGGCGGCTGCCGGCGTCGCGATAGAGGGTGAGGCGGGTGGGGGCGGCGTCAGCGGACATTCGGATGAAGCTCTAGCCGATCATCGCGATGGGGTGAAGCGGCTGCGGCCTTGACTTTTCCGATTTATCGTATATACAATAATTATGTGAAAATCGAATTCGACCCGGAGAAGCGGGAAAAAGTGCTCCGCGAGAGGGGGCTCGATCTCGCTAGGGCGTCTGAGTTGCTCTTGGGTGAGTGCTTCACAGAGACCGACGACCGCTTCGACTATGGTGAGCAGCGATGGGTTTCTTATGGGTTGCTTCGAGGGGAAGTCGTGGCCTGCGTTTGGGTCGACCACGGGGAAGAATGGGTTCGGATCGTGACGATGCGGAAGGCCAATCGAAATGAGCAAGAAAGATACTTCCGGTATGTCGCGGGTTTCTGAAGAGGGAAGACCTTTCGTCGCAGACTGGGATGACGACGATATTCCCGAAGCGGACGACAATTTCTTCGAGCGTGCCGCGGTCACTCGGGGCGGAAAGGTGATCCGGGAGGGAAAAGGCACGCTGACAAATCGCGGCAGACCCCCCTTGCCGGAGGGGACCCGCAAGGAACTCGTCTCCCTTCGCCTTTCGCCGGACATCCTTTGGTGGCTGCGCTCCACCGGGCCGGGCTGGCAGTCGCGGATGGAGGAAATGCTGCGCGAACGGATGGATGCCGCCCTGGCGGCGAGGGACTAGCGCCCCGCCACCCTCACCAGCTTCCTTGCGAAATGGGTCTCGATCGCGCTCTTCATGCCCATCGCGATCTGCTGCCGGCCTTCGGGGGAGGCGATATAGGCGGTGTCGGTGGCGTTGGTGAGGTAGCCGGTCTCGAACAGGATGGAAGGCACGTCGGGGGCCTTGAGCACGACCAGCGACGCGAAGCGGTGATATTCGGGACGGAAGGGGAAATAGGCCGAGGCCTCGCGCTTGAGCAGGGCCGCGAACTGAGCCGAGACGGTCATGCTGTCGCGCTGGGAGAGATCGATGAGGATCCGGTCGACGCTCGAATCGCCGCTGAGCGCGGAGCCGGCGAGCCGGTCGGACTGGTTCTGCTGCTCGGCGAGGAGCGCCGCCTCGCGGTCCGAAGCGACCTCGGACAAGGTGTAGATGGTCGCGCCACGGGCGCCGTCATTGGCGGGCGCCGCATCGGCATGGATCGAGATGAACAGCGCCGCGCGCATCTTGCGGGCGATCTCGTAGCGGTCCTTGAGCACCAGGTAGCGATCGTCCTCGCGGGTCATCGCCACCCGTACCCGGCCCGAAGCGGCGAGCGCGTCGCGGATCGCGGTGGCGATGGCGAGGGTGACGTCCTTCTCGCGCCGCGCGCCGAACGGCGAGACGGCACCTGGATCATGGCCGCCATGTCCGGCGTCGAGCACGACGAGCGGACGGCCCGGATCGCCGACCGCGCTCGGCAGGCCGGTCAGCGGCTCGCCGCGCCCGGCGAGCGCGATCGGAACCCCTTCGTCGCCCGGTCCGCGCGGCTGCGGGGCCGTGGCGGCGGTGACGAGAGCGATCAGGAGGGCGATCAGGACGTCCATCGCCGGTCACTATCCCGGCCGCCGCCGCGCTTGGCAAGCGACCCCTTGGCGGCGACACCATGATCGCGCAGGCGGATCCGTCGGTCGGTCGGGAAAAGATAGGTTTGGAGCGCCTGTCCGGGGACGGACATTGACCGCAAGGCGCGGAGTGCCGGCCCGGCGCTACCCTGCGAAGAGGGGCCATGGATCTGGCAAGCATGGATTGGACGGCCGCCGGCGCCGCGCTCGACGAGCAGGGCTGGGCGCTTCTTCCCGGCCTCCTCGACGAAAAGGCCTGCGGCGAGGCGGCGGCTCTGTGGCGGGACGAGGAACGCTTCCGAAGCCGGGTGGTGATGGCCCGGCACGGCTTCGGCCGCGGCGAATATCGCTATTTCGGCTATCCGCTGCCGGAGCCGGTGGCCGGCCTGCGCGCCGCTCTCTACCCGCCGCTCGCCAGGATCGCGAATGGCTGGCAGGCGGCGCTGGACCGGCCCGAGCTTTATCCCGACGCCCATGAGGCTTATCTCGCCCGCTGCCGCGCCGCCGGCCAGGCGCGGCCGACGCCGCTCCTGCTCCGCTACGAGCCCGGCGACTATAATTGCCTCCACCAGGATCTGTACGGCGCCGAGGCCTTCCCGCTGCAGGTCGCCATCCTGCTCTCGCGTCTCGGCGAGGATTTCACCGGCGGCGAGTTCCTCCTCACCGAGCAGGGCCCGCGCCGCCAGTCGAGGGCGTCGGTGGTGCCGCTGGGCCAGGGCGACGCGGTGGTGTTCGCGGTCAGCGAGCGGCCGGTACGAGGCGGCCGGGGCTTCTACCGAACCCGGATGAAGCACGGAGTCAGCACGATAAGCTCGGGCGAGCGCTTCACGCTCGGCCTGATCTTTCACGACGCTGCTTAGGATTTAAACGGTCAGCGCGACGAAGGGCACCGGGGCGCTTTTCCTCAGCACGATCGGGCGGCCGCAATCGGCCTGGAAGAGCTCGCCGTCGAGCAGGACGTTCGAATGATCGCCCTCGATCCTGATCTCGTCGCCGCGCTCGAGATGGACTCCGGTCAGCCGCTTGCGGCCGAGCCGGCCGCGGACCGCGGCGAAGAAGGCGCCGAGCAGCGAGCCGAGGTTGCGGTCGATGACCAGCATCTGCATCGCCCCGATCCGGGCGCCGGCGCCGGGCATCGAGCCCTTGAACAGCAGGCGCTGGAGGGTCGTCACCATCAGGAAGGCGAACTTCCCGTTCAATTCGCCGCCCTTCATCCCGGTCACCCGGAGGTTGGCCGGCGGCGGCGGAAGGAAGCTCGCCCGGCGGCCAAGCACCACCCCGAGCAGCCCGAGCAGGAGCGCCAGAGCATGGGCCAGCCAGTTGGGAAGGCCGAGCGGGTAGAGCTTGTTGCGGCAATAGAGCATCGTGTCGGCGAGGTAGGCGCCGCCCAGGAACATGCCGAGCACCGGCTTGCCGTGCCCGGCGCCGCCGGAGAGCGTGATCAGCTCGCGCTGGACGATGTGGGGGGCGAGGTCGGTGCGGGCGATGGCCAGCACCCGCTCGAGGGTCTCGAGCGCGTCGGCGCCGGCGCCGAGATCGTAGGCGATGAGGTTGGTCTTGCCGTTGGGCAGGACCGCCACCGGCGGCGGGCTGTCGCCGAAGTGGCGGCCGTTGTAGATTTCGGTCAGGGCCGCCTGGACCGTGCCGTCGCCGCCGTTGATCACCAGCACCCGCGGCTCGACGAGCGCGATCGTCCTCAGCGCGGTCGCGATCTGATCGACCTGCTCCACCTCGTAATGGAAGATGTCCTTATGGGCGGCGCAGAAGCTGCGCACGGCCGGAAGCAGCGCCCTGTTTCCGGTCGAGCGGGGATTGGAGAGAAGCGCGACCCGGGCCATTCCTATCGGCCGATCGGGGCGATGGAGAGGCCGCTTCGGTAATTGAGGACCACCGGCACCGTCCTCACGCCGCGGCCGACCGCCACCGCCGTCGAACGGAGCGGGGGCTTGAGCTTGAGGATCGACAGCTTCGGGTTGTTCGAGAAGCCGCCGCCGTCGTTCCAGTTGGTCTTGCCGTTATTGTCGGCATCATGGCGGACGGCGATGGCGTAATTGCCCGGCTTGGGAACCGCCACGCACACGTTCATCGCTCCGGCGCGGGTCACCGGCAGGTCGATCCGCTTCAGCTTCTTGCCCCGAACGAGGTAATCGGCCGGATTGTCGCCGTAAAGCTGGATGCGCAGATTGCCGACGCGGGACTTGAAGCCGTTGATGCTGACCAGCACGGCGGGCCGGTTGGCCCCCGGGCTGCAGGCCGCCGCGTCGGGTCCGAGCGCCGCCTGCGCCGGGGCGGCGCTGGCGGTCAGAGCGGCCGCAACGACCGCGGCGGAAAGAAACAGTCTCGACATCGCCGCCAGAACTCCCGGGCGCTTGCGCCGCCGCGACGAGCGACGGGACGCGTGAATGATGGCCCCCATGGCCTCCCCAATCGCCCAGCCTTGCGGCCAAATTATGGTCATGGCGGGTCCAAATGCGTTCCCAAACCCCTTGAATCGTTTCGATTGTGGCAGCCGCGGAACGACATTCGCCCGGGCGTCGAAGAACGGACCCGGCGGGTCTATGCGAGGCCAATCATCCATGTTAGCCTTTGTCCGGGTCCCGAGGTCACGCCGGGGCCTACGGCGCTTCGGCCGCCCTGCGGCCGGAGCGTCTCTTTTGGTAGTAAAAGAAGGGGGAAGCTGATGAGAATGATCGTCAAGGGCGCGATGGTCGCCGGTTTGATGGCGCTGGGCGCCTGCAACAACTCGGCCTCCGAGAAAGCGGCCGACAATGTCGAAGCGGTCGCCGACAACCAGGCGGACGCGCTCGAAGCGCAGGCCGACAATGTCGAGGCCGTCGCCGAGAACAAGGCCGACGCGCTCGAGAACAAGGCCGACGCGATCGAGGAGAAGGCCGAGGCCAAGGCCGACGCGATCGAGGACAACGGCCAGTAATCTCCAGGGGCAGTCGCTTTCGGAATGGAAGGCGACTGCCCCTAACGCTCGACGCGTCCGGCGACGAAGCGTCGATGCGCGGCTCGCGCGCTAACCCGATCTTTACCGGTCCGCGGTGCATCTTGTGCCGTCCCCGGAAAAGATGCCGATGTCGTTGAACAGCCACTATCGACGAAGACTTCTGGCCCGCCGCATAAAGGAGCAGGGCGGCCGCTGCTGCTACTGCCGCCGCCCTTTCACGAAAACCGGCGATACCCACCCGACGGTGGAGCATCGAAAGCCTCGCATGGACGGCGGCTCCGATCGCGTGGCAAATCTGGCGGCCGCCTGCCTTCACTGCAACCAGCATCGAGCGCGACAGATTTTGCGCGACCGGTCTCGAGCGGCACGCGCCGCCAAGCTCGCGCCCGGCAACGACCGCATCGAAACCTGAAGGTCTTTCGGAAAGGCCCGCGGCGGCTGCGGCCCTCCTCCTTGTCGGCGCCGCGATGCTTCCGGCGGCGCTCGGTCGCGGCTGGGCGCCCCAGGAGCCGTGCCGATTCGGGAACGATTCGCCCGCCTTGCTCGCTTTGACCTGCGGGCCCGATGGGGCGGCCCCTTACTCCGAGGAGAAAAGTGATGCGTCACAAAGCAGCGCTCGCGCTCGCATCGACCGGCATGATCGCCATGCTCGGCGGCTGCGAGACCGTCGCCGAGGAGGCGAACGAGGCGGTCGGCTTCGAATATGTCGCGATGCTCGCGCCGAGCGGCGGAGGCGCCGCGGCCGGCAAGGCCGAGATCAGCCTCAACGACGCCACCAATACGCTGTGCACCGATCTCGAGCTTTCCGGAGTCACCATGACGGTCGGCCACATCGTCGGCCCGGGCGACACCGTGATCGCCACCCTCGACGTGCCGAAGGACAATGACAGCGACGATTGCGACGCCGTCACCGACGCCCAGCTGGACGCGATCAAGGCCAATCCGGGCGACTTCAAGGTCCATGTCGGGACGACCACGGGCGATCTCTACGGAACGCTCGTCAAAGAGGGCTGAGCGGCCGGGCAATTCCTCCCCTCCCCCGCAAATGCGGGGGAGGAATGCTGCTCCTTTCATTACCCCGGCACGGAACCGGACCGCCTCCGAAACGTCTAGCCTTTGTCGGCCGCGATGCTGCGGGCCGGGGGAGACTCAACAATGAACCTGATCATCATCCTCATCGTCGGTGCCGTGGTCGGCTGGCTCGCCGGAATCATCACCAAGAGCGGCGGCGGCCTGCTGTTCGACATCCTCGTCGGGATCGTCGGCGCCCTGATCGCCGGCTGGCTGTTCGGCGGCGGCGCCTCGATCCTCAACGGCCCGCTCAACCTCATGGCCTTCCTCTATTCGCTGCTCGGCGCGGTGATCCTGCTGCTCATCGTCAAGCTGATCCGCCGGGCGACCTGAGGCCCGGCTTTCCCCGAGTTCGGGATCGCTTGCGCAGCGGATCGGAAATATTCGATCCGCTGTGCGAGCGATCGGCCGTCCGCGCTTTTCGGCGCGACCAACAGGCTTGGCGGGAGAGGGGACTTTCCAGACCGCTGACCGACCGGAACGCTAGCAAAAGGGGATTGCGGCGCTCCGCTCCGGCGGCGAGGGTGGGGCTTCGTGGAGTGTGGGGGCCTTTCGTTGTTCGACGCCGCTTATCTGCTGGTGATGGCGGCGGCGCCCGCTTTGCCGCCGCCCTCCGACGTCATCGTCGTCACCGCCTCGCGGACCGAATCGGCTCCGACCGGCGGGCTGAGCGTCGTCGAGGCGGCGGAGATCGAGCGCCTGCAGCCGGCTTCCCTGCTCGAGGTGCTCGACGAGGTGGCCGGGGTGCGCGCTTTCTCGACCGGGGGGGCGGGCGGGCGGAGCTTCGTCTCGATCCGCGGCGGCGAGCCCAATTTCACCCTGGTGCTTCTCGACGGGGTGAGGCTCAACGATCCGACCAACAGCCGCGGCGGCGGCTTCGACTTCTTCACGATCGACCCGGCCCTGGTCGAGCGGATCGAGGTGACGAGGGATTCGCTCTCGGCGGTGCACGGATCGGACGCCTTGGCCGGGGCGATCAACATCCGCCTGCGCTCGCCGACGCCGGGGGCGCGGCGCCTGACGATAAGAGGGCAGGCGGGGAGCGAGGGCGATTCCGGCTTCGGCGCCGGCCTTGAGGCGGGCTGGAGCGGCGGCGGCGTGCTGGCCTCGGGAAGCTGGTACGACAGCGGCGGCCTGACCGAGGAATCGAGCCTCGAGCGCCGGCAGGCGGTGGGCCAGCTTCGGCACCGGCTCGGCGGCTATGAAGCGCGGCTGATCGGCCTCTACGGCCATGCCGGGCGGTCGGCCTTTCCCGAGGACAGCGGCGGGCCGAGGCTCGCCGTCAACCGCGAGCGCGAGCGCGGCGAAGCCGAATCGATGGCGGCCGGCCTGTCCTTCCGTCGCCCCTCCGGCGCCGCGATCCGACCCGGTCTCAGCCTCTCCTGGTCGAGGCAGGAGGATCGGAGCGTGACTCCGGCCATCGCCCCCGGCGCGCTGCAGGGTACTCCGGCGCTTGCCGCCGACAGCCTGTTCACGCGCTTCGAGGCGATCGCGGACGTGGCGCTGGGGCAAGGTCCGCTCGTCGCCGTCGCCGGAGCGGCCTGGCTCCGCGAATCCGGTCGAAGCGCCGGGACGATCGACTTCGGCTTCCCGCTGCCGGTGCGCTTCGACCTGGTCCGGACCACCCGAAGCGCCTTCGCCGAGGCGAGCCTTCGGCCGGGCGGCGGCCTCGGCTTCAACCTCGCCGCACGCTACGACGACGTCGCCGGCGGCGGACACCGGTTGACCGGACGAGCGGCGGCGTCCTGGCGACCGGTGGAGGGCGGCCCGACCCTCTTCGTCCGGGCGGGACAAGGGTATAAGCTGCCGAGCTTCTATGCTCTCGCGCATCCGTTGATCGGCAATCCGGCCCTGCTCCCGGAGCGCAGCCGCAATTTTGAGGCCGGGGTCGAGCTGCTCAGGCGGTCCGGCAATGCCGTCCGGCTGGCGCTGTTCGTCAATCGGTTCAGGGACTTGATCGACTTCGACCCGGCGACCTTCACGACCGTCAACCGCGACCGGGTCCGAGCCCGCGGGGCGGAGCTGGAGGGGCGGTGGCGGCCGGTGCGCTCGCTCAGCCTGGACGGAGCGCTGAGCTGGCTCGATCTCGACTCCCCGACGCCGCTGAGGGGACGGCCGCGCTGGCAAGGCTCGCTGCGGGCGGCGTGGCAGGCGTCCGAGGCGGTGGAGCTCAACGCGGCGGTGCGGTTCAACTCGGACTATTTCGACAGCTCGATCCCGACCGGGCTGGTGCGGGCGGACGGGCATGGCGAGGCGGATCTGGGGGTGAGATGGAGGCTGTCCGGGCGGTTCACCCTGACCGCGGCGCTGCGCAACGTGACCGGGGAGCGGTACGAGGACGCCGTCGGGTTCCCGTCGCCGGGGCGGGTAGCGAGGGCGACGGTCGCGGTGGGCTTTTAAAATCAGCCCCGCTTGCGCCTCAGCTTGGCGAGGTCGAACCAGGTCGGCGGGCGCTGGCCCATGGCCTTCAAGGGAGCGCCCTGGGCGTCGGTGGGCCCGTTCATCACCGTGCAGGCGGGGAGCTTGGCCGGATCGAGGCCGGAGACGAGGTTCCAGGTCTTGGCCGGATCGGGCTGGGTGGGCGCCCAGTCGGTGTAATTCTGGCTGACGATCGGCGCCTGGGGCGGATTCAGCGGGAAGCCGGAGAAATAGAAGCTCTGCGGCTGCATCTTGCCGTTCACCGGGGCGAAGGCGTAGCCGAACAGGATCCAGCCCTTCGAGGTTCCGTCCGGGCTTGCGCCGACCTGCATGACCTTCCCCGCCTCCGGCCCGGCATTGCCGTTGATCCAGAAGGAATAGCCCTGCGCTCCGGGCCCGAGCCGCTCGCTGTCGCCCTTGGACCAGGGCAGGTGCTTGATGAAGTCCCGTCGCGGCGGATGGTTGAGCGGCGAGAACAGGCAAACGGGCGGCATCCCCTTCGGACGGTCCTGCGGGAAGGTGAGGAAGTAGGCGGTGTCGCCGAGCGAGATGAAGGCGCAGGTGAAATTGTTCGGGGTGAACGGGAAGATCGGCAGGCAGCGTTTCTCATAGAATTCCATCATCGCGCCTTCGCCGCTCTTTCCGCGCCAGGTCGAATCGTAATAGCTCGCGCCCCAGGAGGTCTCGTAGGTAGTGCCGGCGGGGGGCTTGCCGTTATAGGGCGGCGGGTTGGTCTCGTAGCCGGCACTGACCGTGTACATCGTCCATCGCGACTGCCAGTAGGGCGGGTAGCTCGGGTCGGCGGGGCGGCCCGGCTGGTCGGCGTAGCTGCAATTGGGCGACTGGCAGGGGCTCGCGTCGGGCGGATTGTGGACCCCATAGGTGGCGTAGACGTCGTTGCCGTAGCTCGCGCCTTCGGTGTCGGCCGCGGCCTCGTTGCCGGGCCCCGCGCGGTCGCAGCCCGCCAGCGCCAGGGCCAGCACCAAGAGCGAAGTCGAAGTCCGTGCGATGGGCATTTGCCGCCTCCCCTTTGGAAGGCGCGAGCATAGCGCTCCGCGAAGGCGGCGGAAGCGGGCTTTGCTTCGAAACGGACGTAATTGTCGCCGCGCCCGCTTCCCGTTCCGCCCCCTTGAGCTATGGTGGCGCGTCCAACCAGAGGGGGCTGACGATGATCCGGTTGCAGGCGACTCCTCCGAGCAATGTCGACGACGCGATCGCGATGCTGCAGGTGGCGATCGGGATCGAGTTCGGGACCCTGCCGCCCTATCTCTACGCCAAATTCTCGATCCTTCCGGGGACCAACCCGGCGGCCATGGACCGGCTGGGAATGATCGTCGGGCAGGAGATGATCCACCTCTGCCTGGTGTGCAACATCGTCAACGCGCTCGGCGGCACCCCAATCCTGACCGCGCCCGTCTATCCCACCACGCTCGGCGACATCGGGCCACCCGGCGGCGATCCGCTGACCATCCGCCTGCTGCCCTTCGGCGAGGACGCGATGGCGCAGGGCATGGCGATCGAGGAGCCGGAGGAGGTCCCGCCCTACGAAGTGGTCGAATTGCTCGGAGCGGCGCCGGGCGGAGCGATGACGATCGGCCAATATTACGCTTTGGTCGACGCCTTCCTCGCGACCCTGCCGGCGAGCGCCTGGACGCCCGACAACAACCAGATCACCGACAATCAGTTTTTCGCCGGCCAGCTGTTCGCGGTCAACGGCTATGCCGACGCCCACAACGCCATCGAGCAGATCGTCTCCGAAGGCGAGGGGGCGAAGGACGACCCGCTCGATTTCCAGAACGAGCTCGCCCATTATTTCCGCTTCGGCGAGCTGTTCTACGACAAGGTGCTGACCAAGATTCCCAAGGATCCGGGCTATCAATGGGGGCCGGCGCCGCTGGGGGTGGACTGGTCGGCCGTCTATCCGGCGATTCCCGATCCGGGCAGCCACGATTTCTCAGCCGACAGCGAGGCGGCGCAGGCGGCGCAGGCGGCCTGCAACGCCGCCTACAGCGGAATGATCGACGCGCTCCAGCTGGCGGTGAAGGGCGAGGCCGGACAGCTTGGGGCGGCGGTCAGGAAGATGTTCGAGCTTCGCATGGCCGCGACGGCCGCGCTCCAAATTCCGCTGGCCGACGGCAAGTGCGTCGCGGGACCCAGCTTTCTCTACGTCCCCACCGGCTCGGGAGCTTCCTCATGAGCGTCCTCGAAACGCCCCGCATCTACTTCACCGGCCAGATGATCTGGGACCCGATCGTCACCAACAATTATCCGCGATTCTACGACGAGGACACGGCCGACCCCGTGCCTGCGGGCGACCCCGTCGCCGATTTCCGCCAGCGCGCGATCGGTTTCGTCGATCCCGCCAACTGGAACCCGCACGGCACCCACCGCTCCAATTTCCTGGCCGAGATAAGCGGAGTCGACGTCGGCAACGGCCTCGACACGTCCGATCCGTTCGTCGGTGCGCCCGCGAATTTCCTGGGCATGCTGGTCGACGCCGAGCCTTACGGCACCTTCTCGTCGCAGCTCTTCTTCGACGCCATGCAGTTCGGGATCGCCGGCGGCTACCGAGTGACCTGCCCGCGCCGCTGGCGGGCGATGTCGCGCTACATCAACTTCAACCGCAACACCTGGAACACGGTCAAGGCGGGGATCGCGTCGACGATCTGGCAGACGTCGATCCCCAAGGATTGCGGGCTGCAGCTCGACCCGCACGATTCGCCCGCGCTTCAGGCGCTCGTGGAGGCGCTGGCCGACGACGACGTGCTCGGCCTCACCGTCCGCTGGAACACCTATCGGACCATCTATTATGACGATCCGACGATCCGGACCAATTCGGGCGGGCAGCTTTCGGTCGATGCCCAGGCGCTGATCGCCAAGCTGAACGTTCCCGACAGCTTCCAGCCCAATCCCGCGCGAAGCGAGCTGGTCGGAGTGATCGGCCTGTGGCGGACGGGCGAGCCGGCCTGCGAGCCGGGCGACCGGTCGCTCCTCGCCCAGCTTCCCAACGAGGTCGTCGCCACCGCCTTTGCGCGGGTGACGAACGACACCCTGGTGATCGACCTCGGCAACAGCGTCACCGAGGTCGACGCTCAGCTCACCAAGCAGGATCTCGGCACCCTCACGGTCTGCGCGATGTCGCCCGACGGCTCGACCGTGGTCGAGGAGCTCGGGACCCTGGCTTATGGCCGATATGCCCGCTGCGCCTATCTCGCGACGTCGGGGATCGTCGAGCTTCCGCTGACCTCCTCCTCGGCGGCGCTGGCGGCCGGCGCCCCGCTGCAGGTCCGCTCGGGCGCTGCCGTCTACCTCGCCGAGGAAGTCGTCCGGGCGGCGCCGCAGACTCAGCAGATCATCTATCTCGACCAGGGCGGCGACTCCGTCTGTGCGACCCTCCAGGTGCTGAGCTTCGGACAGCCCGCGGGCGCCGGAGTGACGGTTTCGCGCTACATCGCCACCGCCGATTCCAACGGCAATTATACCGACACCTTCCTCGATTCCGCTTTGACCGGGGCCGACGGGGTCGCGTCGTTCGAAGTGGCGCCGGCGGGGCAGGGGGCCGTCGTCCAATATGTCTTCGCGGTCGGCTCCGACGCCCCCGTGCCGCCCTTCGATCCGCTGCTCACGCCTTACATCTACGCGCGCACCCTGCCGGCCGATTCCGACATCGGCGCCAAGCCGCCGACCTGGGACAATGTCTACAATTTCGTCCTCTCCAAGTGGAAGGCGATGGCGCCCTGCATGGACAATTGGCTGGACCTGAGCAGCCCGGCGCAGGTCCATGCGTTCGGCGCGATGCTCAAGAAGCTCACCGATCCCGACAATTTCGAGCTCTACCGCTTCATGCCGGTGACCCGCGACATGACCGACGGCGAGCGTCTCCTGCTCTGGACCTTCCTCGACTCGCCGCTGGAGGCGGGCGCGGGGCCGGTTGCCCTGGGTGCCGGGGCGGTTCCGCCGGCGCCGCCGCAGCGCAACCTCCAGGCGCTCAGCCGGCTGGCGCGAAGCTGATCATTTCGCGGGGAAGCGACGGTCGTCATTCCGGCGAAAGCCGGAATCCATGAACACCGACCATGCCGTATTCGAGACTGCGGTGTTCATGGATCCCGGGTCAAGCCCGGGATGACGGTGAAGGCGTGATTCCCCTTTGCGGTAAACTGCTCTAGCTACGGCGCATGTCCAGGGCCTCCGCCTCATGAACCTGCGCCACATCGAGATCTTCCACGCCGTCTACGTCAACGGCTCGGTCAGCGCCGCGGCGCGCGCGCTCAACGTGTCGCAGCCCTCGGTCTCGAAGATGCTGCGCCACGCCGAATCCCTGCTCGGCTTCCAGCTTTTCCAGAGGACCAGCGGCGGCCTCGTCCCGACCGAGGACGCCCATGTCCTGTTCAGCGACGCCCGGGAGATACAGGACCGGGTCCATGCCCTTCGCGAGGCCGGGCGGCATCTGAAGCGGGGCGAGGGGGGGAGCCTGCGGATCTCGGCCCTGCCGTCGCTGGCGCTGCAGGCGATCCCGGTGGCGGTGTCGCGCTTCCGGCGAACCCACGACAAGGTCAAGTTCGACCTCCAGACCGTCCATCATGACGATCTGCTGCGTAAGCTCTACGAGCGGGAGACCGATGTCGCAATCGCCTTCCAGGTCCCGCCGGCGGCGCCGATCGGCCATCGCTGGCTCGGCCAGGGGGAGCTGGTCGTCCTCTACCAGGAGCAGGACATGCCCGACGCTCCGGCCCGGGTCGAGCTCGGGCAGCTTCGCGGCCAGCCTTTCATCAGCCTCGCCGCGAGCGGCCCGATCGGCCAGCTCTTCACCCAGGAGCTGCAGCGGCTCGACCTCGAGCTCGACGAGATCGTCTCGGCCCGGACCTTCTACATCGCCACGGCGCTGGTCCGTCAGGGCGTCGGGATGACGGTGGTCGACAGCTTCACTGCCCAGGCGTCGCTGGCGCCGGGCCTCTCCGTCCGGCCGCTCGAGCCGAAGCTCACCTTCGACATACACGCCATGTACCTGACCAACCGGCCGCCCAACGCGCTGGCGATGGACTTCCTTAAGACCCTGGCCCGGGTGCTGGAGACGCCATAACGCTAGATTATGGCGAGCGGCCCACTCGCTATGCTCGCAAGCGCGCCCGGGGGCGATACGCTCGCGCCATGATCCCGGGCCCCTATCTTCTCTATCTCGGCCATTGCGCGGACGCGATGAGCATCAAGACGTCGCGCGGCCTGGCGACCTTCCGGCGGCAGGATTGCGTCGGCGAATTCCGCCACGACGATTGCCCGCTCACTTTGGGCCTTCCGCGTCTGACCATGGTCGGCGGAGTCGCGGCGGGCGCCCGGACCCTGGTGCTCGGAATCGCCGGCGCCGGCGGCAGGCTGGGCAGCGACCTCGTCGAGGATGCCGCCATCGCGCTGACCGCGGGAATGAACGTGGCCGCCGGGCTCCACCAGAGGCTTCGCGACGAGCCGGCTCTGGCCGCTCTCGCCCGGGAGCGCGGGCTGAAGCTGTTCGACGTCCGCGAGCCGCCCTCGGACCTGGTCGTCGGTAACGGCTATCCCCGGCCCGGCAATCGCCTGCTGACGGTCGGCACCGATTGCTCGGTCGGCAAGATGTATGCGTCGCTCGCGCTCGCGGCCGCCCTTCGCGAGCGCGGGCTCGCCGCCGATTTCCGGGCGACGGGGCAGACCGGGATCCTGATCGCCGGCGAAGGCGTGCCGGTCGACGCGGTCGTCGCCGATTTCATCTCCGGAGCCATCGAGCAACTCGCGCCCGCCCGCCACGACGGCGGCTGGGACGTGATCGAAGGGCAGGGCTCGCTTTTCCACCCGAGCTTTGCCGGAGTCTCGCTGGGGCTGCTTCACGGCGCCCAGCCGGAGGCGATCGTGCTCTGCCACCGGCCGGGCCGCGACCATATGCGCGGCATTCCCGGGCGGTCCCTCCCCGACCTCGGCGAATGCCTCGACCGCAACCTCGAGGCGGCCCGGCTGACCAGCCCGGACGTCCGCGCCGCCGGCATCTGCCTCAACACGTCGGGGCTGGCCGGCGACGAGGCGCGGCGGCTGTGCGACCGCACCGCCGACTCGCTCGGCCTGCCCTGCACCGACCCGATCGCCTTCGGGGCGGACCCCATAATCGACGAGCTGTTATGCCTCGAACCCTCCAAGCGCAGCACGATCGCTTCGCGCTGAGCCGGCCGTTCCGGATCTCGCGCGGGGTCAAGACGGCCGCCGACGTGATCACGGTAACGGTGAGCGAAAGCGGAGTGGCCGGCCGCGGCGAGGGCGTGCCCTATCCGCGCTACGGCGAGAGCGTCGAGGCCGCCCTCGCCGCGGTCGAGGAAGCGCGCTCAGCGGTGGAGGCAGGGGTCGGCCGGGAGGCGCTGCAGTCCATTCTCCCGCCCGGCGCCGCCCGCAACGCCGTCGACTGCGCTTTGTGGGACCTCGAGGCGCGGCTGTCCGGGGTCGATGTGGCGGACCGGACGGGGGTGAGCCCGGGCCGCCTCGTCAGCGCGATCACGCTCGGCATCGACACGCCCGCGGCGATGGCCGAGGCGGCCCGGCGCCACGCCGGGGCGCCGCTCCTCAAGGTCAAGGTCGATGCCGACGATCCGGCCGCCCGGATCCGCGCCGTCCGAGCGGCGGCGCCGGGCGCGGCTCTGATCGTCGACCCCAACGAAAGCTGGGACCGGAAGCTGCTGGAGGCGATGCAGTCCGTCGTCCTCGAGGCCGCGGTCGCCCTGATCGAGCAGCCGGTGGCGGCCGGCGCCGATGACTGGCTGGAGGGCTTCGAGCCCTCCGTCCCGATCTGCGCCGACGAGGCCGTCCATGTCGCCGCCGATCTCGACCGGGTCGACCGCCGCTACCAGGCGGTCAACGTCAAGCTCGACAAGGCCGGCGGGCTGACCGCCGCGCTCGACCTCGCCCGGGCCGCCCGGGAGCGGGGCCTGGCGCTGATGACCGGCTGCATGGTCAGCAGCTCGCTGTCGATCGCGCCCGCCTTCCACGTCGCCGCTCTGTCCGACTTCGTCGACCTTGACGGTCCGCTGTGGCTCCGGGAGGATAGGCCGGGAGGCGTGAAGGACGAAGGCGGAATGCTGGTGCCGCCCGTGGCCGGATTCTGGGGGAGCAGATGAGGATGGGTCTCTCAAATCCTCCCCTGCATTTGCAGGGGAGGGGGACCGCGCGAAGCGCGGTGGAGGGATCTTGCTGAGTC
>DASTFN010000039.1:0-60796 GCA_035719905.1 Allosphingosinicella sp.
TCGCGCGAACCGCCTTGTCCTGCGCCAATTACCCCTCCACCGCCAAAATTGACGGTCCCCCTCCCCATGCCGCGCATGGGGAGGAAGAAGAGGCGTTTCACTTTCGTTCCCGGCCCATTATGCTTCGTCCATGACCCCCGCTTTCCCTTATCCCGCGCTTCACGCGACCCATGGCGGGATCTGGCTGGCGGCCGCCGGCGGCGAGGTGCGGGGGCTCGGGCGGGGCGAGGCGATCGCCCGGGCGGCGGAGACTCCGCTGGTCATGCTCAACGCGCCTTTGGTCGGGCAGCGGCTGGGCTATCCCGACCTGTCGGGGCTCGACCTGCTCGAGCTGTTCGCCTTCGTCCATCCCGCGCGCTTCGCGGTGCCGACCCCCAAGGGGCTGGCCGAGGCGCTCGGGCTCGAGGCGCCGGCGAGCGATTCCGAGGCCGCGCCCTTCCTGCTCCGGGCCGCGGGCGCCCTGCTCGCCACGCTGGAGAGCGACTGGCCGGAGCGCGAGGGAGCCTGGGCCTCGGCGCAGGCACTGGGGCGGCTGCGCTGGTCGTGGGGGCCGGTCGTCGCCCAGCGCCTGAGGCGGCCCGAGCGCGACGAGCGCTGGCTGTTCTCCCGATTGCCCGAATGGGAGGAGAGCGGCGCGCGCCCGGCGCCGCGGACCGTGCGCGTGCCCGTCGACCAGGCGGTCGAGCGGCTGACCAATCTGGTCGGCCGCGGCGCCGAGGTCCGGCAAGGGCAGCGCGACTATGCCGCCGCCGCCGCCGCGGTCTTCGATCCCCGGCCGGCCGAGGGCCAGCCCAATTTGCTGCTCGCCGAGGCCGGCACCGGAATCGGCAAGACCCTGGGCTATCTCGCCCCCGCCTCGCTCTGGGCGGAAAGCGCGGACGGGGCGGTCTGGGTCTCGACCTTCACCAAGGCGCTCCAGCGCCAGCTCGACCGCGAGGGCCTTCGCCTGTTCCCCGATGCGGCCATTCGGCGGCGCAAGGTCGTCGTGCGCAAGGGGCGGGAGAATTACCTCTGCCTGCTCAATCTGGAGGACGCGCTTCAGGGCGGCTTTGCCGGCCGCGCCGCGATCCTCGCCCAGCTCGTCGCCCGCTGGGCCGCTTTCTCGAAGGACGGCGACATGGTCGGCGGCGATTTGCCGGGCTGGCTCGCGACCCTGTTCCGGCGCGCCGGGGCGACCGCGCTCACCGACCGCCGCGGCGAGTGCGTCTATGCCGGCTGCCCGCATTACCGCAAATGCTTCATCGAGCGCTCGGCCCGGGCCAGCCAGGACGCCGACATCGTCATCGCCAACCACGCTCTGGTGATGGTCAATGCCGCCCGCGGCCGCGACGGCGGGAACCCGCCGACCCGGATCGTCTTCGACGAGGGCCATCATCTGTTCGAGGCCGCCGATTCGACCTTCGCCGCGGCCCTGACCGGGCAGGAGGCGATCGAGCTCAGGCGCTGGATCGTCGGGCCGGAGAGCCGGTCGCGCGGCCGGCGGCGCGGGCTGGCAGCGAGGCTGATGGACGTCGCCTCCTACGACGAGGCCGGGGCGCTGGCGCTCGAGATGGCGGTGCAGGCGGCAGGGCTTCTGCCGAGCGACGGCTGGCTCCAGCGGATCGCGGAGGGCCTGCCGTTCGGGCCGGTCGAGAAGCTGCTCGCGGCGGTAAGGGGCAGCGTCTACGCCCGGGCGACGGCGCAGGACGCCGGCTACGGGATCGAGACCGAGATGGCCGAGCTTGACGGCGACATCGTCGCCGCGGCGGCGCCGGCGGTCGAGGCGCTGGAGCAATTGATGCGGCCGCTAATGGCTCTGGCCCGGCGCCTCGAGGCGGTGCTGGAGGACGCCCCCGACTGGCTCGATTCGCAGGCCCGGGCGCGGATCGAGGGGGCGATCGGCGGCCTCGCCTGGCGGACCCAGACGATCGCCGCCTGGGTGGCGCTGGCGGCGCGGCTCGGCGGGCCGGCCGATCCCGATTTCGTCGACTGGCTCGGAGTCGAGCGGATCGACGGCCGCGAATATGACATCGGCCTCCACCGCCACTGGCTCGACCCGACCCGGCCGCTGGCCGAGACGGTGCTGAAGCCGGCGCACAGCGTCATCGTCACCTCCGCGACCCTGCGCGGCGGTGCGGAGGGCTGGGAAAGCGCCGAGGCTCGCACCGGCGCCGGCCACGTGCCCGGGCCGGTGCATCGCTTCAGCGCCGAGAGCCCGTTCGATTATTCCGCCAACAGCGAGGTGCTGATCGTCACCGACGTCAAGCGCGGCGACGTCGCCCAGCTCGCCGGCGCCTATTCGCGGCTGATCGAGGCGGCCGAGGGCGGGACGCTCGGCCTGTTCACCGCCATCCAGCGCCTGAAGTCGGTCCACGCCCGGATCGCCGACCGCCTCGCCCGCGCCGGGCTGCCGCTCTACGCCCAGCATGTCGACCCGATCGACACCGGCACCCTGGTCGACATCTTCCGCGACGAGCCCCACGCCTCCCTGCTCGGCACCGACGCGCTGAGGGACGGGGTCGACGTCCCCGGCCATTCGCTTCGGCTGGTGGTGATGGAGGGCGTGCCTTGGCCGCGGCCGACGGTGCTCCACTCGGCCCGCAGGGCCGCGGGCGGCGGCAGCGCCTATGACGACCGGGTGGTCCGCGCCCGCCTCGCCCAGGCTTTCGGGCGGCTCATCCGCCGCAGGGAGGACGTCGGAATCTTCGTCCTCCTCTCCGCCGCGACCCCGACCCGGCTGCTCTCCGCCTTTCCGCCCGGAACGCCGATCCGCCGACTCAGCCTCGCCGAGGCGGTGGAGCGGGTGCGCACGCGGCTTTCAACGGGGCCGGCTTTCGGGCATCAGGCGCTCGACGAGAGGCAGGCCGAAGAAGCCGAATGAAGAGTCTGACATTGCTGCGCCACGCCAAGTCCGGCTGGGACGATCCCGTCAGCCGCGATTTCGACCGGCCGCTCAACCCGCGCGGCCGCCGCGCGGCGCGGACGATCGGCCAGGCGATGAAGGCCGAGGGCCTGGCCTTCGACCTCGTCCTGGCGTCCCCGGCCTGCCGGGTGACCGGGACGCTGGAGGAGGTGGAAGCCGTCTACGGGCCACTGCACCCGCACTTCGACCGGCGCCTCTACCTGGCCTCGACCGCGACCTTGCTCGAGATCGTGCGGAGCGCTCCGGACGAAGCGGAACGGCTGCTTCTGGCAGGCCACAATCCGGGGCTCGAGGAGATCGCGCTTCGGCTTTCCCGCCGCGACGGGGCCGGGCTGCGGGGCCAGATCGAGGTCAAATACCCGACGGGAACCTTGGCGGAGATCGAGCTGCCGGTGGGGCATTGGGCGGAGGTGGAGGAAGGCCGCGGCCTTATCGTCCGGTTCATCCGCCCGAGGGATCTGGACCCGGAGCTGGGGCCGGATTCGGAATAGCCGTCATTCCGGCGAAAGCCGGAATCCATGAACAGCGAGACGCGAGCCTTCAGACCGTTCGTGTTCATGGATGCCGGATCAAGTCCGGCATGACGAGTCAGGCGTCCAGCGCTTCGGCCAAAGCCCGCCTGATCGCCTTTAGCTCCTCGAGCGGGAAGGCGCTGCGGCCGCCCGCTTCGGCGGGCTCCGGAGCGGCCGCGGCAGGCTCGCTCGCGCCCTCGTCGCCGGCGCCGCTGGCGAGCAATTGCTGGACCCCGCGGATCGTATATCCGTCCTGATTGAGCAGCCGGTGGATTCGGCGCGCCAGAGCGACGTCGGCCGGGCGGTAATAGCGGCGGTTGCCGGCGCGCTGGAGCGGCTTGAGCTGCGGGAAGCGGCTCTCCCAATAGCGCAAGATATGCTGCGGGACATCAAGCTCGGACGCGAGCTCCCCTATCGTCCGAAAAGCCTGTTCGCTCTTGCCGGTGGCGTCCGCCATGGCGTGAGCCTCAGCCGCCCTTGGCGATCCGTTCGCGCATGATCTGACTGGCGCGGAAGGTCAGGACCCGGCGAGGGGCGATCGGCACTTCGACGCCCGTCTTCGGATTGCGGCCGACCCGCTCCCCCTTGTCGCGCAGGATGAAGCTGCCGAAACCGGAAATCTTCACGTTCTGCCCTTCGGACAGTGCGTGGCACATATGATGAAGGATCCGCTCGACGATCCCGGCCGATTCGGCCCGGGAAAGACCGATCTCGCGATGAATGACATCCGCAAGGTCGGCGCGCGTCAAGGTACCGGCGTCTGACCGCCTTATGGTTCCCGCGTCGGCCATTTGTTCTCCCTCCCCCCGAGGCAATGAAAAACCATAGTCCAGCTTGGACTTACTTGCAAACCGACATTGCGCCGGACCGCCCCTATATCCAGCTTCGGTTTTTACGTATTCAGTAACGGACTACTGCGGCGCCCCAGGTGAAGCCGCCGCCCATCGCTTCCAGCACGATGAGGTCGCCGGGCTTGATGCGTCCATCCCTGACCGCCGTGTCGAGCGCCAGCGGCACCGAGGCGGCCGAGGTGTTGGCATGCTGGTCGACGGTGACGACGACCCGCGCCGGATCGAGGCCGAGCTTCTTCGCCGTGGCATCGAGGATGCGCTTGTTGGCCTGGTGCGGAACGACCCAGTCGACCTCGTCGACGCTGTGGCCGGCGGCCTCCAGGGTCTCGCCCAGCACGGCGGCGAGGTTGACCACCGCATGGCGGAAGACCTCCTTGCCCTTCATCCTCAGCTTGCCGATCGTGCCGGTGGTGGAGGCGCCGCCGTCGACGAAGAGAAGGTCGTTGTGGCGGCCGTCGGCGTGGAGCCTGGTCGCCAGCACGCCCTTGTCCTGGGCGTCGACCGACTGGAGCAGGATCGCCCCGGCGCCGTCGCCGAACAGGACGCAGGTGGTCCGGTCCTCCCAGTCGAGGATCCGGCTGAACGTCTCCGAGCCGATGACCAGGGCATATTCGGCCATTCCGCCCTTCAGCATGTTGTCGGCGACGGAGAGGGCGTAGAGGAAGCCGGTGCAGACGGCGGCGACGTCGAAGGCGATGCAGTCGTTGATTCCGAGCGCGGTCTGGACCCGCGTCGCGCTCGCCGGGAAGGTCTGGTCGGGGGTCGCGGTGGCGAGGACGATCAGGCCGACCTTCTCCGCCGACACTCCGGCCGCGGCCAGGGCCTTTTCGGCCGCCTCGGTGGCGAGGGTGGCCGTGGTTTCGCCGTCGGCGGCGATATGGCGAGCGTGGATTCCGGTCCGCTCGACGATCCATTCGTGGGTGGTCTCGACCCGCTCGGCGAGCTCGGCATTGGTCACCCGGCGGGGCGGCAGCGCCGAGCCGGTGCCGATGATGATCGAACGGCGGCTCATTTGGCGGCCATCTCCGCTCGGTGGCGGGCGATGTTGTCGAGATCCTCGATGATCTTGCGGGTGAGGTCCTCGCGCACCATCCGGGCGGCGACCCGGATCGCGTTGGCGACGCCCTTCTCGGTGGCGCTGCCGTGGCTCTTCACGACGAGGCCGTTGAGGCCGAGGAAGACGGCGCCATTATGGTTGTTCGGATCGAGATGGTGCTTGAGCAGCTCGGTCGCCGGGCGCGAGATGAGGAAGCCGATCTTCGAGCGGACCGAGCTCTGGAAGGCCCGGCGCAGCAAGTCGGTGACGAAGCGGGCGGTGCCCTCGAGCGACTTCAGGGCGATATTGCCGGAGAAGCCGTCGGTCACCACCACGTCGACGTCGCCGCGCGACAGCTTGTCGCCTTCGATGAAGCCCTCGAAGCGCATTCCCAGATAATCGGCGTCGCGGAGGATGGCGGCGGCCTCCTTGAGGTCGTCCGTGCCCTTCAATTCCTCGGTGCCAATGTTGAGCAGCTGAACGCGCGGCTTGGGAAGCTCGAGCACGACCCGGGCATAAGCGGCGCCCATCACGGCGAACTGGACGAGGTTCCTCGGGTCGCACTCGGTATTGGCGCCGAGATCGAGCATGACAAGGTCGTTCGCGCCGAGCGTGGGCAGGAGGGCGGCCAGCGCCGGCCGGTCGATCCCGGGCATGGTCCGGAGCGCCAGCTTCGACATCGCCATCAGGGCTCCGGTATTGCCGCCCGAGACCGCGGCCTGGGCGTCGCCGGCCTTCACCGCGGCGATGGCGAGGCCCATCGAGGTGGTCTTGGAGCGGCGGATCGCCTGGCTAGGCTTGTCCTCGGCGGCGATCACGTCGGGCGCGTGGACGATGTCGCACACCGCCCGAAGGCCGTCATGCTTGGCGAGCTCCGAGCGAAGCGTCGGCTCGTCGCCGAAGAGGATGAAGGAGAGGTCCTGCCGACGGCGATGAGCACGCGCGGCGCCGGCCAGCATCACTTCGGGCCCGACATCGCCGCCCATCGCGTCGACTGCGATCCGCGGCCCGCTGCCCACCTATGCCGTCTCCCGAAAGCCGTGAGGCGCCGTCTTACGCTTCGACCGGCCGGATTTCACGTCCGTTATAATGGCCGCAGGCGGCGCACAGATTGTGCGGGAGATGGAGCTCGCCGCAATTCTTGCATTCCTGGTAATTGGCCGGCTTCAGCGCGTGATGGCTGCGGCGCATGTTGCGCTTCGACGGCGATGTTTTTCTCTTGGGGACGGCCATCCTGGCACCTGTTCTCAACTAGGGTTCGTGATGTGGCGAGCACATTGCCAAGGGTCAACGGCGTTGAAAGGCCGCTGGCCGTGCGGCCGGGGTGCTCGCGTGAGCGGTGCCGCCTATAGCGGATTTCCCTGTAGTTGCAAGCTCCGCCGCCGCGTGCCACGCCTTGGCCCGAACAGGGGGAGGCCCGCCATGATTCTGCCGATCACGCTCACCATCGCCGGCGCCGCGGCGTTGCTCAACCTGTGGCTCGGACGCAGGGTCGGCCAGATGCGCCTGACCCACAAGGTCTCGATCGGCGACGGCGGCAACGAGGCGCTGATCGCCCGGATGCGCGCCCAGGCCAATTTCATCGAATATACGCCGTTCGTGCTGATCCTGATCGGCCTCATCGAGCTGGCCGAGGGCTCGCGGCTTTGGCTGTGGATCGTCGGCGTGGTCTATATCCTCGCCCGAATCGCCCACGGCTTCGGAATGGACCGGCGCCACCCGGACCCGCTGCGACTGCGGATGATCGGAATTATCGTGACCGCCCTGATCCTGCTCGGCCTGGCCCTCTACGCGATCGTCCTGCCCTACATCCACCGCGAGCCGGCGCGGGTCACCTACGCGGCGGCCTCGTCTTTCTCGCCGGGCGGGACGAACGCCAGCTGAGCGAGACGCCAGCTGCGCTTCGGCTCGCCCGGCCACAGGGCCCGTAAATTCAGGCGGGCGTCGGGGTCGACTCCGCTCACTTCGGCGCGGATGTAGCGGCCGGTCTCGCGCAGCCGGATGTCGGCGCCGGGATATTGCTTCTCCAGCGTCTCGACGAGAAGCTCGGCTTCCGGATCGGGGCCGGTGCTGCCCAGCGCGCGCGGGACTCCGTCCGCCAGCTCGGCAGCGGCGATCCGCAGAGCACGCCATCCGTCCAGGATGATTCCGACCGAGATGAAGGCCGCCGCGAGCGAATCGGCCCACCACCAGCCGAGGCCCAGCCCGATTATGCCCGCAAGCCCGGCGGCGCCGGTCTGCCAATTGGCCTTGTTCATCTTGGCGTCGGTGAACAAAACCTCGTCCTGCATCTCGCGCGCCAGCGGCATTTCCTTGAGGCCGATGATCAGGGGCGGGACGATCGAATAGACCTGGGCCGCGAGCATCAGCCAGCCGAGCCAGATGTCGCGGCCGAAGAGACGGATCGAGGCGACGGTGGCATGCTCGCGGGCGATCAGCGTGCTCGCCGAATCCCAGAGCAAGAGGGCGCCGACCGCCGCCAGCGCCACCGCCGCGATCAGGAAGGCGAGGCCGTGGACCCGGTCGAAGCCGAACGGGAAATCCCGGGTCGCGCCCTTCTTCTCGAAATGGATGGCGACGAGGAAGACGATGGGCGGGATGAGGCCGAGCGTGTCCTCGACCCAGGCGGTCTTCATCGTCTGGCTGTTGCCGAGGACGAGGCCCATGACGATGACGATGCTGATCGTGAAGCCGATATTCCAATATTCGAGCCGGACCGCTCGGCGCATCGGATCGCGCAGCTCGGGCGGGACGATTCCTTCGCCCTTCACGAGGCGGCCCGCTCCGACAGCGGCCGGGCTTCGGCCTCGAGCAGCATGATCCAGCGATTCTCGCCGTTGCGGGCGATCGGGGTCAGCGCCAGGCGCTGCGGAGTCACCGTCTCGCCGATCGGGTGAAGCAGGGCGACCCGGCCGAGCCAGGGGCTCTCAGGCGAGAGCGGCCCGATCACGAGGTCGAGCTGGCCCTCCTCGAGCGCGATCAGAAGCGGCTCCGAGGCGCCCTCCTCGATCCGGGGCGAGGCTCCGGTGGCGCGGGCGACCCTGGCGAGGAACTGGCGCTGCCGCTCGGCGCCGACCGGCGAATCGCCGGTGGCGATCAGCCCGACCCGGAAGCTGCGCTCGGCCCGTACCCGGTCGAGTGTGTGGTCGGGATCCATCGGCAGGCGGTCGCAGGCCGCCAGCGTCAGGGCCGCGCAAAGAGCAAGCCGCCAGTTCATTACGGCGCCACAACGCTGTGTGGGGAGAGCCGTTCCTTGCCCGTCATTCCGGCGAAAGCCGGAATCCATGAACACGGAGCGGCGAGAGCGGACCTTCATGAATCCGTGTTCATGGATGCCGGGTCGGGCCCGGCATGACGGATCAGCCCGCCAGCACCCTGTCGCCGACGAAGGGGTTGGTGGCGCGCTCGCGGGCGAAGGTGCTCATCGGCCCGTGGCCGGGGACGAAGGCGGTGTCGCCGCCGAGCGGCCAAAGCTTGGTCGTGATCGCGTCGAGCAGATCCTGGTGGTTGCCCATCGGGAAATCGGTTCGGCCGATCGATCCCTGGAACAGGACGTCGCCGACGATGGCGAGCTTGGACGGCGCGTGGTGGAAGACGACGTGGCCCGGCGTGTGGCCCGGGCAGTGATAGACGTCGAAGACCAGCTCGCCCACGGTCGCGGTGTCGCCGTCCTCGAGCCAGCGGTCCGATTCGAACGGGTGGCCGGGGACTCCGTAGCGGGCGCCGTCCTCGGCGAGGCGGTCGATCCAGAATTTGTCGGCGATGTGCGGGCCTTCGATCTTCACGCCGAGCTCGTCGGCGAGGATCTTGGCCGAGCCGCAATGGTCGATATGGCCGTGGGTGAGGAGGATTTTCTCGATCGTCACATCATGCTGCTTCGCCGCGGCCTTCAGCCGGTCGAGATCGCCGCCGGGATCGGTGAAGGCGCCGAGCATGGTCTTCGTGCACCAGAGCAGGCAGCAATTCTGCTGGAGCGGAGTCACCGGGATGATCGCGGCTTTCATCGGGGGTTCTGACATTGCGGGGAGATGGCGCGGACGGCGCGAAGTTGCAACTGCGTCCCCGTCATTGCGAGGAGCGTAGCGACGAAGCAATCCAGCGGGCGGAGGCGCAGCACTGGATTGCTTCGCTTCGCTCGCAATGACGGGTGAATTGGGATCGATCACCCTCTAAGAGGCAATTCCAATGACGCTCACCCACCTCCAGCGGCTCGAGGCCGAGGCGATCCATATCCTGCGCGAGGCGGCGGCCGAGTTCGAGCGGCCGGTGATGCTCTATTCGGCCGGCAAGGACAGCTCGGTGCTGCTCCACCTCGCCAGGCTCGCCTTCGCTCCGGCGAAGCCGCCCTTCCCGCTCCTCCATGTCGACACGATGTGGAAGTTCAGGGCGATGTACGAGCTTCGCGACCGCGCCGCCGCCGAAGCGGGGATGGAGCTGATCGTCCATCGCAACCCGGAGGCGCAGAAGCGCGGGATCAACCCGTTCGACCACGGCTCGTCGCTCCACACCCAGATGTGGAAGACGGACGGGTTGAAGCAGGCGCTCGACGGCTTCGACGCGGCGATCGGCGGCGCTCGCCGCGACGAGGAGAGGGTTCGGGCGAAGGAGCGGGTCTTCTCCTTCCGCTCGGCCGGGCATCGCTGGGACCCGAAGCGGCAGCGGCCCGAGCTCTGGCGGCTCTACAACGGCCGCAAGGCCAAGGGGGAGAGCTTCCGCATCTTCCCTCTCTCCAACTGGACCGAGCTCGACGTCTGGCAATATGTCGAGGCCGAGCGGATCGAGGTGTCGGAGCTTTATTTCGCGGCGCCGAGGCCCACTCTGGAGCGCGACGGCACCCTGCTGATGGTCGACGACGAGCGGCTGAAGGCGGGGCCGGGCGAGAGGGTCGAGGAGCGCTGGATACGGTTCCGGACCCTGGGCTGCTACCCGCTGTCCGGCGCCATCGAGAGCCGCGCCGCGACCGTCCCGGAGCTGATCGAAGAGATGCGCACCGGCCGCCAGTCGGAGCGGCAGGGCCGGCTGATCGACCGCGACGGGACGGCGTCGATGGAGCGCAAG
Source organism: Allosphingosinicella sp. (assembly GCA_035719905.1). Classification (GTDB taxonomy): domain Bacteria; phylum Pseudomonadota; class Alphaproteobacteria; order Sphingomonadales; family Sphingomonadaceae; genus Allosphingosinicella. Next base: position 10,360 of record DASTFN010000039.1, read on the forward strand.
AAAAGGGAGGGGTATTTCTGATGGCGGTCCGGCACGTCGTCCCAGCGAAGGCTGGGACCCCGGCGGGTGAAGACCGCCGGCGCCTTTCACCCCCTGGGGCCCCAGCCTTCGCTGGGGCGACGGCATGACCGAAAAGACGCTTCTCCGCCTGATCACCTGCGGCTCGGTCGACGACGGCAAGTCGACCCTGCTCGGGCGGCTGCTCTACGAGACCGGCTCCGCCTTCGACGACGAGCTCGCTTTGTGCGGCGAGGATCTGTCGCGGCTGGTCGACGGGCTCGAAGCCGAGCGCGAGCAGGGGATCACGATCGACGTCGCCTACCGCTTCTTCGCGACGGCAACTCGCAAATATATCGTCGCCGACGCTCCCGGGCACGAGCAATATACCCGCAACCTCGTCACCGGCGCGTCCACGGCCGAGCTGGCTTTGGTCCTGGTCGATGCCGCCAAGGGCGTTCTGACCCAGACCCGGCGCCATTCCTATCTGTGCCGGCTGCTGGGCGTGCGCCATTTCGTTCTGCTGGTGAACAAGATGGACGGCGTCGGCTACGACCGCGCCGTCTTCGACCGGATCGCGGCCGATTATGCCGGGCTCGGCCAGGCCTTCACCGCCATTCCCGTCTCCGCTCTGGCCGGCGACAACGTCACCGCCCGGTCGCCCGCCATGCCCTGGTATGAAGGCCCCTCGCTGCTCGAGCATCTAGAAGAGGTCGAGCCCGGCGAGGAGGCCGATCGCGGGCCGTTCGAGATGCCGGTCCAGTGGGTGAGCCGGAACGAACGGCGCGGCTTCGCGGGAATGGTCGCCGCCGGCTCGGTGAGGCTCGGCGACCGGGTGCGGGTGATGCCGGCCGGCACCCGGACGACGGTCGCCCGGATCGCGCTCGGCGAGCGTGAGCTGGACGAGGCCGTGCAGGGCCAGTCGGTGATGCTGTCCTTCGGCGAGGAGGTGGATTGCTCGCGCGGCGACGTTATCGCGTCCGCCGTCTATCCGCCGGGAGTCGCCGACCAGTTCGAAGCGACGATCGTCTGGATGGCCGAGGAGGAGCTGGTCGCCGGCCGGCAATATGCGCTGAAGCTGGCCACCCAGAGCGCGCTGGCGACGATCCACACGCCCAAATATGAGATCGACGTCGACACGTTCGAGCAGGTGCCGGCGCACGGCCTGCAGCTGAACGGAATCGGGGTCGCCAATCTGTGGACCGACCGGCCTCTGGTGTTCGAGGCCTATGAGGACAATCGCGACCTCGGCGGCTTCATCCTCATCGACCGGGTGAGCAACGAGACGGTCGGCGCCGGCCTGATCCGCCACGCGCTTCGCCGCTCGCAGAACCTCCATGCGCAGGCGCTCGACGTCACCCGCGAGGCCCGGGCGGCGATGAAGGGGCAGGCGCCGCGGCTGCTCTGGTTCACCGGCCTTTCCGGGGCGGGCAAGTCGACCATTGCCAATCTGGTCGAAAAGAAGCTTCATCTGAAGGGCAGGCACACCTTCCTGCTCGACGGCGACAATGTCCGCCTCGGCCTCAACCGCGACCTCGGCTTCTCCGACGCCGACCGGGCCGAGAACATCCGCCGGGTCGGCGAGACGGCCCGGCTGATGCTCGATGCCGGGCTGATCGTTCTCGCCGCCTTCATCAGCCCGTTCCGCGCCGAGCGGCGGATGGTGCGCGAGATGCTCGGCGAGGGCGAGTTCGTCGAGGTGCATGTCGACGTGCCGCTGGCGGTCGCGGAGGAGCGCGATCCAAAGGGCCTCTACGCCAAGGCCCGCGACGGTCGGATCCCCAATTTCACCGGCATCGGCTCCCCTTACGAGCCGCCGGAGGCGCCGGAGATAAGGATCGACACGACGGCGCTGACCATCGAGCAGGCCGCCGACGAGATCGTCCGCTACCTTGCGGGCTGACTTTGGATCCACAGACGCCCGCCGCCGAGCTTGACGGACTTCCCCGCCACGTCGGTCTGCCAGTGGCGATAGGTGATCCGGTGGGCGTCCGCGATCCGACACATCGTCGTCACCTCGCGTTCCAGGGCCGGGACGCTCGCCTCGTGGGTTCGAACGATGCGAAGGCATTTCCCCCTGTCCGCGGCGCCGATGTAGCTCGAATAACCCTTCTCTCCCAGAGCCGCCGAGGCCGCGAGCAGGCGGTCGCGATGGGTGCTGCAAAGCACGAAGCCGGCCTCCAGGGTCGCGGGCGGCGGGTCCGTCAAGGCGAGGATAGCGGGCATCGCCCGGGCGACGAAGGGCAGGTTGGCTGCTTCGCAAGAGACAGCGGGCCGACTGTGAGCGCTGCCCGTCGCCGCGAGGGCGAGCATGAGCAAAACCGGCCTCATCGCTGCGAGGCCCCCAGCGCCCCATATTCGAACAGCCTGAAGCGGTAGCGCTGCTGGGCCCGGATGTTGGCGGCGACCCGGCCGTGAAGCGCTTCGTCCCAGCGGCCCCAGCGGTCGATGAAGGCCGAGGCGGCGGCGGCGTCGCCCGCCTCCTGGATGTCGATGACCTGCTTCAAAAGGTCGCGCACCGCGTCGTGATAGCGGTCGTAGTCGATACCCAGCCTGGCCGTGGAGGGATCGAAGCTGAGCACCTTGCGGTCGAGGAACCAGTTCCACTGCATCAGCTGCATCATGTTGTAGGGCTGCTCGCGGCGCGGCCGGTTGTTCTGGAGGGTGCGAAGGATTCCGCTGGCGTAGAGCGAGCGCAGCTGGTCCTCGGAATAATAGCCGCGGCGGCGAAGCTCCTTTGCGACGAACAGCGAGACGAGGTCGGCCTTGAGCTCCTCGAGCAGGTTGGAATCGGCGCCGATCGAATCGAGGGTCCGCCCCGAGGCGGTGACGTCGGGGCCGAGATAATGGCCGACCTCGTGCCAGAGGGTCCGGTAGAAATTGCCGTCGGGGGTGAGGTGGCCGGCCTGGGCCGGAACGACGGCGGCGCCGTAAATGTCGCCCGAGCCCCGGAAGAGGTCCGGATTGCGCATGATGTTGGCGCGAAGCAGGATGATGCTTCCGTAGCGCTCGACCAGATAGGCTTCGTTGGGCAGGTTGGTGGCGGTGTTGCCGCCGCGGGTCTGGCCGAAATCGGCGATGACGTCGTAGACCCCGACCGGAATGTCCTCCATCACCCGCCGCCGCCGCTCGTAGGGCAATGAGTCTTCGAGGGCCTGGATGCCCTTCATCGCTTCGCGAAGCTCGGCCGATTCCCGGGTCCGGGTGGCGAGCAGGCTGAGGCCGTAAAAGGCGCGGGTGCCGATCAGCTCGTCGTCATAGGTCTCGTAGGCGCCGATCTGGGCGTTCAAATTCTTGAACCGGCCCTTCAGCCAGGCGGCGTCGCCCGATTCGTAATCGTCGCTGACGAGGTCGCGGGCGCGGTTGCGAAGGTAGCGGGCGAATTGCGGGTCCGAGCCGGCGACCGCGTCGGCGGCCTCATTGAGCAGGCCGTGGCTGCGGATCATCTCGTCGGCATAAGCGAGCGAGTAAGGCACGGCGTAGAGCGTCGCTCGGTCCGGCCGCCTGGCGAGGGTCTCGATCCGGCCGCGGAGGCCGGGATGGAGCGCGTCGATCACCGGATATTGGCGGAGCTTGGCGAGATCGCGCTTGAGCACCGCCATTTCCGCCCGGCGAACGACCGAGCGCAGGTCGGTGAGCCGGGCCCGCTCGTTCGGATGGGCGGCGAGGAAAGCGTCGAGCTCCGCCTTGGCGAGGTCCCAGGGATAGACGTTCTTGCCGGGGGGAGCGTCGGCGACGGCCAGCGCCGGCTCGCGCTTGTTCGCCAGGGTCGTCGCGATCGGCCCCTGGTTCAGTCGGTAGAGGGTGTAGAGGTCGCGGCCGTGCGGATCGGTGCGCTTGGCGAGCGCGGCCCGGACATTGAGGGCGTTGCGGTGGCGTTGCTGTTCGTAGACGTCCTGGAAGATCCGGCCGACCTCGAGCAGCTTCGTCACCGCGATCCGCTCGCCCGGCGACAGATGGGCGAGCGAGGGCGCAAGCCGGATCGTCTGGGTCTTGTCGAGTATCTCGCGGGCCTGGGCGGGCGCCCATTCGCGCGGCGCGGGCGACTGTGCGGCGCCGGGCGCAGCGAACAGGGCGAGCAGCCCGAAGGACAAGATAGACAGCCTCACATCACTCTCCGATTTGCCAGCGTCGACAACACGCCCCCGTTAGCCGTCCATGCTTTCATCGTCATGCTGAACTTGTTTTAGCCTTCAGGGTCTGACGGCATCGCATCGTGCGACTTTCCTCCCGGGCCGGCAGGCCCTGGATTTTTTGAGAGAAATTGGCGCCATTAGGCGCCGGGGGCAGGCGCCACCGCTCGACCCACATTCGGCCTCGGAAGGGAGGTGACGGGAAGGCGGAGAGTTTCCAGGTTGGCGTGCAGGCTCTAGGTTCCCCCCCGATGGACAACAGGGGCGGAAATTGACGGGTCCGATGAAGCGCATTCCGCTCTTGTCGCTCGCGGCCCTGGCGGCGGCCTGCGCGACCGTTCCGGCCGGGCCGGCGCCTCCGCCGCATGCCGGCTACGCCTGGGCGACGTTCGACTCGCGCGGAATCGCCCGCTCCGGCGCCGCCGGATTCGCCGACCGGGCCACGGGGCGGGCGCTGACGATCGACGATCCGGTTCGGATCGCCTCGATCACCAAGCTTCACGTCGCTTTGGGCGTGATGCGGCTGGTCGAGCAGGGCAAGCTGGACCTCGACGAGGACGTTTCGGGGCATCTCGGCTGGACCCTGCGCAACCCCAATTTCCCCGACCGGCCGATCACCCTTCGACTGCTCCTCTCGCACCGATCGAGCCTTCGCGACGACATCAGCTATGCGCTGCCGCTCGACACGAGTGTCGAGAAAGCGGTCGCCGCCCCGGAGGCCTGGGACCGGGAGCATCCTCCCGGAAGCTTCTTTCGCTATTCCAACCTCGGCTTCCCGGTCGTCGCCTCGGTCCTGGAGCAGGCGACCGGGGAGCGGTTCGACCGGCTGATGGACCGGCTGGTGCTGAAGCCGCTGGCGCTCGACGCCTGCTTCAACTGGACGACCTGCTCCGAGTCGACGATCGCCCGGGCCGTCGTGCTCTACGCGCCCGACGGCAATGTGGTCCGCGACGATTTGAAGGGCGCCCGGCCGCCGTGCCCGGTGGTGCCGGCGGCGAACGGCGGCTGCGACCTTGCCGGCTACCGCCTCGGCAGCAACGGCGCCCTCTTCTCCCCCCAGGGCGGTCTTCGGATCTCGGTCCGCGATCTCGCCAGGGTCGGCGGGCTGCTGCTTCGCCGGGGCCGGCTTCCCGACGGCAGAAGCTTCCTCAGCGAGGCGAGCCTGGCCGAGATCGAGCGCCTGCACTGGCGTCATGACGGCAGCAACGGCGACACCGAGGGGAATTTCTACTGCGGCTACGGCCTCGCCGTGCAGATCCTCGCCCAATGCGCCCCGAAGGACGACCCGTTCGGCGACGGCAAGCCCCGCCTCGGCCACGCCGGCGACGCCTACGGCCTGCGCTCGGGCCTGTGGATTGACCGCTCGACCGGCCGGGGAATCGCCTATTTCGCCACCGGCCTCGGCGACGACCCGCCGCGCGGGAGGTCGGCTTATCGGAGCATAGAGGAGTGGCTGGCGGCGAAAGCGCGATAGCGTGCGCCCCGCGGCCTGCCGTCCTGGCATCGACGGCGTTATCTCGCCGGCCGGCAGGCCCTGGATTTTTTGAGGGAAGGCACGAAGGCACAACGTAGAAAAAGATGCTCTCTACGTTGTGCCTTCGTGCCGTCTCTTTGAAATTGGCGCCGAGGCGCCGGAGGGCTCGAACGAGCCCTGGGCCCACATCCGACGTCCTGACGGGCGTCGGGCGCCGCCCCTATTCGCTCCCCCGCCTCGGCCTTTCGCCGAGCAGGTGGCGTTGCCAGAACATGAGGCTGGTCCAGAAGGCGTAATCCTGGTTGGCCTTCTTGGCGAAGCCGTGGCCTTCGTCCTGGGCGAGGAGGTGCCAGGCGGTGCCGTCGTTGCGGCGGACGGCCTTGACCGCCTGCTCGGCTTCCGAGGCCGGGACTCGCGGATCGTTGCCGCCGGTCTGCACCATCAGCGGCAGGCGAAGCTCCTTGATCCGGGTGAGCGGCGAGATGGCGAGCAATTTCTTGCGCTGCACCGGGTCGCGCTCGTCGCCATATTCGACTCGCCTCAAGTCGCGGCGGTAGCTCTGGGTGTTCTCGAGGAAGGTGACGAAGTTGGAGATGGCGACGATGCAGTTCGCCGCCTTGAAGCGGTCGCCGTAGCGGATCGCGCTCGCATAGCACATGTAGCCGCCGTAGCTTCCGCCGGTCTCGGCGAAGCGGGCGGAATCGAGGGAGGGGTCGCGGGCGAGAATGTCGAGGAAGGCACCGATGTCCCTGACGCTGTTCTCGCGAAGGTCCGGGCCGTTGTCGAGCGCGACGAAGCGCTTGCCGAAGCCGGTCGAGCCCCGGACGTTGGGATAGAAGAGGGCGATCCCGAGCTCGTTCAGGAGGTAGTTGTTGCGTCCGAGGAAGCCGGGGCGGGACTGGCCTTCCGGGCCGCCATGGATGCTGAAGATGAGCGGCCGGCGGCCCGGGAACCGGGCCGGATCGGGACGGTAGAGGAAGCCCGACACCTTCTCGCCGTCGAAGCTGGTCGTCTCGACGAAGACCGGCTCGACGTTGCGGCGGGGATCGAGGCCGCCGGTCTCGCTCTCGGTCCAGCGGACGACGGCGAGGCTCCTTGGATTGACGACATAGACGTCGGCCGGCGAGCGGGCGGAGGAGACGCTGACCGCGATGTCGCCCCAGGGCGCGACCTCGAGCCCGCCCATCGTTCCGACCGGAAGGCCCGCGACCGCACGGCTCTTGCGGGTGCGGGTATCGAGCAGCTTCAGGCGGCTGATTCCGGCCTCGTTGACGATGTAGGCGATGAATCGGCCGTCGTCGGAAACGTCGAAATTCTCGACGTCCCAGCGCGGCTCGGGCGCCATTGCGGTGAATCGGCCGGTGGCGGGGTTGAGGGTTCCGAGGCGCTGGAAGTCGGAGCCTTCGTCGGACGTGACCCACAAAATGCCGTTGGGGGCATATTGGGCGGAGCCGTAGGAGATCGGCTTCGAGTGGTCGCCGATCGGGGTCATCCGGCCGGTGGCGACGTCGACCCGGTAGAGGTTGGTCTTGGTGACGGAGAGATATTCGGCGATCACGGCGCTCCGCCCGTCCGGGGCGAAATCGGCGAGCGCCCAGCCGCCGCCCTCGACCTGGACGAGCAGGCGGTTGCTCGCCGGATTGCGCGGATCGACGATGTAGATGTCGTTGTCGGTGCCGTTGCGGCGGGTCGAGGTGTAAGCGAGCCAGCGGCCGTCTTGGCTCCAGGCGTTGATCGAGTTGCGGCTCTTGCCGTCGGTGATCAGCTTCAGCCGGCCATTATCGAGCACGTAGAGCTGCCAGAACTCGCTTCCGCCGACATCCTTCTGGACGACGAGGACATCGCCGGTCCGGCGCGCATAAGAGGTGCTCGCGATGGCGTCGGCCTCGAAGGTGATCTGGCGGCGCATGCCGAGCGGCCGGGCGACTTCGTGGACCTGGCCGGTGTTGCCGAAGCGGGTGGTGATGGCGAGCGAGCGCTTCGCCGGGTTCCAGCCCTGAAGGCCGGCGGTGCGGAACTCCATGTAGGGGCGGGTGCGCTCGGCGAGGTCGTCGGGCACGGCGGGGATCCCGTCGGCGACGATGGCGGCGGGCTTCTCGACCTCGGCGAGGGCGGGGGAGGCGAACAAGGCGGCGGCGGCGAGCAGGGAAAGGCGAAGGCGCATGCGGACTCCTCGGGCAGAAGGCGCCGGGACGCTAGGAGACGAAACTGAGGTCGGCAAGGGCGCGTCATGCCAGCGAAGGCTGGCATCCCCGCGGGTGAAAGGCGCGGCGTTCTTCACCCCCCGGGGCCCCAGCCTTCGCTGGGGCGACGATCTCAGCATTCCACCACGTTGACCGCCAGCCCGCCCAGCGACGTCTCCTTGTAGCGGACGTTCATGTCGAGGCCGGTCTTGCGCATCGTCTCGATCACCTGGTCGAGGCTGACGAAATGGTCGCCGGTGCCGACCAGGGCGAGTCGGGAGGCCTCGATCGCCTTGATCGCGCCGACCGCGTTGCGCTCGATGCAGGGGATCTGGACGAGTCCGCCGACCGGATCGCAGGTGAGGCCGAGATTATGCTCCATGCCGATCTCGGCGGCATTCTCGATCTGCCAGTTGGTTCCGCCGAGCGCCGCGGTGAGGCCGGCCGCGGCCATCGAGCAGGCGACCCCGACCTCGCCCTGGCAGCCGACCTCGGCGCCCGAGATGGAGGCATTCTCCTTGAACAAAGAGCCGATCGCGGCGGCGGTGAGGAGAAAGGTCCGGGTCCCCGAGTCGGTCGAATGGGGGGTGAAGCGCTGGTAATAGCGCAGGATCGCCGGGACGATCCCGGCGGCGCCGTTGGTCGGGGCGGTGACGACCCGGCCGCCGGCGGCATTCTCCTCATTGACCGCCAGCGCCCAGAGATTGACCCAGTCGAGAACGGTGAGCGGGTCCTGAAGGGTGCGCTCGGCGCGGTCGAGGAGCAATTTGTGGAGGCCCGGCGCCCGGCGCTTGACGTTGAGGCCGCCGGGCAGGATCCCGCTCTGGCCGATGCCTCGGTCGATGCAGGCGGACATGGCGTCGACGATCGCTCCGAGGCGGCCGTCTATCTCCTCGTCCGACAAAGCGACCCGCTCATTGGCCCGGGCGATCTCGGCGATGGTGAGGCCCTCGCGCTCGGCGAGGGCGAGCAATTCGTCGGCGCAGCGATAATTATAGGGAATGTCCCAAAGACCTTCCGGCGGAGCGTTGCCCGTGATCGCCGCTTCGTCGACGACCGCTCCGCCACCGACCGAATAGGAGACGGCCGAATCGAGGATGTCGCCGGCGCCGTCAAAGGCGGTGAAGCGCATGCCGTTGCTGTGGTGGGGAAGGCGCTCGCGCTGGAGGAACTGGAGGTCGCGGGCCTCGTCGAAGCCGATCTCGCAGCCGCCGCCGAGGCGGAGCCGGCCGGTGGCGCGGACCGCCTCGATCACGGTGTCGGCGGCGTCGGGGTCCATCCGGTCGGGCCTTTCGCCCGACAGGCCGAGCAGGACGGCGCGGTCGGTGGCGTGGCCCTTGCCGGTCAAGGCGAGCGATCCGTAGAGCTCGGCGAGGACCCGCTCGGTGCGATCGAGCAGAGCTTTTTGCGACAGCGCCTCGACAAAGCGGCACGCGGCCGTCATCGGCCCCATCGTATGCGAGCTGGAAGGACCGACCCCGATCTTGAAGAGGTCGAAGACGCTGGTGACCAAGCCAATCTCTCCTGACGACGCGGCAGATGGGCCTCAAGCGCGCTTCTGGCAAGCCGGAGAGCCGTTCGTGCTGCTCGACTATGAGGGCGGCGCCCGGCTCTACCGGGGCCCGGCGGAGGTGGTCGAGGTGCGGCGGCCCGAGGAAATACGGCCGGCACTGGAGCGGCTGCGCGGCCGGCACGCCGCCGGCTTCATCGCTTATGAGGCGGGCCATGGCCTCGAGCCGAAGCTGGCGCCGCTGGCGATCGAGGCCGAGGCGGGCGCGCCGCCCTTGCTGTGGTTCGGATTGTTCGACGGCTGGGAGGAGGTCGACCCGGCGAGGCTGCTGCCGAATCCCGCCGGCGCCTGGGCGGGGCCGCCGCGGCCGCTGGTGGAGCGCAAGGCGCACGAGGCGGCGGTCGCCCGGGCTCTGGAGCACATAATCGAGGGCGACATCTACCAGGCCAATCTCACCTTCCGGGCCGAGGTGGCGACGGCCGGTCACCCGCTCGCCCTCTACGCCGCGATCCGGCCGAGGGCTCGGGCGGGATGGGGCGGGATCGTCTTCACCGGCGAGCATTGGCTGCTCTCCTTCTCGCCCGAATTGTTCTTCACCCTGGAGGAAGGCCGGGTGACGGCCCGGCCGATGAAGGGGACGGCGGCGGCGGGCAGCGATCCCGAGGCGCTTCGCGGCGACCCCAAGCAGCGCGCCGAGAATCTGATGATCGTCGATTTGCTGCGCAACGACCTGTCGCGGGTGTCGAAGCCGGGAAGCGTCAAGGTGCCGGCCCTGTTCGAGGTCGAGACCTATCCGACCGTGCTGCAGATGACCTCGACCATCGTCGGCGAGATCGAGGGCGGCCTGGACGGGGTCGACCTGATCGGGGCTATCTTCCCCTGCGGCTCGGTGACGGGAGCGCCCAAGATCAGGGCGATGGAGATCATCGCCGGGCTCGAGCGGGAACAGCGGGGTGCCTATACCGGTAGTATCGGCAGGCTTGCGCCCGACGGCCAAGCCGCGTTCAATGTCGCGATCCGGACCCTCGTGCTGCGCGACGGCGAGACCATCGCGCGGCTCGGCCTGGGTTCGGGGATCGTGGCCGACAGCATCGCCGCCGAGGAATGGCGCGAATGCCTGGCGAAGGGAGAGTTTGTGGCCACGCGCCGACGCTTCGACCTCATCGAGACGATGCGCTTCGATCCGCACGAGGGGATCGCCGAGCTCGACCGCCATCTCGCCCGGATGAAGCGAAGCGCCGAGACCTTCGGCTTCGCCTTCGACCGGCACCATGCCCGAAACGAGCTTCAGGCGGCGACCTTCTTCCTGAGGGAAGGGCGCAAGCTAAGGCTGCTGCTGTCGAGCAGCGGAGCGCTGGCGATCGAATCGCGGCCCCTGCCCCCGGCGCCCGAGGCGGCGGTCGAGGTGGCGCTGGCGCCGCTCCCGGTCGAAGCTGAAGATTTCCGGCTGAGGCACAAGACCAGCGACCGGCGCTTCTACGACGAAGCGCGCGAGGCGGCGGGCGCTTTCGAGGCGGTGTTCGTCGGCCGCGAGGGCTTCGTGACCGAGGGGAGCTTCACCAGCCTGTTCGTCGAGCGCGGCGGACGGCTGCTGACTCCTCCGCTGAAGCGCGGGCTTCTGCCGGGGGTCCTGAGGGAGGCGCTGATCGAGGCGGGCCGGGCCGAGGAGGCGGATTTAAGGGCGGAGGATCTGGAGGGCGGGTTCTTGCTGGGGAATGCGGTTCGGGGGCTGATCGCGGCTCGGCTCGTCTAAGCGGCCAAAGGAAACCTCAGCAGCCTGTCCGCCACGGGGACCAGGGCCTCGGCCTTGGGCCCGACGGCCCGGACGATCTCGGGATGTCCCGCATCCAGCCCCCCGGTCAGCGAGCCGAAGGCGGGCAGGATCAGCTTGCGCTCCGTCGCGACGAAGCAGCGGCGGGAGACCTGGCGGCCGCGGTGGTGGATCCTCAGCTTGGGGTGGAAATGGCCCGACAGCTCGGGCCTCGGCTCGGCCGGGTCGGCCTCGTGGCGAAGCAGCAGTCCGTCCACTTCCGCTTCCTCGACGATGTCGCCGCCGATGAACCGGTGCGGGCTGCCCCGCAGCCCGCAGCCATGCGCGGGGCGCATGGCGGCCGGTTCATGATCGGCGATGCCGGGATCGTGGTTGCCGGTGATCCAGGTCCAGCGGGCCGAGCCGGTCAGGGCGACGAGCATCTCGCGGGCGCGGGCGGGCAGTCGGTCGCAGCCGTGGCGGTCGTGGAAGCTGTCGCCGAGGCACCAGATCTCCTTGGCATCGGTCGAGACGGCAAGCGCGGTGAGATCGGCCAGGGTGGCGATCGAATCGTAGGGCGGAAGCATCTGCCCGAGCCGGGCGAACCAGCTCGCTTTCTCGAGGTGCAGGTCGGCGACCAGCAAGGCCCGGCGCGACGGCCAGAACAAAGCGCCTTGCGGAAGCGCCATCAGCTCTTGGCCACAGAACGAAAAGCGAACCATGGCGCCCAGCCTATAAACCGGGCGCGGCCAGGTTCAAGGCTTCAGCGCGCGGAGTTGGGGATAACCGACGAATCAAGCGCGGCGGGCGGCGCCGGGCGCGAGTCGATGAGGTCCGGGGTCGAGGTCGCGAACAGGATAGCGCCGGCGACGAAGCCTTCGGCGACGAGAAGGAACGGATTGGTGAGCTTCTTCAGGAAAGGCATGGGGGAGCCGGTGCGCCTTCGCAGGTAAACGGGAGATGAATTTAGAGGATTATCCTCCCCGCGGCGAAGCCGTGGGGAGGGGGACCACCCGAAGGGTGGTGGAGGGGTAGCTGGAACAGGCCTGCGCCGTACCCCTCCACCCCGCTACGCGGGGTCCCCCTCCCCATCTCCGATGGGGAGGATCTTACGCGACCTCGGGCGCCTTCTCGTGCGCCTTCTCCGCCTCGATCGCGTGCGAGCGGCCGGTTCCGATCTCGATCTTGCGCGGCTTCATCGCGTCGGGGATCTCGCGGACCAGCTCGATCGCGAGCAGGCCGTCCTTCATGTCGGCGGCCTCGACCCGGACGAAATCGGCGAGCTCGAAGCGGCGCTCGAAGGCCCGGGTGGCGATCCCCATGTGCAGGAAATTGCCGTCCTTGCTGCGGTTCTCCGACTTGCGGCCGACCACGATCAGCATGTTCTGGCGGGCGGTGATGTCGATGTCCCCGGCCGAGAAGCCGGCGACGGCGAGCGTGATCCGGTAGCGGTCGTCGCTCAGTTTCTCGATGTCGTAGGGCGGATAATTGTCCGACTGCTCGGCGCGGGCGCTTTCGAGGAAGTCGAACAACCGGTCGAAGCCGACGGTCGAACGGCGATAGGGGGTGAAATCGAAGCTTCTCATGATCTGTGTCCTCCGATGAGCAACATGATGATGAGGGGGTGGGCAAAGAGCCTGCGCCCCTCGCGGTAACCGGCCGGACACCGCAAACTGGTCGCCCGGCGGCGGCGATTTAGGTGAGGATTGCGGGGGTTCAAGACCCTTGGATCCTCCCCGGCATTTGCCGGGGGAGGAATTATTCCCGCGCCACATTCCCCTCCACCGCCGCGGCGAGCTCGGCGAGGGTGAAGGGCTTGCGCAGGACTGGGACGTTGCCGCCGAGGGCGGCCTCGAGCTGCTCGCTTTCGGCATAGCCGGTGACGAAGACGATCGGCAGGCCGGGATGAAGGTTGCGGGCGGCCAGGGCCATTTGGGCGCCGTTCATGCCCGGCATCGCGTAATCGAGCAGGACGAGATCGGGCCTGGCTTCGCGCAGCGACTCCAGGCCCTGCGGACCCGACGCCGCCGAGACGACCGTGCAGCCCATGCCCTCCAGCGATTCGCCGAGGAAGGCCCGGACATCGTCGTCATCGTCGACGACGAGCACCCGCGCCCCGGCCGCCGATCCGGAGGAAGCGCCCTCGTCGCGGCTCGATTCCCCCGGCGCCTCGGCAGACCCGGGTGCGCTGGGCAGGAGGATGTCGACCGACGTGCCCTTGCCGATCTCGCTGTCGATTCGAAGCGTTCCTCCGGCCTGCTGGGCGATGCCGTAGACCTGGGCGAGGCCGAGACCGGTGCCCTTGCCCAGCGGCTTGGTCGAGAAGAAGGGCTCGATGGCCTTGTCCAGAACGTCGGCGGCCATGCCCTGGCCGGTGTCGGCCACGGTGATCCGGACGAACTCGCCGGCCGGGTGGTCGGGTTCGTCGTCCAGCCGCACCCGGTCGGTGAAGATGGTGAGGGTGCCGCCGTCCGGCATGGCGTCGCGGGCGTTGATGGCGAGGTTGAGGATCGCATTCTCGAGCTGATTGGCGTCGCAAATGCCGTGGCCGGTGCGCGGATCGAGGCGGGTCTCGATCCGGACTCCGCCGCCGATCGTGTGGCGAAGCAGGCGCTGCATCGCCTCGATGACCTCGTTGACCGCGACCGGCCCCATGCTGATCCGCTGAATTCGCGAGAAAGCGAGCAGCTGGCCGGTGAGCTTGGCGCCGCGCCGGGTCGATTCGAGCGCGGTCTCGGCGATGCGCTTGAGCCTCGGCTCCTCGACCCGCGAGGCGATCAGCTCGAGGCCGCCCATGATCGGGGTCAGGAGGTTGTTGAAATCGTGGGCGATGCCGCCGGTCAGCTGGCCCACCGCCTCCATCTTCTGGGCCTGGCGAAGCGCGTCTTCGGCCCGAAGCCGCTCGCCGACCTCGGCCTGAAGCCGGTCGAGGGCGGTGCTTAGGTCGCCGGTGCGCTCCGTCACCCGCCGCTCGAGGGTCTCGTTGACCTCGCGCAAGGCGGCCTCGGCGCGCTTCAATTCGGTGATGTCGTGAGCGACTCCGATGAAGCCGACATGCTCGCTTTGGGGTCCCCAACGGGGCTGCGAGACCGATCGGATCCACCGCCACTCGCCGCCGCTCCGGTAGCGGGCGACCAGCTCGAACTTTTCGAGCGAGGCCTCGCCCGCAATCGATTCGGCGAGGATCCGGGCCGCATCGTCGGGATGGAGGACGGTGCGCCAGTCGAAGTCGACCGCTTCCTCGTAGCTGATGCCGAGGAACTCGACATAGGCGCGATTGACGAAGCTGCGCTTGCGATCGATCTTGGTCACCCACATCGGCACCGGCGCGGAATCGGCGATCAGCCGGAACCTTTCCTCGCTCTCCCGAAGCGCGGTCTCGGCAACGATCCGCTCGGTGACGTCGTAGCCGTCGGCGAAGATTCCGCTGACCGCGCCGTTGGGATCGAAGATCGGCTGGAAGACGAAGTCGAGCAGTCTTTCCTCGCGCGGACCGTCCGGCGTGCGCTGGAGGCGGACGGCCACCGATCGCCCGGAAAAGGCCTCGCCGCTTCGATAGACCTTGTCGAGCAGCTCGAAGAGGCCCTGGCCCTCGACCTCGGGCACCGCCTCGCGGACCGGCTTGCCGATGAGATCGCGCCGCCCGACCAGCTTCTGGTAGGAGGCGTTGGCCATCTCGAAGACGTGATCCGGGCCCCGCACCACCGCCATGAAGCCCGGCGCCCGGTCGAACAGCTGCCTTAGCCGCTCGGTCTCGCCCAGGCGCTCGCGTTCGGCGAGCACCTTCGCGGTGGTCTCGGTGCAGACGCAGAACATGCCCGCCGCGGCGCCGTCATCGTCGCGAAGCGGGCTGTAGGAGAAAGTGAACCAGGTCTGCTCCTCATAGCCCTTGCGGGTCATGGTCAGCGGCAGATCCTCGAAATAGGTCGCCTCGCCGGCGAGCGCGCGGCGGGCGAGCGGGCCGACATCGTCCCAGATCTCGGCCCAGATGTCCTCGAAGGCGTGGCCGAGCGCGGCCGGATGCTTGCCGCCGAGCACGTCCGCATAAGCGTCGTTGTAGAGGAAGCGAAGGTCCGGGCCCCAGGCGAGGAACATCGGGAATTTGGACGAGAGCAGGATCTCCGTGGCGGTCTTCAGCGCCTGCGACCAGCCCTGCGGAGGGCCGAGCGGCGAGCAGGCCCAGTCGAAGGCCCGCATGCGCTCGCCCATCTCGCCTCCGTCGGCGAGGAAGGAAAGCTCTTCATTCGACGCCATCTTCACTCCACGCTCACCCTGCCCGGCGGGGCAACGCTAGCCTACGAAGCGCAGCTTGTGGAAGACCCCGCGCCGGGTCTATTTTGGGGCGGACGAGGAGAGAGCCGATGTTCACGGACATGAGGGACGGCACCGCCGAGGATTGGGCGCATATCGCCGCCGAGCACGGCAAGCACATCAAGAGCATCGCGGCACGCCAGATCATGGACGGCCTCGCCCGGCTCGAAGCGATCGAGGTCGGCTTCGCCGCCAACCAGCTCACCCACTCGCTGATGGCGGGCACCCTGGCCCGCCGCGCCGGCGCCAGCGACGAGGAGGTGGTCGCAGCGCTCTGCCACGACCTCGGCAAGCTCTTCTCGATCCCCAATCACGGCCCGATCGCGGCCGAGATGCTCAAGCCCTACGTGCGCGAGGAGATCTACCACGCAATCTACTGGCACCAGGAATTCCAGGGCCGCTATTATTTCGAGCATCTCGGCAAGGATCCGGAGGGGCGCGAGCGGTTCAAGGGGGAGAGCTGGTACGGCTTCGCCGAGAAACTGGTCGACGATTGGGACGCCCCGGCCTTCGATCCGGGATTCGAGGTCGATCCGCTGGAAAGCTTCGAGCCGGAGGTGACGCGGGTGTTCTCGAACCCGAGGGCGATGGTCTGACGGTCCTTCGATACGGGCCTTCGCCAGGCTCAGTCCCTACTCAGGATGAGCGGTTGGGATAGTTCTCCATCGCTCATCCTGAGTAGCCGTTGAGCTTGTCGAAACGGCGTATCGAAGGACGTTGAAAGGGCCATGCGGAACCGCCTCGTCCCCGCCCATCAATCCAGCCGCATCGCGGTCGCGGCGAGGCTCTCGGCCTCGATCAGGATGGCGTCCTCGGCGGCGCCGGTGGCGGTCGCCTCGCGGCCGACGATGACCAGCACCGGCACTGCCATCGGCGAGACCCGCTCGAGCTCGACATGGACCATCGTCTGCTGGGCGCGGTCGAGAAGCCGGACGAGGCGGCCGACCTCGGTCATCTTGCCGCGGGCGTCGTTCCAGGCCGCCTCGAGCAGCAGGTGGTCGGGCTCGTAGCGGCGGAGCACGTCGTAGATGAGGTCGGTCGAGAAGGTGACCTGGCGGCCCGACTTGCGCTTGCCGGGATGGTGGCGCTCGACGAGGCCGCCGATCACGGCGACCTCGCGGAAGGCGCGCTTCAGAAGGTTCGAGCCCTGCACCCATTCGACGAACTCCTTCTCGAGCAGGTCGGGCGAGAGCAGGCTCGCGGGATCGGCGATCGGCTCGAGGGCGTAGCAGGCGAGGGCGTAATCGTTGGAGACGAAGCCCAGGGGGTTGAGGCCCGCGCTCTCCATCCGGCGGGTGATCAGCATCCCGAGCGACTGGTGGGCGTTCCAGCCCTCGAAGCTGTAGACGACCATGTAGTGGCGATGCTCGTGCGGGAAGGTCTCGACCAGCAATTGGTCGGGCCGGGGCAGAAGCGAGCGCTCGCCCTGCACCCGGAGCCAGTCCTGGACGTCGTCGGGGAAGCGCGGCCATTGGCCGCGGTCCCAGAGGAAGGCCCGGACCCGGTCGGCGAGGTTGGTGGTCATCGCCATCCTCGTGCCGACATAGGTGGGGATCCGCGCCGACTTGGTGGTCGCCCGGACGATGAGGTCGGTGCCGTCGATCTTCTCGACCTCGAGCACCAGGCCGGCGAAGAAGAAGGTGTCGCCGGGCGAGAGGGTGGAGCCGAAATATTCCTCGACCGTGCCGAGCTTGCGGCCGCGGCGGAAGCGGACGTCGAGCAAAGGCGCGTCGACGATGATCCCGGCGTTCATCCTGTGCTGCTGGATGAAGCGGGGATGCGAGACCCGCCAGCTTCCGTCCGGATCGCGGGTCAGGCGGCGGAAGCGGTCGTAGGCGCGAAGCGAATAGCCGCCGTTCTCGATATAGGCGAGGATCTGACGGAACAGCGCTTCCGAGAGGCCGGCATAAGGGGCGGCCGAGCGGATCTCGTCGAGCATCTCCTCCTCGCGGAACGGAGCGGCGCAGGCGGCGGCCATGACGTGCTGGGCGAGGACGTCGATCGCTCCGGGGCGGAATATCTCCGGATCGAGCTCCTTGCTCTCGATCGCGTCGAGGGCGGCCCGGGCCTCGAGATATTCGAAGCGGTTGCCGGGGACGACAAGCGCTTCCGATGGCTCGTCGAGGCGGTGGTTGGCGCGGCCGATTCGCTGGAGGAGGCGCGACGAGCCCTTGGGAGCACCCATCTGGATGACGAGGTCGACATCGCCCCAATCGACCCCGAGATCGAGGCTCGAGGTGCAGACGAGGCCGCGAAGCCGGCCCGACGCCATCGCCGATTCGACCTTGCGCCGGGCCTCGACCGAGAGCGAGCCGTGGTGGATCCCGATCGGCAGATGGCCCTCGTTCGCCGCCCACAGATCCTGGAAGATGAGCTCGGCGAGGCTTCGCGTGTTGCAGAAGACCAATGTCGTCCGGTGCCGCTCGATCTCGCGCATGACGTTGGCGGTCGCCCAGCGGCCGGAATGGCCGGACCAGGGGATACGCTCGTCTTCCGGAAGCATGATCTTCAGGTCCGGATCGGCGCCGGGCTCGCCCTGGACGATGTCGACCAGCTCGATGTCGCCATGGGGGGCGAGCCAGCCCTGATAGGCTTCGGGATCGGAGACCGTGGCGGACAAAGCGACCCGGCGAAGGCCCGGAGCGAGGCGCTGGAGCCGGGCCAGCGCAAGCGCGAGGAGATCGCCGCGCTTGCCGCTGGCGAAGGCGTGGACCTCGTCGACGACCACCGTCCTGAGGCCGGCGAAGAGGGTAAGGCTGTCCTGATGGCTGAGCAGCAGGCTGAGCGATTCCGGCGTGGTCAAAAGCATCTGCGGCGGCCGGACGCGCTGGCGGGCCTTGCGGTCGGAGGGCGTGTCGCCGGTCCGGGCCTCGACCCGGATGGGAAGGCCCATCTCGCCGATCGGGGTCAGGAGGTTGCGCTGGACGTCGACCGCGAGCGCTTTCAGCGGCGAGATATAGAGGGTGTGGAGCCCTTCGGTCGGAGCCTCGACCAGCTCGACGATCGAGGCGAGGAAGCCGGCCAGGGTCTTGCCGGCGCCGGTGGGCGCGACGAGCAGCGCGCTTCGACCGGCCCGGGCGGCGGCGAGCATCTCGAGCTGGTGCCGGCGCGGGGCCCAGCCCCTGGCGGCGAACCAGGAAGCGATGGCGGGGGGAAGGTCTTTCGTCGTCATTCCGGACTTGATCCGGAATCCATGAACACCGTCATCGACCAATGCTCAACCGCGGCGTTCATGGATCCCGGCTTCCGCCGGGATGGCGTCACGAAGTGGCATCGTCCCCGCTGCGCCGTTTCTCCTCTTCCTCGCGGTAGAGGTCGCGGGTCGCCTGCTCGGTGCGGTCGTCGTCGCGCCTGCCGGGCTTGCGGTTGCGCAGCAGGACCCAGAGCAGGACGGCCGCGAGCAGAAGCGGCCCGATTATGGTGAGGATTCCCCAGCTGCCTCCGCCTGCGTCCATGCTTCAGCTCCTTCGTTCGCATTCCCATGAGGCGTCGCGCTTGGCGATGCCCGTCTTCACCCCATATAGCTCCCGATGGCCCGCCTCGGTTCCTGGATCGAGCCTTTTCCCGAAGGCATCTACATCAAGCCGGCCGACGCCTGGGTCGATCCGAACGTCCCGAAGGCGCGCGTGCTCGTCACCCACGGCCATGCCGACCATGCCCGCGGCGGCCATGAAGAGGTGTTCGCGACCCCCGAGACGCTGGCGATCATGGAATGCCGCTACGGCCCGCAGCCGGGCGGCCGGGCGACGGCTTATGGCGAGGTCGTCAGGCTCGGCGAGGTGGAGGCGAGCTTCGTCCCCGCGGGCCATGTCCTCGGCTCCGCCCAGATCGTGCTCGAATATAAAGGCGAGCGGGTGGTCGTCTCGGGCGACTACAAGCGCCGGCCCGATCCGACCTGCCCGCCCTTCGAGCCGGTGCCGTGCGACATCTTCATCACCGAGGCGACCTTCGGCCTGCCCGTCTTTCGCCATCCGGAGACTTCGAGCGAGATCGACCGGCTGCTCGCCCGGCTGCACGAGAATCCGGAGCGCTGCGTCCTCGTCGGCGCCTATGCGCTCGGCAAGGCGCAGCGGCTGATGATGGAGCTCAGAGGCCGCGGCTATCACGAGCCGATCTACATTCACGGCGCTCTCGAGCGATTGTGCGGCCTCTACCGCGAATGGGGGGTCGAGCTGGGCGAGCTTCGGCCGGCCACCGGCGCCTCGAAGGAGGAGCTCAAGGGCAAGATCGTCGTCGCCCCGCCGGGCTGCCTCAACGACCGCTGGTCGAGGCGCCTCCCAGACCCGATCACCGCCATGGCCTCGGGCTGGATGCGGGTCCGCCAGCGCGCCCGCCAGCGCAACGTCGAGCTTCCCCTGATCGTCTCCGACCATGCCGACTGGGACGAATTGACCGAGACGATCCAGGAGCTCCAGCCCCGCGAGGTGTGGATCACCCACGGCCGCGAAGATGCGCTCATGCACTGGTGCATGACGAGGCAGATCAAGGCGAGGGAGCTGAACCTGGTCGGGCGCGAGGACGAGGATGATTGATCCTCCCCTCCCTGGAAGGGAGGGGCCGGGGGTGGGTCCGCCGAAGGGGGCTGAAACTCGGAGTCTCTAAAGTCTCGCTGCGCTCGCCTACCCACCCCTGACCCCTCCCTTCCAGGGAGGGGAATCTCAGCTCTGCAGATCGATCATCGAGATCAGCACAACCGCCGCCGAGGCCAATATCCCCCACCTCACCCCGCGCTCCAGCGAGAAGCTGCCGGTTTTCGACAGGATCAGAGCGCTGGTCGGCATGATCAGGATGAACAGGCCGAGGGTGAGGGCGGCGCCGGCTTTCCAGCCGAGTTCCAGCCCGCCCCATATCGCGAGGGCCGCCCAGAGGACGCAGAAGAGCAGCGCCTCCGGGTAGAGCTTCGGCATCAGTGGGCGACCTGCGCGCCGCGCTCGAGGCCGGACAAAGCGAGCTGCTCGTCGATCTGGGCGACGAGTCGTTCGAGGCCGGCTTCGTCCTTCGCCTCGGCCCGGGCGACGAGGACGTCCTGGGTGTTGGAGGCGCGCAGCAGCCACCAGCCGTCGGCGGTGCTGACCCGGGCGCCGTCGGTGCGGTCGACCTCGGCGCCGCTCGCGGCGAGGCGCCCCAGGACCTCCTCGACGACCGGGAACTTGCGGCTCTCGTCGACCTGGAAGCGCATCTCGGGGGTGTTGATCATCGGCGGCATGGCCGAGCGCAAAGCGGTGAGCGAGCCGCCGAGCTGGGTGACGGCCCGGATCAGCCGCACGGCGGCGTAGATGGCGTCGTCGAAGCCGTACCATTCGTGCTTGAAGAAGATGTGGCCGCTCATCTCGCCGGCGAGCGGGGCTCCGGTCTCCTTCATCTTCGACTTGATCAGGCTGTGGCCGGTCTTCCACATCAAAGGCTTGCCGCCGAGCTCGGCGACCCGGTCGAACAAAGCCTGGCTCGCCTTGACGTCGGCGATGATGGTTCCGCCGGGAACCTCCCGGAGGACGGGCTCGGCGAGGATCGAGAGCAATTGGTCGCCCCAGACGACCCGGCCTTCGCCGTCGACCGCTCCGAGCCGGTCGGCATCGCCGTCGAAGGCGACCCCGAAATCCAGGCCCTTGTCGCGCACCAGGCGCTTCAAATCCTCGAGGTTGCTCTCCACGGTCGGGTCGGGATGGTGGTTGGGGAAGCGGCCGTCGACCTCGGTGAAGAGGGTGAAATGCTCGCCGGGCAAGCGCTTCACAAGCCGCTCGACGACGGGGCCGGCGGCGCCGTTGCCGCAATCCCAGCCGATCCGGAAGGGACCGCCGTCGAAGCCCTTCAGGAGCCTTTCGACGTAGAGCTCCATCACGTCCTCGTCGCGGATCGAGCCCGAGCCCTGCTCCCAGTCGCCCGCGGCGGCCATCCGGCCGAGCTCCTGGATCTGCTCGCCGAAGAAGGCGCCGTGCTTCAGCACCATCTTGAAGCCGTTGTAATTGCCGGGATTGTGGCTTCCGGTGATCATGATGCCGCCGTCGACCTCAAGCTCCGCCTCGGCATAATAGAGCATCGGCGTGGGGCCGAGGCCGATCCGGACGACGTCGACCCCGCTCGCGGTCAGGCCGCCGAGAAGGGCGGCTTCGAGGCCCGGCGAGCTTTCGCGGCCGTCCCGGCCGACCGCGATCGTCGTCCCGCCGGCCCGGCGCAGCAGGGTGCCGAAGGTCCGGCCGACCGCCCTCGCATCCTCTTCGCCCAGCGTCTCTCCGTAGATTCCCCTGATGTCATATTCGCGCAGAGACGTGGGCGGCAGACGATGGCTCATTCGGGGCTCCGGATCGGGGAATGCGGTCAAGACGCGCGAGGCGGCTTGCGGTTCATTGTTTCGGCGAGCAGCGTGTCGCGGGCGGCGTTGACCCGGTGGGCGAGCTCGGCCGAGCCGCCGGTGTCGGGGTGGACCCGGGCGATCAGCCGGCGGTGCGCTTCGCGAATCTCCTGGAGGGTGGCGCCTTCGCCGACCCCGAGAAGGCGCCGGGCGTCGGCCACCGGCATCGGCCGGGCCGACGGGCGCGAGCGGCGCCAGGCGGCCCAGAGCAGGGCGCTCGCCATCAAGGCCGCGCCGAGGATGAGCCGGCCCTTGGTGAACAGGCTGAGGCCGAGCAGGAAGAGGGCGGCGGCGATCCCGTCCTCATAGGTGAAGCCCTTGAGGCGGCCGGTGGCGAAGGCCCAGAGCAGGCCGGCGGCGGCGAGCAGGATGAGGACGCCCACTAGCCGGCGAGCGCCGCCGCCCGCGGCGCTGCGGCCTCGCCCGGCTGGGGAAGGGCGAAACCGGCGATCATCTCGCGCAATTCCTGGCGGGCGGCGATATGGGCGATGCCGACCTCGCCGAGATGGGGCAGGTCGAGCAGGGTGAGGCCCTTGGGGAAGAGCTCGCGATAGATGACCCGCTCGCCGAGGCCGGGAATGACCCGGAAGCCGACCCGGCGCGAAAGCTCGTTCAGGGCCTCGCCGACCCGGCGCATGTTGCGCGCCTCGATATGCTGCATCCGGTTCCGGAGCACGACCCAGTCGACGCTGGCGCCGTGGGTCTTGGCGCGCTGGGTCCGGCTGTTCCAGACCAATTCGGCGTAGAAACTGGGGCGGCGCACCCGGTAGGTCTCGGCGTCGACCTGGCCGATCAGGTCGAGATCGACGAAGCTGTCGTTGATCGGGGTGACGAGGGTGTCGGCGCGGATCATCGCGGCCCGGGCATGGGGATCGTCGCGGCCGGGGGTGTCGACGACGACGATCTCGACGTCGGCGCCGAGGCGCTCGAGCTGGGCCTCGATCGCCTCGCCCTTGTCGGGGTCGAAGGTCTCATAGGCCGGCATGACCAGGTCGATGCCGAGCCGCTTCACCGTCTCGGCGCGATTGTCGAGATAGCGGCCGAGCGTGCGCTGCCGGGTGTCGAGGTCGAGCGCCGCCACCCGACGCCCGGCGGCGGCGAGCGCGACGGCGCTGTGCACCGCCGTGGTCGACTTGCCGGTGCCGCCTTTCTCATTGGCGAAAACGATGAAATGCGGCGACGCCATCTGCACCCCTTGCTTTTCTTGGCCTTGATTATGCTCTCCGCCCCCCGCAAGGGCGTCGCCCAAGCTGATATCGGAGGCGGGAACGGCGTGCAAATTGTCCGTGACATCGAAACGCTGAGAGCGGAATTGGCGGCGCTGAGGGCCGACGGGGGTGTTATCGCCTTCGTCCCGACCATGGGGGCGCTCCATGCCGGCCATATGGCGCTGGTCGCGGAAGGCCGGCGGCGGGCGAGCCATGTCGTCGCCTCGATCTTCGTCAACCCGACCCAGTTCGCGGCGAACGAGGACCTCTCCACCTATCCGCGGCGCGAGGCGAGCGACGCCAAGATGCTCGAGGAGGAAGGCTGCGTCCTGCTCTGGTCGCCGGACGTCGCGACCATGTATCCGGGCGGCTCCGGGATTGAAATTCGCGCCGGAAGCCTCGGCGAGGGCCTCGACGGCGCCGCCCGCCCCGGCCATTTCGACGGGGTCGCGACCGTGGTGTCGCGCCTGTTCGACCAGGTCCGCCCCGACATCGCCTTGTTCGGCGAGAAGGATTACCAGCAGCTCGCAATCATCCGCCAGATGGTTCGGGATCGCGGCCTGACGGTCGAGATCGTCGGGGTTCCCACCCAGCGCGACGCCGACGGCCTCGCCCTCTCCTCGCGCAACGCCTATCTCACCGATGAAGAGCGCCAGTCGGCGCGGGCGCTGCCGCGGGCGCTGGGCGAGGCGGCCGCGGCGATCCAGCGCGGCGGCGACGTCGCCGAGGCGCTGGCGACGGCGAAGGAGCGGCTGGCCAAAGCGGGTTTCGACCCGATCGATTATGTCGAGCTGTGCGACCCCGAAACGCTGGCGCCCGTGACGGCGCTGCACCGGCCGGCGCGGCTGCTGGCGGCGGCGAGGATCGGCCGGACCCGGCTGATCGACAATCTGGCGGTGGAGCCTTCCTGATTCGATGGTCACCGCCCCGTTAACCATTTGTTGGGGATCGCCTGCGCAAACCTGTCCCCGACAAGCAATAACGGGGGCATGTCACTATGGGGAACAGCCTGAAATCCGCGACTTTCCTGATCGAAAGCCGCCTTGCCGACGCCGCCATGGGCGATCCGGACGCGCTCTACGAGCTCGGAGTCGCTTACTCGACCGGGACCCACGGCCTCGATGTGGACCTGATCGAAGCCCATAAATGGTTCAACCTCGCCGCCCTGAACGGCAGCGAACGGGGCCAGGAATGCCGGGCCGAAATCTCCGAGGAAATGACCGCCCGCGAGATCGCCGAGGCCCAGCGCCAGGCGCGGGCATGGCTTTCGGACACGATGGTGAGACGGGCGGCCTGAACCCGTCCTTCGATACGCGTCTTCGCCAGGCTCAGCCGCTACTCAGGATGAGCGGTTAGCCAAATCCGCTCATGCTGAGTAGGCATTGAGCGAAGTCGAAATGCCGTATCGAAGCGCGCTCACCGCGCCGGAGCCCCGTTCTTATATTTCTCGAACCAGGCCAGTATCGCCGCCGCCTTGGCGCCGGCCTGCGACGGCCGAGACGCGATCCCGCCGTGGCTTGCGCCCGGCACTTTGACCAAGGCGGTCGGAACGCCCCTGAGCTGAAGCGCCGTATAATATTGCTCCGCCTCGCTGACCGGGGTGCGGTAATCCTGGCTTCCGACCACGACCAGGGTCGGAGTCTTCACATTCCCCACCAGCGACAGCGGCGAGCGCGCCCAGAAGGCCTCGTGATTCTCCCAAGGATATTGGCCGAACCAGTAGCGTGAGAAGAGCGCGGGATTGTCCGAGGTCAGCACGAAGCTCGCCCAGTCGATCACCGGTTTCTGGGTCGCTGCCGCCTTGAAGCGGTCGGTCTTGCCGACGATCCAGGCGGTGAGAACGCCTCCGCCCGAGCCGCCGGTGACGAAGAGCTTGTCGGGATCGGCATAGCCGCCGGCAATCGCCGCATCGACCTCGGCCATCAGGTCGTCATAATCGCGGCCTGGATAGGCGTGATGGATGAGGTTGGCGAATTCCTCGCCATAGGAGGTCGAGCCACGCGGGTTGACCGAGAGGACGGCATAGCCGGCGGCGGCGTAGAGCTGGTTGTCGGTCGAAAAATGCGGCCCGTAGGCAGCGAACGGGCCGCCGTGAATCTCCAGGATGAGCGGCACGCGCTGCCCCTCGGCGCGATTGGGCGGCAGAGTCAGCCATCCGTCGATTCGGCGATTGTCGACCGAGGTGGCGGTGAGATGGCGAACTTCGCCGAGGCGCTTGCTATCGAGCAGCTCGGCATTGAGGCGGGTGAGGGTTCGTTTCGCGCCACCCCGAACCAGCGCGACGTCGGGCGGGCGCTGCGCGCTTCCGCTCGCCAGAGCGAGCGAGCCGTCGCGGGCGACGCTGTAGCTGCCGCCGGTATAGGGCCGGTCGAGCGAGGAAGAGCTCAGCCCTTCGGCGACGGTGCGCACCGAGCCGTCGAGGCCGATTCGGGCGACCTTGCGGAGGCCCTCATCGTCATAAGCGACGTAGACCGATCGGCCATCGGCGGCCCAGTGGGGCGTATCCACGCTGCGGTCGAGCGACGCGCTGAGGACCCGCGAAGCGCCGCCGTTGCGGTCCATCACGTAGAGACGGGCATTCTCATAGCCGCGCTCTTTGTCGTCATAACCCGTATAGGCAATGAGCCGGCCGTCCGGGGAGACGACCGGTTCCGAGTCGGGGCCATTGCGGCTGGTCAGCGCGGTCACCGTCCCGCTCGCCACGTCGAGCGAATAAACCTCGCTGTTGAAGCCCTCGCGGGCCCAGTTGGGCGAGCGGTTGCTGCTGAACAGGATGGTCCGGCCGTCGGGAGTCCAGTCCAGCGGGCCGTTGTCGTGGACCGAGCCGAAGCTCAATTGCCGCGGCGCACCGCCGTCCGCGGCGACCAGGAAGATGTGGCTGAAGCCGGGCTTGAGATAGCCTTCCTCGTCGGTGCGGTACGTGACGTCGGAGTGGATCTCGAGCGGCGGCGCCCATTGAGCGCCTTCGGGCTTTGACGGCAATACGCCCAGCTTGAGCCCGTCTCCGGGCACGAACAAGGTGTAGGCGATCTGGCGTCCGTCGGGCGACCAGGCGAGGCTGGTCGGGGAATCCGGAAGGCCGGTGATCCGGACCGATTCGCCGCTCGCCAGCCAGCGCACGAACAATTGCGCCGCGCCGCCCTCGCCGGTCGAGATGTAAGCGAGGCGCTTGCCGTCGGGCGACCAGCGCGGCTGGCTGTGGGCGCCGGGGCCGGCGGCGAGCGGGGCCTGCTCGCCGCTGCGCGTGTCGATCAGCCAGATCGAAGGCCGCATCCGGTCGGTCATGATGTCGCCGGAGCGGCGGACGTAGGCGATCTTCGAGCCGTCGGGGCTGATCTGCGGATCGCTCGCCGCTTCCAGCGAGAAGAGGTCGCGCGCCTCGAGGATGCGCGACGGACCCTCCTGCGCGGCGGCGGGCGCGGCGACCAGCAGCAATACGGCGAAAGCTTTGCGGATCATTAGGGGCCCCTCTCCTTCGACTCGATTGCTCATCCCTTGCGGAACGGAGTCATTTCGGCAAGCGCGCCGATCTCGTCCGCCACCGCGCGCCGCTCGGCGGCGAGGAAATCGGCGACGGCTTCGCGGAAGCCCGAGTTCGGGATGAAGTGGGCGGACCAGGTGGGGACCGGGACATAGCCCCGGCTCAATTTGTGCGGCCCCTGGGCGCCCGCTTCGACCCGGGAAAGGCCGCGCCCGATCGCCGCCTCGATCGCCTGGTGGTAGCAAAGCTCGAAATGGAGGTTTGGGACCTCTTCGGTCGCGCCCCAATAGCGGCCGTAGAGCGCGTCGGCGCCGATCAGGTTGAGGGCGCCGGCGATCGGCCGTCCGTCCCTCAGCGCGAAGATGAGGAGGATCCGGTCCGCAAGCCGCTCGCCGAGCAGCGAGAAGAAGCGGCGGGTGAGGTAGGGCCGGCCCCATTTGCGGGAGCCCGTATCCTGGTAGAAGACCCAGAAGGCGTCCCAATGCGCCTCGGTGATCGCGGCGCCGGTGAAATGCTCGACCTCCAGGCCTTCGAGCGCCGAGGCCCGCTCGCGGCGGAGCGCCTTGCGTTTGCGCGACGACAAATCGGCGAGGAAATCCTCGAAATTCCCATAGCCCCGATTGTGCCAGTGGAACTGGCTGTCGACCCGGATCAGCCATCCGGCACGCTCGAACAGCGGCACCTCCTCCTCGGCGATGAAGGTGGCGTGGGCGGAGGAAAGCCCGTGCTGGTTCACCACCGCCTCGGCGGCGGCGATCAGCCCGAAGGCCAGATCCGCTTGCTCGGTGAGCAGGCGCCGCCCCGGCACCGGAGTGAATGGAATTGCGACCTGGAGCTTGGGATAATAATCGCCGCCGGCCCGTTCCCAGGCCGCGGCCCAGCCCTGGTCGAACACATATTCGCCCTGGCTGTGGCTCTTCACATAAGCCGGCGCGACCGCGGCCGGACGGCCGTCCTCGCCGTCGATGGCGATCGGCACGGGCTGCCATCCCGTCCGGGCCGTCGCGCTGCCCGATTCCTCGAGCGCCGAAAGGAAGGCGTGGCTGAGGAAAGGGTCGCCCGAACCGGCGCAGCGGTCCCAATCCGCCGCCTCGAACGACGCGACTGAGCGGCCGAGCCGCGCCAGTATCTCGCTCATCCGGGCGGCGCCTCGAAGATGATCTGGTCGGCATGGGCCGCCGCCCGCGCTCGATCCGCCGCGCTTCGCACCGTCCAGGTGTAGACCGGCAGGCCCCTCCGGCGCGCAGCTCCGGCGAAGTCCGACGGCAGATCGCGTATGTCATAGGCGAGGAAATCCGCGCGCGCCCGCCACAGAGCGAGCCGGCGCTCGAGCCGGCCCTTCAGCCCGCGCTTGCCGCTCTCGGTGACGACGAGCCCGCGCAGCACGAGCGGTGCCCGGCGAGCGAACCAGGCGCCGACCTCCGGGTTGAACGACATCGCTCCGACCGGACCTTCATAGTCTTCCAGCGCCCGGACCACCGCCGCACAAAGCCGCTCGACCCTGCGGCCGGGCGACTTGACCTCGACCAGCAAGGGCGCCCGACCGGCGATCGAGGCCAGGATCCGGGAGAGGCTCGGGATCGGCTCTCCGCTCCCCTTGAGCGGGATCGCCTGCAATTCGGCAGCGGTTCGCGCCGCGACCGGCCCTTGCGCCGAAGTCAACCGGTCGAGCTCATAATCGTGGAAGACCATCGCCTCGCCGTCGAGGCTGAGCTGGACGTCGAGTTCGACTCCGTGGCCCTGCGCCACGGCCGCCGCGATGGCGCCGCAACTGTTCTCGACCAGCGCACCGCCGTGAAGGCCGCGATGCCCGAAAGGGACCGCGCCGAGCCGCTCGAGCTCAAAGCGCCTTGATCTGGACGATCGCATCGATCTCGACCGCGGCGCCCAAGGGCAGGACCGGAACGCCGACGGCGCTTCGGGCGTGGCGGCCGGACTCGCCGAACACGTCCTGCATCAGCTCCGAGGCGCCGTTGGCGACCTTGGGCTGGTCGGTGAAGGCGCCGGCGCTGTTGACGAAGACGCCGAGCTTGACGATCCGCTCGACCCGATCGAGCCCGACCGCCTTCTCGATCTGCGCCAGAAGCATCAGCCCGCAGGCGCGGGCGGCGCGCACTCCGAACTCGAGGTCGCGATCCTCGCCGAGGCGGCCGGTGAGAAGCGCGCCATTCTCGAACGAAACCTGGCCGGAGATGTGCAGCAGGTTCCCGGCCAGCACGGTCGGCACATAGGAGGCGACGGGGGCGGCGGGGGCGGGAAGCTCGATTCCAAGCTCGGCGAGGCGGGAGGCGATGTCGGTCATGGCGGCGGCGTAAGCACCGCGCGGGCGCGCGGGTCAAGCGTGCGTGGGTTACGCCGAGGCGGACATCGACTGGGTGGCCGGCGCGTCTACCCCTCCCGCGCGACCTGGAAGCCGGCGAAGCTCTGGCTGACCGGCATCAGCTCCAGCGCGTTGATGTTGAGGTGGGGGGGAAGGGTGGCGACCCAGAAGATCGTCTCGGCGATGTCCTCGGCGGTCATCGGGTTGGCGCCGCGATAGAGATTGTCGGAGGCCCCCTGGTCGCCGCCGGTGCGGACCAGGGTGAATTCGGTCTCGGCCATTCCGGGCTCGATCGAGGTCACCCGGACCCCGGTGCCGTGCAGGTCCGAGCGAAGGTCGAGCGAGAATTGGCGGACGAAGGCCTTGGTGCCGCCATAGACCGCTCCGCCGCGATAGGGGTAGGTGGCGGCGACCGAGCTCAGGTTGACGATCGCGCCCTTGCGCTCGATCAGTCCGGGCAGAAGCTTTCGGGTCAGCGCTACGAGACCGACGACGTTGGTCTCGATCACCTCGAGCGCAGGATCGAGGCGGGAGTCCTGGAGCGGTTCGAGCGGCGGCGCGAGACCGGCATTGTTGACGAGCAGGTCGATCCCGCGGAACTCGGCGGGCAAAGCATCGACCGCGGCCTCCAGCCCCTCGGTGTCGCGCATGTCGAGCTCGAGCGGCAGGAAAGCGTCGCCGAGCTCCCCGGCAAGCGCGGCGAGCCGCTGCCGGCGGCGGCCGGTGCCGACGATTCTCCAGCCGGCGCCGGCGAAGCGGCGGGCGGCGGCGGCGCCGAAGCCTGCGGTGGCGCCGGTGATGAAGGCGGTCTTGGTCATTCGCTCTCCATTCAGTTCATGCCGCCCGAAGCCGTTCCAGGATCCAGGGCAGAGCCTCGTCCCAGGCGTCGATCCGGGCGTGGGCGTGGGGCGCGGGAGGCGTGTGGGCGGCGAGCCTCGGCTCCGCGATCATGTGCAGCCGCCAGACCTGGGGGGCGTGGCTCGCGACCGATTCGTGGTGGACGGCGAGATCGTCGACGAAGACGGTCGAGCTCGGGCCGATCGCCTCGATCAGCTCGAGCACCGGCCGCCCCTTGCCGCCGCGGTTGCACAGCACCCGGTGGCGGATGTCGAACCGCTCGAGCTGCTCGACCCTGCCAGCCTCATATTCGTCGCCGATGTTGGTGAGGATGACGATGTCGGCATGATCGGCGATCGCGGCCAGGGCCTCGACCGCTCCGGGAACGACGTTCTGGCGGTGCATCTCGCCGGCGAAGAATTCGTCGAGCAGCGGCCAGACACGCTCGGCGCCGACCGGCTCCCCGTCCGGACCGCGAAGCGCGTCGCGAAAGCCCGGGGCGGAGAGATCGAAGCTCAGATCGTGCGCCTCGGCCACCCAATCGGCGAAATGCGCGACCATGTGGAGGAGGACCTCGTCGCAATCGGTGACGAGGAGAGGCCGGCCGCTCACGACTCCAGCCTCCGCCGGGCTTCGACCAGCGCCGCCGGCGAGACGTTCAGAGCCTCGGCGGCGGCGAGCAGGTCCGGCTCGTGCGCTTCGAGGAAGGCGAGCACCGAGGCGAGCAGGCCGGGCTCGCCGAGCCGCTCGCGCAGGGCCGCCGGATCGAGGCCGGTGAGGGCGAGCAGCCGCTGCGCGCGCGCCTCCTCGCCCAGCGTCCAGCCGAGGGCGGAGAGGGCCAGGGCCTCGGGATCGGTCGGGTTTGTGTCGTCGCGCCGCATCTTCTACAGGTGCGCCGGTGGGACAAAAAATCCTCGTTGTCGAGGACAACGAACTCAATCTGAAGCTGTTCTGCGACCTTCTGCGCGCGCACGGCTACGAAGCCGAGCCGGTCCGCGACGGCCGCGAGGCGGTCGACCGGGCCCGCGCCTTCCGGCCCGATCTCATCGTCATGGACATTCAGATGCCCTATGTGAGCGGCCTCGAGCTGATCGAGCAGCTCAAGGGCGATGGGGAGCTCAGGCGAACCCCGATCATGGCCGTAACCGCTTATGCCGCGAAAGGCGACGAGGAGAGGATCCGCGAGGCCGGGGCGGAAGGCTATGTCTCCAAGCCGATTTCGGTGGTTCGGTTCGTCGAGGCGGTGCGGGCGCTGCTCGCGGCGCCGCGAAGAGAGGAGGAGGCGATGGGCGAGGTTCGAGTGACCCGGCGCTTCGAAGCGCCGGCGGAGGCGGTGTTCGGCGCCTGGCTCGACCCGGAGACGGCGGGCCGGTGGCTGTTCGCGACTCCGGACGGCGAGATGGTGAGGGTCGAGATCGATCCCCGGGTCGGCGGCCGCTACGAGATCGTCGAGCGGCGCGACGGCGACGAGGTGCTTCACACCGGCGTCTACGAGGAGATCGAACGGCCCGGCCGCCTCGTCTTCGACCTGCAGGTGCCCAAATATGCGCCGAACTCGGATCGTGTGACGATCGAAATCGCTCGGGACGGCGACGGCTCCGTGCTGACCCTGACTCAAAAAGTTTCGGAAGGCGCGCCGGCAAGCCCGGAGCAGATCGAGCGGGGCTGGAACAAGGTCCTCGCCGCGCTCGCTTCGACAGTGGAGATTGAGGGAGAAGAAGGATGAGCTTCAGCGGAAGCTGCCATTGCGGCAAGCTCGCCTACACGGTCGACGAGGAGATGCCGACCAAGGCGATGGCGTGCAATTGCTCGATGTGCCGGAGGAAGGGCGCGCTCCACCATTTCACCACGCCCGACAAGTTCAAGCGCGAGGCGTCGGAGGAGGACATCCAGGTCTATACGTTCAACACCCACAACATCCGCCACCAATTCTGCACGACCTGCGGCTGCGCACCCTTTGCCGACGGCAAGGGCCCGAACGGGCCGATGGTGGAGATCAACCTGAGATGCGCGGAAGGGGTGGACCTGGAGGCGCTGGAGATCACCCAGTATGACGGGGCGAGCCGGTAGAGGTGAAGCGGACGCAAACCTCGTCGTGCCGGACTTGATCCGGCATCCATGAACGCAGGCGGTGCCGGCATTCGCTGGACAATGTTCATGGATCCCGGCTTTCGCCGGGATGACGTCTAGGCGCTGAGCAGCGCCAGCGGCATCATTTGATCTTGGCTTCCTTGAACTCGACGTGCTTGCGCACCTTCGGGTCGTATTTGCGGAAGGTCATCTTCTCGGTGATGTTCCGGGGATTCTTCTTCGTCACATAATAGAAGCCGGTGTCGGCGGTGCTGACGAGCTTGATCTTGACCGTGGTCGGCTTGGCCATGACAGCCTCTCAAAAAACGGGGTTTCGTAAAAAATAAAGCGGCGTCCCCGCCGCTCACATGCCCGGCCGCCTCTGCCGCGAAGCGTGGAGGAAGTCAAGGGCGGGAGGCTTCGAAAGCCTGGGCGGCGGAACGCTCGGTTCACCCAGACACAGACCGCGTGATTGCATTTGCACCGCCGCAGCGCCGTGCGGAGCCAAAGCTGCGACGAATGCGCGCGTTTGACGAAATGCGCTCATAGTTTCCAACCGAACCGCCGCTATGGTGACCCACTCAGCCTGCCGGCCGGCAGGGCGAACGACCGCGGCTGTTGAGGTGCTCCGATGCGATTTGCTGCCCTGCTGGCGACTCTTCTGGTCCTTATTGCTCACCCTGCGTGGGCCGACGACAGCCCGCGCCTGCGTTCGCTCGAGCAGCGGCTCGCAGCCATGGCCGCGGAGAATCCGGGCGAGTACGGTATCGCCGCGCTCGACCTGGCGAGCGGAGAGACGATCAGCTTCAACGGCCAGCAGGCCTTTCCGATGGCGAGCACGATGAAGATCGCCGTCGCGGCAGCCTATCTGGCGGAAGTGGACTCGGGGCGTCGGACCCTCGACGATCCGGTCGCGGGCACTTCGGCGCTGAAGCTGATGGATGCGATGATCACCCGAAGCGACAATCGCGCCACGGACCTGCTGATGGGAACGCTGGGAGGGCCGAGAGCCATCGACGATTGGCTTCGCGGCCACGGTCTCAACGGCATCCGGGTGGACCGCACGATCGCGCAGCTGCTCAGCGACCGCAGGGATTTGCGCGACGTTCGCGACTCGAGCACGCCGATCGCGATGCTCGGCCTGCTTCGGCTTATCGACACCGAGGGCGCTCTGACATCCCAGAGCCGCTCCCTGCTGCGGGACATGATGCGACGCTGCGCCACCGGCTCCAACCGAATCCGCGGAATCCTTCCCCCCGGCGCGACCGTGGAACACAAGACGGGCACTCTTGCGGGCTATACGGGGGACGTCGGTTTCCTGACGACCCCCAGCGGACGCCGGATCGCGGTCGCCTTTTTCGCACGCGGTGGCTCGAACCGGCCGGCCGTCATCGCGACTGCCGCCCGGGCGATCTACGATGCGCTTGGAGCCGAGCAGCCCGGAGCGGTCTTCGGCTCTCCTGCGGCTGCGAACCAGGCAGCCGGGGGCCAGGCTGCAACCCGCTGAGCCGGATCATAGCCCCGTCTGGCCGGCTTTAACCAAGCGGTAACCATAAAGGCGCATCCTCGGCTCGACCCAACAGTGGGAGCGGGACGATGCGGCCGGAAGCGGATGGAATGATGCTGGTCAGGGCCGAGCTGTGCGAGCGGCTCGCCAGCCTTCAATTGACCGCGAAACGCCTTTCGGCGCGCGATTTCACCGATAGCGTCAGCGCCCTCAAGCGGCTCGCCGCGGCGTACGGCCTCACCCCGGTGGTGCGGGTCGCCGAGGCGCTCGAGCGGGCGGTGGCGGAGGATCGCGGCGCCTGCCCGAGGGCGCTCTATCTCGGCCGGCTGCAGGACGCGATCGGCTGCGAGCGGATGGAGGAAAGCGCGGCCGAGGCGATGCTCGCCTCGGTCTCGGTCCGCCTCTGCGCCTGAGCCCTTGGACGCGCTCCTTACCAGCTTCGTCGCCGCCCTGCTCGGCGAGTGGGGCGACAAGACCCAGTTGCTCGTCATCGCTCTGGCGGTGCGCTACCGTCGGCCGCTTCCAATCCTCGCCGGAGTGCTGGTCGCTTCGCTCGCCAACAGCCTGATCGCGGCGTTCGGCGGGACCCTCGTCCACGGCATGATCGTGCCGCGCGCGGTCTCGCTGCTCGTCGCGCTCGCTCTGGTCTTCGCCGGAATTGCCGGGCTGATCCGGCCCAAGCCCTACGAATCGGCCGGAACGTCGCGCACCGGCCCCTTCCTCGTCGCCGCTGCCTCCTTCTTCGTGCTCGAATTCGGCGACAAGACCCAGTTCCTGACCTTCGCCCTCGCCGCCCAGTTCGACGCCTTCGCCCTCGCCGCCGCCGGCGCGACCGCCGGCATCCTGATCGCGAGCGTCCCCGCGGCGCTGCTCGGCGACGGGCTGGCCAAAGCGGCGCCGCTCAAAGGCATCCGGATCGGGCTCGGCGCCCTGTTCCTCGCCATCGGCCTGCTCGTCGGGGTCAGCGCGCTTCGGCTCGTCTAGGGTCCGATCTCGACCAGCCACAGGTCGGGCACCGCCCCCAGCCGAAGCGGGGTCCCGCTGGTCCCGATCAATCGTCTCATTTTCGCCCCCGCCGGGTCGGCACGTGGAAATCCGGGTCCTTGCCACCCACCCAGGCGATGAAACGCGCCAGCTCGGGATGCGAGCGCAGGGCCGCCGCCGAGGCATAGTCCCGCGCCAGTGCCTTGTTGTCCAGCGCCCGGTGGACGGCGCGGTGGCAAATGGGGTGGAGAGGGACCGTCTCGCGGCCGCCCCGGCTCTTCGGCACCGGGTGGTGCCATTCGATCCTGGCGCCGAGCGGGCGGCCGCACAGGAAGCAGAGCGGCGCTTCCTCCTCGCTCACGCCGGGACGGCCTCCGCCTCCGGATAATCCGTATAGCCCTCGGGGCCCTGGCTGTACCAGGTGGCCATCACGTCCGGAGCGAGCCCGGTCCTGCTCAGCAGCCGCGCCGGCAGATCGGGGTTGGAGATGAAGGGACGGCCGAAGCTGATCGCGTCCGCTTGCTCCTCATTTAGCGCGGTCTGCGCACGCTCCAGGGTGAAGTCGGAATTGAGGATCAGCGGCGCCGGAAAGACCTTGCGGATGGCCGGGGCGACGGGCGGGACGTCGGACTTGCCGAACGTCCCCTCCGGTCCCGGCTCGCGAAGCTCAAGGAAGGCGATCCCGATCTCGGCGAGGGCCGCGGCGGCGGCGGTGAACAGGGCTTCCGGATCGCTGTCCTCGCAGCCCTGGGTCTCGCTGTTGGGCGAGAGCCGCACCGCCGTCCGCTCCGGCCCGACCATGTCGGCGATCGCCCGTGTCGCTTCGGCGAGCAAGCGGATCCGGTTCTCGATCGGGCCGCCATAATCGTCGTCGCGCAGATTGGTGCCGTCGCGCAGGAACTGGTCGATCAGATAACCATTGGCCGCGTGCAGCTGGACCCCGTCGAACCCGGCCGCGATCGCGAAAGCGGCGGCCCGGGCATAATCGTCGAGCAGCCCGGGTATCTCGTCCCGCCGGAGCGGGCGCGATTCGGCATAAGGCTGACGCCCCTCATAGGTGTGCGCCTTGTAAGGGGCGGTGGTGGCGGAGGCCGAGACCGGCGCCTCGCCGCCGAGGAAGCTCGGATGGACGACCCGACCCATATGCCAGAGCTGGCAGAAGATCCGCCCGCCCGCCTCGTGCACGGCCTCGACGACGGGCTTCCAGGCCTCGCTCTGCTCGGCAGTCCAGATGCCGGGCGCATAGGGCCAGCCGAGGCCCTGGCGGCTCATCCCCGTCGCCTCGGTGACGATCAGGCCGGCGCCTGACCGCTGACGGTAATATTCGGCCATGAGCTCGGTCGGCACATGCTCGCGGGTCGCCCGGCCGCGGGTCAGCGGCGCCATGACGATTCGGTTGGGGCACAATGTCGCACCCAGCTGGATCGGGTCGAAGAGGGTCGGCATCTACATTCCTTGACGAGAGCGAGCCGGGACCCCTAGCGGCGCTCGAGCGACAATGCAGCAATCTCGATCACCTTTGGGCGCGGGCGGGGGCCGCTACGCCTTTCCGGCGCTGATCCTCGGCAATCTGGTCCTCGCGCTCGGCCCGTGGATGGTTCGGCTGGCCGACGTCGGCCCGGTCGCCTCGGGCTTCTGGCGGCTTGCGCTCGCCATCCCTTTCCTCGCTCTACTGGCGTGGCGGCAGCAAGGGGGGCGGGAGGCCCCGCCCTGGAGCCTGGTGGCGATAGTCGCGGCCGGCGGGATCTTCCTCGCCCTGGATCTCGCCGCCTGGCATGTCGGCATCGGCCTCACCAAGCTCGCCAATGCGAGCCTGTTCGGAAACGCGTCGAGCTTCGTCCTCGTCGTCTATGGCTTCGTCATCCTGCGGCGGCTGCCGCGCGCGGTGCAGGCGCTCGCCTTGCTCCTCGCCGCGGTCGGAGCCGCCTTGCTGATGGGCTCGAGCTACGAATTGTCGCCGGAGAATTTCACCGGCGACCTCTTCGCCCTCGCCGCCGGCCTGCTCTACACCGGCTATCTGCTCGCGGTGGACCGGGCGAGGAAGACGATGGCGCCCTGGCCCGTCCTCGCCATCGCGACCGCGGCGGGCGCCCTTCCGCTCCTGCTCCTCGCCCTGGCGCTGGGTCAGAAGGTGATGCCGGGCGACTGGACTCCCTTGCTCATCCTCTCCTTCGGAAGCCAGGTTATCGGCCAGGGCCTGCTCGTTTACGCGGTCGGCTATCTGTCCCCGGTCGTGGTCGGCCTCGGCCTGCTCGCCCAGCCGGCGGCGGGCGCGGTGATCGGCCGCTTCGCTTATGGCGAGACCTTCAGCCTCGCCGACGCCGCCGGAGCCGTGCTGATCGCGGTGGCGCTGGTGCTGATACGGCTTCCGGAGGAGGAAAAGCCGCCATCGTCATTGCGAGCGTAGCGAGGCAATCCAGCGCTGACTCCGAGGCCCACTGGATTGCTTCGTCGCTTCGCTCCTCGCAATGACGGCAAGGGGGCGACGGCCCTTGCATCCTTCGGCCCGGAGGATCATTGAATCCCCATGCCCGACATCGCCCCGAACGAGATGAATCTCGACGAGCTGCGCATGGCGCTGGCGCCGCTCATCCCCGCCAACGCCGTGTTCGACGGCTGGAGCGACAAGGCGCTGGCCATGGCGGCGGCCGAGCTTGGAGTGCCGGCGCCGCGGGCGCGGCTCGCTTTCCCCGGAGGCTCGGCGGACATGATCGACGCTTGGTTCGACGCGCTCGACCGGGGCATGGCCGCCGCCTTCCCGCTCGAGAAGATCGAGGGGATGAAGATCCGCGAGCGGATCGCCGGGCTGGTCATGTACCGGCTCGAAATGATCAACCCGCACAAGGAGGCGCTTCGCCGGGCCCTCGCCATCCTCGCTTCGCCGCAGAATCTTCCGCTGGCCGGCCGGCTCGGCTGGCGCGCCGCCGACCGGATGTGGCGGATCGCCGGCGACAAGGCGACCGACTTCAACCATTATTCGAAGCGCGCGATATTGATGGGCGTCTACGGCTCGACCAGCCTCGTCTATCTCGACGACGACAGCGACGGGCTGACGGCCACCCGGGCCTTTCTCGCCCGCCGAATCGACGACGTCATGCGCTTCGAGAAGGTCAAGGCGCAGTGGCGCGGCAATCGCGACCGGCTCCCCTCCCTCAGCCGTTTCCTGGGACGGCTGCGCTACCCGGCGGTCTAGACATGGAGGTCCGGCGGATCGCCGAGGTCGCGAGCTACCACGCCCATATCTATTTCGATCCGGACTCCCAGCGCTCCGAAGCGGTGGCGATCCGCGAGGCGGCGGAGGCGCGGTTCGCGGTCGCTCTCGGTCGGGTCCATGACGGGCCGGTCGGGCCGCATAGCCAGGCGATGTTCCAGATCGCCTTCGAGCCGGAGCTGTTCGGCACCCTCGTCCCCTGGCTGATGCTCAACAATCGCGGGCTCAGCATCCTTGTCCATCCCAACACGACCAACGAGAAGCGCGACCATCTGATCGACGCGGTCTGGATCGGCCGGCCGCTCTCGGTCGACGAGGCGCCGCTTCCGGCGGAGACGGAGGCGCAACGCGCCGGGCCGGTCAACACCGCGCCGACGCTGGCGCCGTAAAACCCCTCTCCCATGAAGAACGGGAGAGGGGTTTACGGGCGCTTCCCGTCCAGCCCTTCGATCGTCGCGATCAGCGGGGGTTCGCCCTTCATCCCGGCCGCGACCCGCTCGGCCCGCTCCATCGCCCTCAGCAAATTGCCGCCGGCCAGCTTGGCCAGATCGGAATCGCTCCAGCCGCGCCGGGCCAGCTCGGCGAGCAGGGCCGGATAGGTCTCCACCCCCTCCAGCCCCTTGGGAGCGGTGCCGCTGATGCCGTCGAAATCGGAGCCGATGCCGACATGGTCGATTCCGGCGACGCGGCGGATATGCTCGATATGCCCGGCGACCTCGACGAGGGTCGCATCGACCGCGGGATGGGCCGAGTCCCAGGCGTCGAGCGCCGCCTTCCGGCGCTCGGGCTGGCCCGAATAGAGGTTCTTGAGCCTCGCATCCTCGGCCTCCCGCTCGGCGGCTCGGAGGCGATAGGCCGGCGAGATGAAGCCCGGGAAGAAGTTCACCATCACCACTCCGCCATTGGCGGGGAGCAATTTGAGGATTTCGTCGGGAACGTTGCGGCCATGGTCCATCAGCGCCCGGGCGTTGGAATGGGAGAAGATGATCGGCGCCCGGCTCGCGGCGATCGCATCGCGCATCGTCTCGGGCGAGACATGGCTCAAGTCGATCATCATGCCGAGCCGGTTCATCTCGCCAACGATCGCCCGGCCGAACGCGGTGAGGCCGTCATGGGCCGAGTCGTCGGTCCCCGAATCCGCCCAGTCGTTATTCTTCGAATGGGTCAGGGTCATGTAGCGGGCGCCGAGCGCGTAAAACTGGCGCAAGGCGGCGGGCGAGTTGCCGATCTGGTGGCCGCCCTCGACCCCGATCAGCGACGCGATCTTTCCCGCTTTCTCGATCCGGCGGATGTCGGCCGCGGTCGACGCCATCTCCAGGCGCGCGGGATAGCGGGCGACCATCCGGTGGACGACGTCGATCTGCTCGAGGGTCACCCTGATCGCCTCGTCGCCCTTCAGGTCGGCGGGAATCCAGACCGACCAGAATTGCGCGCCCATGCCGCCTTTCCTCATCCGCGGCAGGTCGGTCTGCAGCCTGGCCTCGAGCTTTGAAGTGTCGGCCTCGAGGTCGAGCGGCTTGCGCCAGCTGTCGTAGGCGTCGCGGATCTCCCAGGGGAGATCGTTGTGGCCGTCGATGATCGGCGTCGTCCTGAGGACGCGCTCGACCCTCTGCTCGGGCGTCGGGGCGGCCCCGACGAGCAGTCCGAGAGCGAGCAGCGAAAGCCCTGTTTTCCTCATAACGCCTCCCTTGCCGGCCCAGCCTAAGACGGCAACGCGCCGGGTGGAAGGGCAAAGCGGACGCGCGGCTTCTCGTTATTGATAATCAGTTGCAATTAGAATAGTCCGGCCGTCATGCTGCGCCGCCTCGCCCCCTTGATCCTGTGCCTTTTCGCTCTGTTCGGCGCCGCTCCGGCCGCCGCCCAGAATGCCGAGGTCCAGACGACCTGGCGACTGCTCGATTATGTCGCGGTCGATTATCGCGAGGCGGTCCGCGACGGCCGGGTCGTCAACGAAGGCGAATATAAGGAGATGGCGGAATTCACCGCCTCGGTGCGCGAGCGCCTGGCCGCGCTTCCGGACAAGCCGGTGAAGGCGCAGCTCGTGACCGGCGCCGCCGAATTGCAGGCCTCGGTCGCCCGCAAGGCCGCGCCGAGCGAGATCGAGAAGCAGGCGCGCGGCCTCGCGGCGCAGCTGATCGCCGCCTATCCCGTGCCGCTCGCGCCTCGGAAAATGCCGGACCTGGCGCGGGGCAGTGCGCTCTATGCCGACAATTGCGCGAGCTGCCACGGCGCAGCGGGCGACGCCAAGACGCCGCTGGCCGCGACCCTGGATCCCCCGCCCATCGCCTTCGCCGACCGCGAGCGGGCCCGGGAGCGGAGCCTGTTCGCGCTCTACCAGGTGATCGACCAGGGGCTTGAGGGCACGGCGATGGCGAGCTTCGGCCATCTGCCGGAAGAGGATAAATGGGCGCTCGCCTTCGCCGCCGGACGCTTCGCCTACCCGGCCGAGCTGGCCGAGCAAGGCCGGCGGATCTGGGAAGGCGATGCGGGCCTGCGCGCGCTCGTGCCCGATGCGGCGGCGCTGACCGGCCTCAGCGAGGCCTCGCTGGCCGCGCGGGTCGGCCCCGACAAGGCGCCAGCCGTGATCGCTTTCCTGAGGAGCAACCCGTCCGCCGCCGCTCCGGCCGGTGGCTCCACCCTCGCCGTCGCCCGCGAGCGTCTCCGCCAGAGCCTCGCGGCCTATGAGAAAGGCGACCGAAGCGGCGCCACCGAGCTTGCGCTTTCCGCCTATCTCGACGGGTTCGAGCCGGTCGAGCCGATGCTCGCCGCCCGCGACCCAGGATTGATGGCCCGGGTCGAGCGCGCGATGGCCGAGCTTCGTGCCGCCATCTCCGGAGGCCGCGACCCGGCCGAGGTTCGCGAGCGGATCGCGGCCCTGGACGGCCTGTTCGACGAGACCGAGCGCGCTTTGGCTCCGGATCGGGGAAGCGCCGCCTCGACCTTCCTCGGCGCCTTCACCATCCTCCTGCGCGAGGGGCTGGAAGCGCTCCTGATCGTCGTCGCCATGCTCGCCTTCCTGCGCAAGGCGGACCGGGCGGAGATGGTCCGCCCCGTCCATCTCGGCTGGATCGCGGCGCTGGCGGCCGGAGTCGCGACCTGGTGGGCGGCGACCCATTTGGTCTCGATCAGCGGCGCCAGCCGCGAGCTGACCGAAGGCTTCGGCTCGATCCTCGCCGCGATCGTCCTGCTCTTCGTCGGCATCTGGATGCACGGCAAGGCCCAGGCCGACGAATGGCAGCGCTACATCCGCGAGAAGGTCGGCCAGGCGCTGTCGAAAAAGTCCGCCTGGTTCCTGTTCCTGCTCGCCTTCGTCGCCGTCTATCGCGAAGTGTTCGAGACGATCCTCTTCTTCGCCGCCCTCTCCGCCGAAGGGCGGCTGGCGCCCTTGCTCGGCGGAGCGGCGACGGCGGCCGCCCTGCTCGCCCTCATCGCCATCCTGATGCTCCGCTTCAGCCGCAAGCTGCCCATCGCCAAATTCTTCGCCTACAGCTCGGCCCTGATCGCGGTGCTGGCGGTGGTTCTGGCCGGCAAGGGCGTGGCCGCGCTCCAGGAGGCCGGGATGATCGGAGTGACTCCGCTCGACTGGGCGCCGCGGGTCGAGATCCTCGGCCTTTATCCGACCCTGGAGGGCAATCTGGCGCAGGTGGCGACGCTGGCCATCCTCCTGGCCGGCTTCGCCCGCAATCGGCGGGGCGCCGGCAGGCTTGCGACGGCTTAGGAAACGCCTCCCGTTGGGGATAAGTCGGAAATCCGAGTAGCGCAGGCCAACTGCCTCGCTTATCGTCCGAGCGAACCCGAAAGGTACGGAAGGAAGAGTCATGGCGGGCGTCAACAAGGTCATATTGGTCGGAAATCTCGGTGACGACCCCGAGAGCCGCTCGCTCAACAATGGCGGCGAAGTCGTCAATCTGCGCGTCGCCACGTCAGAGAATTGGAAGGACAAGGACGGCAACCGCCAGGAGCGGACCGAATGGCACCGGGTCGTCATCTTCAACGAGAATCTCGGCCGGGTCGCCAAATCCTATCTTCGCAAGGGCTCGAAAGTCTATCTCGAGGGCCAGATCCAGACCCGCAAATGGACCGACCAGTCGGGCGCCGACCGCTATTCGACCGAGGTGGTGCTTCAGCGCTTCCGCGGCGAGCTGGTCCTCCTCGACAGCCGCGGCGGCGGTGGCGGCCAGGATTTCGGCGGCGGCGAATATGACAGCGGCAGCTCGGGCTTCGGCGGCAGCGGCGGCGGCTCGCGCCCCCAGTCCCGGCCCGCGCCCGCCTTCGACAGCGACCTGGACGACGACGTCCCGTTCTGACGTCAAGCGTTCCAAAGGGTGAAGGGCTCCGACGATCTTCACCCACCGAGGCCCCAGCCTTCGCTGGGGCGACGGGTTATTCCTCCAGCTTCGCCTTCAGTCCCTTGAGCGCCGCGAAGGGGCTCGCTTCGATTCGCGCCTCCTCCTCGCTCTTAACCCCGGCCTTCCTGAGAGCCGCCTCGGCGGCCGGGGAGCGCGGATAGGGGTCGAGGCCGAGCAGGAGGCTCTGGGCGACGGCCTCGCCGAGGTCGATGGCTCCGCCTTCGTAGAAGATTACGTCGAGCTCGCCTTCGCCGAGCTCGATCTCCTCCTCGGGCCGGCCGTCGGCGGGCAATGGCCGGAAATCGACCCGGAAATCCTCCGCCACCTCCGCTTCCACCGGCTCGGCCGAGGCGACGCAGCTCTGGGTCACCCGGGCCCTAAGGCGCCCGACGGCGGCCACCCCCTCGCCGGAGCGGCGAAGCTCGGCTTTAGCGGCGAGCGAGTCGAGGGCGACGAGCCCGAAGCGGCGGGCGAGCGCTTCGCGTTCCCCGGGCCCGGCCTCGATCTCGACGGGGCGCGGCTCGTCGGACAAAGAGTCGAGACGGTAGAGTCGGCTGAATTCGGTCACGGGAGCGGAATCGCCCCGGCCAGCAACGGTTCCATCGCGGTCCCGGCAAGGCGCTCGTTGAGACGGCGGAGCCGCCCGGCGACCCAGGCGACCTGAGCGTCCGTGGCCGGCGCGTCGCGGAACAGGTTGCGCCGGACCGCCGGCTCGAGCTCGCCGCCGCCGGGCAGGGCCTCGCGCAGGGCGCCGAGACGCCCGCCGAGCGCACCGACCAATTTGCCGACATGCTTGCCGACGACGAAGTCGCCGATCCCGATCTGGCGCAACGTGCCGTCCATGTCGTCGATGAAGATCTCGGTCAGGGCCACCGATTCCGCTTTGGCGCGGTCGCCTTCCGCTTCCAGCCGGAGGAGGGCGAGCGCGAGCATCGTCGCGACCATGTCGAAGCGCCCCTCGAGCGTGTCGGGGACTCCGCCTTCGCGATACCAGGCGGGCTCGCGCGCCGCCGCGACCAGGGCGTCATAGAGGGGCCTCAACGCCGAGCGCTCGCGCCGGTCGCCGAACAGTCGGGAAAGCAGGGCCAGGGCGGGTCTCCTCATGTGGGGCGCGTACTTGCGCCGTTCAGCCTTTCTCGGATATTGGAGGGCCTGGTCCTGCCGGCAAGGCAGGCGCCGGCGCCCCACCCTTGCGCCGGCCGGTTTTACGGAGTTTTTCCAATATGATGGTTTCGGGACGAAAAGCGGCTCTGCTGATCGCCGTGGCGGGCGGGCTGGCGGCCGGCGGCTGCACCAAGACGCAGGATTTGCAGGGCTATCTCGTCGACGAGACGCTGGTGAGCGCGGTCCAGCCCGGCGTCGACAACAAGGATTCGGTGCAGAACACGCTCGGCCGGCCCACCTTCAGCGGCACGTTCGACCAGAACGATTGGTATTACGTCTCCCGCCGGACCAAGAATTTCGCCTTCAACCACCCCCGGGTGAACCAGCAGACCATCCTCCACGTCCGCTTCGACCAGGCCGGCAACGTCGCCTCGGTCGAGCGCAAGGGCATGGAGCAGATCGTCTCGATCGACCCGATGAGCGACAAGACCCCGACGCTCGGCCGCCACGTCAGCATCTGGGAC
The DNA here is from genome assembly GCA_035719905.1 of Allosphingosinicella sp. Lineage (GTDB taxonomy): Bacteria > Pseudomonadota > Alphaproteobacteria > Sphingomonadales > Sphingomonadaceae > Allosphingosinicella. Next base: position 53,662 of record DASTFN010000039.1, read on the forward strand.
GAATTGTTCGGCAATATCGGCGCCGTCGGCGCCGGCGGAGTGAGCCCCCAGGGCGGACCGAACTCGCCGAATTGATCCGTCATCCCGGCGAAAGCCCGGGATGACGGTCAGCACACCACGCCGCTCCCCGCGAGCACGCCCAGAGTCACCAGGTCCGACGCGCTCGCCGTCATTGCGGCGATCTGCACGGGCTGCTCCATTCCGACCAGGATCGGGCCGATCACCGCGTCGCCGCCCAGCTCCCTAAGCAATTTGGCCGAGATGTTGGCGGTCTGAAGGCCGGGCATGACCAGCACGTTGGCGGGGCCGGTGAGCCGGCTGAACGGATAGACCCGGGCCATCGCCGGATTGAGAGCGACGTCGGGCGACATCTCGCCTTCATATTCGAAATCGACGTCGCCGCGCGCGTCCAGCACCTTCACGCCCTCGCGGATCCGCTCGAGATAGGTGCCCTCGGGGTCGCCGAAATTGGAGTAAGAGAGGAAGGCGACGCGCGGCTCATGGCCCATCCGCCGGGCGACCTGGGCGGTGTGGACGGCGATGTCGGCGAGCTGCTCGGCGCTCGGCCGCTCGGTGACCGTGGTGTCGGCGATGAAGGTCGTGTGGGACTGGCCAACCAGGACGTGGAGGCCGAACGGAGTCATCCCCGCCTTCGGGTCGAGCACCCGCTGCATCTGCCTCAGACTCTGCGCGTAGGGACGGGTGACCCCGGTGATCAGGGCGTCGCCCTCGCCCAGCGCAAGCAGAAGCGCCGCGAAGGTGTTGCGGTCCTGGTTCACCATCCGCTCGATCTCGCGCTGGAGATAGCCTGCCCGTTGCAGGCGCTGGTAGAGATAGTCGACCATCTCCGGCACCCGGCCGTAAGTGCGGCTGTTGATCAGCTCGAAGCTCTCCGCATCGTCGACTCCGAGCGCGCGCAGCCGGTCGTGGACGTCGTCGCGGCCGACCAGGACCGGGATCCCGTAGCCGCCGTCGCGAAAGCCGATCGCCGCTCGAAGCACCACATCCTCGTCCCCTTCGGCGAAGATCACCCTCTTGGGATCCGCCCGGGCGGCCTCGTAGGCGAGGGTGAGCACCGACGTGGTCGGGTTGAGACGCGACTTCAGCCGGCTTCGATAGGCGTCCATGTCGTCGATCTGGATCTGGGCGACCCCGCTCGCCATCGCCGCCTTCGCCACGGCGGCGGGCACGATCTCCATCAGCCGAGGATCGAAGGGCGCGGGGATGATGTAATCGGGCCCGAAGCTGTGCGCCTTGCCGCCATAGGCCGCGGCGACCTCCTCCGGGACCTGCTGGCGGGCGAGCTCGGCAAGGGCCTCGGCCGCGGCGATCTTCATCTCGTCGTTGATCGTCGTCGCCCGGACGTCGAGCGCGCCACGGAAGATGAAGGGGAAGCCGAGCACGTTGTTGACCTGGTTGGGATAATCGGAGCGGCCGGTGGCGATGATCGCATCGGGGCGTGCCGCCTTGGCGTCAGGCGGGCTGATCTCCGGATCGGGATTGGCCATGGCGAAGATGATCGGCTTGGGCGCCATCTCCATGACCATCTCGGGCTTGAGGGCGCCGGCGGCCGACAGGCCGAGGAAGACGTCGGCGCCGACCAGCGCTTCCTCGAGGGTCCGGGCGTCGGTGATGACGGCATGGGCCGACTTCCACTGGTCGAGCCCCTCGCGCCCCTGCCAGATGACGCCCTTGCGGTCGCACATGATGACATGGTCGTGGCGAACGCCCATCGCCTTGATCAGCTCGGTGCAGGCGATCGCCGCGGCGCCGGCGCCGTTGACCACCACCTTGATGTCCCGAAGCTCGCGCCGGGTCAGGTAGCAGGCGTTGATCAGGCCGGCGGCGGTGATGATGGCGGTGCCGTGCTGATCGTCGTGGAAGACGGGGATGTTCATCCGCTCGCGCAGGGTCTGCTCGATGATGAAGCAGGCGGGGGCGGCGATGTCCTCGAGATTGATCCCGCCGAAGCTCGGCTCCAGCAAGGCGACGGCGTTGATGAAGGCGTCGCTGTCCTCGGTGTCGAGCTCGAGGTCGATGGCGTCGACGTCGGCGAAGCGTTTGAAGAGGACGGCCTTGCCCTCCATCACCGGCTTCGAGGCGAGCGCTCCGAGATTGCCGAGGCCGAGGATGGCGGTGCCGTTCGAGATGACGGCGACGAGATTGCCCTTGGCGGTATAATCATAGGCCTTGGACGGATCCTCGGCGATTGCCCGCACCGGGACCGCGACTCCGGGCGAATAAGCCAGGCTCAGGTCGCGTTGCGTCGCCATCGGCTTGGAGGCGATGATCTCGATCTTTCCCGGCCGGCCGCCCTGGGTGTGGAAATCGAGCGCCTCCTGCTCCGAGAATTTGACGCTGCTGCCTTCGCTCATCGCGCTCTCCCGATTTTTGCGGCTGCTGTAGGGCGGGAGGGCTGACCGGAGCAAGCCGCTCCTTCCCGAGCGCGCCGGCACATCGAATCTGCACCGCCTGTTCACCGCAACCGCGCGGCAGGCCGATCACCGCTCGACCCGCGCCTGCGAGAGACCCGCCTCACCAATCCACGCCGGGAGAGCGCGATGCAGGCTGTCGAAACCGCCCCGCCGGGGACTGTGCTGCTGACCATGGGAGTCATTCTCCCGCTCGCCGTGGTCCTCATCGAGCTGGCGACGGGGATGTGCGCCGGCGCCGTCTTCGATCCGCTGCCGACCTGGGGGCACGTCCTCCTCGTGCTGTCGGTGCCCGCCATCAACTACCTTTTATGGCGGGCAGCTCGGCGGGACAGGGCCGAGCGGCCGCCGGGCTGGCTGATGCCCGCGGCGGGCGCGAGCGCCGCAATCTCCGCCGCTTATGCATTGCTGTTTCTGCCGCTGCTGCCGCTCTCGATCATCGCCATCCTGCTCCTCGGGCTCGGACTGCTCCCCCAGGCTCCGGCGCTGGCCCTGATCGCCAATCTGAAGCTGATGGGGAGGCTGATCGTCGACGGCCGGGAGGTCCGGCGCTGGCTCGGCGGAATCCTGCTCGGGCTGGCCGCCCTCGTCCTCGTCGACCTGCCCGCGACCGCGACCTTCGTCGCGATGCGCTGGAGCGCCGGGGACGAGGCAGAAGCTCGCCGGGCCGCTGCCTTGATGCGGGCAGCGGGCGACGAAAACATGCTTCTGCGCCTCTGCTACGGCGACGCCGGCCGCAGCACCGGCCTCGCCAGCTTCCTGGTCTCGTCCTGGGGCAACGGTCTGTTCGCGGACGGCTCAGTGGCCAATTCGACCGCCGCCCGCGAGCTTTACTTCCGGACGACGGGCAGGGCGTTCAACGCCGAGGCGGCACCGGGACGGGGCAGGGGGCGCGGCCGGCTCTTCTCGTTCGACCAGGACCAGGGCGGCGAGAGCGTCGGCGGCCAGGCCGAGGGACTGAAGCTCGCCGATTCCCGGCTCGACGGCTCGATCTCCGCCTCGGACAATGTCGGCTATCTGGAATGGACCGCCCGCTTCGAGAACGATTCCGAGATCCAGCGCGAGGCCCGGCTCACCTTGCTCCTTCCGCCCGGCGCGGTCGCTTCGCGGGCCACCTTGTGGGTCAACGGCCAGCCGCGGGAGGCGAGCGTCGCCGGGCGGGGCGAAGCGCGCGCCGCCTACGAAGGAGTGGTCAACGCCCGCCGCGATCCGCTGCTCGTCACGACCGCCGGGGCCGGAAGGCTCCTCGTCCAGGCCTTTCCGGTCCCGCCGGGCGCCTCGCTGAAGCTGAGGATCGGAATGTCGGCCCCGCTCGAGATCGCCGCCCACGGCGGCCGCAGCCTCACCCTGCCCGCCATCGCCGAGCGCAATTTCGAGATCCCCACCGAGCTTCGCCACCAATTGTGGGTCGAAGGCGACGCCCTGCTCGGCGGCAAAGGGACCGTGATGCGCGGACCGGTCGACGACGGGCAGCTGGCCGCCCGTCCCCGGATCGCCACCGTCGCGATCGCGGCTCCGTCGACCCGCACCGCCCTGCTCCCCGCCACGCGCGACGCTCCGGCGCTCGCCATCGTCCAGACGATCTCGCGCAGGCCGTCGCCGCGGCCGCGCAGCCTGGTGCTTCTGATCGACGGGTCGGAAGCCAATCGCGAGGGCGGCGCGGCTGTCGCCCGGGCCCTGGAGTCGATCCCCGCCGGCCTGCCGGTCGCGCTGCTCATCGCCGCCGAGGAGCCCCGCAAGGTCCCGATGGCGCCCTGGTCGCCCGAGCAGCGGCGGCGGGTGACGAAGGCCATTTCGAGCACCGCCTTCCGCGGCGGGCAGGACAATATCGGAGCCCTCGCCGACTCCCTCGACCTCGCCGAGGGCGCCGATTCGGCTTTGCTCTGGGTCCACGGGCCGCAACCGGTCGCCTTCACCCGGTCCCGGGCGCGGCTCGAGCAGCTGCTGGAGCGCCGGCGCGACCTGCCGAGCCTCGTCCGCTACCAGCCGCGGCAAGGCCCGGCTTTCGCGATCGCGGGCGAGCGCTGGTTCGAGGGCGCCCGCGACGTCCCGCCCTCGGGCGACTCCGCCCGCGACCTGGCCGCTTTGATCGGCGAGCTGAGCGGCGGCCTGCGCTGGCGGGTCGAGCGAACCGCCGCGCCGGCGAAGGACGGGCCGGCAAGCTCGCTCCACATCGCCCGCTTGTGGGGAAGCCAGACCATCGCGAGCGCCCCCGGCGACAAGCGCGCCGACTCCGTGGAGCTGGCCCGACGCCTCAACATCGTCACTCCGGTGAGCGGCGCCGTCGTGCTCGAGAGCGATGCCGAATACCGGACCAACGGACTCCCGGTCCCCGGCGCGGCCGAGGTGCCGACGGTGCCGGAGCCCGGCTTCTGGGTGCTGCTCGCGATCGTCGCCTTGTTGTGCGCCGGCCTGCTCCGCCGACGCCTCGTGCCAGGCATGGCATGAGCGGCGCGAGGCTCGACCCCCGGCTGGCGATCGTCCTGATCCCGGCGGTCTTCTGGGATTCATGGCGGCTGCTCGCCGGCCGGTTCGGCGACGGCCTCTCGGCCGTTCCGCTCGGCCTGGTCGGGCTGGCGGTCGCTCTCCCCGCCCTCCGCCGGATCCGGGCGGGCGAGGCGGAGCCGGTACCGCTCGCCCCGCTCTCGGCGGCGCTGGCGCTCTATGGCGCCACCGCCTTGTGGGGGCCGGTGCTGGCCGAGGTCGCGGTGGCGGTGGTCGCGACGGCCTTGCTGTGCCGGCATCTCGCCGGCGCCCGCCTCGCCTGGGCCCCGCTGGCGGGTCTCGCCCTGCTCGCTCTGCCGGTCCTGCCCAGCCTCGATTTCTACCTCGCCTACCCGATGCGGCTCGCCGGAGCCGCGCTCGCCGCCGCCATGCTTCGGCTGAACGGGCTCGCCGTCGGAGTCGACGGAGTCGCGCTGAGCTGGAACGGCTCGCTGCTGCTGTTCGATGCGGCCTGCAGCGGCATAAGGATGCTCTGGGCGAGCTTTTTCCTGGTCAGCGTCATCGGGCTCGCCGCCCGGTTCGGACCCCTGCGCTACGCCTGCGCCCTCGCTATTGCGCTGGTGGCGGCGATCGCCGGCAATGCGGTCCGGGCCGCGAGCCTCTTCTATGTGGAGAACGGCCTCGTCGAGCGCCTGCAGGGGCCGGTCGGCCACGAAGCCGTGGGAATCCTGTCCTTCCTGATGCTCGCTATCGCACTCCTCTATCTGGTGGCGCCGCGGGCCTGGCGGCCGATATGAGGCGGTCGCTCCCGATCCTCCTCTTCGCTTTTCTCGCTTTGGCCGGGGCACTGGCTCCCCTGCTTCCGGAGCCCGAAGGGCCGGCCCGGTCCGGCGCGGCGTCATGGCCGGCGAGCTTCGAGGGGCGCAGGCTTCATCCCGTCGCGGCGACGGCCGAGGACAGGATCCTCGCCCGCCGCTTTCCCGGCCAGGTCGCGCGCTTCAGCGACGGCCGCAGGCAGATCGTCCTTCGCCGCCTCGATTCGGCGACCCGGCGCCTCCACCCGGCGAGCGACTGCTACCGGGCCGCCGGCTACGAAATCGCCCCGGCGCCAATGCGGCTGGTCGCCGGGCGCGGCCCCGCCGCCTGCTTCATCGCCCGGCGCGGCGGCCAGGCCTTCCTCGCCTGCGAGCAGGTGCGCGACGCCCGGGGACGAAGCTGGCCCGACGTCTCCTCCTGGTATTGGGCGGCCCTGCTCGGCACTTCGAACGGTCCCTGGCTCGCCTCGCTCACCGTCGAAAGGGTCGCCTAGGCGGATCAGAAGGCCGTTCCATGCGGGCGTCCAACCCTCTATCCCTCGGCCATGGCCACCCAGGCGAAGACCGGCACCGCTCCCACCCCGATGATGGCGCAATATCTCGCGCTCAAGGCGGAGGCGTCCGATTGCCTGCTCTTCTACCGGATGGGCGACTTCTTCGAATTGTTCTTCGATGACGCCAAGGCGGCAGCGGCCTGCCTCGACATTGCGCTCACCGCGCGCGGCGAGCATGAGGGCGAGCCGATCCCGATGTGCGGAGTGCCGATCCACGCCGCCGAAGCCTATCTCGCCCGGCTGATCCGCGGAGGCTTCCGGGTCGCCATCGCCGAGCAGACCGAGAATCCGGCGGAAGCGAAGAAGCGCGGCGCCAAGTCGGTGGTCAACCGGGCCATCGTCCGGGTCGTCACCGCCGGCACCCTCACCGAGGAGGCGCTGCTCGATTCCCGGGCCGCCAACTGGCTGGTGGCGGTGGCCCGGGTCGGCGAGCGCTTCGGCCTTGCCGCCGCCGACGTCTCGACCGGACGATTCGAGCTCGGCTCGATCGCCTCCGCCGCGCTCGACGCCGAGCTTGCCCGGCTGGGCGCGGCCGAGATCGTCGCCGCCGAACCTTTGCCCAACGTCCCGGTCACCGAGCGCAAAGGCGGCTTCGACAGCCTTGCCGCCGAGCGCCGGCTGAAGGAGCGCTTCGGGGTCGCCACGCTCGACGGCTTCGGCGCTTTCGACCGCGCCGCTTTGTGCGCCGCCGGCGGGCTGCTCGCCTATCTCGACGAGGTGGCGAAGGAGTCCCTCCCCTTCCTGCGCCCGCCCGCGGCCCGGGCCTCGGGCGATCACATGATGATCGACGCGGCGACCCGCGAGAGCCTCGAGCTGACCCAGGCGGCGACCGGCGGGCGGGCCGGAAGCCTGCTCCACGCCGTCGACCGGACCGTCACCGGCGCCGGCG
>DASTFN010000040.1:0-21611 GCA_035719905.1 Allosphingosinicella sp.
CTTCTCCGGGCGATCCTGGCCATTGCCGGTTATGAGTACAGGCCCTAGCCGGCGTCGACCCGGAAAATCTCGCCATCCCCATCGAGGATGTAGAGGCGGCCGAACTGGTCGGCGGTCACCCCGACGGGCTGGTCGATCGCCCCGACGTCGGGCGCGAAGTCCGCCGTCCGCCGTTCCGTCGCCGTCCGAGCATTCTGCAGCGAAGCCATCGGGAAGGTGAAGATCGCGCCCGAGCGGTCGGCGAAGACATACATGCCGGCGAGCGACGGCACCGGATTATTGCCGCCGATCGCACCGCCGACGATGCCCTTCAGGCCGGCGCCGCCCGGACGGGCATATTCGGTGACGGGATCGACGACCCCCGCGGGCGGCGTTCCCTGGACGGTGGTGAACCCTTCCTTGAACGGCCATCCGTAATTGATCCCGGAAGCGTTGTACCCGAGGAGATCGACCTCGTCGGCGACGGCCTGCCCGCGATCGCCGATCAGCAACGCGATACTGTCGTTAGGCCCGAGGGTGTAGGCGAAGCCGCCGACGGGCTGGTGCAACCCCTTCGCGACAATGGTCAAGGACAACGTGGCCCCGGAGTTCTGCCGGGCGAGGATTATCTTGCCGAGGCGGGACGAATCGTCCTGGGCGCTTCCGGTGGGATCGCCAATACCCCCCGCGTCGCCGGTCGCGATCAGGAGCTGGTTTCCGAAGTCGAAGCCGACCCAGCCGCCGCCGGCATAATTTGGCGCGGGGATCGTCACCACCGGTCCGGAAGCGTCCGGGACGGTCGGCCCGTTCGGATTCGGGACGCGTAGATATGCCTGTACGATGATGGATCCGTTGCTCGTGTACATCACGACAAAGGTTCCGGCCCCCGCGAAATCGTTGGCCGCAGCGACCGAAATCACTCCCTGACCACTTACGGCGGGAATCTGCGTTCGGAGCTGCCGGGTGCCGGTCTGCAGGTCGAGGACGTAGATCGCGCCACTCTTCTCGGCGACCAGAAGGTGCGTGTCGCTCACCGGCGAAAAGCTGACCGGATCGACGAAGCCGGTGGCGATACGGCGCACCGAAACGCCCTCCTTCAAGTTCGTTACGGTCACGCTGAGCGTCAGAGTGGTCCGGTTCGGGCCGTCGCTGGCGGCGATCTCGACCTGATAGATGTTGTTGCCGTCCGAGTCCGTGGGGAGGTCGAAGTTCGGGGGCACGACGAAGACGAGTTGCCCGGTGGGACCGATGCTGAAACGCGCCGCGTCGACGCCGCCGGAGATGGAGAAGGTCACCGGATTGCCTTCCGGGTCGGTGGCCGTCGCCTGATAAATCGTCCCGCCCCTGTTCTCTTCGACGGCCACCGAGGCCGAAGAGGTGAACAGGGGGGCCTGGTTGACGGGCGGCGGCGGCGGCGGCGCGCTCCCTCCGCCGCCACCGCACCCGGCCAGGAGGACGAGCGTCGCGGCGACCGGCGGGACGAAGCGGCCCGTGGCGGCGGACGACATGAGTTTCGCTAAGGACATGACCTTGGCCCCCCCTGCATTTGCTTGAGGTTGTAAGGAGGTGGCGGCTTCCGGCGCAAGTCTCAGCTTTGAAAGCAAGCGCCGGGACGTGAGGTCCGCTCGGGACCGGTAGAACGGCCATGAAGGAGACGATCATGGCTTACAGAATCGAAGGACTGGACCCCGAGCCGTTCGCCGGGCTGTTCGACCTCAGCGACGCCGAGCTCGCCGCTCGCAACGCCCGGCGGGTCCGCGCGGATTCGCCAACCGGCCATCCCTGCCGCGTGTCGCTTCGGGAAGCGGTGGAGGGGGAGGAGCTGCTGCTCATCAACCATGTCTCGAACGAAGCACCGACGCCGTTCCGGGCCGCGCATGCCATCTACGTCCGCAAGGGGGCGCAGACCGGGCGCTATGCCGACGCGGTGCCACCGCTCTTCGTCTCGCGGACTTTGAGCCTGAGGGCCTTCGATCGCGACGGCATGCTTCGCGACGGCGTCCTCGCCGGGCCCGGCGAGGCCGATGCGGGCATCCGGGCGCTGTTCGAGCGGGACGAGATCGACACCATCCACGCGCACAGCGCGGCCTATGGCTGCTTCCTGGCGCGCATCGAAAGGAGCTGAGCCATGTCAAGCCTTGCAACCGATCCGCGCCCCGATAGACCGGTCGCCATGAACGACTCCGGCCCGATCGGCGACCAATCGGCCTGGGCGGCCGTCCTCCGCCGCGACCGCGCCTTCGATGGCCGCTTCGTCACCGGCGTTCTCACCACCGGCATCTATTGCCGCCCATCCTGCGCCGCCCGCCATCCGAAGCGCGAGAATGTCCGCTTCTTCGCCGATGGCGCGGAAGCGGCGGCGGCCGGGCTTCGCGCCTGCCTGCGCTGCAAGCCCGACGACGTCAGCCGCGACTCCGCGGCGATCGAGGCGGCGCTGAAGCTGATCGAGGCGGCGGAGGAGCCGCCCTCGCTCGACGCGCTCGCCGAGCGCGCCGGCTATTCGCCCTTCCATTTCCACCGCCTGTTCAAGCGGGCCACGGGCGTCACGCCCGCCGCCTACGCCCGAGGAAAGAGAGCCCGAGCCATGACCGAGACCCTTGCGGCCCAGGGCCGAGTCACCGACGCCATCTACGATTCCGGCTATTCCGGCCCCGGCCGCTTCTATGCCGACGCCAGGGACCGGCTCGGAATGACCCCGACGCGCTGGCGCGACGGCGGCCGCGGCGAGACGATCGGCTGGGCGACGGCCCAGACCTCGCTCGGCACGATGCTGGTCGCCGCGACCGAGCGCGGCATCTGCCGGCTCTCGTTCGACGAGGGCGAGGCGGAGCTCAGGCGGCGCTTCCCCAAGGCCTCGATCGTGCCCGGCGGCGCAGCCATGGCGGAGCTGGTCGAGCGCACCGTCGCCGCGGTCGAGGCGCCGGAGCGGCCCCACGATCTGCCGCTCGACGTCCGCGGCACCGCCTTCCAGGAAGCGGTGTGGCGCGAGCTCGCCCGGATCCCGCCCGGCGAGAGCCTGTCCTACGCCGCCCTGGCGGCGCGAGCCGGGCGGCCGCAGGCGGTCCGGGCGGCGGGAACGGCCTGCGGCTCGAACCAGATCGCCGTGCTCATCCCCTGCCACCGCGCCCGCCGCGGCGACGGAACCCCGGGCGGCTACGCCTACGGGCTCGAGCGCAAGGCCAGCCTGCTCGAGCGGGAGGGCTGGCGGGGGTAGGGGGCGGATCCGTCATTGCGAGGAGCGTAGCGACGAAGCAATCCAGCGAGCCTCGGAGGCCGCGCTGGATTGCTTCGCTTCGCTCGCAATGACGGTTTGGGCCTCAGCCCGCTTTCTTCTCGCTATTCTTGGTCGCCGTGTCCCAGGCCTCGAGCGCCGCTTTGGTGCCGCTCGAATCGAGCCTGGCGATGACCGCCGCCACCGCCTGGCCGAGCTCTCCGCCATGCGGATCGAAAGCGATCGGCGCCAGCGCCCGCCGTGCCTCGGCGGCCTTGCCGTCGACCAGGAGCTGGCGGGCGGCGTTCATCCTCAGGCCCATATCCTGCGGCGCCAGCGCGAAAGCCTGCAAAAGGCCGTCGACCGCAAGCTTGGTCGGAGCGACGCCCTGCTCGCCGAAGCTCTGATAATAAAGGATGAGCGGCTCGGGATGGTTGGGATCGGCGCGGTTGGCCTGGCCGATCATCCGGCGCACCGCCTTCCAGGCGGCCTCGTCGCCCTTGGCGGAGGCCTTGGCGCGCTCGACGGCGACCTTGGCCCGGTAGATCAGCCCGCTGATATTCGTCGGGTCCGCGGCGATCGACCGCGCCGCGGCGGTTTCAGCCGCGGCCAGATCGCCGGCGTCGAACTCCGTTTCCGCGAGCGCGGCCTGGACGGCGGGATCGTCCGGCCACGCCGCCGCCGCCTTGCGCATGTCGCGGGCGACCCGGGCGGCATCGTCCTCGGTCACTCCGACCTGGGAGCGCATCCACAGGTCCATGATCGCCTGCTCGCCGGGCCGAAGGGTCCTCAGCGTCACCGGCCGGACCGCGAGCAGCTCCGCCTTCATCGGCAGATAGGGGATCAGTCGGCGATTGAGATAGGTCTTCAGCTCCCGGTCCAGCAGCTTGAGATCGCCGAAGACCGATTGCGCCGCCTCGAGGCTCCCCTTGCCGGCGTTGATCGCGTTCAGATAGGCGGCGAGCTGCCCGTTCCGGGTTCGGTCGAAGGTCAGATAATGGGTGAGCAGCCAGCCGCGCCCGTAGACGGTCGCGACCCATTCGTCGCGGCTGAGCTTGCGCCGGGTCGGATCGAACAGCAGCTCGATCGGCAGCGGGCTCATCCCGACCAGGCTCCAGGCGCGATGGTTGGCCGCCGCTCCGAAGCCGAGCGAGCCGTCCTTCTCGAACTTCGCGGTGGAGTAGAATTCGGCGAAGCCTTCGCGGAACCAGGCCGGATAGGCGCCGGCCGCGCCCTGAAGCATCATGTGGTGCGAATATTCGTGGAGCAGGATGATGGCCGGATCGAGCTCGTTCCGGCCTCCCGAGCCGTTCGCCCTCGGGACCACCGCGATCGAGCCGCCGGCGCGGCCGCTGTAGAAGCCGGCAATGCCCGAGCCCCGCACCCGGCCGAGGCGCTGCACCGCCGCCAGATTGTCGACCACGAACACCGTGACCCGGTTGCCCGGGCCCAGATCCTCGTCGGCGAAGCCGAGGCGCAGGCGCATCGCCTTGTCGAACTTCTCGAGCTTGGTCGCGAACTCCTGGAGCGCCTGGGCGCTGCCTTCGGAATAGACGAGGAAATGCCTGCTGCTCGCCTCGCGCCACTCGGCGTTCGCCGCCGCCGGAATGAACACAAGCAGCGCCAGCCAGGCCAGCTTGATCAAGCGGTTCATCATCCCACCCCGAATTTCCTTGAGCGGCAAGCGCTTAGCCGATTTGGGCGGAAATGGAAAGTCGGTCGGGCTCGTCGGGTGAGCGAGTCGCGAGGCGCAGGCCCGGCGGCCGTGGTGGGCGACGCTGTTGGCGCCTGATCCGAGATTCCCGGCCACAACCTGATGTAGGTTACGTCATTTCGGGACGCGGCCACGTATTTTTACGTAGGGCTCCCCAATGTTGGTGATGCCCGAAATTTATCCGAGGATTAACGAATAGTTAAGCATGCGGAGGGGGCTCCGCCAGTTCGCGGTACATCGGGAGAATACAGATGAAGACGAAGTTTCTGACGGCGACCGCGCTCGTCCTGTCCAGCTTTTCGCCCGTTCTGATCACGCCCGCTTTCGCGGTGACCTCGGAAGCCCAGGCCGACCTCCAGGCCGCGTGCGAAGCCTTCCTCAATCCGGACGACGCCGCGGAGTTCAACACGGAACCGACGAGCGTCAGCGAAGTGACCGGCGCCGAGTTCCTTTCGGACAGCGACGTGCTCAGCAGCACCCCGGGCGGCGTGCTCCTCAGCCAGACGTCCGTCTATAACGCGAATTCGCAGCACCGGCATGGCGGCAGCCCGAACATTTTCGGAGGGTTCACCGTCACCTCCGTCTACACCGGCGGCTCGTCGGAGACCCTCAACACCTATTCGGCGACGACCACCTACACGTTCGGCTGCAGGGTCTGGAAGGACCTGCCGAACGGCAACACCATCGAGCCCAACGGCCTCCAGATCGAAGCCACCCAGACGCTCGACGAGACTTTGGTCACGCGCACCGAGACCGTGACGGTGAACAATCCCAACGAGACCGTCGTGACCGCGGGCGACGGCGTGATCTGCATTTCGCCGAACAAGAATCCGGGGACCTGGCGCAATCAGAACGGCTACACCGGCGCCTGCAACACGACCCTCTTCTATTCGCTGGCCGGCATTCCGGATCCGATCCCCTCCAACAGCCTGCCGCCGGCTTAAGACTTGAGCGGCCCCGCGCCGTTCGCCTAGGCTCTCTGGCGGGATCGCTTCCGGTCCCGCCAGGGCCTCGGCCCCGGCGCGGGTCGGCCGCGATGCTTATCGGGGGGCCTCGAGATCAGCGTGTTGCCCATATTTCCGCCAACGGCGCGGTCGGCCGGGCGGCGCCGGCTGATCTGTATCTTCCTGCTGACTTCGGTGGCGGCTCCGCTCCAGGCCCAGCCGCCGGCCGAGCCGCCCGCGGAATCCGACCGGAACGAGATCATCGTCACCGGAATCCCGCTCGAGCTCCAGGGCATAGCGCCCGAGCGCAGCCTCGATGCCGACCAGATCGACGCTTATGGAGTGAGCACGGTCGGCGAGCTCTTCGAGCAGGTGCTGGCGGAATCGGGCGAGAGCGATAATGGCCCCGTCGTGCTGGTCAATGGCGAGCGCGTCTCCGATCTCGGCGACGCCGCCGACTATCCCGTCGAGGCCGTCACCCGGATCGACATATTGCCGCGCGGATCCGCGGCCCGGGTCGGCGGCGCGCCGCAGCGCCGGGTCGTCAGCATCACTTTGCGCAAGAAGCTCCTCAGCCTGACGGCGACGGCCGGCTATAGGTTCGCCACCGAAGGCGAATGGACGGGGCACAAGGCAGAGGCCCTGTTCACCCGCATAAACGGGCCGCGGCGGATCAACGTCGCCCTGCGCATCCGCCGGGAGGACCGGCTGCTCGAAAGCGAGCGCGGCCTCGTCCAGCCGCAGCCGTCGCGGCCGTTCGACAGGCTGGGCAATGTCGTCGCCGATCCGCGCTTCGCCGGAAGCGAGATCGACCCGGCGCTGAGCGCTCTTGCCGGCGGGATCGTCACCCGAGCGGCGGTGCCGCCCGGCAATTCCAGCCCGACGCTGCAGAGCTTCGCGGCCGTTGCGGGCCAGGTCAATGTGACCGACCTCGGCGACTTTCGAACGCTTCGGCCCGGCACGGACAATTTGGAGATGAGCCTGTCGGCCGCCGATCGCCTGGCCCCCTGGCTCCGGGCGACCCTGCAGGCGCGGCTCAGCTATGACGAGTCCGAATCCCGGCTCGGGCTTGCTTCCGGCACCTTCGTCCTGCCCGCCGGCACGCCCTTCTCGCCTTTCACCCGCGCCGTCGGCATCGCGGCTTACGGTCCCGATCCGCTGCGGCAGCGCTCCAGCGGCTATTCGGCGCTGGTGACCCTGGGGCTGAACGCCGATGTCGGGAACTGGCAGCTCAACTTCACCGGCAATTACAACCGGTCCGACCGCCGCACTGCGACCGATCGGCAGGACAGCCAGCAGGCGTCCCAGCCGATCCTGCTCACCGACCCTGCCGGCAATCCCTTCGACGGCAGCCTGGGCGAGCGGCTGGCCATCCTTTCCGACCGGTCGAGGTCGCTGCTCAGCAATGGCAACGCCTCGCTCCGGGCGACGGGATCGCCTTTCTCCATGCCCGCCGGCCAGGCCACAATGACCCTGGGCGCGGGGCTGAACTTCAACGAAGTGATCGCCCGCAATTCGATCACCGGCCGGCGCCGCTATTACCGCTCGCAACGCGACCTGTTCGTCAACGGCGATATCCCGCTGGCGAGCCGGCGCGGCAAATTCCTCCCCGGGCTCGGCGAGCTTTCCGCTTCCTATGAGCTCGGGCTCACCGACATTTCCGACTTCGGCACCCTGTTCCGCTATTCCTACGGCCTGGCCTGGGCGCCGCTGGACCGGCTTCGCCTCACCGCGATCGAGAACGGCGCCCGGCGCGCTCCGGACGCGCGCGTCATCGGCGATGCCGCCGTGGTGACCTCCGGTGTGCGCTATTTCGATTTCCTGACCGGCCAGACGGTCGACGTCACCCAGATCGCCGGCGGCAACCCTTTGCTCCTCGCCGAGCGCGCCACGAACCGGCGGCTGGGGGTGAATGCCGGGCCGTTCAAGCCGATCAACCTCCGGCTCAACGCCGAATATAACAGGGTTGTCACCCGCAATTCGGTGTCGAGCCTGCCGCCGGCCAGCGCTGCGATCCTGCTCGCCTTTCCGGAGAGGTTCCTGCGCGACGGGTCCGGTGCGCTCAGCCTCGTCGACATCCGCTCGGTCAACTTCACTCGCCAGCGGCTGGAGCAGCTTCGCTACGGCTTCAACTTCGCCGTCCCGATCGGACGAGCCCGCGCCCGGCCGCCGCAGCCGTCGATTCCGGATGAAGCCACGCCGCCCGAGGGCGATGGCGGGGAAGGGGAGCCGCCCCCGGCCCTCGGCGGCGTGGTGGCACGGCTTCGGCTGCAGGTCGCGGCCTCCCATACCATCATCCTCAACAACGACGTCGTCATCCGGCCCACCCTGCCGACCGTCGACCTGCTCTCCGGCGGGGCGATCGGGATCGGCGGGGCGCCGTCGCGCCACCAGGTCAACCTGCTGGCGACGCTCGGCACGCGCGGCATCGGCACGGTGGTCAGCGCCCAATGGCGCAGCGCGAGCTCGCTGGTGACGGCCGTCGGCGCCGGCACGGACCGGCTGCGCTTCTCGCCCCTCGCCGTCTTGAACCTGCGCGCTTTCGTCGCCGGCACGCGCCTCTTCCCCAAGGAGCGCTGGCTTAGAGGAAGCCGGTTCAGCGTCTCGGTGGCGAACCTGCTCAACGATCGGCAGCGGGTCCTCGACTCCGCCGGCGCAACGCCGCTGCGCTACCAGCCCGGCTATCGCGACCCGCTCGGCCGAACGGTCGAGATCGAGTTCAGGAAGGTGTTCTAATCCTGGGTCGCTTCACGCGGCTCGGCGCTGGGCGGCGATAGGGGCTTCACGGCCCGCGAAGCATAATGGCTGGTAGATCCTCTCCGTGGCGGGGACGATGAGGTGGTAAGCCTGCGCCTCCTCTTCCTCCTTCTCGATCTCGACTGAGGCGAAGTAATGGGGCGCGAGCGTGCGAAGCGGCTTGCGTTTGCCGGGATGAAGATAGCCGAGCTGCAGCGGCTGCACCTTCACGTTCAAATCGCTCCGCGATCGCTGGTCCGCACCGAGCAGGCTGTCGAGCAGTCGGGCCACTGCGTGCGTAGCCGCTTCCGCTCCGATCAGGCGCGCAGTCTCCACTGGCTCCGAGTGAGTCTCGACGAGCTGCATGGAAATCGAGTCGAGCCGGCCCTCGGCTGCAATCTTCACCGCCACCGAAGCGCCGCCGAGAACCGGCAGACGTCCGATCGATTGGCGATAGGCGCCGACGGCGCGGCATAATATCGGCCCGACGACCCGCTTGCGATCGGCCGCCGCGGCCTTGATCTGCCAGAGTCGTTCGAACTCGAGCCGTCCGGGCGGCGAAACCCATTCCTGAAGATGGAGCCGTAACGCCGCCTTGTCGACGAGCCGGGTCAGGTTCTCGGCCTTGTCGACGGACGCGAACAAAGCGGCCATTGGCTCCAGGCCGGTGACGACGCGCAGCGCGCCCGAGGCGTGAAACAGCTCCGCCCGCCCGCCATTGGGCAGCCGGACCAGAGTGCGGCCCTCCTTGCGGGTCCAGTCGCTGCGGTCATAGGTGCACTCGCAGGCTTCGCCGGTAACGCTGAGCAACCTCCTCAGGCGCGATTCATTCTCATCGACGGCGAACGCCCGCACCGCATGGATCTCGACTTCGTCGGGGTGATCGACGCCGCGACAAAGGTCCTCGGCCAATTTGTCCTGTTTCATCGCTCAGCCCTCCGCCCAACGCCAAAGCAGGCACGCCTGCTGGGCCGGAGGCAGGTCCGGGTCGACGTTGCCATGGCCCCAGAGATGGTCCCGGTTCAGGTAGCTGAGGTCCCAGCGGATGTTGCCTCCGTTCCATGTGGCCGCGTTGCCGACGCAGACCGTGATCGGATGATTGTCGACCGACCAGTCGGAGACGCCGTCGATCCAGGATTCGCTCACCGTATCGCCGTCGACCAGATTATCGCCGACATCCTCGCCGCATTCGTCGGTCGTGATGCCGTCCCACATGTTGTCCCAGGCGCCGCAAAAGATATGCAGGCCCGCGAAAATATTCCAAATTCCTCCGACGTTGTTGAGGTCGACGGTCTTGCAGCCGTAGACCAATAGCCATTCCGCGTTCCAATTCTCGCCCAGCTGCCATTGGTTCGATCGGGTGCGCCACTGGGTTTGCGGCGTATCGTAAAGCAGTCTCGCGCGACCGTCCGCTTCGTGGTTGCCATGGGTCTCGATCCAGAAGAGATCGACATTATCGACCCAGTTGCGGTCGTCGCCGCCCTGGTCGCTGTCGCGTATGTCCGTTTCGAAGCAGTCGGTATTCGTCCAGTAGAAGCTCTGGGTATGGCCAGCGCCGCGAAGCTTTCCGTCCAGGCCGTTGCTGCGATTGAACGTATAGGTAAGGTCGCCGGCAGACGAAACCCCCGCCGCTCGTGCGTTGCTGAAGTATCGTATCGCTTCAATGCCGAATGTAGCCATGATTTCCTCCTCGGCGGAAGAACCACAATCAATTCATAATAAGGCCAGCGCCTTCCGGTGTTAGGCGGAAGGGATATGCGGTGAGTCGGCAAACTAAAATGAGACGCCAAAACATTAGCTAAGTCAATCGGCGGCGGTGTAGAGTTGCGTCCAAAATGGTCCAACATTGAATCGGAAACTTTGTCCGCGAGGATTCGTCCGGCGGGATTGACTTATCTGCTGCCATGCCGGCGATGCTGCAAGTCCATCCTATAGAAAGGAATAGGGATCGACGTCGACCGTCACCCGAACCCCGCGCGGCCAGCTCAAGGCGCCGAGCCAGTCGCGGATCACCTCCTGCATGTCGAGGGAGCGGGCGGCGTGGACGAGCAGGCGCACCCGGTGGCGGCCGCGAAGCATGGCGAGCGGGGCCGGGGCCGGGCCGAACACCGCCATATTCTCGACCCGCGGCGCCGCCCGGCCGATCAGCCGGGCCGCCTCGGTCGCTTCGGCAAGGTCCTCCGAGGAGATGACGATCCCGGCGAGGCGGCCGAAGGGCGGCATGGCCGCCTCGCGCCGCGACCTTGTCTCGGCGGCGTAGAAGCTCTCGGCGTCGCCGCTGACCAGGGCCTCGATCACGGCGGCGCCGGGCTCGTGGGTCTGGACCAGCACCCGGCCCGGCTTCTCGCCGCGCCCGGCCCGACCCGCGACCTGGGCGATCTGCTGGAAGGTGCGCTCGGCCGCCCTCAGGTCGCCGCCCTGAAGGCCGAGGTCCGCATCGACCACGCCGACCAGGGTGAGGTTGGGGAAATGATAGCCCTTGGTGACGAGCTGGGTGCCGACGACGATGTCGATCTCGCCCGCCTCCATCCGGCCGACGAACTCGGCCGCCTTGGCCGGCGACCAGATGGTGTCGGAGGTGACGATTGCGGTCCGCGCCTCGGGGAAGAGGTCGGCGACCTCGTCGGCGATCCGCTCCACCCCGGGCCCGACCGGCACCAGCGAGCCTTCCTCGCCGCATTCCGGGCAGGCTTGGGGCGGCGGCATCATATGGCCGCAATGGTGGCAGGCGAGGCGGTGGACGAGCCTATGCTCGACCATCCAGGCGGTGCAATTGGGGCATTGGAAGCGGTGGCCGCAATGGCGGCACAGGGTCAGCGGCGCATAGCCGCGGCGGTTGAGGAAGAGCAGCGCCTGCTCGCCGCGGCCAAGGGTCTCCTCGAGCTCGCGGACCAGCCGCGGCGCCAGCCAGCGCCCGCGCGGCGGCGGATCGGCGGTGAGGTCGAGCGCCTCGATCTCGGGAAGCTCGGCGACACCGAAGCGCTCGGGCAGCTTCACCTCCCGATAGACCCCGATCTCGGCCATCTGCCGCGATTCGATCGCCGGGGTCGCGGAGGCGAGGACGATCGGGATCCGCTCCAGCTTGGCCCGCATCACTGCGACGTCGCGGGCGTGGTACTGGACCCCGTCCTCCTGCTTGAAGCTGGTTTCGTGCGCCTCGTCGACGACGATCAGCCCGAGCCCGGGATAGGGCAGGAAGAGCGAGGAGCGGGCGCCGACCACGACCCTCGCATCGCCGCTCGCGATCGCCCGCCAGGCGCGGCGGCGCTGCGATTGCCTGAGGCCCGAATGCCAGGCCACCGGCTCATGGCCGAAGCGGGCGGCGAAGCGCTTGAGGAAGGGCTCGGTCAGCGCGATCTCCGGAAGCAGCACCAGGGTCTGCCGGCCCCGCCGAAGCGATTCCGCCACCGCCTCGAAATAGACTTCGGTCTTGCCAGAGCCGGTCACTCCGTCGAGCAGGAACGGCGCGAATTCGGCGGCTCCCACCGCCTCGACGAAGATGCGGGCGGCCGCGACCTGCGCAAGCTCGAGCTCGGGCGGCGCATGTTCGGGGTCGGGGACGGGGAAGGGGTCGTCGACCGAGACCTCGACCGCCTCGATCGCCTCGGCCTTGACCAGCCCGCGTATCACCCCGTCCGAGACGTCCGCCGCCATCGCCAGCTCGCGGACCAGCCCCTGCCGCTCCCCGATCCGCTCCAGCGCCTGCGCCCGCTGGGCGGTCAGCCGCTCCGGAACGAAGCCGGTGGCCCGATATTCGGTGACCGTCCGCCCGCCGTCGAGCGCGCTCGCCGACGCCAGGGCCATTCGAAGCACCGAAGCCAAGGGGGCGAGGTAATAATCGGCGGTCCACTCGATCAGCCGCCGCAGCGGCTCCGACAGCGGCGGCAGGTCGTAGGCCTGGAGCAGGGGTCGAAGCCGATTGTCGCCGACCGACTCCGCCTCGAGCCGCTCCGCCTCCCAGACCACCCCGGTCAGCTGCCTCGGGCCCAGGGGCGCGAGCACGATCGACCCGGGGCCCACCTCCATCCCCGCCGGCACGCGGTAATCGAGCGGCCCGAGCGCGGCGTTGAGCAGAAGGACTCGGCAGCGGTTCATCGCCGCCTAGATCGAGTCCCGGGGGGCGAAAGGCAACCGGTAGGGCAGCGGAATGCGGAATGAGGTTGCGTCATCCTCACGAAAGCGGGGATCCAGCCCCAGCTCGGTGTTTTAGGGAGGCGCCGATGATCGCACGCAGATGGCACGGCCGGGTCCCGGCGGCGAAGGCGGAGGAATATCTCGGCCTGATGCGCGAGATCGCTCTGCCCGATTACCGCTCGATCGCCGGCAACAGGGGCGCCTGGTGCCTGCACCGGCGCGACGGCGACATCGTCCATGTCGAGATGTTCACCCTGTGGGAGGACGAGGCCGCGGTCCGGCGGTTCGCCGGCGAGGACATGGCGGCCGCCAAATATTACGATTTCGACTCCGGCTTCCTGCTCGAGCTGGAGCCGAACGTCGTCCATTTCGAAGTCATCGCTTGACCGCGATTGCGAAGCTGAGGCTGCCGCTTGTGGGGACAGCCGCTTGTGGGGACACGTACTTTTCGGCGAAAAAGTACATGTCCCATTCGAGGAGAATAACTGTCCCCAGGGAGGAGCGCTGGTGACTCAGGATCTCGACCCCGATGGCCGGCGGCTGCCGATCAAGCTCGACTCCACCTCCAACGGCGAGTTCGTTCCGATCCCGCTCGATTCGACCCTGCTCCGCGCCCGGGCGCTGGCCTCGGAGGGCGCCGCCGGCCTGTCCAGGCGCCTCGGCATGGGCCGGCGCGACTTCCTCGTCTCCTCCTGCGGCGCCGCCGCGACCCTTCTCGCCTATAACGAGGCCCATGCCGCGGCCGGCCGCACCGGCGGCTTCTTCGCGCTCAGCGCCGACGCCGCGATGGAGCCCCAGCTCGCCGCCGCCGAGCTCGGCAAGAAGGAGTGGATCTTCGACGTCCAGGGCCATTTCGTGAACCCGACCGGCGCCTGGCTGAAGAGCGTTCCGGCCGGGGCGAAGCCGCTCTCCGCAATGGCGAAGGCGCAATGCGCGCTTTCCGAAAAGCCCGGCGACCGCTCCTATCTCAACTGCCTCGGCCCGGCCGAGTTCATCAAGGACGTGTTCCTCGATTCCGACACCGACCTGATGGTCCTCTCCTTCGTCCCCTCGACCCGCGAGGGCGAGCCGCTGACCATCGAGGAAGCGGCGGCGACCCGGGCGATCGTCGAGAAGATGGAGGGCAGCAAAAGGCTGATGCTCCACGGCCGGGTCAATCCCAACCAGCCCGGCGACGTCGAGGACATGGACCGCCTCGCCGGCTTCGGGGTCAGCGCCTTCAAGACCTACACCCAATGGGGACCCTCGGGACAGGGCTTCTTCATGACCGACGACGTCGGCATCGCCTTCGTCGAGAAGGCGCGCAAGCTCGGCATCCGCAACATCGCCATCCACAAGGGCCTGCCCTTCGGCCCGCGCAGCTACGAGCATTCGACCTGCCGCGACATCGGTCCGATCGCCCGGCGCTTCCCCGACATGAACTTCCTCATCTACCATTCGGGCTATGTCGCCGGCGAGAAGGAGGGGGCCTACGATCCGAAGCGGACCGACGGGGTCGATGCGCTCATCACCTCGCTTCGGCAGGCCGGCGTCCGGCGCAACGCCAACGTCTATGCCGAACTGGGCTCGACCTGGCGCTTCGTCTCCACCCGCGACCCGGACAGCGCCGCCCATCTGCTCGGCAAATTGTTCAAACATGTCGGCGAGGACAATGTCCTGTGGGGCACCGATTCGATCTGGTACGGCTCGCCCCAGGACCAGATCCAGGCCTTCCGGACCTTCCAGATCTCGGAAAGCCTGCGCGACGCCCACGGCTATCCCGAGATCACGCCCGGGCTGAGGCGCAAGGTCTTCGGCCTCAACGCGGCCAGGCCCTATCGGCTCGACTCCGCCAGGCTCGCCGCCGAAGCCGCGGCCGACCCGGTGGCCCGAAGCCGCGAGGCTTATGCCGAGCGCCCCAATCCCAGCTTCGCCACCCACGGCCCCCGCACCCGCCGCGAGTTCGCCAATTTGCTGAGGGCCAGCGGAGGGCAGCCCTAGGAAGGTCAGTTCGGCCGGACGTAAGTGGCCGGCCTCAGCTTGGCGTGGATGATCCTGAGCTGGTCGAGCGCGCCCCCGGACCGACCGGCGAAGCCAAGCACCACCGCGTCGTCCTCCCGCGTCCAGTTTGCGATGGTGCCGCCGGGGCCGCCCGCCTTGATCTGGCGATCTTCGTCGGTATGCATCTCGATCGAGTCGATAAGCCCGCCATGGCCGATACGCAGGCTCAACGGGAACTCGCCGGCCTTCAGGGTGAACAGCTCGCCCGCGCTCCCCTCCCGGCCATGGACCTTGGTCCATTTCTCGTCGCCATTGCCGGAGACATAGCCGACCTCGAGCCGGCGGATCACGTGGTACTTCTTGTTCACAATACCGGGGGCGAGTTGGATCGATGCGATCCGCACCCGATCGCGGAACGCGTTGGCGACCGGCATGAAGTCGAAATTCTCGCCGGTGCCGCTGCCGAACGAGGCGGCCTGCCCTTCCTCGAACTCGAGCTCAGGCATGCCGACGGCCAGCGAAGGCAGATCCGGCCTGACGAAGTCGCCCGTCGGATTGACCTTCCAGGCGTGGACCTGGTCTTCGATCGTCTTCACGTCCGCGTCCACCTTCGGGCTGAACGCGTCGAGGCCGGGGTCTGAGAACCGGTAGACGCGATAGATGGCTTTCAGCCGCTTGATCTGTTCCTGGACGCCCCTGAGTTGCGCGAGATTGGCCAGCAGGCCTCGCTCCGGCTCGACAAAGTAGCGGCGGTTGGCGATCACCTTGTCGAAACCGTCGCCGAAGTTCGGGACGTCCTCGTAATGCGTGGTCACGAAGTCGGTCGTCACCGGCGAATTCATCGGCAGCTTCGGGAAGTCGCGCGCAAAGTCTATCATGTCGTCCTGCTTCGGCAGGCCGATCTCTTTGACGCCGGTCATCTCCTGGGTGAAGGTCCAGTTCACCTGCGTGACCTTCTCGAAATTCTTGAGCTTCATCTGCGTTTCCGCGTCGAACTTCAGGCCGCCGGAGATACCCCCGGCTTTGAGCGAGGCGATGAGGCTGCTCTGCTCTGTCCGGCTCGTCGTTCGGAACGTGTAGACGGCGTAATATTCGCCGCCCTGCGACGCTTCGCTGATGAAGGAATCGCCACGGGCTCGAACGAATTTCCTTACCTCCTCGTCGTTCGCGAGCGGCTTGATTTCCGGTTTCAGAGCGACCTCCTTGACCTTGAAACGGCCGATACCGTTGCGAACGTAGGCGACGATGGTGAGGTTGTTCTCCGTCACGTTGAGGCTGTTCATGAACTTCATCTTGGCGGTGGCGTTGAACGCCTTGAGAAAGCTGACCGACACCGAGCTGTCGATTTCCAGCACCTTCGCCAGCTCGCTCACGCTCTGGCATAGCTGGATGGTGAGCTTGACGGGAAGGCCGACCATGAAGACCTCGCCTTCGACCGCGGTCGAGGTGAGCGTGCCGTTCGAGACGCTGTCGAAGCCCCTGAAAAGCTCGTGCGGCGTTTCGCCGGCGGCCGCGCTGACTTGTGCCACCTGTGTCATGAGCATTCCCCCCACATGGAACGACTTGATCTATGTTTAGCACGTCGTGACGGGGGCGTACACAAATGGCTTTCCGAGAGCGCCGACCCGGGCTCGGCCGGCGATCCGGTCCTGGCGGGGTCTTTGGAGTGCGGCGCCGATAGGATAAAGAAGGGCCGGGGGCGTTCATGGACGACGCGCAAAGCCGGCTCGATATCTTCCTGGCCAGGTTCACGCCCGAGGTGGAGGCCCTGGCGCGCGATCTGCTCGCCCGGATGCGGGCCCGGCTGCCCGGTGCGGCGATCCTCGTCTACGATAATTACAACAGCCTCGCGATCGGCTTCGGGCCGACGGAGAAGCCCTCGCAGGCAATCCTGTCGCTCGCGGTCTTCCCGCGCTGGGTGACCCTCCACTTCCTCCACGGCGCCGATCTGCCCGATCCCGGCCAAGTCCTTCGGGGGGCGGGCGCCCGGGTCCGCCATGTCCGGCTGCACGAGCCCGGCGCGCTGGGGGATCCGCGCATCGAGGCTCTGATCGCCGCGGCCGCGGCCCGGGCCGAGCCGCCCTTCGATCCCGCCGCGCAGTCGCGGCTGCTGATCAAGTCGGTCTCGGCGAAGCAGCGCCCGCGAAGGCCGCCCGGCTGAGCTTCGGCAGAAGCAGCGCCTGCCCCGCCGCCCGAGCCACCATGAACAGGCAGAAGGCCAGCCACAGGCCGTGGTTGCCGAGCGGCGCCGCGGCGAACAGCAGCAGCGCATAGACCGCGCAGGCGGCGCCCATGGTCACAAGCATCGCCCGGGTCCAGGTGGCGCCGATATAGATTCCGTCGAAGACGTAGGAGGTGACTCCGAGCACCGGCAGCAGCATCGCCCAGGGGACGTAGGCCAGGGTCGTCGCCACCACCGCCGGATCGGTGCTGAAGCTGGCGGCGAAGCGGGCGCCGGCGATGGCGTAGACGAGGCTGAACAAGGCTCCCCCGGCCAGCCCCCACAGCAGCAGCGCCCTCACCAGCGCATCGAAGCGGCGGCGGTCCTTCGCCCCCACCGCCTCGCCGCACAGCACCTGCGCCGAGCTTTCGAAGCCGTCGAGGATCAGGGCCGAGAGGATGAACAATTGGTAGAGGATCCCGTTCGCCGCCAGCACCAGCGGCCCCTGCTGCGCGCCCTGGCGGGTGAGGAGGAGGATGGAAGCGGTCAGGAGCAGGGTGCGAAGGAAGAGATCGCGGTTGAGCCGGAGCAAGGCGCCCATCTGCGCCATGTTCCAGGTCGCCCGCCGTCCCGCCGCCGCCAGCGCCGCCCGGGCCGGCCCCTCGCGCGCCGTCACCGCCAGCAAGGCCAGCGTCTTGCCGCCTTCCGACAGCAGGGTCGCCGCCGCCACGCCCGCCACGCCCCAGCCGAAGCCGAGCACGAACAGGAGGTCGAGCGCGATATGGACGAGGTTCGAGCCGATCTCGGTCCACAGCACCGCCCGGACCCGGCGGCGCCCGATCAGCCAGCCCATCAAAGCGACGTTGGCGAGCCAGAGCAGCCCGCCCCAATAGCGTATGCCGACATAGACGCCCGCTTCCCGGGCCACGCCGCCGCGGGCGTGGAGCAGCTCCATCCCCCAGGGAACGAGCCATGGCTTCAGAGCGAGCAGCATCAGCCCGATCGCCAGCCCCAGCCCGAGCGCCCGCGCCAGGGTCGCCGCCTGCGCTTCCTCGTCGCCGCGGCCGGCGGCCTGGGCGGTGAGGGCGATCGTCCCGGTCCTGAGGAAGTTGAAGACGATGAGCAGGCCCATCATGAACTTGGCGCCGAGCTCGACCCCGGCCTGCGGCTCCGCCTCGCCGAGCTGGCCGATCACCCACAGATCGGCGAGTCCGAACAAGGCGGTCGCGACGTTGGTCAGCATCGAGGGCAAAGCGATCGCCCAGATCGCCCGGTTCAGCTCCCGCCGCTCTTCTGAGGTCGCCAAGCCCGTCCCCGCCGCGCTAAAGGAGCCTCGCCCATCGGACTTGGCACCGAACGAACAAGCGTCGACATGCGGCCTCCGGGCTATTCGGAGGTCTCTGTCTCCGTCTGTGGCCCGGGTGCCAGACGATCCCGGAAAAGCTGAGCGAATTGCCGCACCTCGGCCTCTACCCAAGGTGCTCCCTTCGCGACCTCCTTCTCGGAAAAGGCGATCAGCTTTTCGACCGCGGCGCGATCGTAGGTGCCCTCGCTGACCTTGATGCTGAGGTAGTCCAGAAGGATCCTGTTGGTGAGGAGCAGAAGCGCCTGAGTATCTTTGTCCATGACGGGCTCAGGCCGCTCTGCTGAGGCGGAAGGGGGCCAGGGAAGCACGGACCAAGCCGGGTCCGCCCGCGCTAAGGGCATTTGCCAGGGACCCGCGCGCCGATACTGCCGAAGGCCGGACAAGCTGCGCTGCTATGGCGTCGGGCAGGATCTCCGACGCCGGACGGGCCGCTCGGAAGTCGGCCTCGCTCCACAGGGGATTGTCGGTGTCCTCATCGTGAGGGGCGCTCATACCGATCGATTTCCTTCTCATGAGCTCGGCGGAAGCTGACGAGCCGTATATTCGCCCCTCTATAGGTGAATACAAGGCAATGCGGGAGGCCGTCGATGCGCCCGAAAGCCCGATAGCGGTTTTCCCCATAGTCGCGGCGCACGTCGGCCATCACGACAGGGTCGTCGTCAAACCCGGCGAATTCGGAGAGGCGCCGACCGTGTCGTTCCCAATTCGCCTCGTCCTTCGCGGGGTCGAACTCGAAAGCCATGGCGAAAGCGTAACGCTTGGGCTAGCGACCGCCAAGCCCTGCCGCTGCCGAGGATACCCATGAAATTCTTCGTCGACACCGCCGACACTGCGGAAATCCGCGATCTCGCCGAGACCGGCCTGCTCGACGGGGTCACCACCAACCCCTCGCTGGTCCACAAGGCCGGCCGCGACTTCCTCGAGGTGGTGAGGGAGATTTGCGGCATCGTCTCCGGCCCGGTCTCGGCCGAGGTGGTCGCGCTCGACCACAAGGAGATGATGCGCGAGGCGGACGTGCTCCGCAAGATCGCCCCCAACATCGCGGTCAAGGTCCCGCTCACCCTCGATGGGCTGAAGACCTGCAAGGCGCTGACCGGGGAGGGGACGATGGTCAACGTCACTTTGTGCTTCACCGCCAACCAGGCCCTGCTCGCCGCCAAGGCCGGAGCCACCTTCATCTCGCCCTTCGTCGGCCGCCACGACGATACCGGCTTCGACGGCATGCAGATCATCTCCGAGATCCGGACGATCTACGACAATTACGATTTCGAGACCCAGATCCTGGTCGCCAGCATCCGCCACCCGATCCACGTCCTCCAGTCGGCGATGATCGGCGCCGACGTCATGACGGCGCCCCCCGCCGTCATCCGCCAGCTCTTCAAGCACCCCCTCACCGACCGCGGCATCGAAGGCTTCCTCGCCGACTGGGAAAAGACCGGCCAGAAGATCGGCTGATATCCTCCCCGAGCTGTGCTCGGGGAGGGGGACCATGCGAAGCATGGTGGAGGGGTAACTGACGAGGCCTCCGCCATTTACCCCTCCACCACCCTGCGGGTGGTCCCCCTCCCCCTCTGCGATGGGGAGGATGCAATCCGTCTCACAATGTCAAAGAGCCCCAGGCCCCAAGCGACTCGCCCACGACTCGATATAATAGGAAAAACCCTACATTGCAAGAACAGAACAGAAACTTTTTCGCTCCGGCAAAAACTGGCCATCGCTTCTTAACCTTGTTCGTATTAGCTTCCACGCGATGGGAAAGGTGATCAACTTCGAGGACCGGGCGGTGGCCAAGCTTCGCGCCCGGGTCGCGGCGGCGGAGGAGGCCAATCAGGACCTCATCGCCTTCGCCCGCGGCCATTCGGGCGCGGTCGCCTCGATCCACGAGGCGGTGCTCGCGGCGATCGAGGCGGAAGGCTTCGACCATCTCATCCACATCGTCACCCAGGAATGGCCCCAGATCCTCGGCCTCGACGCCGTCGCCGTCGCGCTCTTCGCCGGCGACAAGGGCGTCCGCGCCGACGCCTCGGGCCTCCAGTTCGTCGACGCCCGAGTCATCCGCCGCTCGCTCGACGGGCTTGACGGGGTCGTCCTGCGCGGGGTCGGCCGCGGCCATCCTTTGTTCGGCCCGGCCTGCGAGCTGATCCGGGCCGAGGCCCTCGTCCGTCTCGACAGCGAGCCGCCGCTGCCGAGCGGCCTGCTCGCTCTGGGCCAGCGCGAGGCTCAGGGCTTCGAGACCCGCCACGGCTCGGAATTGCTGATGTTCCTCGGCCGGGTCCTCACCCGCTCGATGGGCCGGTGGCTGATCCCCTGACCGAGGGCCATCCCGCCGCGCAGACCGCCCTGCGCTGGCAGCAGCATCTCGCTTCGGGCCGCCGCCGCTCCCCGCACACCGTCCGGGCCTATGTCGCGACCGCCCACCGACTGATCGGCTTCCTCGCCGAACATCTCGGCGGCGCCGTCGACGGTCCGGCTCTGGCGGGTCTCGAGGCGAAGGATTTGCGCGCCTTCCTCGCCCACCGGCGCGGGCAGGGGCTGGGCAACAGCTCGGCCGCGCGCGAGCTTTCCGCCGTCCGCTCCTTCCTCGCCTTCGCCGCCGCCGAGCGGGGAGGGGAGCCGAGCCTGCCCCGGCTGAAGGGGCCCAAAAGGCCGCGAAGCGTGCCCCGGCCGGTCGCTCCCGACGACGTCGTCGCGCTCGCCGAGGAGGCCGGCGAGGAGGCGAGCGCCGAGTGGATCGCGGCCCGCGACCAGGCCGTCCTGCTACTCCTCTACGGCTCGGGCCTCCGGGTCGCCGAAGCGCTCGGCCTCACCGGCGCCGCCTTGCCGCTCGGCGAGGCGCTCAGAGTCACCGGCAAGCGGGCCAAGACCCGGATCGTGCCTTTGCTCGCCCCGGTGCGCTCGGCGATCGAGGCCTATCTGTCGCTCTGCCCCTGGCCGATGGAGCGCGACCAGCCTTTGTTCCGCGGCGCCCGCGGCGGCCCGCTCAATGGCGAGATGATCCGCCGGGTCGTCCGCCGCGCCCGGGCCACCCTCGGCCTCTCCGACCGGACCACGCCCCACGCTTTGCGCCACAGCTTCGCCACCCACCTGCTCGGCCGGGGCGCCGACCTGCGCTCCCTCCAGGAGCTGCTCGGCCACGCCAGCCTCTCCTCGACCCAGATCTACACCGCCGTCGACGCCGCCCACCTCCTCGACGTCTACCGCAACGCCCATCCGCGGGCGTGATTGTCCTCCCCATCGGAGATGGGGAGGGGGACCAGGCGAAGCCTGGTGGAGGGGTAAATGGCGCAGGCCTTTGCCGTTGCGCGCCCGATCCACTGCGCTCGGTTCCTTATACCCCTCCACCACACTTCGTGTGGTCCCCCTCCCCATCGCGACGCGATGGGGAG
>DASTFN010000041.1:0-7812 GCA_035719905.1 Allosphingosinicella sp.
CGCCTTCTCTTCAAAAATTGGCGCCGAGGCGCCGGGGGGCAGACGCAAACGTTCGCCCCACAGCCTGAGCTCCGAACCGGGGTGACGCGCCACGCGCTGGACAAGGCCGGGTCGCCCCTTCACACACGCCGCCGATGGCGATGCAGGACTCGACGAGGACCGGCCTTACGGCGCTTCGGCTGATCGGAGCGCCGACCGATCGCCATTCCTCCTTCCTGCGGGGCGCGGCGCTGGCGCCGCCGCTGATCCGGGCCGCGCTCCACTCGGATCACGGCAATATGGCGGCCGAATCCGGGATCGAGATCGGAATCGAAATCCTGCTCTCGGACCGTGGCGACCTTCCGCTGGCCGAAGCGGACGGGGACGACGCTCTGATCGCCGCCGCCGTTGCCGAAGCGGCCGCGGCCGGCGCCGTTCCGCTCGTCCTCGGCGGCGACCATTCGGTCACATTGCCGGTGCTTGAGGCGATCGCCGCCGCCCACGGCGCCGTCGACATCCTCCATTTCGACGCCCACCCCGACCTGTATGACGATTTCGGCGGCAACCCCCGCTCCCACGCCTCGCCCTTCGCCCGGATCATGGAGCGAGGCCTCGCCCGGCGGCTCGTCCAGGTCGGGATCCGAACCCTCAACCGCCATTGCCGGGAGCAGGCCGAGCGCTTCGGGGTCGAGATCGTCGAGATGCGGCATTTCGGGCCGGATGCGGTGCCGCAGCCGGCCGGGCCGCTCTACATCAGCATCGACCTGGACGCCTTCGACCCCGCCGTCGCGCCCGGGGTCTCGCACCACGAGCCGGGCGGCCTCTTCGTCCGCGACGTTCTGGCGGTGCTCGACCGGGTGCGGGCGCCCATCGTCGGCGCCGACGTCGTCGAGTATAATCCGGATCGGGACCTCAATGGAGTCACCGCCGTCCTCGCCGCCAAGCTGGTCCGGGAGGTCGCGGCCTTGTGCCACAGGAACAATCGATGATCCTCGTCCACCATCTCGAGAACAGCCGTTCGCAGCGGATCCTCTGGCTGCTCGAGGAGCTCGGCCTGCCTTACGAAGTGCGCCGCTACGCGCGCGACAAGAAGACGATGCTCGCTCCCCCGGAGCTTAGGCGGGTCCACCCGCTCGGCAAGTCGCCGGTGATCGAGGATGAAGGCAGGATCGTCGCCGAGACCGGAGCGATCGTCGAATATCTGGTCGACAAGGCCGACGGCCGCCTCGGCCCCCCGGCGAAGCGGGAGGAAAGGCTGCGCTACCGCCATTTCCTCCATTATGCCGAGGGCTCGATGATGCCGCCTTTGCTGGTGATGCTCGTCGTCCGCCGTCTCGGCCTGCTCGGCCGGCCGGCCCGGGCGCCGGTGCAAAAGATGATCGACCGGCATCTCGACTGGCTCGAGACCGAGCTTGCCTCTCGCCCCTGGTTCGCCGGCGACGCCTTCACCGCCGCCGACGTCATGATGAGCTTCCCGCTCGAAGCCTCGCGCAGCCGCGCCGGGCTGGGCGAAAGCCGTCCCAACCTGATCGACTGGCTCGAGCGGATCCACGCCCGCCCGGCCTACGGCGCGGCGCTCAAGACGGGGGGATATTATGCTTATGCCTGAGATCGGCCGCCGCGCCTTCGCCCTGGGCGCGCTCGCCGCCGGGGCCGCTTTGGCGGCGCGGCCCTCGCCGCTGCTCGCCGCGGCCGAGCCGGCGCTGAAGCCGATGACCGGCGACGTCGTCCCGATCGGCGCGGCGGAGCGGCTGATGCGGCTGGAGAAAGCGCGGCAGCTGATGCGGCGGCACGGCCTCGGATCGATCCTGATCGAGCCCGGCGCCTCGCTCGATTATTTCACCGGCGTCCAATGGTGGCGAAGCGAGCGGCTCACCGCCGCCCTTATCCCCGTCGACGGCGAGCCGATCATCTTCACGCCCTTCTTCGAGGAACCCTCGGTCCGCGAGAGCCTCGGGATCCCGGCCGAGATCCGCACCTGGGACGAGCATGAGGATCCGCTGAAGCTGGTCGCCGGCGCGCTTCGCGACCGCAAGGTCGCCGGGCGCCCGGTCGGAATCGAGGAAACGGTCCGCTTCTTCGCCGTCGACGGCCTGCGCAAGGCGATGCCGCGGATCCGGATCGTGAGCGGCGCGGCGGTCGTCCGCGGCTGCCGGATGATCAAGTCGCCGGCCGAGCTCGCTTTGATGCAGAAGGCCGCCGACATCACCATCGCCGCCTATCGCTACACCTGGCCCAGGATCGAGAAGGGGATGAGCCCGAGCGACATCGCCGCGATCATGAACGGCGCGACCGCCAAGCTCGGCGGCAATCCCGAATTCGCCTTGATCCTGCTCGGCGAGGCGAGCGCCTATCCGCACGGCAGCGGCAAGCCGCAGGCGGTGCGCAAAGGCGAGGTGGTGCTGATGGACTGCGGCTGCACGGTCCACGGCTATCAATCCGACATTTCGCGCACCTTCGTCTTCGGCGAGGCCGATGCGGAGCAGCGCAGGATCTGGGGCCAGATGCGCCGGGGCCAGGACATCGCCTTCGCCGCCGCCAGGCTCGGCGCCCCGGCCGGAAGCGTCGACGATGCCGTCCGCCGCCAGTATGAGGCGTGGGGCTACGGCCCCGGCTACAGGCTCCCCGGCACCTCCCACCGGACCGGCCACGGAATCGGCATGGAAGGCCACGAGCCGGTCAATTTCGTCCACGGCGAGACGACCCCGCTGGCGCCGGGAATGTGCTTTTCGAACGAGCCGGGAATCTACCTGCCCGGCAAGTTCGGAATCCGCTTAGAAGACTGCCTCTACATGACCGCGGCCGGCCCGCGCTGGTTCTCCACCCCGCCGCCCTCGATCGACCGGCCGTTCGATTGAGCTGCGTCACGCCGGACTTGATCCGGCATCCATGGACACGGCCCGCGGGAATTCTCGAGCCGCGGTGTTCATGGACCCCCGATCAAGTCCGGGGTGACGGGTGCTAGAATGGCTCCTCGCCGGGCTTGGGCGGGGCGACGTGGGCGGGGGCGTGGGGGGGCTCGATGTCGGCGGGCTCGAGCGGGTCGAGCTCGCCTTCCCACTTCGCCACCACCACGCTCGCCACCGCATTGCCGACGACGTTGGTCGCCGAGCGGCCCATGTCGAGGAAATGGTCGACCGCGAGGATCAGCAGAAGCCCGGCCTCGGGGATGTTGAACTGGGCGAGGGTCGCGGTGATCACCACCAGGCTCGCCCGGGGCACGCCGGCGACGCCCTTGGACGTGATCATCAGGGTGAGGAGCATCAATATCTGGGTGCCGAGGCTGAGCTCGATGCCATAGGCCTGGGCGACGAAGATCGACGCGAAGGTCATGTACATCATCGAGCCGTCGAGGTTGAACGAATAGCCCAGGGGCAGGACGAAGCTGGCGATCCGCGGCGGCACCCCGAACCGGTCCAGCGCCTCCAGCGTCCGCGGATAGGCGGCCTCGGAGGAGGCGGTCGAGAAAGCGAGCACGATCGGGTCGCGTATGTAGCGGACCAGCAGCCTGGTGCGGGCTCCGACGATCAGGAAGCAGATCCCGATCAGGAGCGCCCACAAGATGACCAGGCCGATATAGAAGCTGCCCATGAAATAGCCGAACGTGCTCAGGATCCCGAGCCCGCGCTGGGCCACCGTCGCGGTGACGGCGGCGAAGACCGCGACGGGGGCGAAGCGCATCACATAATCGGTGATCTGGAGCATCACCTTGACCAGCGCCTCGACCCCCCGGACCAGGGGCTTGGCCGGCTCGCCCACCGCCATGATCGCGACCCCGACGAAGAGCGAGAAGACGACGATCTGGAGGATGTCGTTCGACGCCATCGCGCCGATCATCGATTCGGGGAAGATGTGGGCGATGAACTTGGCGAAGTCGAAGGCGGAGCGGTCGACCCCGACCGTCGCGTCCACCGGCGGAAGCGGCAGGCCGAGCGCGGCTCCCGGCTGGAAGATGGTGACGAGAATGAGGCCGAGGGTGAGCGAGACGAGGCTGGCGCAGACGAACCAGCCGACCGCCTTGATGCCGACCCGTCCGAGCGCCGCCGTGTCGCCCATATGGGCGATGCCGACGACCAGGGTCGAGAAGACCAGGGGCGCGATGATCATCTTGATCAGGTGGAGGAAGATGGTCGTCAGGATCGAGATGTAGCCCGCGATCGTCTTCAGCTTCGCCTCGCCGGCGGGGGTGCCGTCGCCGATCGAGACGTTGAGCAGCCAGCCGGCGAGGATCCCGAGCAGAAGCCCGGCGATGATGTAATAGGTCAGGCGTTTGGCCACCGGGCGCTCCCTCGATCTGGATTGCGCGCAAGGAAGTCGAAAGCGCGGCTCGGGTCAAGCGGCCAGACCGTCATCCCGGACTTGATCCGGGATCCATGAACACCAACACCTTCGGAGAAGGCAGGGTTCATGGATCCCGGCTTTCGCCGGGATGACGCCCTCCCGTCTCAGGCCGGCTCGAGCACCTTCTGGACGACGTCGTCCGCCAGCTTGCCGTTCAATTCGGCGAGATGGTCGAACTTCGCCTCGTAGCTGGCGAGGCCCTGGCTCACCGAGCGGAGCTCGGCGTCCAGCCCCTGCAGCTCGGCTTCCGGCACCAAAGCCTCGACCACGTCCCAGCGCGACCAGCCCGGGCGGCTGTCCATTCCGAGCATCTGGCCGCGGCGGGTGGCGATCGCCGAGGTGACCCGCGAAGTCGCGTAGGAGGGAGTCACCACCGTCACCTTGTGGACGGGCTCGAGCAGGTGGGGCTGGGCGACGGCAAGAGCCTCGCTCATCCCGATCCGCCCGGCGGTCCGGAAGGCGAGCTCCGAGCTGTCGACCGTGTGGTAGCTGCCGTCGACCAGGGTCACCGCGACATCGACGACCGGGAAGCCGAGCGGCCCCTTGGCCAGAGCGTCGCGAACGCCCTGTTCGACCGCGGAGAAATATTGCCGGGGCACCGAGCCGCCATGGATCTTCTCGTCGAACTTGAAGCCCTCGCCGCGCGAAAGCGGCCTTATCTCGATGACGACGTCGCCGAACTGGCCGTGGCCGCCCGACTGCTTCTTGTGGCGGCCGCGCTGGGTGACCGGCTTGCGGATCGATTCCTTGTAGCCGACGATCGGCGGGTGGGCGTCGACGGCGACTCCGTAGCGCCGCTTCAGCCGGGCCAGGGTGACCTTGAGATGCTCGTCGCTGATGCCCTTGAGGCGAGTTTCGTGGAGCGCCTCGTCCTGCTCCCAGTCGAGCGAGGGATCCTCCTCGACCAGCTTGTGAAGCGCGGTCGAAAGGCGGACGTCGTCCTTGCGGTCGCTGGTGGCGATGGCCAGGGCATAATTGGAAGCGGGCAGGGCCAGCTCGGGCGCCTTGCCGCCGGCGCCGAGCCATTCGCCGTTATTGACTCCTTCCGCCTTGGCGATGGCGACGACGTCGCCGATCGCGGCCTTGCCGAGCTTGGCGGGCTTCTCCCCCTGCATGGCGAAGAGGGTGCCGACCCGGACCATGTCGCCGCCGCTGCTCTTCAGCTCGGTGCCCTCGCTCAGCGGGCCGCCGAACACCCGGGCGAGGGCGAGCCGGCCCATGTTGCCGCCATGCGAGACCTTGAAAACGAAGGCGCAGCCGGCCTTGGCGCCGAGCCGTTCGGCCGCCGCCTCCGGGGCGGGAGCGTCGTGGCGAAGCGCCTTCATCAGCCGGCGTATCCCGAAGCCGTTCAGGGCCGAGCCGAACAGCACCGGGACGACCAGATTCTCTTTCGTCTCGCGGGCGATGTCGGCGAAGATCGTCGCCCGGTCGGGAGTCTCGTCCATCAGCAATTGCTCGAGCAGGGCGTCGTCATGGTCGGCGAGCTGCTCGAGCATGTGGAAGCGGTCCTGCGACTCGCGGTCGGCGAGGTCGGCGGGGATGTCGATCTGCTCGGAGGGCTTGCCCGGCCGGTATTTGAACGCGCGTTCGAGGGCGAGGTCGACGAAGCCGGTCACCTTCTCCCCCTCGCGGATCGGGATCTGGCGGGCGACGAGCGGCGAGGAGCTCATCGGCTGAAGTGCTTCCAGAAGATCGCGGATGCCGCCTCGGGCCTGGTCGATCTTGTTGACGAAGATGAGGTGGGGGATCCCGAGCGCCTCGAGCTGCCTGAGCGCCGGCTCGGCGAGGATGGCGCGGTCGGTGTCGGGATCGACGACGACCAATGCGAGATCGGCGGCCGCGATGGCGAGCGCTCCGTCGGCCGAGAAGCCGACCGAGCCGGGCGAGTCGACGATGGCGAAGCGATCGCCGAGGAATTCGAAATGCATCAGGTTGAGCTCGGTGGAGCCGGCGCGCTGCCGGGCCTCCGGGCTCGAATCGCCGACGCTGGTGCCGGCGTCGACGCTGCCCTGGCGGTCGACCGCCCCGGCGGCGAAGAGCAGGGCCTCGGCGAGGCTCGTCTTTCCCGCGCCGCCCGGTCCTACGAGGGCGATCGTCCTGGTGCCTACCGATCTGTCGGGCATGCGTCTCTCCTTGCGTTCCCAAGGCGCGAGCCGCGTTGAGGCGCGTCCGCGCTCAATCCGGCCAGCGTTCCACCCTTTGGCGCCGAATCGCAAGAGGGGAGGTGAGGCAGAGGCCAAACCCCTCTCCCTGCAGGGGAGAGGGGTCAGGGAACAGCCTCGCCCCACCGTGGGTTTAACCCCGGCAAGGGAGGCGAGGGCCGAGTGAGGAGTATCAGAATGCCCGTCTCGACGACTTTGCCGATCCTGGCCGGTCTCTCGATCCTCGGCGCCGCGCTCGGCATCACCCTCGGCAAATCCGCCATCGCCGAAATCAATCCCGCTTATTTCAACGAGGCGGAGGACGATTTCCACGCCGACCTCGTCCCCTATCAAAGCCCGGATTGGGCGCAGGTCCACCAGGCCGAGTATCGCGCCGCCCAGCAGCCGGTAATCGTGGGCGAGCTCGGCAGCGGCTGCATCGGCTGCCGCACCTATCCGGTCGAATATGTCCCGCAGCACGATCCGGCCGTCGAACATTATGCGGACGGGGAATTGCTCCGGGCGCCCGAGCCCACTCAGGTCGTGGTCGCCGAGGCGCCGGACCCGGCCCGCGAGCAGATCCAGCGCTACGCCAGCTACCCGGTGAGCAGCGAGGAGAGGCCGGTGGAAGTGGCCGAAGCGCCAGCCGAGCAGCCGGCTTCGCCGACCGGGCTTTAACCCCGTCATCCCAGCGAAGGCTGGGATCCCAGCGAGCGAAAGGCGCGGCGGTCTTCACCCGGCGGGGCCCCAGCCTTCGCTGGGGCGACGGGGAGTTGCCGCAGCGCAGCATGTGGCTTACCTTGGCGCCATGACCTCCACCAACGACATCCGCCGGTCGTTCCTCGACTATTTCGGCTCGAACGGGCACCGGCCGGTGCCCTCGGCGCCGCTCGTCCCCCAGAACGACCCGACCTTGATGTTCGTCAACGCCGGGATGGTGCCGTTCAAGAACGTCTTCACCGGCCTCGAATCCCGGCCCTATTCGACCGCGGTCTCGTCGCAGAAATGCGTCCGCGCCGGCGGCAAGCATAACGATCTCGACAATGTCGGCTACACCGCCCGCCACCACACCTTCTTCGAGATGCTCGGCAATTTTTCGTTCGGCGACTATTTCAAGGAGCGCGCGATCGAGCTTGCCTGGAACCTCATCACCAGGGAGTTCGGGCTTGCCAAGGATCGCCTGACCGTCACCGTCTACCACACCGACGACGATGCCGCGGGCTACTGGAAGAAGATCGCCGGGCTCCCGGAGAGCCGCATCATCCGCATCGCGACCAGCGACAATTTCTGGGCGATGGGCGATACAGGACCGTGCGGCCCGTGCTCGGAGATATTCTACGATCATGGCGAC
>DASTFN010000042.1:0-46620 GCA_035719905.1 Allosphingosinicella sp.
ACCGGGCGCCACGCTTTTCACCCACCGGGGCCCCAGCCTTCGCTGGGGCGACGATCCATTGGCATCCCCTCCCCGCCCCACTAAGAGCGCGGCCATGGACGAAAACCAAGCCTGGGCCGCGATCGAGGCCGCCGAGCCGCAGACCCTCGCCGCGCTCTTCGCCGCCGAGCCGGACCGCCTCGCCGGCCTCTCGCTCGACCTGCCGGGCCTGCATTTCGACTTCTCCAAGACCCATCTCAGCGCCCCGCTCCTCTCCGCCTTCCAGGCTCTGGCCGAGGCGCGCGACCTCGCCGGCGCGCGCGACGCTTTGTTCGCCGGCGCCATCGTCAACCCGACCGAGGATCGCGCCGCCGAGCACAGCGCCGAGCGCGGCCAGGGGGCGCCGGAGAGCGTCGCCCGGGCCACCGGCCTGCGCTCCCGGATGCGGGCGCTCGTCGACGCGATCGAGGCGGAGGCGTTCGGCCCGATCCGCCACATCCTCCACATCGGCATCGGCGGCTCGGCGCTCGGGCCCGATTTCGTCATCGACGCCCTCGGCCGGGATTCCGGGCGCTACGACACGGCAATGGTGTCCAATGTCGACGGCGCCGCCCTCGAGGAGGCGATCGCCGGCTTCGACCCGCACACCACCCTCCTGGTCCTCGCCTCGAAGACCTTCACCACGCTGGAAACCCTGCTCAACGCCCGCTCCGCCCTCGCCTGGATGGAGCAAGGCGGGGTCGCCGACCCCTATGGCCGGATCGTCGCCCTGACCGCCGCGCCGGAACGGGCGCTCGAATTCGGAGTCGACGAGACCCGGATCCTGCCCTTCGCGGAGAGCGTCGGCGGCCGCTACTCTTTATGGTCGTCGATCGGCTTCCCGGCCGCTTTGGCCCTCGGCTGGGAGGCGTTCGAGACCCTGCTCGAAGGGGCGGCGGCGATGGACCGCCATTTCCGGCTGGCGCCGCTCCACCGCAACGCCCCCGTCCTCGCCGCTTTCGCCGACCGCTATTATTCCAACGTCCGGGGAAGCCAGACCCGAGCCGTCTTCGCCTATGACGAGAGGCTCCGGCTGCTCCCCTCCTATCTCCAGCAGCTCGAGATGGAATCGAACGGCAAGTCGGTGAGGCTCGACGGCGCCCCGGCGGCACGCGCGACCTCGCCCGTCACCTGGGGCGGCATCGGCACCGACGCCCAGCATGCCGTCTTCCAGCTCCTCCACCAGGGCACCCAGCTGGTGCCCGTCGAGTTCGTCGCCTGCGTCGAGCCCGGCCACGCCTTCGACGAGGAGCATCATCGCCAGCTCCTCATCAACTGCTTCGCCCAGGGCGCCGCCCTGATGTCGGGCAAGGCGAGCGACGACCCGCACCGGGCCTATCCCGGCGACCGCCCGTCGACCACCATCCTCCTCGACCGCCTCGATCCGACCACGCTCGGAGCGCTCATCGCCTTTTACGAGCACCGCACCTTCGCGAATGCGGTCCTCCTTGGAATCAACCCCTTCGACCAGTTCGGAGTCGAGCTCGGCAAGGCCATGGCCAAAGCGATCGACGAGGGCCAGGAACTGGATTTCGACCCGTCGACGAAGGCGTTGATTGCCCGAGCCCTGGGAGATGAAACCTGATCGTCGCCCCAGCGCAGGCTGGGGCCCGGCGGGTGAAGGGCGCCGCGCTTTTCACCCCCTGGGGTCCCGGCCTGCGCTGGGACGGCGTGCATTGAAGGAACCACGATGCTGATCCTCATCTATCTCTACGACGGGGTCACCGCCCTCGACGCCATCGGTCCCTACGAGTCGCTGAGCCGGCTGCCGGGCGTTGAGATCCGCTTCGTCGGGCACCGCGCCGGGCCCGTGCGCACCGGCGACGGCTTCCTGTCGCTCATTGCCGACACCGGCATCAACGACGAGATCGAGGCGGACATGCTGATCGTCCCGGGCGGGCGGCGCGCCGGCGTCCAGCGGGAGATGGGCGAGGACAGGGTGCTGGGCTGGATGGCGGTGCTCGACGCCGTCACGACCTGGACCTGCTCGGTCTGCACGGGCTCGCTGCTCCTCGGCGCGGCCGGGCTGCTCGAAGGGCGCCGGGCTTCGACCCACTGGGGTGCCCGCGAATATCTGAGCCATTTCAACGCGACCTATTCGCCCGAGCGGGTCACCGAGGACGGCAAATATCTGACCAGCGCCGGGGTCTCGGCCGGGATCGACCTCGGCCTCACCCTCTGCGCCGAGATCGCCGGCCGCGAGATGGCGGAAGCGGTCCAGCTCAGCATGGAATACGACCCCCATCCCCCCTTCGCCGCCGGCAATTTCAAGGACGCGACTCCGGAGCGGCTGGCCTTGGTGGCGAAGCTCAATATCTGACCGTCATTGCGAGCGAAGCGAAGCAATCCAGTGCGGCCTCGGAGGCCCACTGGATTGCTTCGTCGCTTCGCTCCTCGCAATGACGGTGCGTTTGACCGGGGGGCAGCGGCGGTCATATGGCATCCCGACCCCAGCCCAACGGAACCCGCCCCATGCCCAAGAGCTACGACTACGACCTCTTCGTCATCGGCGCCGGCTCCGGCGGCGTCCGCGCCGCCCGGGTCTCCTCGGCCCATGGCGCGAAAGTGGCGATCGCCGAGGAGCATAAGGTCGGCGGAACCTGCGTCATCCGCGGCTGCGTGCCCAAGAAATTGCTCGTCTACGGCGCCCATTTCGCCGAGGATCTGCAGGACGCCCGGCGCTTCGGCTGGGACGTCCCAACCTGCGCCTTCCACTGGCCGACCCTGCGCGACAACGTCCTCGCCGAGGTCGGACGGCTCGAGGAGGCCTATACCGAGACCCTGACCAACCATAAGGTCGAGATACTGAAGGAGCGGGCGGTCGTCGCCGGGCCGCACGAGGTCCGCCTGGCCGGCGGCCGCACGGTCACCGCCGGGATCATCCTCATCGCCACCGGCGCCCGGCCGGTGGTTCCGGATTTTCCCGGAAGCGAGCTCGGGATCACCTCGAACGAGGCCTTCCATCTGCCCGAGCTTCCGAAAAGGGTGGTGATCGCCGGCGCCGGCTACATCGCCAACGAGTTCGCCGGGATCTTCCACAATCTCGGCAGCCACGTCACCCTGGTCAACCGCACCGACGTCATCCTTCGCGG
Organism: Allosphingosinicella sp.; assembly: GCA_035719905.1. Lineage (GTDB taxonomy): Bacteria > Pseudomonadota > Alphaproteobacteria > Sphingomonadales > Sphingomonadaceae > Allosphingosinicella. The sequence goes on from DASTFN010000042.1 coordinate 3,111, forward strand.
CTATGACGAGACGATCCGCGACCGGCTGCTCACCATCTCGATGATGAAGGGGATCGAGTTCAAGTTCCACGTCTCGTTCGAGAGCCTCGAGCAGAAGAACGGCGCGCTCACCGTCAACATGTCGGGCTGCGACGCGATCGAGGCCGACGCGGTGATGTTCGCGATCGGCCGCCAGCCCAATACGGAAGGCCTCGGCCTCGAGGCGGCCGGGGTCCAGGTGGACGAGAAGGGCGCGGTGGTGGTCGACGCCGACAACAAGTCGAGCTGCGACAGCGTCTATGCGGTCGGCGACGTCACCAACCGGGTCCAGCTCACCCCGGTCGCGATCCGCGAGGGCCAGGCCTTCGCCGACACCATCTTCGGCAACAAGCCGTGCCGGGTCGACTATGAGAACATCCCCTCGGCCGTGTTCAGCCACCCGCCGCTGGCCGGGGTCGGGATGACCGAGGGCCAGGCGCGCAACAAGCTCGGCTCGGTCAAGACCTTCACGTCGGACTTCAGGGCGATGAAGAACGTCCTCGCCGGCCGCAACGAGCGCGCGCTCTACAAGCTCGTCGTCAACTCCGAGACCGACGAGGTCGTCGGCCTGCACATGATCGGCCCCGACGCCCCCGAAATCCTCCAGGCCGCCGCGATCGCGGTCAAGGCCGGGCTCAAGAAGGCGGATTTCGACGCGGTGGTGGCGCTCCATCCGACCATGGCGGAGGAGCTGGTCCTGATGCGCTAGACTGCGGTAAGTACGTGCTAAGCCTAGGAAATCATTTGCACTATTGACTCCCTCGAAAAATCGGCCGCGTTATGCCGGCCGCATCTTCGGGGGGACGCCATGCGCCCCCGATGCATCAGCGATTCCGCGAGGAGGGAGAGACACGATGCCGAAAAAGGAAAACACCATTCCGGCGACCCCGGAGGTCGACTATAACGACCTGCGGCTGGCCGGCCCGATCCAGGACGCGGCCGACTTCAACGCCATATTCGCCGATCCCGGCTCCTCGTCGGGCCTCCCCGACCTCAACGATCCGGGCGAGGTCATCCGCGGCAAGACCGTCTACGGCCTCACCGGCGACTGGGACGCCAGTCGGCCGGGCGACAACAATGTCCGCAGCCAGCTCGATTCGGGCGTCTCGCAGGACGTATCGGACGGAGTCATCACCTACGCCTTCCTCACCCAGCAGCACGCCACCGGCCAGAACAACAATCCGGTCTATTACGGCGAGGGCTATGGCTATACGCCCTTCACCGAGGCGCAGAAGGCGGCCGCACGCATCGCGGTCAACAATTGGGACGATCTGATCGCTGCCCACTTCGTCGAAGCGACTCCGCAGCCGGGCGCCAGCGCCTGGGCTCAGAACACGGCGGACATCTGGCTCGCCAACACCTGGTCGGGGCCCGCCCAGGCCTGGGCCTATTTCCCGGGCGGCTCGCGCATCGCCGGCGACGTCTGGATCGCCGATCCACGCTACAACAGCAGCAACTTCGACCTCTATCCCGGAGGCTACGGACTGCAGACCCTGAACCACGAGCTCGGCCACTCGCTTGGGCTCGATCACCCCGGCAATTACAATTTCGGGGACGACAACGACGGCGACGGCGTCGCCGATCCGATCACGTTCGAGGGCGACGCCTTCTACTTCCAGGACAATCAGCAATACACGATCATGTCCTATTTCGACTCGTACGAAGCGGGCAACAACCAGGTCGACTGGAATTTGATGCGATTCGTCAACCCGTCGACGCCGATGGTCCACGACGTCGCGATAATCCAGGCGAAGTACGGCGCCGACATGACGACCCGCACCGGCGACACGACCTACGGCTTCAACGCCTCGGCCGACGTCACCAACGCGGTGATGAAGTTCCAGGCCGGCGAGCTGCTCACCATGTTCACGATCTGGGATGCCGGCGGCAACGACACGCTCGACCTGTCGGGCTATTATACGGATTCGGTCATCGACCTGCGGCCCGGCGCCTACAGCAGCGCCGGCGGGTTCGGGGCGTATAACCCCGCCTATGCCGATCTCGATCCGTCGACCCTGTCCAAGGCGGATTATCTCGCCTTCGTCAATGCCAACAACGCCGCGGCCGGCTTCGCCAGCCGCACCGCCGCCTACGACCTCTATTTCGGCGGCCGCGAGGGCGCCAACGAGGACGTTCCCTGGTTCGAAATCGTCGGTGGCGACACGCTGATGGAGAACAATATCGGCATCGCCTATGGCGCGGTGATCGAGAACGCCATCGGCGGCCACGGCGACGACCGGATCAACGGCAACTCCGCCGACAACCGCCTCACCGGCGGCGACGGCGCGGACATTTTCATCTTCGCCGACGACAATTCGACCGACACGATCACCGACTTCGACAGCGGCGTCGACAAGATCGATCTCAGCGAGCTCGGCGTCGATGCGTCGGACGTGACGTTCGTGGGCAACGAAATGTTCGTCAACACCGGGTCGAACGTCGTCCACATCGTGTCGCAAGGCGACCAGATCCTGATCAGCGACCTTTTCTTCGGCTGATCGGCTCCGGGAAAGAAGGGCGTCGCGGGAAACCGCGGCGCCCTTTTCTTTGCCCTTCGCCGGGCCCCGAAGGGGACCGGGCCGCCGCGAGGAGCCTTCCTCCGTCAGCCCGAATAGTTGGTGAGAACGAGCGGTTGTCCTGAACAAAGGGTCGCCGCTTGCATCCCGGTTGGCGTCGGCCAGCTGACGATGACCGTGCCCTGGAAGTTCGTCACGACGATGCCGGGGGTACCTCCGGCGGAACTGATCGGGACTGTCAACTGCGCGTTGAAGGTCACGCCGGTCTCGGGGCTGAATTTGACCGCGCCGCTGGTGGCGGAGAACGACCCGAACGCAACGTTGCCGAAAATCGACAGGCTGTCGCCGCCCTCGAGGACGACGGCAGCCTGGGTCAGGGTGATCGAAATGGTCGTCGACGTCGACGTGGCGTTATCGAAATTCACAATGATCCAGGCCATGAGCGGAGTTCCCAAGATGGAGGCGGCGAAGGTGCCGTAGCAGCCGGAAGGATAATTTTGCGTGCGCCCGTATCGGAAGCGCGCCTGCCCCCTTGGCCCCTTTGCGTTCAGGTGCCTCGCCTTGGCGACGATCCGCGGTTAAGGAACCCCCCATGAGCGACCCAGCCTATATGACGGGCTTCGGCAATCATTTCGCCACCGAGGCGGTGCCGGGGGCGCTGCCGACGGGGCGGAATTCGCCGCAGAAGCCGGCTTTCGGCCTCTATGCCGAGCAACTCTCCGGCACCGCCTTCACCGCGCCGCGGGCCGAGAACCGACGCTCCTGGCTCTACCGTCTGCGCCCCAGCGCCGAGCATCCGCCCTATTGCCCCTATGAAGGCGCGCCGCTCTTCACCGCCGCCGCGCTCCACGATCCGCTACCCCCCAACCGCCTGCGCTGGGACCCGCCGGCGCTTGGCGAGGAGCTGCCGGATCTGATCGAGGGCATGGCGACGATGATGGCGAATGGCGGGCCCGAAGCGCTCTCGGGCGTCGCCGTCCACGTCTACCGGGCGACCCGCGACATGGCGCGCTTCTTCTTTGATGCCGACGGCGAGCTGCTGTTCATCCCCGAGCAGGGGCGGCTGGCTCTGCTCACCGAGATGGGGCGGATCGACGTCGCGCCGGGAGAGATCGCCCTGATACCCCGCGGAGTCCGCTTCCGGGCGATCCTGCCGGACGGCCCCGCGCGCGGCTATGTCGCCGAAAATTACGGCGCCCTGTTCCGCCTGCCCGAGCTTGGCCCGATCGGCTCCAACGGCCTCGCCAATGCGCGCGACTTCCTCACGCCCGCCGCCGCCTATGAAGATTCGGAGGGCGAGGTCGAGCTCATCCAGAAATATCTCGGCCGGCTGTGGACGACGAGGCTCGACCACAGCCCGCTCGACGTCGTCGCCTGGCACGGCAATCTCGCCCCCTGGAAATACGACCTCGCCCAATTCAACGCGATGGGAACGGTGAGCTTCGACCATCCCGACCCAAGCATCTTCACCGTCCTGACCAGCCCGTCGGAGACGCCGGGCCGGGCCAATGCCGATTTCGTCATCTTCCCGCCGCGCTGGACGGTCGCCGAGGACACGTTCCGGCCGCCCTGGTTCCACCGCAACGTGATGAGCGAATGCATGGGCCTGATCAAAGGCGCCTACGACGCCAAGGCGGAGGGCTTCGCTCCCGGCGGCCTCAGCCTGCACAACCTCATGTCCGGCCACGGGCCTGACGTCGCCAGCTGGAAGGCCGCTTCGGAAGCCGAGCTCAAGCCCCACAAGATCGAGGACGCTTTGGCCTTCATGGTCGAAAGCTGCTGGCCGTTCCGCCCGACGCGCTTCGCCATGACGGCACAAGGCGGCCTCCAGCCCGATTACGACCAGGCCTGGGGCGGCTTTCCGAAGGCCCGGCCGAACGGCTGAAGGATGGCGACCCTGCCCCCGCGGCCGCTGCCGCCCTGCCACCAATATCGCGACTTCCTCGATCCGGCCGAGCATGAGGCCCTTCTCGACTGGACGATCGCCAACCGCGAACGCTTCGCCCCCGCATTGCTCAGCGGCTACGTCCTCGACCCCAAGCGCCGGATCGCCGAGCGCCTCAACGACCTCGGCCCCCACCGTCCGGTGCTCGAGCGGCGGCTGAACGAGAAGCTTGCCGACATCTTCCGCCGCACCGGAACCAGGCCGTTCGAGATCGAATATTTCGAGCTCGAGGTCGCCGGCCATAGCGACGGCGCCTTCTTCGCCCACCATAGCGACATCCCGGTCGGCAGGGGCCGGCAGCCGCTCGGCGGCGACAGGACCGGCACGCAGGACCGCCTGGTCAGCGCCGTCTATTATTTCCATCGCGAGCCGAAGCGTTTCTCGGGCGGCACCCTGCGCCTCTACCGGCTCGGCGACCACAGCGCGCAGGGCGACTATGTCGAGTTCGAGCCCGAACAGAACAGCCTCGTCGTCTTCCCCTCCTGGGTCCGCCACGAGGTGCGCCGGGTGAGCTGCCCCGATTGCGGCTTCGAGGACTATCGCTTCGCGGTGAACGCCTGGCTCTGCCGGACCCTGGGGGAGAGGCCGGGAGTGGGGACTGGGGAAGCCTAGGATCTCGTCGCCCCAGCGGAGGCTGGGGCCCCGGTGAGTGAAGACCGCCGGAGCCATCACCCCTGGGGTCCCAGCCTTCGCTGGGACGACGGTCCTCACGGAGTCCGAACCGCCTCCACCTTGCTCCCGTCGCCGCGCTGAAGCTCGAAGCCGGTGGCGGCGTTGCCGGCGACCTTATACTCGACCCGGGTCGTCGCGTCGTTCTCGAAGGCGAAGAGGTTGGGCCCGATCGCGACCAGGGCGAGCTTGGGCCCGCCCTCGCGCTGGTAGGCGAGGCGCCCCTCCTCCACCCACACCTTCCGCTCCCCGAAGCTGCCGGCATAGGCCGCGAGCGGGAGGGCGGTGGCGACGGGCTGGACCTGCGCCGTCAGCATCTGCGCAGAAGCCTCGAGCGCCGCTTTGTCCTGAGGCGGGGCCGCCGCCGCGATCCGTCGCATCGCCCGGGCCGTGGCGAGGTCGAGCGCCTTGTCGGCGGCTATGGCGACGGTCGGCGCGATTCCGACGGCCTCCCAATCCTTGCCGGTCGAGGCGAGCACGGCGCGGCCGACCGAGACGCTGATCAGATAGCCGCCTGGCAGCGGGAAGAAGGTGTTGCGGAAGCCCGCTCCGGCCGTCGTGTCGCCGATCACCTCGCCGAGATTGAAGCCGGCGACATGGCCGGTGAATTCCTCCGCCGCGCTGGCGGTGCCGCCGCTGGTCAGCACGTAGAGCGGCTTGCCGACCATTCGCCCCGCCGGCAGCGACGCCAGGGTGGAGAGCTTGTCGACCTGGGTCGCCCCCATATGGAAGGTGACGAGCGGCCGGTTGGGCTCCATGAAATGGCTGACCAGATATTGGACGGCGTCGGGGCTGCCGCCGCCGTTGCGCCTCAGGTCGATGATCACGGCGTCGCCGCCGCTGAGGAAGCGCATCGCGTCGTCATAGGCTCGGGCGCTTTCCGGGCCCGTCCACATGAAGCCCCGCAATTCCATATAGCGTATGTTGCCCGACAGCCATTTCAGCTCGACGATGCCGTGGTTGCGCAGCCGCGCCACCCGCAGCTGCTCGGCCGTCGCAGGCCCGTCGTCCTGACGCGGCGCACCGGAAAGCTGAGCGGCCTGTTGCGGATCGTAGTTCAGGCCGAGATGCTTGTCGGGCGTGACGGCGGCGAGGTCGGCATTGACCCTTTCGACCAGGATTGCGGGATCGGAGACGTCGTAGCGCCCCGCCGCCAGCCCTTTGGCGAGGGCCGAGTCGAGCTTCGGACGCACGTCGGGAAGGACGTAATTCTCGGCGAGCACCTTGCGAAGAGCCGTCACCACCGTCCGACCGTCGGCCGGAGCGACCGCCGCCGCCGCGACCGGCTGAGCCTCGGCCATGCCCGCCGCCAAAGCCAGGCCGGCGACGAACAAAGCTATCCCGCTGGTCCGCTTCATATTCTTCTCCCCACTCGAAAGCCGCATCCCTGCTCAAGGTTATCGCTTGGTCTGGCGGCAATTTCAGGCAAACATGGCGCCGGCCGCGCCCCTTTGTGGCGTAAATAGCAGTGGAAGCGCCTGAATGGACAAGAAGCTCGACCAGCTCGACATCAAGCTCCTCGCCTGCCTGCAGGCCGACAACCAGCTCACCGCCGACATTCTGGCCGAGCGGGTCGGCCTGTCGCCCTCCGCCGTGGCGCGCCGCCTTCGCCAGCTTCGCGCCTCGCGGGCGATCGCCGGCGACGTTGCCATCGTCGCCGAGCCGGCGGTCGGCCATCCCCTGTCGGCGGTGATCCACGTCCAGCTCGAGCGCCATGCGCTGACCGAGGTGGCGAGCTTCAAGCGCCTGCTCGCCGCGTCCGAGAATATCCAGTTCTGCCTCGAGATTTCGGGCGCGTTCGACATCCTCCTGCTCGTCGTCGTCGCCGACATGGAGGCGTTCAACCTCTTCACCGACGACATGCTCGCCGGCCAGCGCGCGGTCCGCCGCTACGAGACCAGCTTCGTCAAGCGCCGGCTGAAGGCGAGCCTGGCCCTGCCGCTGGACCAGCTGCACCGCTGACCCGGACTACCAGCCGAGCAGGTCTTCGGTGTCCTTGAGAAGCCGAAGGATTTCGGGCCGGTCGCGATAGGAGCGCGTCAGCTTGCGCTCGTCGCGGGCGATGCGCGCGCATTTGAGCTCGCGGATCGTTTTACTCAGAAACGCCGCGCGCTCCGGGTCATAAGGCTCTTCGCCGGTGAAATGGTTGCAGTTGGCGCGACGCTCGATGAACGTCGCCACCTTCTGGGGCGCGCTTTCGACGCGGGTCCTGAAGATTTCCGGATCGCCCTCGATGGGCGAGAGCAGCAGGATCATGGCGAGCGGAAGCGATGTCATTCCGGCTTCCTACGGGTTTTTGTCGGCTTTGGCAGCCCGTCGCCCCAGCGAAGGCTGGGGCCCCGGCGGGTGAAGAACGCGGTGCCTTTCACCCCCTGGGGTCCCAGCCTACGCTGGGACGACGTGCCATTTGCGACCCGCACCGCCCTTGCTGTAGGTCGCCTCCATGCCATCCTCCCCCGACACCGACGTCCTCATCATCGGCGCCGGCCATAACGGCCTCGCCTGCGCTTATTATCTCGCTTCGAAGGGGCTCAAGGTCACCATCCTCGAGCGCCGCCACGTCGTCGGCGGGGCGGCGGTGACGGAGGAGTTCCACCCCGGCTTCCGCAACTCGACCGCGGCCTACACGGTCAGCCTCTTGAACCCGAGGGTGATCGAGGACATGCGGCTCTACGAGCACGGCCTCGAGGTCGTTCTCCGCAAGGTCGACAATTTCCTGCCGACCCTCGGCCCCGGCCATCTCCTCTCCGGCCGCGGCGGCCTCACCCGGCGCGAGATCGAGCGCCATTCGCCGCAGGACGCCGAAGGCTATGACGCTTACTCCGCCGCCCTGAGCTCGGTCGTCGCCATCCTCCGCGACTGGATATTGCGCGCTCCGCCCAATGCCGGCGGCGGGATCGCCGACGTCCTCGCCGCCCTGAAGCTCGGCAATTCGGTGCGCGGCATGAGCTCCGAGGAGCAGCGCAACCTGCTCGATTTCTTCACCAAATCCGCCGCCGACATCCTGAACCGCTATTTCAGCACCGACATCGTCCAGGCCCTGTTCGGCTTCGACGCGGTCGTCGGCAATTATGCCAGCCCCTACGATCCCGGCTCGGCCTACGTCCTCCTCCACCATCTGTTCGGCGAGGCGGCCGGGGTGGCCGGGGCCTGGGGCCATGCGATCGGCGGAATGGGCGCGATCACCCAGGCCATGGCGCGCGCCGCGCGCGCCAAGGGTGTCGAGATCATCCTCGATTCGCCGGTCGAGGAGATCATCGTCGAGCGCGGCCGGGCGGCGGGCGCCGTGGCCGGCGGCAAGGCTTATCGGGCCAAGGCGGTGGCGGCGAACGTCAACCCGCACTTCCTCTTCGGCAAGCTGCTTCCGGACGGCGCGGTCGCCCCCGAAATCTCGCGCCGGATGGCCGGCTGGGGCGCCGAATCCGCCACCTTCCGGATGAACGTCGCTTTGTCCGAGCTGCCCCGCTTCACCAGCCTGCCCGAGCCCGGCGACCACCTCACCGCCGGGATCATCATCGCCCCGTCGCTGGGCTATATGGACCGCGCCTATACCAGCGCCCGGACGGAAGGCTGGGCGCGCGAGCCGATCGTCGAGATGCTGATCCCCTCGACCCTCGACGACAGCCTCGCCCCGCCGGGTCAGCATGTCGCCAGCCTGTTCTGCCAGCATTTCCCCTATGAGGTGGAGGGCGGCTGGGAGGCCCGGGTCGGCGAGGCCGCCGACCACATCATCGCCCATGTCGACCGCTACGCGGCCGGCTTCAAAGCCTCGGTGATCGGCCGCCTCGCCCTCTCGCCCTGGCATCTCGAGCAGCGCTTCGGAGTACCGCGCGGCGACATCTTCCACGGCAAGATGGGCCTCGACCAGCTCTTCTCGGCGCGGCCGATGCTGGGGCATGCGGATTACAGGATGCCGCTGGCGGGACTCTATCTGTGCGGAGCGGGCGCGCATCCGGGCGGCGGAGTGACAGGGGCGCCGGGGCATAATGCGGCGAAGGCGATCCTCGCGGACCGCAGAAAGTGGCGCTGAATTGTCCTCCCCATGCTCCGCATGGGGAGGGGGACCATGCGAAGCATGGTGGAGGGGTAGCTGCCGAGACGTCCGAGGATCGAGTGCGAGACGGCCAAGGCCTGCGCCTTCTACCCCTCCACCACATTTCATGTGGTCCCCCTCCCCATCTGACGATGGGGAGGATAATTCACTTCCGCCGTTTGTACTTGATCACCCAGCTGTCCGCCCAGCTCCCATCCCCCTGCCGCGCCTGCCAGCGCCAGGTGAAGCTGTCGGGCTTCACCTCCTGCCAGATCATCCGCGACCAGGTCTGCTTGGGCCCTTTCGGCTCCACGGTGACGAGCTCGAAACTGTAGGGCTGGCCTTCGACCGGACCGCCGATCAGGCTGATGTAGGCGCCGCCATTGTCGACCCAGGTTTGCAGCCATTTCTTCTTGGCCGGATCGTACATGGAGTGGGAAGCGCCGACATAGCCGATGTCCGCCTGCTCGAAATGCTCGGCGATCACGCAGTCGCCAAACTCGTTGCGGGTGATCCGGTTGACCGCATGGCCCGTCTTGCCGCCCGGCAAAGCGAATTCGGCGTCCCACTCGCCCACCCAGAAATCGAGCTGGCGATATTCGGCGGTCGAGCAGGAGGGCGGCGGAGGGGAAGGCGGCGCGGCGGGCGTGGCGGGAGCGGCGGCGGCGACGGCAAGCGCGATGAGCATGAGCGGGTCCCCTTTTCGTTACATGTTGTAATCGTCCCCCGCGTGATGACAAGACTGGCCTCGCAGCACCCGCTCAGGCAGAGGAAACAGGATGAAGACTCGCGCCGCCATCGCCGTCGCCCCGAACCAGCCGCTCGAAATCCACGAGGTCGACCTCGACGGCCCCCGCGCCGGCGAAGTGCTGGTCGAGATCATGGCGACGGGCGTCTGCCATACCGACGCCTATACGCTCGAGGGCAAGGACAGCGAGGGCATCTTCCCCTCGATCCTCGGCCATGAAGGCGCCGGCATCGTCCGGGAGGTGGGCGAGGGCGTGACCTCGGTGAAGGTCGGCGACCACGTCATCCCACTCTACACGCCCGAATGCCGCCAGTGTAAGTCGTGCCTGTCGCGCAAGACCAACCTGTGCACCGCGATCCGGGCCACCCAGGGCAAGGGCGTCATGCCCGACGGCACCAGCCGCTTCCGCTTGGGCTCCGAGACCATCCACCATTATATGGGCTGCTCGACCTTCTCGAACTTCACCGTGATGCCCGAGATCGCTCTCGCCAGGGTCCGCGAGGACGCGCCGTTCGACAAGATCTGCTACATCGGCTGCGGAGTCACGACCGGCGTCGGAGCGGTGATCTGGACCGCGGGAGTCGAGCCGGGCGCCAACGTCGTCGTCTTCGGCCTCGGCGGGATCGGCCTCAACGTCATCCAGGGCGCCAGGCTGGTCGGCGCCAACCGGATCGTCGGCATCGACGTCAACCCGGCCAAAAGGGCGATGGCCCAGGCCTTCGGAATGACCGACTTCATCAACCCCGCCGAGATCGGCATGGACAAGGTCGTGCCGGCGATCCTCGATCTCACCGACGGCGGCGCCGATTACAGCTTCGACTGCACCGGCAACACCGACGTCATGCGCCAGGCGCTCGAATGCTGCCACCGCGGCTGGGGGGTCTCGACCATCATCGGAGTCGCCGAAGCCGGCCGCGAGATCGCCACCCGCCCCTTCCAGCTCGTCACCGGCCGGGTCTGGAAGGGCTCGGCCTTCGGCGGCGCCCGCGGGCGCACCGACGTTCCCCGGATCGTCGACTGGTACATGGACGGCAAGATCGAGATCGACCCGCTGATCACCCACACGATGCCGCTCGACGACATCAACAAGGCGTTCGACCTGATGCATGCGGGGGAGAGCATCCGGAGCGTGGTGGTTTATTGACGGCACGTCGTCCCAGCGAAGGCTGGGACCCCAGCGAGAACCAGCACGGCGCCCTTCACCCCCTGGGGCCCCAGCCTGCGCTGGGGCGACGGAGAATGAGATGACCCTCGAGACCCTCTCCACCGCCAGATCCTTCGACGGCACCCAGCTCGCCTGCCGCCATTCCAGCCGGGAGACCGGCACCGACATGGTGTTCGGAATCTACCTTCCTCCCCAGGCCGAAGCCGGCGAACCCCTGCCAATCCTCTGGTACCTCTCCGGCCTCACCTGCACCCACGCCAACGTCGTCGAGAAAGGCCAGTATCAGCGGGTCTGCGCCGAGCTCGGCCTGATCCTGGTCGCCCCCGACACCAGCCCGCGCGGCGCCGAAATCCCCGACGAACCCGATTACGATTTCGGCCAGGGCGCCGGCTTCTACCTCGACTCGACTCAGCAACCCTATTCCCGCCATTACCGGATGGAGAGCTACGTCGCCGCCGAGCTGCCCGACCTCGTCGCGGCGAATTTCCCCGCCGACATGGCCCGCCAGGGCATCACCGGCCATTCGATGGGCGGCCACGGCGCCCTCACCCTCGCCCTGCGCAATCCCGGCCGCTACCGGAGCGTTTCCGCCTTCGCCCCGATCGTCGCGCCCGGCCGGGTGCCATGGGGCGAGAAAGCGCTCGGCCGCTATCTCGGCCAGGACCGCTCCGCCTGGCGCGCCCACGACGCCGTCGCCCTGATCGAGGACGGCGCGCGGGTGCCGGAAATCCTCGTCGACCAGGGCACGGCCGACAGCTTCCTGGAACGGGAGCTCAGGCCCGGGCTCCTTACCACCGCTTGCGAAAATGCCGGGCTCCCGCTGACTCTGAGGATGCAGGAGGGGTACGACCACAGCTATTATTTCATCTCGACCTTCATCGAGGATCATTTGCGCTGGCATTTCCAGCGGCTGGGCATCGGGGGAAAATGAAATGACGTTCAGCCGCCGCTCGTTCCTCCAGGCCGCCTCGGCCATGGGCGCGTCGCTCGCCTGGGCCGGCCCGGCCCGCGCCTCGCGCACGAAGTGGCGGGAACGGCGCGACCTCTACCCGGAGGGGGTGGCTTCCGGCGATCCGGCGCCCGACAGCGTGATCCTGTGGACCCGGCGCCCGTTCGACCAGGGCGAGCGGGAGCTGCTGACCGTCGAGGTGGCCGAGGACGAAGCGTTCCGCAACGTCGTGGCACGGGCGCCGGCGGCGGTCTCGGCCGCCTCGGACTGGACCTGCCGGGTCCTGGTCGGCAAGCTCAAGCCGGCCCGGACCTATTGGTACCGCTTCACCGACTCGCAAGGGAATGGCAGCCGCATCGGCCGGACCATCACCGCGCCGGCGCGGGACGATAAGCGGACGGTCAATTTCGCCTTCGTCAGCTGCCAGGACATCAATGAAGGCAAGCTCAATGGCTATCGCCGGATGATCTTCGAGGACGAGCGCGCGGCCGCCGCCGAACAGCTCGGTTTCGTGCTCCACCTCGGCGACTTCATCTACGAGGTCGTTCAATATCCCGAGGAGCAGAAGACGCGCTATGACCGCACGATCTACGAGGTCGCGCGAATCTCCGACGGCGGCACGGTCGGCAAGTTCCATTATCCGCTCACCCTCGACGGCTACCGCGCCATCTATCGCGGCTATCTCGCCGATCCGGACCTGCAGGATGCACGGGCACGCTGGCCGTTCGTGGCGATCTGGGACAATCACGAATTCTCCTGGCAGGGCCGGCAGAGCATCGTCCAGGCCGGGGGGCCTCCCCAACCGGGACAGACGGTCAAGGTCGCTGCCAACCAAGCCTGGTTCGAATATCTCCCGGCGCGGGTGCGGGCGCCGAGCGGCTCGCTGGCCGAGTTCGGCCCGCCGCCAGTGGAGAACGTTACGATCGAGAATTGGGACGAATACGGCCTCGGCCAGGAGCCCAATAACCTGACCGCGATCCGCAGCCTGATCGCCTATCGCGGCCTGCGCTATGGCAAGCATCTCGATCTCTTCCTCACCGACCAGCACAGCTTCTGCGGCGACGACCCGACCAACGTCGACGGAATCGAAAAGATCTTCGACCCGGCCTTCAACGGCATGTTCTCGGAGGAAGCGACGATCGCGCTCGACGCCGGCCGTGCCTACGACGGCGGCAAGCCGCCAGCCGAGCTCCACTTTCGCGAGGCGCGCATTCCAAATCCGCGCCAGGATAAGGCGCCGCGGACCATCCTCGGGGTCGAGCAGAAGACGTGGTTCAAGGATCAGCTGCGTAAGTCGAAAGCGACTTGGAAGATCTGGGGCAATTCGCTCGGCGCGCTCGACATACGCGTCGATCCGCAAAATCTCCCCGCCGAATTGGTCGAAAAGCCGTGGCCCACGGATACGTATGCGATCCTGCGCACCGACGATTACGGAGCGGCCTACGCTGAGCGCAAGGAAATTTACGACCTCGTTCGCGATTCGAAGATCACCGGCTTTGCGATCGTCTCGGGCGACCGCCACAGCTTCTGGGCAGGCTATGCGGCCCCTACGCTACCGCCGCGCAAGTTTGAACCCGTCGGCTTGAGCTTCGTCGGTGGATCGCTCGTCAGCCCCGGGGCGATGGAAGGTTTCGAACATGGCTTCAAGAAGCCAAATCCGCTCAAGCCGCTCTACCTCGCCAGCCGCCCGGGCGCGCCGAAACCGGACTGGACGTATAATATGACGCTCCTTCACGGTGTTCGCTCGTCGCTCGAATATGCTAAGTCGTTCGACCTCAATCGGGCGAAAGCGCTTAGAAATCCGGACCTCGCGCCGCACTTGGAATTCTTCGACGCGGGCGGCCACGGCTATGCGACGGTGCGCCTTTCGAGCGAGGAGATGCGGACCGAGTTCGTCTGCATCCCGCGGCCCATCACTCGGAGCGAACGATCCGACGGCGGACCTTTGCGCTACCGGGTCGTCCACACCGCCCGGCTGTGGCGGCCGGGCGAAACGCCGCGGCTGGAGCGGAAGGTTCTGGAAGGCGATCCGGGGCTTGCCATTTGACGAGGGGCGCGCTCTGCTGACCGTCATCCCGGCGAAGCCGGGACCTCAGGCCGGAAGTGCTCGGTGGGTCTCCCCGAGGTCCCGGCTTTCGCGGGGATGACGAATAAGTGATGACTCCCAACCTCCTCCCGATCCTCCTCGACGCCGCGCTCGCCGCCGGCGCCGAGATCGAGCGCATCTATTGCGAGGGCTGCGAAGTCATCGAGAAGGAGGACGGCTCCCCCGTCACCATCGCCGACCGCCACGCCGAGGCGATCATCCTCGAGCATCTCGGACGCGCTTTTCCCGACATCCCGGTCCTCGCCGAAGAGGAGGCCGCGGCCGGCCGGATCCCGGAGCTCGGCGCCCGCTTCTTCTGCGTCGACCCGCTCGATGGCACCCGCGGCTTCGTCCAGCGCAGCGGCGAGTTCACCGTCAATATCGGCCTGATCGAGGATGGCGCGCCGGTCGCGGGGGTGATCTACGCGCCCGATCCGAAGCTTCTTTATTACGGCGCCCGAGGCGAAGGCGCCTTCCGGGTCCGGGGCGGCGGGGCCGCCGAGCCGATCCGCCCCCGCCCCCGCCCCGCCTCGGGCCTGACCGCCGTCGGAAGCCGTAGCCACGCCTCGCACGGCACCGCCGAAAAGGGCGCCCACCTCGGCATCGCCGAGTTCGTCGCCTCGAGCTCGTCGCTCAAATTCTGCCTGGTGGCGGAAGGGACGGCCGACCTCTATCCGCGCCACGGCACCACCGCCGAATGGGACACCGCCGCCGGCCAGGCCATCCTCGAGGCGGCCGGAGGCCGGGTGATGGCGCTCGACGAGGAGGGCCGCGAGAGCGGGCCCCTCTCCTACGGCAAGATCGCCCAACGCTTCCTCAACCCCCCCTTCATCGCCTGGGGCTAGTCGTCACCCCAGCGAAGGCTGGGGTCCCGGCGGGTGAAAAGCGCCGGTGTCCTTCACGCTCTGGGGTCCCAGCCTTCGCTGGGACGACGCGCCGCCTACAGCCCCCACCAGGGCAGGGTGCCCCAATAGGAGCTGACCTTCTCCTGATAATCGCGGTCGATCGGCCGGTCGGTCTCGTCGAGGGTCATCGACGGCGCCTGCTTCAGCTGGTCGCGGTCCACCGCAACGACATAGCCGTCGCGGTCGACGTCGTAGGTGAGCAGCTCCCAGGGCAGCGGATGGACATGGGCGCCGATGCCCAGCCATCCGCCCGCCGACAGCACCGCATAGGCGACCTGACCGCTGCGCTTGCCGATCATGACGCTGTGGATGGTGCCCAGTCTCTCGCCCGATCCGCTGTAGACCGAAGTCCCCTCGACCCGCCGCGACGAGATCAGCTCGTGCGCATAATCCGCCGCATGCGCCTCGGAGGTCGCCTCGCTGGGCGACGCATAAGTCTCCTGGACCGCCATGGTTCTTCTCCTCGAAGGATAAGGATGGAACGAAACAGGCGGCTCGCGGGTTCCGGCGTGTTCGGCGCCGTTCTCAACCGTCACCCCAGCGAAGGCTGGGGTCCCGGCGGGTGAAAGGCGTCGGCATCCTTCACCCCCTGGGGTCCCAGCCGTCGCGGGGACGACGGGTCACCCGAAGCTGTGCTTGATCCCGATCGCCGGGATGATGTGCTTGTTGCGGTGCCTGAGCTCGAACTCGTCCGGGAAAGGGGTCCGCCGGTCCGGGGTGAAGAAGGTCCGGTCGCGGAAGGCGGCGGCGTTGGTGGCGTTGTCGAGGCTGAAGGTGATCGTCGTCTTCGAGCTCGGCCGATATTCGACGAACGCCGTCACATAAGGATTGTCGCTGAACGGCCGGTCGATCTCGTCCTGCCGGAAGAAGAAGGTCGGCTCGTTGTAGAAGACGGTCGCCCCATAGGCCCATTTGCCGAGGTCCTGGCGGAAGCTGGCATCGGCGGCGAACCGGTTGAACCCCGAAAATTGGCGCTTGCGGAAGGTATAGGGGTCCTCGACCGACGTATCGATCAGCGACGAATTCACCGTCAGCCGCCCGCCCTTGATCCCGAGCCGGGCCAGCGGAGCGTCGATCGTGCTCTTCAGGATCAGCATCCGGCCGTTGCCGAGATTGCCCGGAGCGTCGAATCCTTCGGGAGTCGGGATCCGGTCCTGGACCAGCGAGATGCGGTTGTAGCCGGCCTGGATCTTGACCACGCCGTCGCCGAGGATCGGCTGCTCGAGGGTCGCCAATATCTCCCACGCCCGCTGCGGCACCAGATCGGCATTGCCGCCGTTGACCCGGTCGTTGGTGAGCTCGGCGGTGCTGATGAAATCGTCGAAATTGAGCTGGGCGACGGTGCGGGCGATCGACAGCTGGGCGTGCCAGCCCGATTTGTCGCGATAATCGAGGCTGGCCTTGGGCTTGAAGAATTTGAGCACCCGCTCGGCTTCGGCGTCGCCGCTGACGGTCAGCCGCGACACTTCGTAGGTGAGGCCCATGTCCAGGCGCAGCGTCTTCGAGAGCGGCTTGCCGGCATTGACGAAGGCCTCGCCCCGATATTCCTTCACCACCGCCTGGTCGACCGGAAGGTCGATCCGGGTCTGGGTGCCGCCGGCGTTGAGGCGGAAGAAACCGACGTCGCTGTCGAGCTTGTTGAGCACGCCCTCGACTCCCGTCTCGACGCTCCAGCCGCCGAGGTCGGAGCGGTTCCAGACCAGCCGGAGCACCCGTTCGTCGCGCTGGTTGTCGAGATCCTGGATGAAGCCGCCGGTGACCGCGCTCTGCACCCGGTTCAGCGAAGTGTCGACGGCGTGGCGCTGCCGCCTTGTGGCGAGCCCGACCAGCTTGAGCCCGCCGCCCAGCAGCGGCCGGGTGACGTCGCCGCCCAGCTCATAGTCGCGCCGGTCGTAATCCTGGGTCAACCGGTCGTCGCGCACCGTTCCGCCGACCGGGAAGACGTCGTTGGTCTGCTTGAGGTCGAACCAGTTCTGCGACACCCGGAAGTTGAGATGGGCGGTGCGATTGTCGCCGCCGTTATGCTCCCAGGCGCCCGACAGGAAGGCGGTTCGGTCGGAGATCCGGTTCACCTTTTCCCGATATTCCTTGAGATCCCCGCTCGGCAGCGCGGTGATCCGGTCGAAGCCCTCCTCGGTCGTCGGGTAGGCCTGGTAGCCGGCCGAGGCGTTGAAGCTCGACCTGCCTCTCCGGATCAGCGCCGAGACGGTGACGTCGGGCTCGACCCGCCCGGTATAGGTCCGCCGCAGCGTTCCGTTGAACGTCCCCGCCAGCCCGCCGGCGGCGGTGGTGACGACGTTGACGACCTGCGGCTTGCCGGCGAATTCCGATCCGAACAGATCGCCCGGCCCGACCTCGACCCGGGCGACCCGGCTCGCCGGGATCCGCGCCAGGATGGTCTCCAACGTGTCGCTCTTCGAGCTCGGCCGCTGGCCGTTGATGACGACGTTGCCGGCCGCCTGGCCGAAGCCGCGGACCTCCTGGTTGCCGAGCTCCAAGGTGAAGCCCGGCACGCGCTGGACGATCTGGAGCGCGTTGGACGGCGCGAACTGGGCGAAATAGCTGGCCTCGTAGACGGTCCGGCCGTCCGCTCCGGGCGCCTGGGCGGCCGAGGCCGGCGCCGCGACCCCGCACAGCAAAGCCGCCGCCGCCAATCCCGCCCACCGCGCCTTGCCCGCCACCCGCATGTCCTTTCAACGATTACAACCGTCATCGTTTGCAAGAAGCGAGCCATGGCGGAGCGCCTAGGGGCGAGCGACGAACCTCCCGCGCCGGTCGACAAACGGCATCTTTGCATGTCCGGAGGCGGACACTCTTGTCCGCAATCGAACGACCGTCACGTCACCCCAGCGACCGTCACGTCACCCCAGCGAAGGCTGGGGTCCCGGCGGGTGAAAGGCGCCGGCGCTCATCACCCGCTGGGGTCCCAGCCTACGCTGGGACGACGGGCTTTCGACGAACCGCTGTGATGCTCAAGTAGAGGAGCAGCCCCAGCGGCCCGACCATCAGCGTCGCGAACAGGCAGGGCAAAAGAACGATGTTGGGAATGCCCGCCCGCTCCGAATGCTCGGCTTCCCAGCTCCCGACGAAGAGATCGAGGATCAGATAATGGATCCACCCGGCCAGAAGCAGCACCGGTTTGTCGAACGCGCGGGCGACGGCCTCCAGCGTATAGCCGGAGTCGGTCGGGATTGCCTTCAGATGGGTCGAGAGGAGGAGGAGATAGAGCAGGCAAAGCGGAACGGCTGCCCATCGCGCCGTCAGCACCGCCCGGCGCCGGCCGATCCACGGCGAGGCGAACAGGGCCGCCCAGCCCACCAAAGCCACCGCATGCGCGCCCAAGAACCAGGTCTCGATCATCGGAGCCCCCTCCCGCCGTCGCCTTCCTAGATGATCGGATGCCGCTCCCAATTGGGCTTGTCGACCCTCTTGCCCAGGGTCGCGTTGAGTCCTTTCACCGTCTCGCTTCCGGTCCGCTCGCACAGGAACGGGAACACGGCATGGACGAAGCAGCCGAGGCCGCCGGCGATCATCCGAAGTCCGAAGCGCGCCGCCATCCCGAAATGCTCGGGATAGGATTCGCCCACTTCATGGGGATGCTTGGTGAAGGGATTTTCGGCCATCGCCGCCCCTTACCGCGAGCCGCGCTTTCCCGCCAGCGAATAGAGACCGGCCTCCCCTCGAACGGGAGGAATAGTCATCCGGGCAGCTCCACCGACTGCGCGTGGTTGAAGATGTCGTGCGGATCCCATTCCGCCTTGGCCTTCTGCAACCGGGGGTAATTGCCCTGATAATAGAGGTGCTGCCAGTCGACGAGTTCGACGTCGGGATAATTGACGTAGCAGCCGTCCATCACCCCGTCCGGCACCGGCCCCGCCGGCCCGTACATCGCGCCGTAGAAATCGCTCATCCACGTCAGATTCTGATTCGCGGCCTCGACCGACGGATCGGTCCAATAGGCCTGATATTGCAGCTTCATGATCGAGCTTCGCTGCGGGATGGCGGTTGCGTCCGAGGCCAGGGCATTGACCGCGCCGCCATAGGAATCGACCTGGAGCAGGGCCTGGCTGTTGTTCAGGCCGTCGGTCAGGAACCGCCACATCGTCGCGATCTGATCCTCGGGGAAAGGCTCGTTCATATAAGCCGATTTGTACTTGCCGCGCCGGTTGGGCCCCGATCCGTCGAGCGACTGGGTCGCGTAGAGCCAGGGCAGGCATTGCGGAGCCGTCGTCGGATGGGGAAAGAAATTGAGACCGACCGCCTGGCGCTGCGCCACCGGCGCCCGCACCCCTTGCGCGGTCATGAATTCGGTGAACTCCGCCAGCCGCCTCGGCTCGTCGCCGACATATTGGGCGGTCAGCACGATCTGCCCGGTGGCCACGTCGGGAAGCTCGGGGATGAAGGTCCGGTGGGTGAGGTGGAGCAAGGCGAAGAGCCCGTCATAAGGCCCGCCCGGCTCGCTGTTCGCCTTGAAGAAGGCGCCGTAGCGGCGGACGATCTCGGCGAACTCGCCCTCGACCATATCCTCCCAGTCCCAGGCGATGTTGACGAGATGCGCCTCCGACGGCGCCGGCGGCACCTCCCTGAACCAGAAGCGGGTGATGATCCCGTAATTGCCGCCGCCGCCGCCCTGGCAGGCCCAGAACAGATCGGCGGCCGCGCCGTCCTTCTCCGCGCCATCCTTCTCGACAACCGTCACTTGGGCGCGCCGGTCCGAGTCGACGGTGACGATCTCGACCGCGGTCAGCCAGTCGATGATCAGCCCGTATTTGCGCGCCAGCAGGCCGTAGCCGCCGCCGCTGATATGGCCGCCCGCGCCGACCGAATAGCAGGAGCCGGTCGGAAGCGCCCGGTCGTAAAGCTTGTAGAAGGTCCAGATGACGTTCCACAAAGTCGCGCCCGCCTCGACGCAATAGGCGCCTCGGCCCTCGTCGAAATAGGCGCCGTTCATCGCCGCCATGTCGACGATGACTCCGTCCAAATTGCCGACCGCGAAATCCTCGTAGCAATGGCCGCCGCTTCGAACCGTCACCCGCCGCCCGGAATCGACCGCGCGCTGGACGATCTCGCAAACCTGGTCGGCGCTTCCCGGCAGGGCGATCGAATCCGGATCCCCCACCCACCTGAGGTTGAAGCCCCGCCTCAGGGTCTCGTAGCGCGGATCGTCGCGCCCCACGCTTCCGCCCGGATAATCGTCGCTCATGACTGTGCCCCCCTGGACCGGCACATTATCACGCGCGAGCGCGGCGGGCGAAGGAGATTGGACCGGACCGGCCCTTTCCTCCCCTCCGTCGCCGCCCTACATCGCTTCAAACCTCAGGAGCCCCCGCCATGCCCGAAGCCTATATCGTCGCCGCCGCCCGAACCGCCGGCGGCCGCCGCGGCGGCGCCCTCAGGGACTGGCACCCGGCCGACCTGGCCGCCGAGGTGCTCGACGCCCTGGTCGAGCGCTCCGGCCTCGACCCCGCTCTGGTCGAGGACGTGATCATGGGCTGCGTCGGGCAGGCCGGCGAGCAGGCCTTCCATATCGGCCGCAACGCCGTGCTCGCCTCGTCGCTTCCGACCTCCGTTCCCGCCGTCACCATCGACCGCCAGTGCGGCTCCTCCCAGCAGGCCATCCAGTTCGCCGCCCAGGCGGTGATGAGCGGCACCCAGGACGTCGTCATCGCTTCGGGGGTCGAATCGATGACCCGGGTGCCGATGGGCCTCCCCGTCACCCTGCCGATGCAGCACGGCATCGGCACCGGCCCCTTCTCGAAGCGGATCCAGGACCGCTTCGGGGTCCCGATGTTCAGCCAGTTCGTCGGCGCCGAGATGATCGCCGAGAAATATCAGTTCCGGAAGGAGGAGCTGGATTCCTTCGCCCTCGACAGCCACCGCAAGGCGGCTCGGGCGACCGAGGCGGGGGCGTTCGACGACGAGATCGTGCCCCTGAAGGTCGTCGACGCGGAGGGTAACCAGACCCTCCACACCAAGGACGAGGGCATACGCTACGACGCCACCCTCGACGGCATCGCGTCGGTCAAGCTGATCAAGGAAGGCGGCAAGATCAGCGCCGCCAACGCCAGCCAGATTTGCGACGGCGCGAGCGGGGTGATCGTCGTCTCGGAACAGGCGCTGAAGGCGCACGGCCTCACTCCGCTCGCCCGGATCGTCAACCTCACCGTCACCGGCGGCGATCCCGTCATCATGCTCGAGGAGGTCATCCCGGCGACCCGCCGGGCCCTCGAGCGCAGCGGCATGAGCATCGCCGACATCGACCTCTACGAAGTCAACGAGGCCTTCGCCCCCGTGCCCCTCGCCTGGCTGAGGGAGGTAGGCGCCGACGCGGCGAAGCTCAACGTCAACGGCGGCGCCATCGCGCTGGGCCACCCGCTCGGCGCCTCCGGCACCAAGCTGATGACCACCCTCCTCCATGCGCTGAAGGCGCAGGGCAAGCGCTACGGCCTCCAGACCATGTGCGAAGGCGGCGGGCTCGCCAATGTGACGATCGTCGAAAGCCTCGCCTGAGCTAGGCCTGAGCAAAGAGGGCCGCCTCACGGCGACCCTCCCGGCTAGATTAGAAGCATCAGGATAAGGAACACCACCCAAAGGCAATGCGCCACCTTGACTTCAATCGTCACTTTAACCTCGGATTTCATGGCTGAACTCCGGGGTCACGGCGCCGCAACCCCATAGAGTTGCGAATGTCGCGGCCATGCAATGAGTTTGATCCCTCATCGCGGCAAATGGACCCAGCGTCGCCTATGTTCACTCGGTTCCGCCAGCCCGGTTTGACAGCGCTTCCAGCACCGCTGTCGGACGGCACAGCCGCTCCGCGCGCATCCGGGATCATCCGCGTGTCCTTTCACTTGGCCTTGTCAAAGGGCTGCTTCCGGGGCGGATGTAGGGTTAATATGGCGAAGGAGGCTGCCGAAGTCCAGATGCGGCACCCGCGCCTGAATCTGTGAGTTGCCAGGGCTGCCGCCTTGACTTTCGCGCCCGTTTCCGCTTGAGGAGCCCCCGCAGGCGGGGCCCTTCAGGTTCCGCCTTCGCATTTGGGGTTTGGGCCGTCCCCCATCACGACCGCCTGGCCGCAGCTACCTGAAACGGGCTGCGGACGAACGAAGGATGAAGACATGCGTCACCGCAACGCCGGCCGCAAGCTGCAGCGTACCTCGAGCCACCGCGCCGCCCTGTTCCGCAACATGGCCGCCGCCCTGATCAAGCACGAGCAGATCACCACCACGCTCGCCAAGGCGAAGGAGCTTCGCCCCTACACCGAGAAGCTGATCACGCTCGCCAAGAAAGGCGGCCTCTCCAACCGCCGCCTCGCCCATGCGCGCCTCCTCGACGACAAGCAGCTCCAGAAGCTGTTCGACGTCCTCGCCCCGCGCTACGCGGACCGCGAAGGCGGCTATTGCCGGGTCGTCAAGGCCGGCATCCGCGCCTCCGACGCCGCCTCGATGGCGATCATCGAGCTGGTCGACCGCGACGTCTCCGCCAAGGGCCAGGATTCGGGCCCGGTGATGAGCGACGACTATGAGGCCGAAGCGGCGTAACGTCGTCGCTGGCGCCGGCCGCCGCGCCCCGATAGAGGCGCGCCATGGAGATCGCAATCCTGCGCGCCGGCGGGCCGCCGCCGGAGCTGGCCGGGCGCTTCGGCGTCTATGACGCCATGTTCGCCCGCCTGCTCGGGCCGGACTTCGCCATCCGCGCCTATGACGTCCAGGCCGGCGAGCTCCCGTCCGCGCCCGACGCCCATCCCGCTTTCCTGGTCACCGGCTCGGCGGCGGGAGTCTACGAGCCTCTGCCCTGGATCGCGCCCCTGCTCGCCTTCCTGCGCGAGGCGAAGGGACGGACGAAGCTGGTCGGGATCTGCTTCGGCCACCAGGCGATGGCCGAGGCGCTCGGCGGCCGGGTCGAGAAATCGGAGCGCGGCTGGGGAATCGGCCTTCAGGATTACGAAGTGTGGGAGAGCGCCGCCTGGATGGGCGAAGCGCGCCCGGACCGGATCGCCGTCCCAGTCTCGCATCAGGACCAGGTCGTGATTCCCCCGCCCGGCGCCCGGCTGCTGGCCGGCAACGCCTTCACCCCTTTCGGCCTCCTCGAATGGGAGGACGCAATCTCGATGCAGTTCCACCCCGAATTCGAGCCCGCTTACGCCCAGGCCCTGATCGAGCACCGCCGCGCCCGGGTACCGGACCCGGACTCCGCCATCGCCTCGCTCGAGCGCCCGAACGACCAGGCGCTGGTCGGAACGTGGATAAGGGCGTTTTTGAAAGGCTGATCCTCCTGCCGCCAAGCGACGAGAAATCGGTGTCAGACACCAATTCCTATTTCCTGCTCAGTGGATCCGGCCGTTCTCAAAGGCTTGAAAATCGGTGCCTGACACCAATTCCTATTTCCTATTCGCCAGGAACCCCTTCAGCTCCGCCTGGAACGCCGCCGGCGAGTCGAGCATGATGAAATGGGCGCTTTCCGGGATCCGCTTCAGCACCGCCTGCGGGGCTCCGGAATAGCTCATCGCGTAGAATTGATCCATCTGGGCGTCGCTCACCGGAGCGCCCGTCGGAACCACGTAGAGCACGGTCAGCGGCACCTTGATCTTCGCCACGTCCGGGCGGAGGTCGGTGACGATCAGATCGTACATGGCCTGGCCCGACGCGGCCGGGTCGCTGGCCAGCGAATGCTCGACGATCGCCGGCCGAAGCGCCTCGGTGCGCACCATGCCCGCGATGGTCTGCTCGACCTGCTTGCGCCGAGCCTCGCCGGCGCTGGTGGCGATTCCGGTCCGTATCTGCTCGGCGATCGGCTTGACGCTCTCGACGGTCGCCGTCGGCCCGCCGAACATCGCTCCGAGGAAGGGCAGCATGTCGACCACCATCGCCTTCGAGACGAGCTGGGGATGCCGCGCCGCGACCATTATCGCCCAGGTCCCGCCCAGCGAATGGCCGACGATGGCGGGCTTCTTCAGCCCGGCCTCACGGATGTAGCGGGCGATCTCCTCGGCGACCGGCCCGACCACCGGCCCGGAGGCATTGGCGCCGGCCGCCCGGCCGGCGAAGCCGGAAATATGGACGAGATGGTAGCGATAGCCCGGCACCGAGGCGACGGTGCTCCGCCACACCTGCGGCGAGGAGCTGAGGCCCGGGATCAGGACCACGTCCGGCCCCTTGCCGGTCACCTCGACGCTGAGCCGCTCGCTGGCGAAGGCGGGGGCCTTGGCCGCCTTGTCGGGCGCCGCGGCGGCGAAGGCGGCGGCGGGGAGAAGGAAGAGAGCGAGGAGGAAACGGATCATGAGGCGGGGGTCCCTTTTTCAGGGATGGTTACCGAGAAGCGCAGCGACGCGCCACCCCTTGCCTCCCTGCCGGCGGAGCCGGTGGGGAGGGGGACCATGCGAAGCATGGTGGAGGGGTAGCTGCGCAGGACTCGGGCGGTTCGCGCGCGACCCTCAAGCCTCCGCGCCTTCTACCCCTCCACCACCTTCGGTGGTCCCCCTCCCCATCTGGCGATGGGGAGGCAGATTAAACCGCTCCGCTGAAAGTATCGCAGGCGGCCGGATCGCCGCTCTCGAGACCGCGCCTCAGCCAGGCCGTGCGCTGGGCCGCGCTGCCGTGGGTGAAGGCTTCCGGCACCACCCGGCCCTGGCTCTGGCGCTGCAGAGTGTCGTCGCCGATCGCCTGCGCGGCGCGAAGGCCCTCCTCGACGTCGCCCGGCTCCATCACCGCCCGGCCCTGGGCGTCCCTGGCGTTGGCGGCATAGACTCCGGCATAGCAATCGGCCTGGAGCTCGACCCGGACCTGGATCGCATTGCCCTCGCGGCTCGACACCCGCCTCTGCTCGGTCGACGCATTGTCGAGCACTCCGGTCAGATTCTGGATATGATGGCCGACCTCATGGGCGATGACATAGGCCTGGGCGAAATCGCCGGCCGCTCCGAACTTGGTCTGGAGCTCGGTGAAGAAGCTGGTGTCGAGGTAGATCTTGCTGTCGGTCGGGCAATAGAAGGGCCCCATGGCGGATTGGGCGGCGCCGCAGCCGGAATTCCCGCTTCCGCCGTAGAAGGACAGAGCGGCCGGCTGGTAGCGCTGGCCCTTGGCGGCGAAGACCTTGGTCCATGTATCCTCGCTGCTCGCCAGGACCTGGCAGGAGAAGCGCTTGGCAGGCTCGGTGGAGCAGGCCTGCCGGGCATCGCTGGTGGCGCCACTGCCCTCGCGCGGCGCCACATTGGTGCCGGGCGTGCCGACCCCGAGCCCGCCGCCGCCGCCCATCATCCCGAGCGCGCAATAGCCGAGCAGCAGGATGAGCACTCCGACGATCCCGAACCGGCTCAGCACCAGCCCGAAGATCATCCCGAAAAGGCCGCTCCCTCCGCCGCCGCCGCCGCCGAAC
The DNA here is from genome assembly GCA_035719905.1 of Allosphingosinicella sp. Taxonomy (GTDB): domain Bacteria; phylum Pseudomonadota; class Alphaproteobacteria; order Sphingomonadales; family Sphingomonadaceae; genus Allosphingosinicella. The sequence goes on from DASTFN010000042.1 coordinate 28,519, forward strand.
CCGAAACCGCCGCCGCGGCCCTGGCCCTGATCGCTGACATTGTCGCTGGTCCGATAATCGTCGAGACGCATTGGCCGCTCTCCCGTTTCGGCTGAACAATGTTCGCGGCGGAGCAAGGTTGCAAATGACGTGCTAAGCCCGTCATTGCGAGCGCAGCGAAGCAATCCAGCGCTGTGCTCGGCGAAGACGCCGAAACTGGATTGCTTCGTCGCTGCGCTCCTCGCAATGACGGCCTTACCCCCTCACAAGGACCCGTTGCATGTTCCTCAAAGGCAAGACCGCCCTCGTCACCGGCTCCACCTCCGGGATCGGCCTCGCCGTCGCCCGGGCGCTGGCCGCGGAGGGCGCCCGGGTCACCCTCAACGGCTTCGGCGACCCCGCCGAGATCGGCAAGCTCCAGGAAGAGCTCGGCTCCGGCTACAGCGACGCCGACCTGACGAAGCCCGAAGCGATCGAGGCGATGATGGCCGAGGCCGGCGCGGTCGACATCCTCGTCAACAATGCCGGGATGCAGCATGTCGCCCCGATCGACGAATTCCCGGCCGCCAAATGGGATCTGCTGATCGCCCTCAACCTCAGCGCCGCCTTCCACACCATCCGCCTCGCTCTGCCGGGGATGAAGGCGAAGGGCTGGGGCCGGGTGATCAACACCGCCTCGGCCCACAGCCTCGTCGCAAGCCCCAACAAGGCCCCCTACGTCGCCTCCAAGCACGCCATTGCCGGCCTCACCAAGGCGGTGGCGCTGGAGACCGCCACCCATGGCGTCACCGTCAACTGCATCAGCCCCGGCTACGTCTGGACGTCGCTCGTCGAGAACCAGATCCCCGACACGATGAAGGCCCGCGGCCTCACCCGCGAGCAGGTCATGAACGACGTCCTCCTCGCCGCCCAGCCGACCAAGAAGTTCGTCACGGTGGACCAGGTGGCGGCATTGGCCCTGTTCCTGTGCCGGGACGAGGCGAGCGCCATCACGGGGGCGAATCTGTCCATGGATGGAGGCTGGACGGCGGCTTGAGCATCCTCCCCATCAACGATGGGGAGGGGGACCACCCGAAGGGTGGTGGAGGGGTAAATGGCGAGGCCTCAGCAGCTACCCCTCCACCATGCTTCGCATGGTCCCCCTCCCCATGCTGCGCATGGGGAGGATAAATTAGCACTCCTCGCAATAGAGTGCTAAGCTGCCCGCTTCCGCTGCCGTAGCGCCTCAGCGTACCTCATACAGGCAGACAAGATCATGGCAGCCAAAGATGTGCGTTTCGCGCGCGACGCCCGCGAAGGGATCGTTCGCGGGGTCGATTTGCTCGCCGACGCGGTGAAGGTGACATTGGGGCCCAAGGGCCGCAACGTCCTCATCGACAAAGGCTGGGGCCCGCCCCGGATCACCAAGGACGGGGTGACGGTCGCCAAGGAGATCGAGCTCAGCGACAAGTTCGCCAACATGGGCGCCCAGATGATGCGGGTCGTCGCGGCCCGCACCTCCGACCATGCCGGCGACGGCACCACCACCGCCACCGTGCTGGCCCAGGCGATCGTCCACGAAGGCATGAAGTCGGTCGCCGCCGGCGCCAACCCGATGGACCTGAAGCGCGGCATCGAGCTTGCCGTGGCCCGGGTCGTCCAGGACCTCGCCGCCCGCGCCCGCCCCGTCGCCAGCTCGAAGGAGATCGCCCAGGTCGGCACCGTCTCCGCCAATGGCGATACCGAGGTCGGCGACATGATCGCCAGGGCGATGGACAAGGTCGGCAAGGAAGGCGTGATCAGCGTCGAGGAGGCGACCGGCCTCACCCTCGAGCTCGACCTGGTCGACGGCATGCAGTTCGACCGCGGCTATCTCTCGCCTTATTTCGTCACCAATGCCGAGAAGATGATCGTCGAGCTCGCCGATCCCTACATCCTCCTTCACGAGAAGAAGCTCGGCAAGCTCCAGGACCTGCTCCCCCTGCTCGAGGCGGTCGCCGAATCCGGCCGGCCTTTGCTCATCATCGCCGAGGACATCGAAGGCGAGGCGCTGGCCACGCTCGTCGTCAACAAATTGCGCGGCGGCCTCAAGGTGGCGGCCGTCAAGGCGCCCGGCTTCGGCGACCGTCGCCGGCTGGTGCTCGGCGACATCGCCGTACTGACCGCGGGCGAGGCCATCTCCGACGAGCTCGGAATCAAGCTGGAGAAGGTCACCCTCGACATGCTCGGCACCGCCAAAAGGGTCGTCATCGACAAGGACAAGACGACGATCGTCGGCGGCGCCGGCGACAAAGCGGCGATCGACGCCCGCGCCGAGGCGATTCGCGGCGAGATCGAGCGTTCCGACAGCGAATATGACATGGAGAAGCTGCAGGAGCGGCTCGCCAAGCTCGCCGGCGGGGTCGCCGTGATCAAGGTCGGCGGCGCCAGCGAGGCCGAGGTCAAGGAGCGCAAGGACCGGATCGACGACGCCCTCCACGCCACCCGTGCCGCGGTCGAGGAAGGCATCGTGCCGGGGGGCGGCACCGCCCTCCTCTATGCGGCCAAATCGCTCGACGGGGTCAACAGCCCGAACGAGGACCAGGCCCGCGGAGTCGACATCGTCCGCCGGGCGCTTCAGGCGCCGCTGCGCCGGATCGCCGAGAATGCCGGGGTCGACGGCGCGGTGGTCGCCGGCAAGCTGCTCGGCGACGGCAACGAGACCCAGGGCTTCAACGCCCAGACCGAGATCTACGAGGATTTGATCGAGGCCGGAGTGATCGACCCCGCCAAGGTCGTCCGCGCCGCCCTCCAGGACGCGGCGTCGGTCGCGGCGATGATCGTCACCACCGAGGCCGGAGTCACCGACCTCCCCGACGACGACCTCGTGCCGGCTACGAATTACGGCTGACGCGCGAAAATCGGTGTCTGACACCAATTAATCGAGGAGAGTGACATGGCCGATGTGAACCCGGTGATCGCCGAGATCGCGGCGGACGACGCCTCGCCGTTCATCGACTCCGCGCCTTTCTGGGTGATCTGGCAGACCAGCCTGCCCGCCGGCGGCCGCAACCGGATCCGCCGCATCTCCCAGGATTATGCCACCGCCGCCCGAGCGGAAGCCGACGCCGAGCGCTACCGCAAGTCGGGCGCGATCACCTGGGTCGAGGAAGCCCGCCCGCTCGCGCCCGCCAACGTCCCCGCCGCGGCCCTCGAGGCCCTGCGCGGCGCCGGCCCCGGCAACGGGGTCACCGCGATCGGCGGGCGAGCTCCCCAGATATAGCGTTTGGCTTCCCGGGCTTCGCCGGGGCGCTAGGCGTAGCGGTCCACCACCGCCTGGTGGAGCGGCCGGTCGAAGCTCAGGCCGGCCCGGTCGCCTTCCGCCCACATGATTCGCGAAGGCCAGCTTTCGAGGCCCGGAAGCTTGAGCCACACCCGGGAGCCGACCTCGCAATGGCCGCTGACCTCGATTCCGCAGCCATGAGTCGAGAGATCGACCACCGTCACCTGTGCTCCGGGCCGGTCGTTCGAGGCGGCGAGGCCGGCGCCGAAGCTCACCGGGTGACGCGTGAAGCGGCGCCGGTCCTCGGCGGCGCCCCTTTCGAGCATGGCGGCGACTCGCATGCCGGTCTTCCTTTCAATCGGTGCGGAGGCGGAATGTTCGTCCGGAAAGGGTAAACGAGTCGTTACCGCAGGCCTGTTCTACGTAGTATCCGCAGGGTGGACGGGGGTTCCGAAAATCGGTGCCTGGCACCGATTTCAACCGGTGAACGGCCCGCCCCGCCATTCCGGCATCGGCCGCAGTCCCAGCGCCACCTCGACCGCCGCCGCGGCGAGCAATCGGGTCGAATCGAGGATCGGCAGGGGCGAGCTTTCGGCCGTGACGAGCAACGGGATCTCGGTGCAGACCAGGGCGGCGGCATCGCATCCGCGCTCCGCCAGCCTGGCGATGATCGCCCGGAAGCGCTCGCGCGAGGAATCCCTCACCTCGCCGAGGCAGAGCTCGTCGAAGATGATCCGGTGGATCTCGGCGCGGTCGGCACCGTCCGGAACCTTCCAGCCGAGCCCGCGCCGGGCGAAAGCGGCGGGATAGACCGGCCCGGTCATCGTCCATTCGGTGCCGAGGATGGCGATCCGCTTCCGGCCGTCCCGGGCCGCCGCTTCCGCCACCATTTCGCCGATGTGGAGGCAGGGGATCGGGAAGTCCTCGCCCGGCGCCTCGAGCGCGAGATGGGCGGTATTGTCGGGAAGGACGAAGAAATCGGCGCCGGCCGCCGCCAGCCTGGCCGCATCGGCCAGGAAGAGGGCGCGGACCGCCGCAAGGTCGCCCGACTCCCAGGCCGGCATCGCCTCGTGCATGGCGACCCCGGTCAGGGTGATCTCGGGATGGTTGTGCGGCCCCATCCGGGCGACCCCCTCGAGCCACGCGGTGCGGTAGCACAAGGTCGCCCCCTCGGCGCTGTGGGCGAGGATCCCGATATGGAGGGTCAGCGCGGCGCCATCCTGATCGCCCCGTCGAGGCGCACATATTCGCCGTTCAAATAATTGTTCTCGGCCATGAACACCGCCAGCCGCGCATATTCCTCGGCCCGGCCGAGCCGCTTCGGGAACGGCACCTGCGCCGCCAAAGCGTCCTTCACGTTCTGCGGCATCATCGCCACCATCGGGGTCTCGAACACTCCGGGAAGGATGGTGTTGACCCTGATGCCCTCGTTCATCAGGTCGCGGGCGATCGGCAGCGCCATCCCGAGCACCCCGGCCTTGGAGGCCGAATAAGCGGCCTGGCCGATCTGGCCGTCCTGGGCCGCGACCGAGGCGGTGTTGACGATGAGGCCGCGCTCGCCGTCCTCGAGCGGGTCGAGCGACACCATCCCGAGCGCCGACTGGGAAAGCACCCGGAAGCTGCCGATCAAATTGATCTGGATGACGAGCTCGAACTGCTGGATCGGATAGGGCCTCGCCTCCCCCGTCGCCTTGTCGCGCCCGACCGTCTTGGCGGCATTGGCGACCCCGGCGCAATTGACGCAGATCCGCTCCTGGCCGTGAGCCTCGCGCGCTTTGGCGAAGCCGGCGGCGACCGCTTCGTCCGAAGTGACGTCGACCTGGGCGAAGATGCCGCCGATCGAGGCCGCCACCGCCTCGCCTTTCTCCGAGTCGCGGTCGAACACCGCCACCTTGACCCCGCGTTCCGCGAGCGCCCGCGCCGTCGCCTCGCCGAGGCCGGAGGCGGCGCCGGTGACGATTGCGGCGATATCGGGTCCTAGCTTCATCGATCTGCTCCTGCGATTTCCCGACGACGCTCTAGGGCCCGTACTCCCTCCCCGCAACGAGCGTGATCGCCCGGAGAGGCGCGCCGGGTCGGAGCGGGCGCATTTTGTTCATTGTATGCACAGGATGCATAATTATACATGTGCCCATGATGACCTGCTCTCCCGACCGCCCCTGGGGCCTTCATTCCGCCGTTCGGAGCGACGAGGATTGCCCGCGCTGCGGGTGGACCGCGCCCGGGCCCAGAGGCGATGCTTTGGCCGACGCGTTCGAGGCGTTGGCTTTGGCCGCGGTGCTGGGCTGGACGATGCCCGACCCGGCCGAGGCGTTCGCCGCCTGACCGCCCCTTTCCGGCGCTTCCGCCATTGAACGACGGCGGCCGCGGCGCCATCTCGACCCGGCTGATGCAACTCACCATAGATCCGCAGGCCTCGACGGCGATGAGCCGTCTCACCGCCATCCGCCTCGCCCTCCTCACCTCGAGGGCGATGGAGCATTGGCGCGAGGGCGTCGGCGACAACGAATCGGCGATGATCCTGCTCGCCGTGGTCGCGATCACCGGCGAGCGGCTGACCCGCACCGAGCTTCCCGAGGATCTGCGCAGCGTCGCCACCCAGCTCCCCCCCGGCTATGCCGCCGGCTGCAACATCAGCTCGATCGCCGCCGCCACCGGCCTCAACCGCGAGACGACCCGCCGCAAGGTCGGCGCGCTCATCGACCGCTCCTATCTGTGCCGCTCCGAGGAAGGGGAGATCGGCTTCCCGGCCGAGCGCCAGCAGGATCCGGCGACCCTCGAGTTCCTCAGGAAGCAGCTCGAGGCGGTCGCCCGCTTCGCCAACGATTCGATCCGCGACGGAGTCCTCAAGGCCGCCTAGCGCCGCTCTCCGGGCGGCTTCCCGGGCGGCTTCAGCCGGGCCGCCTCCGCTTCATATTCCTCGGCGATGGCGATCAGGGCGGCGCGATCCGCCTCGCACTTCAGCTCGCCGGCGAGACGGCGGAAGGTCGCCGCCCGGGTTTCATATTCCTGCGCCAAATCCGCCATCGCCTCGCGCTAGAGGCTCGCGGCCGCCGCCGGGCGGGGCAGGCGCACAAAATGTGCGGCGGCCGCATCCCGCCGCCGTCCCGGTCACGGCAGGGAGGCGCGACGGGCGGCGGCCCCCACCTTGCCGCCCGCGGGCCCGCCGCGAGTCCCCCACGGTGCCGCGGCGGGCCCCATTTTTGCGCAAGTCCCTCGACGAGGATCGCCGGGAATCGCCACGAATCGCCACGGATGTTGAAGGAAAGTGGAGGGAAAGTGTCGGTCGGCGACGGCTTGCGCCCGTCCGACAGCTCGAAAGCCATGGATAGGGGCCGTCCAGCGGGCCGGAATCGACCTTCGCGCCAACGCATAATTATGCAGGCGCGAGAGTGACGGTCACCAGAACTTCGCCGGGGCTCAGCCTCCGGTCGCCCAGCGATAGGCCAGGATCATGATGGGAAGCGCGACCAGCAGGGTGGCGAGGGTGTAGCTCAGCGCCTTGAGGCTGCCGGGAAGGGTCCTGTCCATGGCTCAGCCCACCGCCGGCCGGAGCTGCCAGGCGAGCCCCGGAAGCTTGATCATCGCGGCGTCGCAGATCGTGCAGCGGCTGACGAAGCTGCCCTTCTCCCAATGGCTGGTCCGGGTGTCGGCGACGTGGCGGCCGAGGAGGGAGTGGAGGCTCATGACGGGTCTCCCCGTAGCGGAATAGGCCGGCTGTTCATGGTCGTCACCTCGTGCTGCAAGCGAGAGCGCGAAGGTCTCCCTGTCACAGGGCGCTTGCGGAAAAAGGCGCGGGTGATGGAGTGTATATGGGGTGCGGCGGGCGGATAACGAGGGCGGCGCCTCCTAGGCGGCCTCGCCCTTTCGCACCCAGCCCGGCGGGATCCAGTTCCCGTCTTCGTCCTGGACCCAGCCCGAAGCGAGCTTCTCCGCCGCCGCGTCCCGCTTGATCTCCTGGAGCCGCTGGTGGAGCTCGTCGAAAATCTCCTCGGCCGACGGGGCCGGCGCCGGCTCATCCGCGACGCGCCCCGGGCCGCGCCTCGCCGCCGCCAGGTACAGCCGCTGGATCCGGATCGCCTCGGCGATGGTCGGCTTGGCCAGATCGTCCGCGGCCTCCGTCACCTCCGGGTCGAGAGTCCGGGGAAGGCTGTCGATCAGCAGCATGTCGTTGCGGGCGAGCAGCTGCGCCTTCGCCGCCTCCCACTGCGCCGCGAAGGCCGGGTCGAGCATGCGCCGGGCATAGAGCGCTGTCGTCGAGAAACCCGCGGCGGCGGCCGAGCGCCGGACCCCGAAGCCCGCCGCCAGATGGGTGAGAAAGACCTGATCGCTCTCCGGCGACATCCGCCCCTCCCCGCAGCGCACGATCTCGGTCCCCCCGTCCCGGCGCCTCCGCCCCTTGAGCGGACGCGGGTCCGGCGCCGGCCCTGCGGCGCGCGGCCGTCCGCCCGGGAAAACCGGCTGCCCCTCCGCCTCGGCCCGGGCCCGCCCCCAATCCCGGGCGCGCATCCAGGCCGCCGCGAACGCCGGATCGCGCTGGCGCAGAGCGAAGGCGGTCGTCCGGTCCACCCCGGCCATTTCCGCCGAAAGCCCCGCATTCGCGGTCCGCGCCATCGCGCTCAGGAACCTTTTCCGCCACTTCCCCGCCTGCGTCTTCCTGTGCGCCATCGCCCGCTCCCCTCCCCGCCGCTTCGCGCCCTCTCCCGCTCATCCCGAGCCGGTCGAAGAACATCCCGGACGTGATCCGGATTCCACCTCAACCTCCTGATTCTAGCAAATTTTCACTCGCAGGAAAAATCCTATTTGGAATCCTATTTTTCGAGCGCCAAGTCTTCGGAAAGCTTGGCGGAAACGCGGCTGCTCGCGGGGCTGTTTGCAGGAGAAGGATCACCTCGTCGCTGACAAGGTCCGGCCTATTCTCGCGGACCCGCGTCTTCGATTCGCGCCCGGAGCCGGAACCCCGGACCGCTCTTAAATAGTGACAGTATGCATTTTCTGCGGACGGCTGCGGCCAGCCCGGATGGAAAAATGTATACTGTCACTGTTTTCGCCGTCACCATTTCGGCGCCGCCCAGGGCTTATCCGGGTTTGGGATGCCGCGAAGCGCTTGCTAAAGACCTTTGCACCACCGCTCGACAGGGAGAGCGCTATGACGTTGATTGCCGGCCTGTTCATGGCCGCGACGGCACAACCTGTGCCGGCGCCCTCGACCTCAATCCAGTCGCCGATAGCGGCCGCGATCGACTGCGTTCGTCTCAAGGCGCGCCCGCTCGCGGTCACCGCGCGCACGGAAACCGGCATCGCCTATGAAGCCGTGCGCGCCTGCGAAGCCCGGCTCGATGCCCTGCCTTCGCCACGCGAAGGCGCATCGGAACGCGAGCGCAACACTTCGGCGTCGCTCCGAATCGCGCTGCTCGACCGCATGTTCGAGGAGGCGCAGGCGGCGGTCCGGCAGCAGCGGGGACGTTAGACCGGCCGAAGCCGCGCCTCGGGCCAGGCAAAGCGGCCGTTTCAAAGCGGCTTCGCATCTCGGGGACAGTCTGGTGACAGTCACTCGACTGTCACTGGAACAGTCCGCGCCGAGATTTACCTCGCGCGGATCATCTCAGGCCGGCAAAATGGAGTCCATTTTTCCCGATTGGCTCGCGAGCGCTCAATCGGCTTTGCAGTCCGTTAAGCCCTTCAGGACGAAGGTAGCGGCACCGTGACCTAGGGAGGGCGGATGCCGTTCACCGACGAAGAAAGGAGCTGCTGGCGCGAAGAGAAAAAGTCGCGGCAGCGTAAGCAGGAGTCTCCCTCCGGGCGCCCAGCGCCCGCGGCAATCTGCGTCAATTGCCAAAACCCGTTTGGCTACGGCGAGGGCGTAATTACCGAAGACGCGGCGCTCTGCGACATCTGCCTGGGCGATTGAGGCGACGCCGCTACAGCGGCTTCGACAGCAGCACCCGCAGGAAGCGCCACATCTCGGTCCGGATATAATCCTTGCGCCCGATGATCTGGCAGTCGCCGTCGCGGTACATCCAGACGCGGTCATATTCGTCCACCTCGAACTGGCACTCGACGTCGCTCCGGAACACATTGTCGTTCACGGCAGGGTCCGGCTCCTTGGCCATGGCGTCCACCGCCATCGAGACATAGGCGGCGGCCGGGTGGAGCCGGGCCTGGTCAAGCTCGGCGGTCAGCCGCATGGCAGCGGCGCGGAGCTGCTCGACGGGCGGCACCTCGATCGGGGGCGGATTGTAAACGGACAAAGGCTCTCTCCCTCGAAAAACGAGAATCGATCCCCTCGAATACATATTATAGTTGATAAACTCGCCGTGCCAACAGCGCCAATGCTTGTGCATGGACATGCGCAAGCTCGTCGGACGCAATGCCGCGCGGCTGCGCAAGGCGGCGGACCTGACTCAGGAGCAGCTGGCGGTGCGGGCCGGCATGAGCCAGCAATATATCAGCGACCTCGAACGCGGCCTGTGCAACCCGACGATCGTCACGCTCTACGAGCTGGCGACGGCGCTCGGGGTGGGGCCGGTGGAGCTGGTGCGGGAGGATTGACGGTAACGACGGTATACGGAGAGATGTACGTCCACCCGCAACTGCTCGAAAAGTCCTTCTCGTACCGCGATAGCAAATTTGCCGTCGCTATCATTGATCCTGCACGGGTAAATAAGACCGACAATAGAGAGTTCACATTCCACACGACGTACTTCTTCATTTTGAGCCTGATAGCTTACTTGAAGTGGAATAGCATAGGTGAAGTGCGCCGAGTAAGGTCCTACCAAGGGGTCGTCGTCTGCGGCTCGTACGAATCCGAGCGTTAGAATTGTTCGAAGGAATGAGGAGTCGACATCAAAGCTAATCGACTCTCCTGCACGACAACTTCCTGCCCGGAAGCTGAGAAACGGAGAAGAGAAAAGGACCTTGTCCAAGTCAACATTACCAGGACTGTAGTTCGATGTTATTCCAAAGGCGTCTGCGAACACGGATGGCAGGGATGGGTTTTTTAACTCATCGTAAACGTCCGCGACTATCTGAATGTTCGTCGCTGGACCGCCTCCATGGTTTTCTAAGTTTATTGAGACGCTCGCGGGACCTGAGTCAATCGGCTGGGGCCGGGGCGATAGGGCCATCGTTTCAAAGCGTTCTGAGGCAGGACTCTGCGCGAATGTAAATCCGCTCGTAATTGTTAAGGTCAGGAACGGCTCCCTGGCCTCCAATCGAGCAAGTCTCATTTCTCCGACGGCATCCCGAGACGCCTTGGCGCTCCGGGCCGCGAAGACCGCAGCGAGAAGAGCCACCAACTGCGCAACGAGTGTCCCGATTCCGGATATGTGCGCGGTTAGCCAATCAGAGGCGCTGGAGATTATGGATAACACGTTGACGTTATAACGCCTACAGGACCACCCGACCTAGAACGATTTTGGACTTTTCCTCGGAGCCCGGCACGCCGTCCTGCACCGCTTCATAGCATACAGCTAAAGGAAGCGAGTCAGATAGTCATGGCACGTGCGACCGGGGACAGTCACTTAATTCGCGAAAATTGCATGGTAAGTGACTGTCCCCTTCGACCAATGTGCTGATTCAGCGCTCGACGTCATCATACCGCGGCTAGCGCAACAGAGAGAGGCAGAACTTTGACCGACGGCACCAAAGCTGAGCAACCGCGATTGGCACAAGCTGCGAACGGCGACCAGGCCGACGTAACGCCGGTGCCGACGTGTCCGCCTCCCTTGTGCAAGCAATGTCGGAACTCTATCGCTGCCGGCGCTAAAATCTGCGCGACCTGCAATTCCTATCAGGATTGGCGTAGCGTGGTGCCGATCTCCAACACCGCACTCGCGCTTCTCACCGCGCTTGTGTCGACCAGCGCAATCGCGGCGCCAGCGCTCTACAAGTTCGTCCACACGCCACGTTCCGAAGCAACGCTCAGCATGCCGGCAATTGATGGCACCACTCTGCGCGTCGTTGCGCTTAATCAGGGCGACGCGCCCGCCTCAGTGATCAAAGCATGGGTAAGTAGCGAATATCTCGCCGGGGCGACTAAAGTCCGTCTGCGCAACGATAACGACGCGATCTTGCGACCAGGAAGCCAGCTCCTGACTTTCGATATTGTGCCGCTGCTCGACGAAGGCGATTCGTACCGCAGCTCTATGGAAATGATCCATTATATAATAAAGAAAGAACCTGCCCCGGAAACAGAAATCCGATTTCATCTGCTCCAGTCGGACGGCCGCGTCGACGTGCAAGCAATGTCGCTCGACGCGGAGGACCTCTTCCGCCTCCTGCGCGCCAACGCTGACCGCTGCTCGGCGATCAAAGAGATCAATTTCGACAACGGCTGCGTCGGTCGCGGCTTGTCAGAGAAGGAACTGTTTCCGACCGGTGACGACAAGGTTCCGAAGGGCTTGGTCGAGGAGATTGAGAACCGCCTCAATCGCAGGCAGGACAATCAAGCAAAGGGCCAAAAGCCAATCGAATAGCGGGCGCTGCGCTGGGGGGTTGGACTTCCTAAAGGATCTGGCCCAGCATCGTGGGGCGGTCGCACCGCAGCCGGGGTAGCTTTCCTGGCCCAGTGGATGCTCCGCATATGTCGTGCCGCACGCACCGACCTCAGCCCCGTCAAAGGCGGCCTAGCTGAGAGAAAACCGAGAGCAGCGGAAAGCACGCGACACTGCCGGAACCGGCGGCCGCCGGGGATGGTGGGCCGATAATCCCGCGAACGTCGGCTAAACGTAACGCGGGGCGCTACACCGTAACCCTTTGGGCTGCGGCGCGTCGCGGCTCGGGGAATCAGCGATGACATCCCGAACCACGAAAACCGTCACGGTGGAGGTGAAGGTCGATCTTGCCGCATGCCTTCGGGCATTTGCTTGGGTGATCCTCATCTTTCTTCTGTGAGCGGAGGGGACGGGCTCTGGTCCGTCCCCTAACCGCAACAGCCTCGTCCCTCGCCCGCGTTCATTGTCATCGGCTGTCAAGGGCGTCCCAGACGGTACTCGTAATCATCCATTAGAGGATCGGGATAGACATAACGATCACGATATGTTCGTGCCTCCCAATCTATGAGCAGCGTGAACTTCACCGTGGTTAAAAGGCCCCGCTTCAAAAACTCACCGGCCAGCCTGAAACCCATCGCAACACCAAGCCGACCACTGCTGTCGCTATCGATATGCCGATCTATCTCGGCCCTAATCACGTCGAAGTCAGTGTCATCCACATCATCTGCCTTCAATCAAAAAGAAAGGCCGCCCAGCGGCGGCCTTCCCCCTTTACCCCAGAAGCTCCTGCTCGAGCTTCTTCGCCATCTCCTCGATATTCTCAGGCGGCCAGCCCGGGATATCCATCCCCAGCCTCAGCCCCATGCTCGACAGCACTTCCTTGATCTCGTTCAGCGACTTGCGCCCGAAATTCGGGGTCCTCAGCATCTCCGCCTCGGTCTTCTGCACGAGGTCGCCGATGTAGATGATGTTGTCGTTCTTCAGGCAATTGGCGCTGCGCACGCTGAGCTCCAGCTCGTCCACCTTCTTGAGGAGGTAGCGGTTGAGCTGGTTGGCGTCGGCTTCGGTCTCGGCCTGGGTCGGCATTCCGTGGCCGTGGCTCGGGACGTGCGCGGCGAGGCTGTCGTCGAAGTGGACGAAGAGCTGCAGCTGGTCCTGGAGGATCCGGGCGGCGTAGGCGACGGCGTCGTCGGGGGTGATGGTGCCGTCGGTCTCGACCGTCAAAGTGAGCTTGTCGTAATCGAGCTCCTGGCCGACTCGGGTGTTCTCGACCTTGTAGCTGACCTGGCGGACCGGCGAATAAAGCGCGTCGATCGGGATGATCCCGATCGGAGCGTCGGCCGGGCGGTTGGAGGCGGCGGGGACATAGCCTTTGCCGGCTTCCGCGGTCAGCTCCATGTTCAAGGTCGCGCCGTCGTCGAGATGGCACAGGACGAGGTCCGGGTTCATCACCTCGATGTCGCCGGTGGTGGCGATCTGGCCGGCGGTGACCTCGCCCGGGCCGGTCGCCGACAAAGCGAGGCGGCGCGGCTGGTCGCCCTCCATGCGCAGAGCGACCTGCTTCACGTTGAGGACGAGATCGGTCATGTCCTCGCGCACTCCGGCGAGGCTCGAGAATTCGTGCAGAACGCCCTCGATCCGGATCGAGGTGACGGCGGCGCCCTGGAGCGAGGACAAGAGCACCCGGCGAAGCGAGTTGCCGAGCGTCAGGCCGAAGCCGCGCTCCAGCGGCTCGGCGACGAAGGTCGCGCGGCGGCGGCTGTCGCCCCCGGCCACCTTCTTCTCGAGGGCGTTGGGCTTCTTCATTTCCTGCCAGTTCTTAGCGTTGACGGCCATGGTATTCCTCTGGCGTTGGGGAGGCGGGGAGCCTCCCGATTTTCGAGGGGACGCTCTATTGAGTGTCCCCGTCACGGTGCGGGGGGACACTCAATGGAGCGTCCCCTCGAAGGTCAGACGCGCCGCCGCTTGGACGGGCGGACGCCGTTGTGCGGGATCGGGGTGACGTCGCGGATCGAGGTGATCTGGAAGCCGACCGCCTGCAGGGCGCGGAGCGCGCTCTCGCGGCCCGAGCCGGGGCCCTTCACTTCGACCTCGAGGGTGCGCACGCCATGCTCGGCGGCCTTCTTGCCGGCATCCTCGGCGGCGACCTGGGCGGCATAAGGCGTCGACTTGCGCGAGCCCTTGAAGCCCATCATCCCGGCCGAAGACCAGGCGATGGCGTTGCCCTGGGCGTCGGTGATGGTGATCATCGTGTTGTTGAAGCTGGCGTTGACGTGCGCCACTCCGGCGGTGATGTTCTTGCGTTCGCGCCTGCGGAGGCGCTGCGGTGCCTGTGCCATTCGTCCGGTCCCTTATTTCTTCTTGCCGGCGATCGGCTTGGCCTTGCCCTTGCGGGTGCGGGCGTTGGTGTGGGTGCGCTGGCCGCGGACGGGCAGGCCCTTGCGGTGGCGGAGGCCGCGGTAGGAGGCGAGGTCCATCAGGCGCTTGATGTTCATCGCGACTTCGCGCCTGAGATCGCCCTCGACCTGATAGTCGGCGTCGATCGTCTCGCGGATCTGGAGCACTTCCTGGTCGGAAAGGTCCTGAACCCGGCGCTCGGGGGCGATTCCCAGCTTCTCGGCGATCTGCTTCGCCTTGGTCCGTCCGATTCCGTGAATATAGGTGAGCGCGATCTCGACGCGCTTATTCGTGGGGATGTTGACCCCGGCAATACGAGCCATAAAATGTCTTCTCCTGCTCCACGGGGCGGGACGCCCCATCTCGACGCATCGATGGGCCTTCAAAACAGCGATAGCCGACGAGCGCACGAAAGCGCCGCCGGACGACCGGTTATCGGGATGAGCGCGAGATAGGGTTTGGGAGTGAGGCTGTCAACGGTAAGCGTGGGGTCGAAAGCGGAAAAAACCGTCGGCGATTATCGAGCCCATTTGGGACCGCGGTGCGAACTCATTTTTGAACGCAAAGACGCAAAGACGCTACGATTCCGCGAAGCGGACAAATTCCCCGCTATCCCGATAAAACCGCACCTCCCGCCGGCACGGGCGACATGGAGCGCTCCGCGCTCTTTGCGTCTTTGCGTCTTTGCGTTGAAAAAATCGACCGGCACAGCAGTGGCGGACCAGCTCCGATGGCGCAGGCCGTCAGCCCAGCAGCCGCTCGTGGACGATCTTCCCGCTTAGGGTCAGCCGCACCCCTTTGACGATCTCGTCCTCGTCGGGAAGGACCGGCCGGGCGGCCTCCTTGTCCCAGAAAGCGGAGAGGAAATTGTAGAGGTTGCGGGCGTAGAGCGCCGAGGCGTCGGCGGCGAGGCGGCTGGGAACGTTGCGGTGGCCAACGAGGCGCACGCCGTGGCGTGTCGCCACCTCGCCCGGCGCCGAGCCTTCGACATTGCCGCCCTGCTCGACGGCGAGGTCGACGACGACGCTGCCCGGGCGCATCGAGGCGAGCTGGGAGTCGCTGATCAGGCGCGGCGCGGGCCGGCCGGGGATGAGCGCGGTGGTGATGACGATGTCCTGCCTGGCGATATGGGCGGAGACGAGCTCGGCCTGGGCCGCTCTATATTCGTCCGACATCTCGGTCGCATAGCCGCCGGAGCCCTCGCCCTCGATCCCGGCGACCTTCTCGACGAAGATCGCCTTGGCGCCGAGGCTCTCGATCTGCTCCTTGGTCGCGGCCCGGACGTCGGTCGCCGAGACGATCGCGCCGAGGCGGCGGGCGGTGGCGATCGCCTGCAGCCCGGCGACTCCGACGCCCATCACGAAGACCCGGGCGGCGGGGATGGTGCCGGCGGCGGTCATCATCATCGGAAAGGCGCGGCCATATTCGTACGCAGCGTCGAGCACCGCCTTGTAGCCGGCGAGATTGGCCTGGCTGGAGAGCACGTCCATCGACTGGGCGCGGGTGATTCGCGGCATCAGCTCCATCGCCAGCGCCTCGAGCCCGGCCGCGGCATAAGCGTCGATCCGCTCGCGCTGCCGGAACGGGTCGAGCATCGCGACCACCATGGCGCCCGGCCCGGCGCCCTGGAGCGCGGCGGGATCCGGTCCCTGCACACCGAGGATTGCGTCGGCGCCGGCGAGCGCCGCTTCGCGCGGGCCGATTGCGGCGCCGGCGGCTTCGTAGTCGGAATCGGCGATCGAGGCCGAAAGGCCGGCCCCGGCCTCGACCGCGACCTCGGCGCCCAAAGCGATGAACTTCTTGACCGTCTCGGCAGTCGCCGCGACCCGGCGCTCGGCCTCCGCCGTCTCCTTCAGGATCGCCAGCTTCACCTTCTTGCTATTCGGCGATGAGCAGGACGACGATGAGGCCGAGGACGAGCGAGATGATCGCGCCCCATTTCATCAGGAACAGGAAGCCCTCATAGCCCTTCTGATGGACGATGACTTCCTTCTCGATCTCGCCTTCCGCCGCCATGCCATTTCCTCGTGCCTGTGTCGCGGCGACCTCTTATCAACGCGGCGGCGGCGTGGGAAGGCGGGTCATGGCCGTTTTGGAGGCTGGCGCGCTGGTGGCAAACGTTGCGACATCGACAGGGCGGCTCACCGGGGGTGACCGCGACCCGGCGTTTGCCGAAGGTGACCGCCGTGCACGGCTCGCTCATAAAAACAGTGACGCGGCGCCCGAAGCGGAGACCAGCCGGTTCTCGACGTCGCAAACGTAGCTGGTCGACCAGGGCGCGTTGGCCGTCGAGGCAAGGTTGCCGTTCGGGTCGTGGGTGAACGTCGCGGGTCCCGCGGCGGTATATTGATTGAGCCCGTTCGCCGCATAGGAGCGGACGGTATTGCCGCTGCCGCTCCAGGCATAGGCATGGTTGTCCGACGAGCGGCTGTGGATCTGTGAGGCGGGGTTGTAGGCGAAGCCGAGGCTCAGGTCCCGCTCCGTCCCGGCGAGATTGTGGCTCAAAGTCTGCAGCCGGCTCGCCGGGTCGTAGGCGTAGGAGGTGAGGGCTGCATAGCGATCAGTGGAGCTGACGTAAACCTAATGAAGGACGTTGCGGGCCTACTTTATTTGGTGCTACCGTTATCTTAAGTGCTAGTCGTCATATCTAAGTATTGTTACGACAATCGAATATCATGTTATCGTCAACGCTACAAAAGACAATGACTACACCTTCAAAGTACAACTCAATAGTAAGGATCTTATTAGGACCGTATTCTATCTCACACTGATCTAAGCGTCGCCCTAGGCAACGATTGATGGTCGCCGGATCGTACTGGGATACTGGCAACAGCCTTGTGCTGCCAAATTCTTCAAGGTCACTTTCTATGAGGTGATTCGCATCGACTTTCAGCGAATCCCCTCCTGGACCAATGCTAATCACGATAAAATTATGCGAGTCGAAGATTAGTTTGTATGATATCAACGAGTTAACGGTGCCGTCAAAACAGTGAACGAAAACCTGGGCCCTCTCTAACTTTTCTCCCACCCTTTCTTCGATTAGCCGACAAGTGCCCATTAGCAGACCACCCTGGCAATAAGTGATCCTGTGCAAGTACGACGTAGCGCTTGCTGAACACTTGGATTCGTGATTCCATTTTTTAAGATGGTTACAAACTCCCCTTTCCGGGCCACGACAACATCACGGCCTTTGACGAAAAACTGAACCACGCCCCGCGTACCGCCGGGCCCCTGCCCCCTGAAGGTTCCGGTTGCAACCCTATCAGCGCCTTTCACGATAGAGTTGATCAACCCTCTAAAAACAGCTCGGTCAGCGCTCTTGGCGACGTTTAAGCCCCATTCGGCCATATGTTGCGATGCCTTAGCACCAAATTGAGCGTTGGAAATCGTAATCCGGCCTCCAAAACCTAAGCCGACCCTAAGAGCCTGCCAACCTCCCGCAAGTGCTAGCCTGCCTGCGTAAAACCCCGTGGCTACACTTGCATAAGCCGCAAGGCCCTTAGCTTGCATCACACCTTGATCATGAATGGCCTGCTGAATCTCAGCTTCCGAGTAGCCCTGTTGGCGCATATCCTCGATCTGAGCCTCAAGCTGTATGTCTTGTATTGTTTGCGTGCCAGTCGGATCGGTGGCATTCACGGGATCGTTGCCGACGTAAGTATATAGATTGATCTGGTCCTCGTATCCTACCGGGTCGACCTGCAGGAACCGCCCCAGCGTCGGCGAGTAGAACCTCGCCTTGTAATACCACAGCCCGAGCTCGGGCACCCAGGCCTGTCCCGTATAGCCGAACCTTCCCGAATTGGTGTCCGCGGGGATGCCCCACGGGTCGTAGCTGTTGGTCGCGATGGGGTTGCCGTACATGTCGGCGACCTCGATGATCGAGCCCTGGTGGTCGGTGAACAGGATCCGGCGCCAGCCCGCCGCGAAATTGTCGTACCAGACCAGCGGGTCGTCGCCGGCGTCGTTGCCGTGGATGTAGCGGTGGGC
>DASTFN010000043.1:0-26775 GCA_035719905.1 Allosphingosinicella sp.
CTCCGCCTGCCGCCCCTTGGGCCCCCTGGCCTCGTCGCAGCTCACCGGATGCCCGTCCTCGAGCACCCGCGGATCCGGCGCCCGGATCGCCGAAGGATGAAAGAACAATTCGCCCCCCTCGTCGAGGATGACGAAGCCGTAGCGCTTCTCGGCATTGCTCCACCTCAACCAGCCCGTGTGTGACATCGCCAAGCCGCCCTTCCGCAGCCTCACGGATACCCCGTATCCGCGAGCAGCGAAAGGAGCCGGCGCAGGCCGGCCGGGCGGGCGCGACGCCTCAAGCGGGGCGAACCGCTTCGACGTCACGGCCGCCCGTGACGTCCGCTATCGTCACCCACATCCGAATTTGGGATGACCAAACTTCGCGCCTAACGTCGCCCGATGCCCAAGCGCTCCAAACCGCTCCTCGCCCGCCCGACCAGGGAGCCGATCGACATCGATGCGTTGATCGATCGGACAATGCGCCGCTACCCGATCGTCATGGCCTGCCTCCACGAGGCCGAGCTTCGGGAAGCTGAGGAGAAGGAACGGGAGCGCCGCGAGAGAGGATGGGAATAAGATCCCGAAGCCTACGCCTTCGCCGCCCTCGCCAGCCGCCTCACATCCGCCTCGAGCCAGACCAGGCACTCCTCCCCGCCCTCCAGCTCCCACACGAGATGATCCGCGATCAGCGAGATCTTCACCGCCAGCGCCTCCAGGTCCGGCGCCGGCGCCTCCAGCAGCGCCAGCATCGCCGAATCGGCCGCGTCGACGACCTCCCCGAACCTCGCGTCCAGCGCCTCCTGCTCCTCGAACGGCCGCCGCCCCGGCCCATGAGCCTTCGCCGAGCTCGCCTCCTGAAACCGCTCCATCACCGCCTCCGCCCGACGAAAGGCACGAAGGACTTCGCTCCATGCCTCCCCTCCCTGCACGCAGATCGGCTCGGATCCAGAGGTCATGCCGGGGGCATGACCGCCGAGCTGATGGGCCGGGGGTGGGTGCGTTGGCTGAAGAGTCACGGTCAGCGGAGACCCGCCCACCCCCAACCCAATTGTGGGTTCGGCAAAGGGAAGCAGCGGCACCGCAACCGCCGCGCCTAGAACTGCCCGGCGCGTGCAGCTATGCTCCCTGGAAGCCATGACCAAGGGTCTCCCGCCGATAGGAATGGGGGTTCTGCGACTATGGCAGTATGCCTGCCATATTGTTAGCGGGAGTGCAAGATATTTTTGCAGGGAACCTGCCAAGTTGAATGTCGTTCAGTGCCGGATGGCGCGGACGGCGCTCAATTGGACTCGGCAGAATCTCGCCAGTGCCTCTGGCGTGAGCGAGCGCACGATCGCACGCTTTGAGTCCAACGAACCGGTCCTCCCGGTCCGAGTGAAGGCGCTGCGCCACGCCTTCGAGGCGAAGGGGGTTCTGTTCATCGACAGTGGTCACCTTGCTGGCGGAGTGATCCCGCCCCGTGCGGAGTAGCCCCGACAAACTTTACATCTTGCGTGCCGCCTGCCAGCTTACCGAAAGACTACGTGAGGGCCATGATGAGTGACGAGGAAATTCAAGAACCGGATATTCCAAGCCACGAGGGTCCTGCGGCGAGCGAGGATCGCACCTCTTCGAAGCTTAACTTTGGATCTTGGCCGCGCCGAGCAACCAGCCGAGTTCCGATTGTAGGTCGGCTATGGGACTGCAGATGGGTTCACCTTCGTGATGCATTCTATGAAGTTGGATGCGTTATTCTATTTTCAACTCTTCCCTTATGGTTTTTCCCCCTGATTAGTTGGGCAATTCTACGAATTGGGTTCACTAGTGAGGAAGTCGTCGCTAACGGCGAGCTACTCATCTATGCAGCCTCGTTCTCTGGAACCATGGTTTATTTTATATCGAAGCGGTACGGATCGTTCCAACGCCACGCGGACATTGGTGAGGGACCACCTCTGGCAATAAGCATTAGCTTCCCATATGGCGGGCTATTTGTAATTGCCTCGGCGTTTATTTGTATGTTCTCGGCTGCTTCCTTCTTTGTATTGAAGACTTTTGATAAACTGCCGCCGCAAGCAGTTGAGGTAATCGACTTAGAGGGCGCAGCCCGAATGTCATGGCTGCTATTTGGAGTGTCATCGCTTCTTTTTTATTGTGCCGTAGCTTATCGCAATCTCCTGGACGATTCAAATAGCTTTAAAGGTCCTCGTGAAAAGGACGTGCTCGATGCTTGGAGGGAGGCGAAGTGATGGACGCGGACCCTGACAAGCAGCTTATGGAATTCGCCTGTTTGCGCGCACGCCAGCCAGTTGGTGATCTGTTCATTGCATCGATTTCGCACAAGAACCTCATTAGAATGACGTATTTTGATGTCAGGAGGGTCCTTCAATCGGATAGGGACTTCGAAACATACCTAGGGATTCAGCGCCCATTAGAGCCTCGGCGCGTCGACGACCTCGGAAGATATGTGAATTATGTTGATGCTTCGTTTCCTACTTCTGTGATCATCGCGATCGATTCCGAATACGCGAGCTACGACGAAGCCGCTTCAAAGCTAACAATTAGAAACTACCGGGAAGGTGAGGGAAGGCCAAGCGCTGTTCTTCGTAACATTGCGAGGGTGTTGGACGGTCAGCATAGGATAGCGGGGCTTCGAGAGTTTGATGGCGATAGCTTTGATCTCTCAGTTACCATCTTTGTGGGAGCCGATATCGCTGATCAAGCCCAGATCTTTTCTACCGTGAATTTAGAGCAAACTAAGGTTCGAAAAAGTCTAGTTTACGACCTATTCGAATTGGCTCGTACTAGGAGTCCGCAGAAAGTTTGCCACAACGTAGCGGTGATACTCAATGGTGATGCGGATAGCGCACTTTATAGACGGATCAAGCGGCTTGGAGTCGCAACCGTAACTGGGAGGTTCGAACCCATTACGCAGTCCACTTTTGTCGAAAGCATAATGCCTTATATTAGTTTAAACCCTAAGGAGGACCGAGACATCCTACTTCGCGGCGGAACCGTTGAGCGGTACGACGACCCAGCAGATCGCGAAAAGGCCGTTTTAAGGATCCATTTTGTCGAAGGAAGGGATTTCGACATCGCCAAGGTGTTCTTCAACTATTTCCGGGCTGTTCAGGAGCGCTGGTCTAAGGCCTGGTCGTCTCAGTCCAAAGGAATGATGCTCAATAGGACTAATGGGATTCGCGCCCTAATACGCTTTTTCCCTGTCGCGTATCGCGAAGTAGCTGCCCCAGGCAATGTTCCGTCTATGGAAAAGTTCCTTGACGTTTTTGCAGGGATCCCAATCCCTTGGAATAAATTTTCTACGAAGTACTTCGCGCCAGGGACCAGCGGAGAAGCTAGACTGTATCGAGTGTTGCTTGGGCAAGAGGAATTAACACCATTGGACCCCGACGACCAGACTCCAGACCCTAGTGAATAATCCTGAAAACCGCCTCCGTTGTCTTAGTGCGGTAATCAGCGTTGCCGGCCAGAACGCTGGTTCTGCATATTGAGCTATAGTCGGCGATGTCGGTATAAAGCTGGCGGACACTCTCATGGTCGGCGTTCGTGACGATCACCTTTGCGCCGCGTTCTGCTGCACGCACGCAGGAATCCCGAAGTCGAACCTGGTCCTCCCAAGTGAAGATCGCCTCATTGTATTTTAGAAATCCATTCATGTTATGTTTTACGGTGTAGGGCGGATCCACAAAGAGAAAATCACCTTGACCGGAGTTATTTATTGTCACCTCAAAGTCTTGACAAAATATGTCCGCTTTTGCCAATACATTGGCAAACTCACTAAAACCCTCGTCGTGTTCTATAATACGGGTTTTTGTGCCGATGGGGACATTGAACTCGCCTCGCTGGTTGACTCTATAAAGGCCATTCCAGCAGGCGCGGTTTAGGTAAAGCGTGCGAGCTGCGCGCCACACCGCATCTTTATATCTTTTCTGTCTTATTTCGTAGTAATGTTCTCGAGAGTGTTTTTCTTGGTGCCATTCGAGCACGACCTTAAGCCTGTCAGGGTCGTCTCGAACGACATGGTACGCTTCTATCAGCTCTGGATTGATATCCGATAGAAGGGCCCGGGCGGGCTCAAGGGAGAAAAACACCGCAGCGCCGCCTAAAAACGGCTCGACAAGCCGATCATAACTGCTTGGGACATTGAGCTGACCGGACTGCACCAGCCACCTCTTACCACCAGCCCATTTCAGGAACGGAAGCACGTTGCCCTCATGGGATCTCGATAGAATCGAACCGAGGATCCCCTGTCAATCAAAATGCGTGTATCAGCGTTCTGGTCATGAACTGACAAGCGAACGTTGCATTGCTGCAACGGCGGCCATTTCTGCAAGAGCCGTGTATGGTATCTATGGTCTGAGCCACTGCGCCATCTGCTTGCTGACAGAAACTAGCTCAGCATGAGAGCCGCGCCCTTCCCCCCCGCCGCCGCCATTGCTAGAGCCGCCGCAAATCACATCCCGATGTGTTTTCGCCTCTGCGAAAGCCCGACGAACCCGAAAGGCCACCGATGACCGCCGTCGGCAACAACTCCCTTGGAACCCGTACCAACCTCCAGGTCGGCCCGAAAACCTACGCCTACTACAGCCTCGAAAAAGCCGCCGCCCAGCTCGGCGACGTCTCGCGCCTGCCCTTCTCGATGAAGGTCCTGCTCGAGAACCTCCTCCGCTTCGAGGACGGCAAGACCGTCACCCGGGCCGACATCCAGGCCTTGGTCGACTGGCAGAAGGAGCGGAGCTCGACCAAGGAGATCCAGTATCGCCCCGCCCGCGTGCTGATGCAGGATTTCACCGGGGTGCCGGCCGTGGTCGATCTCGCCGCGATGCGCGATGCGATGGCGAAGCTCGGGGGGAATGCGGCCCAGATCAATCCGCAGGTGCCGGTGCATCTCGTCATCGATCACAGCGTGATGGTCGACGCGTTCGGCACGCCCCAATCCTTCGCCCAGAATGTCGAGCTCGAATATCACCGCAACATGGAGCGCTACGAGTTCTTGAAATGGGGCTCGAAGGCGTTCGACAATTTCGAGGTCGTGCCGCCCGGCACCGGCATCTGCCACCAGGTCAATCTCGAATATATCGCCCGCGGCATCTGGTCGTCGGCCGATCCGTCGGGCGAGACGGTCGCCTATCCCGACACTTTGGTCGGCACCGACAGCCACACCACCATGGTCAACGGCCTCGGCGTTCTGGGCTGGGGCGTCGGCGGGATCGAGGCGGAGGCGGCGATGCTCGGCCAGCCGGTCTCGATGCTGATCCCCGAAGTGGTCGGCTTCCACCTCAGCGGTTCGCTCCAGGAGGGGATCACCGCCACCGACCTCGTCCTCACCGTCACCCAGATGCTCCGCGCCAAGGGCGTGGTCGGCCGCTTCGTCGAATTCTACGGCGCCGGGGTCTCGGCTTTGTCGGTCGCCGACCGCGCCACCATCGCCAACATGGCGCCCGAATATGGCGCCACCTGCGGCTTCTTCCCGGTCGACGGCAAGACCCTCGACTACATGCGCCTCACCGGCCGCTCCGAGGAGCAGATCGCTCTGACCGAGGCCTATGCCAAGGCGCAGGGCCTGTGGCTGGAGCCCGGCGCCTATCACGAGCCTTTGTTCACCGACACGCTCGAGCTCGACATGGACAGCGTCGAGCCGTCGCTCGCCGGCCCCAAAAGGCCGCAGGACAAGGTGCCTTTGTCGCGGGTCGACGAGGAGTTCGTCACCAATTTCACCAAGGAATATGGTCACGATCTCGGCGAGCTCGGCCAGCGCCATTCGGTGACGGGCGATCCGAACGTGCCCGACATCGGCCATGGCGACGTCGTCATCGCCGCGATCACGTCCTGCACCAACACCTCCAACCCGGCCGTCCTGATCGCCGCCGGCCTCGTCGCCCGCAAGGCCCGGGAGAGGGGGCTGGACTCGAAGCCCTGGGTGAAGACGTCGCTGGCGCCGGGCAGCCAGGTCGTCACCGACTATCTCGACCGCGCCGGCCTTTCGGAGGATCTGAACGCGATCGGCTTTTCCCTGGTCGGCTACGGCTGCACCACCTGCATCGGCAAT
This sequence comes from Allosphingosinicella sp., assembly GCA_035719905.1. Lineage (GTDB taxonomy): Bacteria > Pseudomonadota > Alphaproteobacteria > Sphingomonadales > Sphingomonadaceae > Allosphingosinicella. The sequence continues at coordinate 6,029 of DASTFN010000043.1, forward strand.
TCGGGGCCCCTGCCCGAGCCCATCTCGGCGGCGATCGCCAAACACGATCTGGTCGCCGCCTCGGTCCTTTCGGGCAACCGCAATTTCGAGGGCCGGGTGTCGCCGGACGTCCGCGCCAATTATCTCGCCTCGCCGCCGCTGGTGGTCGCCTATGCGCTCAAGGGCAGCGTCGCCGGCGACATGATCGAGGAGCCGCTCGGCACCGGCTCGGACGGGCAGCCGGTCTATCTGAAGGACGTCTGGCCGACCAACGAGGAGGTCCGCCGGCTGATCGACGCCCATGTCCATGGCGACATGTTCCGGGCCCGCTATGCCGACGTCTACAAGGGCGACGCGCAATGGCGCTCGATTCCCGTGGCGGGGGGCGAGACCTATGCCTGGTCGGTGGGCTCGACCTACATCCAGAACCCGCCCTATTTCGAGGGCATGACGATGACCCCGGTGCCGCCATCCGACATATACGATGCGCGTCCACTGGCGATTTTCGGCGATTCCATCACCACCGACCACATTTCCCCCGCGGGCGCGATCAAGGTGGACAGCCCGGCGGGCACCTATCTTTCCGAGCATCAGGTCAGCCGCGGCGACTTCAACTCCTACGGCGCCCGCCGCGGCAATCACGAGGTGATGATGCGCGGCACCTTCGCCAACATCCGGATCAAGAACCGGATGATCCCGGGCATCGAGGGCGGTTTGACCCGCCACATCCCGTCGGGCGAGACGCTCCCCATCTACGACGCGGCGATGCGCTACAAGGAAGAGGGGACCCCGCTCGTCATTATCGCCGGCAAGGAATATGGCACCGGCTCCTCGCGCGACTGGGCCGCCAAGGGCACCAATCTGCTCGGCGTCCAGGCCGTCATCGCCGAGACTTATGAGCGAATCCACCGCTCGAACCTGGTGGGAATGGGAGTCGTCCCGCTCCAGTTCGTCGGCGACGTCCCGATCTTCGACGGCACCGAGACCTTCACCATCACCGGAATCGCGAACCTCCAGCCTCGCCAGGAGCTCGAAGTGCAGGTGACGAAGGCGGACGGCTCGAGCTTCGCCTTCACCGCCCGGGTGCGGATCGACACGTTGAACGAGCTCGAATATTTCCGCGCCGGCGGGATCCTCCATTACGTGCTCAGGAAGCTCGCCGCTTGATTCCAATCGGCCTGACTCTGCTGCTCGCCCGAATCGGCTCCTCCATCCTTATATCGCCCGCCGGGCGAAGGCGGTCTCGCGGCGTCCGACCGCCTGGCACCTCGCGCGCCGGCGCCGGCCGCAATGGACTGCGCCCGAGCCGGTCCGCCGCCGCTCGACCTTCCAGCCCCGCCTCTACGATCGCTCGGATCTCAGCGGCTATGTGCAGTTTACCGAGCATTTTGCCGCGATCGGCACAATCCTCGCCCATCTCGACATGCTCGCGGAAGGGCCGCCGCAATGGCGGGCTTGCGCCTTTTCCGTCGGGTTCCTCGAAAGCCTCCTGGACGGCCTCGCTCCGGAGGACCGGCCGAGGGCGCCGTCCGGGCCGGGGAGCCCGGCGCTTCCCGGCTGGGCCGAGCAAATCCCCTATTTCGACTGGCTCGAATCCGCGCAGCAGGCGGCCCACGACAACGCCTCGCCGCATTCGCAAGTCCTGCTGGCGGGCTTCCGCCAAGCCGAAAAGCATTTGCTCGAAGGGCGCAGCGTCGCGCTCCAGAGCGACGAGATCTGGATCTTCGCGCGCTTCATCTCCCTTCCCAGGGAGGAGGCCGAAAGGCGCACCGCCGAGCATAAGGCGCTGCGCGACCTCGATCCCGCCGCGGTCGCCGAGGCGATGGCGCCCGAGCGCGAGGCCGGACGCGCGCTGGGCCGGGCGCACCGGGAAGCGCCATGATCGAGCTGCTCGTCGAGGCCGCCGGCTGGGGCGGGGCTTTGCTCATCCTCTCGGCCTATCTCCTCCTCTCGATGGGGAAGCTGACCGGCCAGTCGCGAGCCTATCAGGGCATGAACGTCGTCGGCGCCGCCGGCTTCGTCGTCAACGGCGGCTGGCACGGCGCCATTCCGTCGGCGTCGCTCAACGTGATATGGATGCTGATCGGGGCGGTCGCGCTCGTGCGTATCGTCAGGCGCCGCCGGAGGGAGAGGGTCTCGTGATGATCGATCTGCTGCTGCTCGCGATGGCGGCCAAGGCGGGCGGGGACTATGAGCCGCCGCCCGAGCTCTTCTATCATCAGGCGGTTTCCTGCGCGGTCTCGCTCAAGCTCGTCGCCGGCAAGGAGCCCAGTCCGGCGCAATTCGGCGATCTTATGACCTGGGGCCTGATCATGGCCGACACCGGCCGCAAGATCGGCCGGACCAAGGCCCAGGTCGACAGCGCCGACCTGCGCATCGCCGAGCCCTTCTACAGGCGGCTGAAGGAAAAGAAGCCCAGGGCCTTCGCCGCGCACCGCGCTTATTGCCAGGCCCTGCTCGATGCTGATCGACCTTAGCCACCCGATCGAGCACGGCATGGTCACCTACAAGGGCCTGCCGGCGCCGCATATTTGCGATTATTGGGACCGGGCCTCGTCCGCCGCCAATTACGACGATGGCTCGACCTTCCAGATCGGCCGGATCGACATGGTCGCCAATACCGGCACCTATCTCGACACGCCCTTCCACCGCTACGCCGAGGGCGACGATCTCGCCGCCGTGGCGCTCGACCGGCTGGCCGGCCTGGACGGCCTTTGCGTCCGCGCCGAGGCGATGGAGGCCGGAGCGGAGCTGTTCGAGGGCCTCGACGTCGCCGGCAAGGCGGTGCTCGTCCACACCGGCTGGGACCGGCACTGGCGCACCGACGCCTACTCTTCGGACCACCCCTTCCTCGCCGAGGACGCCGCCCGCTTGCTGGCGACACGCGGCGCCGCCCTGGTCGGGATCGACAGCTACAATATCGACGACACACGCACCCGCCGCCGCCCCGTCCACACCCTCCTGCTGGGCGCCGGCACCCTGGTCGTCGAGCATATGACCGGCCTCGCCGCGCTGCCGCCGAGCGGTTTCCGATTCACCGCCGCTCCGCCCAAAATCGCCGGCATGGGCACCTTCCCGGTCCGAGCCTTCGCCGAGATCGGCTGACGGCGTTCACCGCGGCGACAGTTTCACCCTCCTAGTTTCGCCTGCGAAAGGAGAGCCGCCATGCTCGATTTCGCCCTTGCCGCCCTGCTCGCCGCGACTCCCGCCCCCGCCAATCCGCAGATCGACTATCCCGGCTTCCGCGACCTCACGGTCAGCGTCGAGGAGTATCGCCGGACCCGGCTGGTCGACTGGAAGGGCTTCACCGCCGCGGCCGCGCAGCCGGAGGTTCTGATCCTCGACGCCCGCTCCGCTTCCGCTTTCGCCCGCGGTCATATCGAGGGCGCGGTCAACCTCCCCTTCACCGACTTCACCGACGAAAGCCTCGCGGCTGTGATCGGCAAGAGGGACCGGCCGATCCTCATCTATTGCAACAACAATTTCCGCAACGATGCGCCGCCCGTCCAGCTCAAGTCGGTCCGGCTCGCGCTCAACATCCAGACCTTCATCAACCTTGTCGGCTACGGCTATCCGAACGTGCGCGAGCTTAACGAGGTGATCGACTTCAACGATCCGAAGGTGAGGTGGGCGAAGGGCGTGTGACCCCGGCGGGCGCCTGCGGAAGGGTGGAGTCGACGACGGCGGCCAGCGCCGCCTGAAGCCGGCCGAACAGGGTTTCGGTCAGTCCATTGCCTTCGACGCCGTAATCCTCGTCGTTCCACGAGCCCATGCCGCCGAAGACCCACGCCGCCTGGCTTGCCGCGAGGAGACGCCGGGCCTCGGGCGAGAGGAAGCCGGGCGGCGCCAGATCCAGATAATAGGATGGTGGACCAGGACCGTCGCCGCTCAGGCAGCCCAAGGCCCGCCCGAAGCTTTCCTTATGGTGCGAACCGATGCGTTCGGCGAAGCCGGCGATCGCCCGCAACGCGCTTTCGAGATCCTGCCCGGCCCGATCCAGCTCCGCCCTGGGCGCGCTCGCCCAGGCGCCGGTCGGCACGCCGCGATAGGCGACCGACCAGGGACGGTCGGCGTCGGCCTCGTCGCGGGAAACCGACCAGCGGGGTTGCCAGCCGAGCGGGCCGTCCCCGCCGACCTTGGCCATCGCGCCCCCCGAGCCGTGGCCGGCGAAAGCGACGCTCGTCATGTCGTCGTCGCCCCAGTCGAGCTTCACCCGCACGCCCCGGCAGCGGGAGCCCGGCCGGCGCAGCCAAGCCGCCGGATCCGCCGCGATCTCGGTCTCGGCGCCGTCGCGATCGACGGCGAGAAAGCGGACGCTCCGGCAAAAAGCGAAGAATGACGCTTCCGGCCAGAAGGCGCCGATATCGCGGTCCTGCAGGAAAGCGTTGGCGTGCAGCGCCAGCCCCAGAGTCAGTGCGATCGTGCCCTGCATCTAGGAAGGAGGCTCGCCGCCGGGCGCAAGGGCTCGCCGAAGCCAGGCGGGAAGGATCGCCGCTCCGAGATCGTCGACCCGCCGGTGCTCCACCGCGAGGCCCAGCTCCGGATAGTGGATCCGGGTCCGCTCCCTCGGCGCATCGGCCGGCACCACCACCAGCCGCCGGTTGACCTTTGAGCGATAGTTCATCCGGGCCGTATTCTCCTGGCCGACATAGCAGCCCTTGGTGAAGCTGACCCCGTTCAGCTCGGCGGCATTGCATTCGAGCCAGAGCGTCTTGTCGGAGCCCAGCTCGGCCCGGCCCTCGGTGACCCCCAGCAAGAGCCGGTGGCCGAGCCAGCCTTCGGCGGGTTCGCCGGGCGGAGCCAGCCAGCGGCTGCCCAGCTCGGCAAGGCGCGGGTCGCGGGGGCCGTCGCCTTCCAGCGCCCAATGAACCGCCAGCCCCTCGACCGGCTCGATCGCGATCTTCCGACGCAGCCGGTAGAGCGCGAGCCGCCTGGCGAGGTCGCCCGCCGCCTCGAGCTCGCCGTCGATCAGCACGTCGTCGCCGTCGGCCCACAGGATGAAGTCGAACAGCGCCTTGCCCTGAGGCGTCAGAAGGCCGGCCCAGAGCGGCCGGTCCGGAGCGAGCAGGGCGAGGTCGTTGGTCGCCAGCCCCTGGAGGAACCCGCGCACGTCCTCGCCCGACAGGCGCAGGAGCGAGCGGTCGACGAGGGTGGTCGCAGCCATCTCCCCTTGATAGGGACGGCGGACCCGAAACCCAAGCCACGGCATCCATGACCGACCCGCCCCGCCTCACCCTGCGCCGACCGGACGATTGGCACGTCCATTTGCGCGACGGGGAAATGCTCGGGGCCGTTGCACCCTATACCGCACGCCAGTTCGCTCGGGCGATCGTGATGCCGAACCTGGAAACGCCGGTCACCACGGCGGCCTTGGCCGAGTCCTATCGGGAGCGGATCCTGGCCGCGGCTCCGGGCTTCACCCCGCTGATGACCTGCTATCTGACCGACGATTGCGACCCGGCAGAGCTGGCCGGCGGGTTCGGGCGCGGCGCCTGGGCGGCGGCCAAGCTCTATCCCGCCAACGCCACGACCAACAGCGCGCACGGAGTCACCGACGTTGCGAATATCCATTCCGTCCTGGAGGCCATGCAGAATGTCGGCATGCCGCTGCTGATCCACGGCGAGGTCACCGACCCGGAAGTGGACGTGTTCGACCGCGAGAAGGCGTTCATCGACCGAATCTTCTCGCGGCTGTTGCGCGATTTCCCCGGCCTGAAGATGGTGTTCGAGCATATCACCACCGCCGAGGCTGCCGATTTCGTCCTGGCCGGCGGCGCCAACCTCGCGGCGACGATCACGCCCCAGCATCTGATCATCAACCGCAACGCTTTGTTCGCCGGAGGCCTCAGGCCCCATTTTTATTGCCTGCCGGTCGCCAAGCGCGAGGCGCATCGCCAGGCGATCCGCAAGGCGGCGACGTCAGGCTCGCCCAAATTCTTCCTCGGCACCGACAGCGCGCCGCATGCGATCGAGCGCAAGGAGAGCGGCTGCGGCTGCGCCGGAATCTTCAATGCGCCGTTCGCTCTGGAGAGCTACGCGACAGTCTTCGAGGAAGAGGGCGCGCTGGACCGTCTGGAAGCCTTCGCTTCCGAGAATGGACCCCGCTTCTACGGGCTTCCCCTCAACGAGGATCGGGTGGTTCTGGAGCGGGAGAGCCTCGACGTGCCCGACAAGATCCCTGCCGCAGGCAGCTTTCTCGTGCCGTTCCATGCGGGGGAGACATTGCGCTGGCGTCTCGCGCGCGGCGGTGCCGGAATATAGGTCGCACAAAGGTCACGAAGGCACAAAGGGGGCGTAGCGGTGCAGCCGCTTCGATTTTTCTAGGATCAATGAAATTTAGGCGCTGCGCGCCAAGCCGCGCCGGCCCCTTGGTGCCTTCGTGGCCTTTGTGCGAACCAAAACGAAGCCGACCGCACAGGCTGCGTAAAAAGAAAAGCCCGGCGCCTCACGGCACCGGGCTCGTCTTTCCTGCTCCCGAAGGAGCGGAGACTTACTGGATCGGCTGCAGGTTCACCGCCGCGGTCTTGCCGCGACGGTCGACCTCGAGCTCGAACTCGACCCGGTCGCCCTCGTTGAGGCTGACCATGCCGGCGCGCTCGACCGCCGAGATGTGGACGAAGGCGTCGGGCTGGCCGTCGTCGCGGCTGATGAAGCCGAAGCCCTTCATCGCGTTGAAGAACTTGACCGTGCCCTGGGCCTTCTCGCCGGTCAGCTGGCGCTGCGGCCCGCCGCCGCCGCCGCCGGCCGGGCGGTCGCCATAGCCGCCGCGGTCCTCGCGCGGAGCCCGCTCCTGGACCGGCATCGGCTCGCCCTCGATCTTGAGGTCGGTCGCCGAGACCCGCCCGCCGCGGTCGACGAGCGTGAACTCGAGCGGCTGGCCGTCGGCAAGCCCGGTCAGGCCCGCCTGCTCGACCGCCGAAATGTGGACGAACACATCCTCGCCGCCATCGTCGCGGACGATGAAGCCGAAGCCCTTCTGGCCGTTGAAGAATTTGACGACGCCTTTGCCCTGGCCGACGACCTGGGGGGGCATTCCGCCGCCACCGCCGCCGCCGCCGCCGCGGAACCCACCGCCGCCGCCGCCGCCGCCGAAGCCGCCACCGCCGCCGCCGCGGAACCCTCCGCCGCCGCCGCCATAACCGCCGCCGCCGCCGCCGCCACCGCCGCCGAAGCGATCGCCGCCACCGCGATAACCGCCGCCGCCGCCGCCGGGCCCGCCGCCGAAGCCGCCGCCGCCGCGCTCTTCAAATCCACCGAAATTCTCGTCGCCGAAACCGTCGCGCTTGTCTCTGCCGCGCCCGCCGCGCTCGCCGCGGCGCCCTCTGTCGAAACCCATGCCCGTCAATACTTTCCGCGCCCCTGCCTTCACGTGCAAACCACCGCGCGGGGCTGTCGCGCCACGGTCTCGTGCGCCCCCGAAAATGGCGCACCGCCGACTCATATAACCCAAATCATTCCCAGCCGCGAGCGCTTTTCCACAGGGGCGCGGAGCGCGCCGTCAAGGCTTTCGCGCGACCTTGTGGTGCACCGCGACGATGAGCGCGCCGATCGCGAGCCCGATCAGTCCGGAACCGGCGGCGCCGATCGCCCATTCGACCGCTCCCGCCATGGCCGGGACAACGTGGCCCGCCGCGGCGCCGGCGTCGTGGAGAAGATGGGCGGGAGCGGAGAAGCCGAATTCCTCGAGCCCGTGGACGATGATCCCGCCGCCGACCCAGATCATCGCGGCGATCCCGATCGTCGAGAGCGCCGCCATCACCTTGGGCATGGCGTGGACCAGCCCCCGCCCCAGCGCCCGGGCGCCGCGGCTGCGCCTTTCCGCCAAATGGAGGCCGATATCGTCCATCTTCACGATCAGCCCGACCAGGCCATAGACCCCGATCGTGATCGCGATCGCGACCACGGCCAGGATCATCGCCCGGGTCGCGAAGGGCTCGTTGGCCACTTCGGCGAGAGCGATGGCCATGATCTCGGCCGAGAGGATGAAGTCGGTGCGCACCGCGCCCGACACCATCTCGCGCTCGTGATCGGCGCTGCCGAGCTCGGCGGCGTCCTCGGCCAGGCTGTGGTCCGGCTCTGATACGGCCTCCCACACCTTCTCGGCGCCTTCGAAGCAGAGATAGGCGGCGCCGAGCATGAGCAGCGGGGTGATCGCCCAGGGCAGCAAGGCGCTCAGCGCCAGGGCGGCGGGCAGCAGGACGAGGAGCTTGTTCTTCAGCGATCCCTTGGCGATCCGGGCGATGATCGGAAGCTCGCGGTCGGGGGTGAAGCCGGTGACGTAGCGGGGGGTGACCGCGGTATCGTCGATCACCACGCCCGCCGCCTTGACCCCGGCCCGGCCGGCGGCGGCGCCGACGTCGTCGATCGAGGCCGCCGCCAGCTTGGCGATCGCCGCGACGTCGTCGAGCAGGGCGGCGAGACCTGATGGCATAAGGGAAGGGCTCCTGGGTGGACCGTCCCTGTGACGGGGAGAGAAGCAACGATCAAGCCCGCTCACTCCGTCATGCCGGGTCGAGCCCGGCATGACGGGTGATTGAGCGTTAAGGCGCTTCGGCCTATGCGGAGGCCATGACAGTCCATTTCCACGAAGAAGACCTGCCCGAAGGCGTCCTCGCTCCCGGCCCGGTCGCCGTCGACACCGAGGCCATGGGCCTGCTGCCCGGCCGCGACCGGCTCTGCCTCGTCCAGATCTCCGACGGCGGCGGCGACGAGCATCTCGTCCGCTTCGCCCCGGGCAGCGACTATGCCGCGCCCAACCTCAAGGCGGTGCTGGCCGATCCGGGACGGCTCAAGCTCTACCATTTCGCCCGCTTCGACCTTGCGATCATGCAGGCCTATCTCGGGGTGATGGCGCAGCCCGTCTATTGCACCAAGACCGCCTCGCGGCTGATCCGCACCTATACCGACCGGCACGGGCTCAAGGAGCTGATCAAGGAGCTGCTCCAGATCGACATCTCCAAGCAGCAGCAGACGTCGGACTGGGGCGCTCCGGACCTCTCCGACGCCCAGAAGGATTATGCCGCCTCGGACGTTCGCCATCTCCACCAGATGAAGGAGAAGCTCGACGAGCGGCTTCAGCGCGAGGGCCGGACGGCGCTCGCCCGGGCCTGCTTCGATTTCCTGCCGCATCGCGCCTTGCTCGATCTCGCGGGCTGGGCCGAGGTCGACATCTTCGCCCATGTCTGATCTTGCCGAGGACCGGCGCCGGGCCAAGCGCGGCTGGGCGGCGCCGGGCGGGCTTCACGACTGGCTGATGCGCTTCCTCAAGGTGGTGCTTCCGGCGGGCGTGGGGCTGCTCCTCGCCTATCTTTTGCTGTCGCCGCTCTCCAAGGAGAAGGAGATCAGCTTCCTGCTCGACAAGAACAAGGTCGACACGGCGCGCGAGCGGCTGAAGACGCAGAAGGCCGAATATCGCGGCCTCGACGATCAGGGCCGGGCCTTCTCCATCCAGGCGGCGCAGGCGGTCCAGGCCAAATCCTCCGATCCGGTCGTCGATATCGGCGGCATGTCGGCCCGGATCCAGCTTCAGGACGGCCCGGCGACGATCACCGCCGACAAGGCGCGCTACAATATGGACAGCCAGAAGGTCGACGTGCTCGGCCCGATCCTGTTCACCGCCGCCGACGGCTACCGGCTCGAGACCCGCGACGTCGCCCTCGACCTCAACAAGCACACGGCGGTCAGCGGCGGCGGAGTCGAGGGCCGGATGCGGCTCGGCCGATTCACCGCGGGCGGAATGGCCGTCGACCTGCCGCAGCGCCGGGTCATCCTGACCGGCCGTCCCCGCTTGCATATCGAGCAGGGGGCGATCAGATGAAGGGCATGAAGCGCCTCGTCCCCGCCCTGCTCGTCGCCGGCCTCGCCGTCGGCCCCGCCGCGAGCCAGACCTCGGCCTTGAAGGGCCATAACAGCAATGCGCCGGTGGATGTCGCCGCCGACCGGATCGAGGTTCAGGACCGCGCCGACCGCGCCATCTTCTCGGGCAATGTCGTCGTCCGCCAGGCCGAGCTGACCCTCACCGCGGCCCGGCTCACCGTCGCTTATTCGAGCGGCGGCGGAGTCGAGCTGCGGCGGATCGACGCGACCGGCGGAGTGACCGTGCGCAGCCCTTCGGAAACGGCGCGCGGCAATGTCGGCATCTACGATCTCGACCGGCGGATTATCACTCTGATCGGCGACGTCAGCCTCGTCCAGCGCGACGCGAAGGTGAATGGCGGGCGTCTCACCATCGACCTCGACAGCGGCCGCGCGGTGATGGACGGCGGCGGCCCGCCCGGCACGACCCGCCAGGGCGGCCGGGTCACCGGCACCTTCACCGTCCCCCAGAAGAAGGGCGGCTGATTCTCCGTCATCCCGGCGAAAGCCGGGACCCCAGGGAGACCTGCCGCGCCTTTTCCGGTCCGAGGTCCCGGCTTTCGCCGGGATGACGATATCCCTCCGCCGCTTTTTTCGTCCATGCACGAAGCCTGCCAGTTTACCCCTTAATCCTCATGTCCTAAGCCTGCCGGCGAGATGAACGACGCCGCCGCCCTTCCCCGAGCGCAGGAAGCCGAGGTCTTCGCCGAGCTGGCGCGCGGGCTGGCGGTGGTGTCGATCGCCAAATCCTACGATCGCAAGACCGTGCTGAGGGACGTGTCGCTCCACGTCGCCCGGGGCGAGGTGGTCGGCCTGCTCGGCCCCAACGGCGCCGGCAAGACGACCTGCTTCTATTCGATCATGGGCCTGGTGAGGCCCGACGCCGGCCGGATCTGCCTCGACGGCCAGGACATCACCGGCCTGCCCATGTACCGCCGGGCCGTGCTCGGCCTCGGCTATCTGCCGCAGGAGACGTCGATCTTCCGCGGCCTCACCGTCGCCCAGAACATCATGGCCGTGCTCGAGGTGTCGGAATCGAACCGGACGGTCCGCCGCGAGCGGCTCGAGCAATTGCTCGGCGAGTTCCACATCGCCCATCTGCGCGATGCGCCGGCGATGGCGCTTTCCGGCGGCGAGCGGAGGCGCTGCGAGATCGCCCGCTCGCTCGCCGCCCATCCGTCGATCATGCTTCTCGACGAGCCTTTCGCCGGAATCGATCCCATCTCCATCTCCGACATTCGCGACCTCGTCATCGAACTGAAGAAGCGCGACATCGGCGTTCTGATCACCGATCACAATGTCCGCGAGACGTTGGACATCGTCGACCGCGCCTGCATCATCTACGACGGCCAGGTCCTGTTCGCCGGGAGCCCGCAGGAGCTGGTCGCCGACCCCGACGTCCGCCGGCTCTATCTCGGCGAGAGCTTCGAGCTGTAGCGATGCCGCTAAATCCCGTCATTGCGAGGAGCGTAGCGACGAAGCAACCTACCCGCCTCCGCCAGCGCGGACTGGATTGCTTCGCTTCGCTCGCAATGACGAAATGAGCATCGGTCCCCGCCTCGACCTGCGCCAGAGCCAGTCGCTGGTGATGACCCCCCAGCTGCAGCAGGCGATCCGGCTGCTGGCCCTGTCCAACCTCGAGGTCGAAAGCTTCATCGCCGAGGAGATCGAGCGCAATCCGCTGCTCGAGGCCGGAAGCGGCGAGGAGGCTCCGGCCGTCGAGGCGCCGGCGGAGGCTCCGGAGGAGGCGCCCGGGGCGGATACGTTCGGATCGGGCGAGGCGCCGCTCGACCTCGACGTCAACGACGAGAATCTCCACCAGGACAGCGCCTCCGACCGGGCCCTCGACGGCGGCCTCGGAATGGAGGGATTGTCGGGCGGCGGCTGGGACGGCGAGGGGCCGGATTTCGATTCCTTCGCCTCCGACGACGTCTCGCTCCACGGCCATCTCCTCGCCCAGGCCGGCGAGCGCCTGTCGGGCCCGGACCTGGTCATCGCCGGCCAGATCATCGACCAGATCGACGAGACCGGCTACCTCCTCGCCTCGACCCTCGATCTGGCCGGCCGGCTCGGCATTCCGCTGGTCGAGGTCGAGCGGATCCTCGCCATCGTCCAGTGCTTCGACCCTACCGGGGTCGCCGCCCGAAGCCTCGCCGAATGCCTCGCCCTGCAGGCGAAGGAGGCGGACCGCTACGATCCGGCCATGGCCCGGCTGATCGACAATCTCGATTATCTGGCCAAGGGCAATTTCTCGGCCCTCAAGCGGATCTGCGGGGTCGACGACGAGGATCTCGGCGACATGGTCCGCGAGCTTCGCGCCTACGATCCCAAGCCCGGCTGCCGCTTCGCCGGCGGAAGCGACCGGGTCGAGGCGGTCGTGCCCGACGTCTTCGTCGCCCGCCGCGGCTTCGGCTGGGCGATCGAATTGAACTCGGCGACCCTGCCGCGGCTGCTCGTCAACCGGCGCTATTATGCCGAGCTGACCGGCGGCGCCGACCGCCGCTCCAAGGCCTGGCTCAGCGAATGCCTGGCCAGCGCCAACTGGCTGATGAAGGCGCTCGACCAGCGCGCCCGGACCATCGTCAAGGTGTGCAGCGAGATCGTGAAGCAGCAGGACGGCTTCTTCCGCCACGGGGTCGCCCAGCTGAGGCCGCTCACCCTCCGCCAGGTCGCCGAGGCGATCGGGATGCACGAATCGACGGTGAGCCGGGTCACCTCGAACAAATATCTGTCCTGCGACCGCGGCCTCTACGAGCTCAAATATTTCTTCACCAGCGGCATCCAGTCGTCGGACGGCGGCGACGCCGTCTCCGCCGAGGCGGTCAAGAGCCACATCAAGGCCCTGATCGCCGCCGAGGATTCGCACGCCATCCTCTCCGACGACCAGCTCGTCGACCTGCTTCGCGCCAAGGGCTTCGACATCGCCCGCCGGACCGTCGCCAAATATCGCGAGGCGATCGGGCTCGGCTCCTCGGTCCAGCGCCGCCGCCAGAAGGCGATGGAGGGACGGGCGGCGTAACGGGTCGGCCAGGGACGCGCCGGAGTTGCTTCCGCACGCCCGGGCGGATATCGCGCCCCGTCCCGTACCGGGCCCCACCCACAATCTGCCGAGGCCACAGCCCTTTGACTGCCGAGCAACCCAAGATCCTCGTCCTCGCCGGGCGCCGTTCGGCCTCGCTCGATCCGCTCGCCGCGAAGCTCGGGGTCAGTCACAAGGCGCTGGTCCCGGTCGCCGGCGAGGCGATGGTCGGGCGGGTGCTGCGCACCGCGGCCGAAGCCTTTCCGGACTCGCCTCTGTTCGTCTCGGTCGAGGATTTCGCGATCATCGCCGCCGAGCCGACCGTCGCCCGGCTCCACGCCGAGGGCCGGCTGACTCCGGTCGGGGCCGAGCACCATATCGTCGACAGCGTCGTCGAGGCGAGCCGGACCACGGGCTTCCCGCTCATCCTCAGCACCGCGGACAATGTGCTGATGAGCGTCGAGGGCTTCCGGGCCATCGCCGAGGCCGGGGGCGAGCCCGGGGTCGACGGAATCGTCATGATGGCGGAGAAAGAGGACATCGTCGCCGCCCATCCGGACGGCCAGCGCCGCTTCTACGCTTTTCGCGGCGGCGCCTATTCCAACTGCAACCTGTTCTGGCTGACCAGCGCGCGCAGCTTCAAGGCGATCGAGAGCTTCCGCTACGGCGGCCAGTTCGCCAAGCGCAAGTCCGACGCGGTCCGGGCGCTGGGGCTGACCGCGCTCCTGCTCTACGCCTCGGGGCTTGTGACCCTGGAGGGCATGTTCCGCCATTTCTCCCGCCGCTTCGGAGTCTGCATCCGCCCGCTGGTGGCGAAGGACGGCCGACTCGCCATCGACGTCGACAACGAGCGGACGCATCGGGTGGCCGAGGAGATACTGGCGAGGCCCTAAATCCTCCCCGGCATTTGCCGGGGAGGGGGACCACCCGAAGGGTGGTGGAGGGGTCCTTTGCGCAGGGCTCGGGAGGATCCCTTGGGAACCTCTGCTTCCTGTGCACAGACCCCTCCACCGTCCTTCGGACGGTGCCCCTCCCCGCGAAAACGCGGGGAGGATTTTTAAACGGGAAGGCCCCGGCGGACGAATGAACCGCCGGGGCCGGGTCTCCCGAGGGGCGGGAGAGATTTTAGAAATTGACCCCCACGCCGACCAGCGCCTGGTGCCGGGTCACGTCGGCCTCATAGTTCGAGTAGCGATACTCGATCTTGCCGTACATGTTCCTGCCGAAGCCGTGCTGATAGCCGGCGCCGAGGCGGAAGCCGTCGAGGTTGCGGCTGTCGCGCGTCGTCACGCCCCCCGGGGTCGTGTAGTCGAAGCGGAAGCGGGCGTTGGTGTAGCCGGCCAGCGCGTAGAGCGTGCCGCGCTCGGACACCTTGTAGCCGAGCCGGATCGCGGCGGCGAGGTCGCGCTTGGCGTCGATGCAGGCCGTGTCGCCCGCCAGAATGACGCTGCTCTCGCACTCGTCGAGCGAGCTCAAATCGGCGCTGAGGTCGAGGCCGAGCTCGACCTTCGGGGCGACCGCGACGTCGTAGCCGGCGCCGATGCCGTAGACGATCCCGCTCTCGCCCTGATCGTCGGCGCTGGCATGGTCCCAGCCGCCATGGATCTCGGCGCGGAAGCCTTCGGCCGAAGCCGGCGTGGCGGCGGCGGCGAGGACGGCCACGGAGGCCAACGCATACATCATGGTCTTCATTTCATTCTACTCCCTGACCGCTCCGGCGACCGCCGGGCGGAGACTTTTCGTTGCTTCGGTTGAGATTTTCCGGAGCCCGGGCGGCGCCCGGTCCGGTCGCGGCCGACCCTCCGTTCAGGAGGCCGGCAGCGCCGCCGGGGAGGAAAACGTCAGGCAGGATGAGCAATACAACGCCCTACGGTACAGATACACAAACCGTCTCCTGCCTGACCCCCAGCCTCCCCTGCTGGTGACCCCCTTTTGCAGGCCTGCTGTGTCAGCCGGATGCCACACCAAGTTGAAATTGGTTTCAATTGTTACAGGGCGGCGGCGTTGATTCGCTGAGGAATTCCTGGAAGCGCGCTCCGGCCTCCCCTCCCTGGAAGGGAGGGGTCAGGGGTGGGTAGGCGAGCGCAGCGAGACTTTACGGCGTAGGAGTTTCGGCCGCCTTCGGCGGACCCATCCCCGGCCCCTCCCTTCCAGGGAGGGGAGGCGCGTAAAAAAACCCCGGCGGTTCGCACCGCCGGGGCCAGTCTCCCTAGGGGTCAGGGGACTCGTCAGGCCAGCCGTCCGACCATCTGGATCGGCTGCGCCATGTTGAAATAATTGGGCGAGGTGGCCATCACCGCCTGGTGGATGTCCTCATATTGCTCGCGGGTTCCGTCGCCCTCGAGGAAGACGGTGTAGGCGATGCGCCGGTATCCGGCCGGAACGCCGTCGTCGATGCCGAGGAAGCCGCGCAGGTCGAGCTCGCCTTCGGTCTCGATCCGGCAGGCGTCGAGCGTGATCCCGCGGACCGAGGCCTGGGCGACGTAGCCGACCATCATGCAGGCGTTGACCGCCGACATCAAAAGCTCCTGCGGGTTGGGCGCGGCGTTGGTGCCGAGCAATTCGTGCGGTTCGTCGGCGACGATGGTGAAGCTGCGTGGGACGACCTCGCCGGCCAGGGTGTAGGAATCGACGGTCGATTCGGACTTGGTCTGGCCTTTCCATTCGGTCTTCACCCGGAAGGCGACCTGGCCGAGCCGGGGATCGCGGGTGACGGCCGCGACGGTCTCGTCGAGGGCGGCAAGGTCGAGGCCGTTGACCGGCGGGCGCATGGGCATGTCAAGCATTACTGAAACTCCTTGGAATGATCAGGCGAAAGCCGGAGCGACGGCGGCGATGCGGTCGCGCGCGGCGGGGGAAAGGCCGGCGAGGGTCGCCGTGAACTTGGGGTGGACCATGCCCGAGCCGAGATAGGTCCAGCGCAGGGCCTGGTGCTGCTGCGCCTGCAGATGCTCGCGCCGCTGGACGCCGAGCTTGCGGCCGGTCGCGGCTTCGAACGCGTCGAGGTTGAGCGACGTCTGGGCGGCGAAGCCGCCGTCGAAGAAGTCGCAGATCTCGAGATAGCCGTCGATCGCGGCCTGGATCTGCGCCTCGCTGCGGCCGTCGGCCAGGGCCTCGACCATCAGAGTGTCGAGCTTGGCGTGCTGGGCTTCCTCCATCCAGTGATGCTTGAGGAGGCTCTTGAACAGGGGATCGAGCTCGCCGTCGTCGCGGACCGAGTCGAGATAATGGCTCTGGGTCATCCACTCGATCTGGAGGATGGCGAGCGCGACCGACAAAGGATCGTGGCGGAGCACTTCGGCGGCGATCGCCTCGGCCGGGCCGATCGCCTCGCAGGGCGTTCCGAAGGCCTCGGTGAAGCGCTGATGGAAAAGCTTAAAGAGGTGGATGTGCTTGGCTTCCTCGCTGGCGAAGTTGAGCAGCGCGCGGACCCTGAGGTCGTCGCCGTTCAGCTGCGGGCGGGCATGGTCGAGCACGAAGGGGAGGATGAACTCCTCCACGAGGCCGAACAGGGTCAGATATTCGTGACCGCGAATCTGGTTCAGGACGCGCTTCTCGTCGTCGCTCAGAAAAGCGAGTCCATCGGTGCGCGCGAGGGCTTCCGGAAGGAAGCGGCGCTTGAAGTCGAGCTGCGCGCCGGCGGGAAGGACGTCCTCGACCTGCCAGGCCGCTTTGGCCGAGCTGGCGAGGACGTCGCTGAAGTTGAAATTGTGGTACATCTGGATCCCTTCCAGGTCCTGCCGCTCAGGCGAGCGTCGAGACTTGGGCGGGCTGCTGCATCGCAAAGACGGTCACCGCGCCGCTGAGGACGGCGGAGGAGGATCCAAGCGCGGCCGCGGCGAGCAGAACGAGCTGCAGGCGGCTTTTCCTGGCGTTGATGGCGGTCATTTTTCGTAACTCCCGAATCGACGCGGCAACAAGCGCCGCGACCCGGCCTCTCTGGCCCCGACGCTTGTCCGACCTGTTCCGCGCGGCGCGGAAAATTGTGTCAATTGTTACAGAAAGGCGGTTTCTGCGGCCGGCCGGGGCGGCTATACAGGCGCCGCTGGCCGAATCCGGGGGGATGACGAGAGTGGAAGAGGGCGAGATTGCCTGCGTCGTCGCGAGCGTCATCAGCTCCTCGCTGAACTGCCTGCTGCTGCTCGACGAGAAAGGCGACATCCTCGAATTCAACCGCGCCGCCGAGGAGGCCTACGGCTATTTCTGCTCCGAGGTGATCGGCAAGTCGGTCTGGAGCCTCATCGACCGCAACGCGTCCCGCGAAGAGGATGAGGACGCGCTCCAAGCCTATATCGCGGGCGGAGACTCCACCACCGGGCTGAGGGTCGTCGTCGACGTCCGAATGAAAAGCGGCGACGTGGTCCCGCTCGAGATCAGCGTCACCTCGCTCGTCATCGGCGGCAAGCGTCGCTTCCTCCTGAGCCCGCGCGACCTCTCGGCCCGGCGCGCCAATGACGAGCTGGCCGAATCGAGCCGCCGGCTCGAGCTCGCCGTCGAGGGCGCCAAGCTCGGCACCTGGACCTTCGACATCGAAACCGGCCGGACCTGGTATTCCGACCGCTCCAAGACGATGTACGGCCTCCCCGCCGACGCCGAGATGAGCACCGACGCGATCCGCGCCGCCGTCCATCCCGATCATTGGGAGGAAGTCTCCCAGCCCTATCTCAACGGCTTCACCGAGGACCGGGTCGAGGTCGAATATCGGGTCGTCTGCCCCGACGGCTCGACCCGCTGGATCTATTCGCTCGGCGCCCTCAACCGCGATTCGGACGGGATCGCCCGGAGCGTCAGCGGAATCCATCTCGACATCACCGACCGCAAGCGGGCCGAGGACGAACGCGACGAGGCCCGGCGGCAGCTCGATCTCGCCGTCGAGGGCGCCGGGCTCGGCCTGTGGTCGGTCGATCCCCGCACCGGAGCGGTCTGGCATTCGGAAACGTCGCGCCGGCTGTGGGGGATGGATCCCGACATGCCGATCGATGCCGCGGTCCTGAAGGATTATATCCATCCGGACGATTGGGAGACGGTTCGCGAGCCCTATCGCGAGAGCTTCCCCGAGGACATCGTCTCGCTCGAGCACCGGGTGATCTGGCCGACCGGCGAGGTGCGCTGGCTGCACGCGCTCGGCCAGGCCCAGCGCGATTCCTCGGGCGCGGTGACGATGGTGACCGGGATCCATCTCGACATCACCGACAGGAAGCGCAACGAGCAGGAGCTGGCCGAGACCCGGCGCCAGTTCGAGCTTGCGGTCGAAGGGGCGAACCTGGGCCTGTGGACGATCGATCCGAGGACCGGCGAGACCTGGTACAGCGCGCGCTCGCGCGAGCTTTACGGGGTCGACGGCGAGATGCATCTCGACGGCACCACCCTCAAGGCCTTCATCCATCCGGACGATTGGGACGTGGTGGTGGAAGCCGCGCGCAGCGGCTTTCCCAACGACGCCGTCTCGCTCGAGCATCGGGTGATCTGGCCGAACGGCGAAACGCGCTGGGTCCATTCGCTCGGCACGGTGGTGCGCGATACCGAGGGCGAGGCGACGCTCGTCACCGGCATCCATGTCGACATCACCGACCGCAAGCGCGCCGAGCAGGAGCTGGCGGTCTCGCGCGACGCCCTCCACCAGTCCGAGAAGCTGGCGGCGATGGGCGCGCTTCTCGCCGGGGTCAGCCACGAGCTCAACAACCCGCTCGCCGCCATCGTCGGCCAGGCCGAGATGCTCCAGGAGGACAGCGTTGGCACCCAGTTCGAGGTGCGCGGCAAGAAGATCGCCGCCGCCGCCGAGCGCTGCGCCCGGATCGTCCAGACCTTCCTCGCCATGGCCCGGCAGAAGGACGCCCAGCGCAGCCTCGTCGACCTGAACGACGTCGTCGCCACCGCGCTCGAGATCGCCGAATACGGGCTGCGCACGGCCGGAATAGGGGTCCGGGTCACCCTCGGGTCGATGCTTCCCAAGGTGCTCGGCGACCGCGACCAGCTTCACCAGGTCCTGGTCAACCTCATCGTCAACGCCCAGCACGCGATGCAGAGCGGCGGAGCCTATGACAAGACCCTGACGGTGAGGACCTCGGTCAGCCAGAGCGGCGAGGTCCTCCTCGACGTCACCGACACCGGCCCCGGCGTTCCGGAGAAATTGAAGGGGCGGATCTTCGACCCTTTCTTCACCACCAAGCCGCAGGGGGTCGGAACGGGAGTCGGCCTCTCCTTCTCGCTCGGGATCGTCGAGGCCCATGGCGGAACGATCACGATCGAGCCGAGCCGCCGCGGCGCCCATTTCCGGATCGCCCTGCCGGCCACCGCGGAGAGCGGGCTGCTCGCGGTGCCGATCACGATCGAGACGGCCGCCGAGGCGTCCGCCGGCGGCCGCGCCCTGATCGTCGAGGACGAGGCCGACGTCGCCGAGACCCTGCGCGAGCTGCTCGAGCGCGAGGGCTTCAAGGTCACCGTCGCCGGCGACGGCGCCGCCGCCCTGATGGCGATCGACCGGGGCGAATATGACCTCATCCTGTCGGATCTGAGGATGCCGGGCGTGAGCGGCCCCGACCTCCACGCCCGCCTCGCCGAGACCAAGCCGCACCTGATCGAGCGGATGGGCTTCGTCACCGGCGACACCCTCGGCTCGAGCATGGACGATTTCCTGCGCGGCTGCGGCCGGCCGGTGCTCGAAAAGCCTTTCACCAAGATCGGGGTGCGCTGCCTGATCGCCTCCATCCTCCAGCCCCGGGTAGACGCATGAACGACATCTCAGCCCATATCGTCGTCGTCGACGACGACGAGGACGTCCGCTCCACCGTCGCCGAATATCTGAGGCGCAACGGCCTCTCGGTCAGCGAGGCCGACGGCGGCGCCGCGCTCCGCGAGCTGATGGCGACGAGGCCGATCGACCTCGCCCTGCTCGACATCAACATGCCCGGCGACGACGGCCTCACCCTGGCGCGGGAGATCCGGAGCCTGGGCGATGCCGGAATCATCATGCTCACCGCCAAGAGCGACGACGTCGACCGGATCGTCGGCCTGGAGATCGGCGCCGACGATTACATCACCAAGCCGTTCAACCCGCGCGAGCTGCTCGCCCGGGTCAAGGCGGTGCTTCGCCGCGCCAGCCGCGGCGGCGAGGTGCCGGCGACGATGGGAAGCGAGGTGCAGATGGGCAAATGCCGGCTCAACCTCGACACCCGCAAGCTGTTCGAGGCCGACGGCAGCGAGGTCCCGCTCACCTCGATGGAGTTCGATCTTTTGAAATGCTTCGCCGAGCATCCGCGCCGGGTGCTCAGCCGCGACCAGCTGCTCGACCTCGCCCACAACAAGGAGATGGAGGCGTTCGACCGCTCGATCGACACGCGGATCGCCCGGATCCGCCGCAAGATCGAGCGCGACCCCGCCAAGCCCGAATGCCTGAAGACGGTCCGCGCGGCCGGCTACGTCTTCAACCCCGATTGCGGCTGAGGCGCGATCGTTCCCGGCAATCGGCCGTCGGGGAAGTAGCGGGTGCTCGACGCATGGGGCAGAGCGGTCGTCGGCACCGAGGCGGGCAGGCGGCGAGGAGGGCGGCGGGGCCGGTCTCGCTGATCATGGGCTTAGCGGGTCGGAAATTGGTAACTGTCCCGGTTATTCCCGGGCTGCCAGGCGGCGAGCCAGCCCTGCTCGACCTGGATCAGCCTTCCCGCCGAATCGTAGCGGTTGCGAACCGCCGGCAAGGGGAGCGGGCCGGCGCCGTCGGGGTCGGGGGAGATGGTACCGGTGACCCGGCCGTCCGAATCGTAGCGGGTGCTCGACGTATGGGGGCAGAGCGGTCGTCGGCACCGGGGCGGGGCAGGCGGCGAGGAGGGTGGAGGGGCCGGTTTCGCTGATCATGGGCCTAGCGGGTCGGAAATTGGTAACTGTCCCGGTTATTCCG
>DASTFN010000044.1:0-117373 GCA_035719905.1 Allosphingosinicella sp.
CTCGCCCACGCCCGAGACCTTCGCCGGGCCGGCCGCTGCCCGTCCGGTGCAGAGCCAGTAAACGACGCCGGCAACAAAGCCCGTCAGCACGAAGGCACTGAGCGCATAGGTATTGAGGATGCTAAGTTCGCCCGCCGCTTCGCTCCGGTACTGCGCGAAAAAACCCAGCGCCGCGATGAGGATGCCAACCAGGGCGTAGTAGGCCAGGCTGCGGACGCGGCGCCATTCGCCGAACGCCGCGCCGAATAGGGCAAAAGGCGCCGCAAAGACGGCCGTATGTGTGGCCGCGGCCAATGCCAGCAGGCCGGCTTCGGCGAGGCGGGAGCCCTCGACGTTGGCCGCCAGGCCTGCAAGCTCCAACGGCGTGTAGACGAACAGCACCAGGGTCAGTCCGGCGGCCAAGCATGCCAAGACAAACCCGAACAAGACGCGAAACATGCGGCCAAGCATGGGAGCCTCCCCACGGGGGCGCGGGAGCCCCCAGCAAGCCCCGACCTTAAGCGCAGGGCCTGCCCGCGCTCAATCGCCTTTTCACCGGCCAAGGTGGCCGATCAGGCATTGCGGCCGGCCAGAAGCCAGTACACAAAGCCGCCAGCGAAGCCGGCCGTGGCCAGCACCTGCCAAACGACCGCCGACACATCGAGCGCGCTTGCCGGCTGATGAAGGCCTGCCAGCAGCGGCACGACCGCCAGCGTCAGTCCGCCGCCGATGACATAGTAAAGGGCCGTGCGGATGCGCGCCACCTCGCCGATGACGATCAACACTATCGCTGGGACCAGCGTATAGACGGAGAGCAGCTGCAGGGCCAAGCCGAACAGCTCGAAGGCAGCATCGATCGTCGCCTCGCTGGGTCCGCGCCCGCGCAACGCCAGGGTAATGCGTTCGTGACCCAAGGAGACGATCACGAACAGCGCGATCAATGCCGACAGCAGCAAGGCGATGGGCACCCAGATGAGCCGCCCCACGGTTCTCAGCATGGTTGGCTGCCCCATCGCCTCAGCCGGTTGCGGCCTTGCGCTCGCGTGCCGTCAAATTGAGGCTTTCCGAGCGCAATTGTCCGCAGGCTGCCATAATGTCACGGCCGCGAGGCGTGCGCACGGGGCTGGCATAACCGGCGCGATTGACGATCTCGGCGAAACGCTCGATCTGCTCCCAATCGGAGCACTCGTGGGCCGTGCCGGGCCAGGGATTAAAGGGTATCAGGTTGATCTTGGCGGGAATGCCGGCCAGAAGTTTGACGAGGGCCTTGGCGTCGCTCAGGCTGTCGTTCAACTGCTTCAGCATGACATACTCGAAGGTGATGCGGCGCGCATTGGAGAGGCCGGGGTAGGCGCGGCAGGCCGCCATCAACTCGGCGATCGGGTATTTGCGGTTGATGGGCACCAACCTGTCGCGCAGCTCATCGCGCACGGCATGCAACGAGACAGCAAGCATGGTGCCGGCCTGTTCGCCCCAGCGGCGGATTTCCGGGACCACGCCGCTGGTGGACAGCGTAATGCGTCGCTTCGACAAGGCAAGGCCGTCGCCGTCAGCGACGATCGCCATCGCCTTCTGGACGTTGTCGAAATTGTAGAGCGGCTCGCCCATCCCCATCATGACGATGTTCGACAGCATCCGGCCTTCCGGCTGCGACGGCCATTCGCCGAGCGAATCGCGGGCGAGCATGACCTGGCCGACGATCTCGCCGGCGGTGAGGTTCCTGACCAGCCGCATCGTCCCGGTGAAGCAGAAGGCGCAATTCAGGGTGCAGCCGACCTGGCTCGAGACGCAGAGCGTTCCGCGGTCGGAATCGGGGATGAACACCATCTCGAAATCGTGGCCGTCGGGCGTCTTCAAAAGCCATTTGCGGGTGCCGTCGGTCGACACCTGCTCGACCACGATCTGCGGCCGGCCGATGACGAAGCGCTCGGCGAACCAGGCGCGCTGGGGCTTGGCGATGTCGCTCATCGCCTCGAACGCGGTGGCGCCGCGATTGTAGATCTGGTGCCAGATCTGCTTGGCCCGGAGCTTCGCCTGCTTCGGCTCCAGCCCGGCCGCCTCGAGCGCCGCCCGAATGCCGTCGCGCGGCAGCCCGACGAGGTCGACTCGCGCATCCTCCGCCGCGAAAGCGGGGCGCGGCACGGGAACCGGGTCGATGTGACCGGGAATGGGCATCGGCGCTGACATGAGGCGGCCTATGTAGGGGGAATGAGGCGGAATTTCCACCTGCAATGACGGAGGGGCCTAGGCCGTGCCCGAGGCGCCGAGGTCGCCGCTGCCAAGCCCGAGCAATGTTTCGGCGCCGTCCTCGATGCAGACGACCGAGCCCTGGGGCAGCGGCGGCGCCACCGGCGCGCCGCAGCCCGGCCGGTCCGGTGCGCCGGTGAGCAGGCCGCGAAGCACGCGCGAGGAGATGCCGTGCATCACGATCAGCCGGTCCCCTTCCTCGGCGACGGTCTCCGCCATCCAGGCGTGGAGGCGGCGGGCGATGTCGTCATACCATTCGCCGCCCGGCGGCCGGCAGGTGAACAGTCCGGCTTTTCGGTCGACGAAGCCGCCATGAGCCTCGGCGATCTCGGCGTAGAAGCGCCCGCCCCAGCCGCCCATGTCCATTTCGGACAGTCGCGGGTCGGTCCGGGCCTCGTGCCAGTCGAGCCGGAGATGCTCGGCCGCGATGGCGAGGGTCTGGAGGGCCCGGCCGGTGGGCGACGCCCACAAAGCGAGCGGCGACGCCGGGCCGAGCGCGCCGAGAAGCGCCTCCCCTATCTCCTCCGCATGGCGGAAGCCGGCGCGGGTGAGCGGCGTGTGGGCGGTCTCGCCCTGCATTCGCCGGGCGGCGTTGAACACGGTCTCGCCGTGGCGGGCGATGAACCAGCGCGCCACCGTCAGCCGCGCCGGGCGCAGGCGATGGCTGCGGCGTCGATCGCGGTCGCGGCGCCGCGCAAGCGGTAGGAATCGCGCACCAGGGCGCCGTTCGCCGCCCGGGTCTCGACGCTCATCTCGATTCCGGTGCGCATCGCCGAGACCAGCTCGGCGTCGGCCGACGCATCCACCGCCCAGGCGTCGGCGCCGCCGCCGCGCAGCTGGAAGGTGCGGTCGTCGATCCGGAGCAGAACCGCCGATCCCTCGCGCTTGGCCCGGCTCAGCCGGAAGTGGGCCTGTCCGCCTGGCCCCCGCGCCGGCCAATAGCCCACCGAGGCGAAACCGCGCCCGTCGCCGGCGCGAGGCGCCTGATGGGGCTCGGCGATGGCATAGCAGCGCTCGGGCCCGCGGAACGCGCCCCAAGTTCCGAAAATCCCGAGCGATCGCTGCTGCGCCAAAGCCGGGGTTGCCAGAGCGATGAAAAGCAACGGAAAACTCTTGCGCCGGATCATCGAAGCAGAATGGCCCCGCCGCTTGGTCATTGGCAACTGAAAAGCCGATGCGGTGAAGGTGAGGCAGTACGGGTCGCCCGCCTCGCCCTTCCGCCGACTCTTCGCTTTGCAGGTTTTGAAAAAGGCACGAAGGCGCGAAGGTACAAGAAACTCCGCGCAGCGGCCTCCTGCGGCTCCTATCCATCCCGCCGCCCGCAAGCCGGTGGGCTGGGCGCTGCGCGCGTTCTTGTACCTATGTGCCTTCGTGCCTTCCCTCAAACCGGGCTTGCACGCCCGTGGAGAACTGGACTCGTTCAGCGCAGGCTCGCTCGGACGACGAAGGGTCTCGCTCCGGCCCTTTTTTCATGCCCGGCGACAATCCCCTAGCGGGGGGGCTCGGGCCGCTCTAATACTCCTGCCAAAGCACGACTTTCGGGGGTTTCAATGAAGGCGACGATCGAACGGGCTACGCTCCTCAAGAGCCTCGGCCACGTCCAGTCCGTGGTGGAGCGGAGGAACACGATCCCCATCCTCTCCAACGTCCTCATCGAGGCGACCGAAGGCGGCGGCCTCAGGCTGATGGCGACCGACCTCGATCTCCAGATCGTCGAGACGGTCGAGGCCAACGTCACCCAGCCCGGCGCCACCACCGTCTCCGCCCACACCCTGTTCGACATCGCCCGCAAGCTCCCCGAAGGCAGCCAGGTCGAGCTGAACGCGGCCGAGGGCAAGATGCAGGTCAATGCCGGCCGCGCCCGGTTCAACCTCTCGACCCTTCCGCGCGACGATTTCCCGGTCATCGCCGAGGGCGACCTTCCGACCCGCTTCGAGCTTCCCGCCGCGACCCTTCGCCAGATCATCGACAAGACCCGCTTCGCCATCTCCACCGAGGAGACGCGCTACTATCTGAACGGGATCTTCCTCCACGTCTCGGACGAGGACCAGCCGGTGCTCAAGGCCGCCGCCACCGACGGCCACCGCCTCGCCCGGGTCACCGTTCCGAGGCCGGCCGGGGCCGAGGGGATGCCCGACGTGATCATCCCTAGGAAATGCGTCGCGGAGCTGAGGAAGCTGCTCGACGAGCTCGAGGGCACGGTCCAGATCTCGCTCTCCGAGACCAAGGTCCGCTTCGGCCTCGGCACCGCCATCCTCACCTCGAAGCTGATCGACGGCACCTTCCCCGATTACAGCCGGGTCATCCCGACCGCGAACGACAAGCTTCTCCGGATCGATCCGCGGAGCTTCGAGGAGGGCGTCGACCGGGTCGCCACCATCGCCAGCGAGAAGACCCGGGCGGTCAAGCTGGCGCTCGACCGCGACCGCGTCACCCTCTCGGTCACCAGCCCGGAGAACGGCACCGCCGCCGAGGAAGTGCCGGGCGATTACAATGCCGACGGCCTCGAGATCGGCTTCAACGCCCGCTATCTGCTCGACATACTCGGCCAGATCGAAGGCGACGTCGTCGAGGTCCACCTCGCCGACGCGGCCGCGCCGACCCTCCTGCGCGAGAATGAAAAGGCCGCCGCGCTCTACGTGCTGATGCCGATGCGGGTGTGATGATCGAGCCCGAAGCGCCCCGGACGTGGGCCTATGCGGCGGCCTTGCCCATCACGATCGTCTGCCTCGCCCTCGCCAATTTCATCATTGCCTATCTCGGCGGCCAGGCGAACGTCGAAGCGGCCAGGCTCGGTGCCGTCGCTATCGGATTCGTGCAGGGCGTGGCCGGGGCGGTGATCGCGGGCGTTGCCTCCAGCCAGCTGCTCAAGTCGCACCTCCCCGCCGATTTCTGGCTCAAATGGATAGTGTTGGTGGCGGCAGCCCTGTTCGCGATCGTGATCGCCTGGGCAATGGTCATAGGCAAGGCCGACAAAGCCTTGACCTGGATGACATTCGCCGGAGTCGCCTCGCTCATCGGCACCGAGGTGGGGCGCAGGATGGCAAAGGCTTTGGGGCGCCGGCCGGGCTACGAGGGGCCTGCCGACTCGCCTTCCTGATTGAAATACGGGTTCGGGGCGTGCAACACTGACACTGTTGTCAGCAGCGGAGTCGGTCATGGCGAGCCAGAGCTTCAATCCCGCAGTGCCGATGAAGCGCCAGTGGCGCACCGCGTTCCTGGCGCTTCGCCGGCTGCTCGCGAACGGCGACGACACGGTCCAGGTCTTCCGGATCATGCGCGCCCTCAACGCCGACACGTCGCACCGCAATTACCGCCGGCTGATCGGCAGCGCGCAGGGCGGCCGGCTCGCTTACGCCCGGGTCGAGCTCGCGCCCCGGCTGTGCGACCGCGCCTGGATCGATTCCTTCCCGGAAGGCAGCGTCGGCGCGGCCTACCGCTTGTTCCTCGATCGCACCGGCTATTCGGCCGACGGCCTCGCCGAAATGAGCGTCGCCGACACCGACATTCCCGCCAATCTCGAGCATCCCTACGCCTGGTTCGGCCGGCGCGAGCGCGACGTCCATGACCTCTGGCATGTCCTCACCGGCTACGAGGCCGACGAGCCGCTCGGCGAGGCCTGCCTGGTCGCTTTCTCTTTCGCCCAGACCGGCGGCCTCGGCTGGGCCTTCATCGGCGCGGGTGCGGCTCTGAAGAGCCTCAAGATCACCGGCAACACCGCTTTCGCCCGAGCGGTCTGGGAAGGCTGGCGCCACGGCCGGCGGGCGGAGTGGCTGCACGGCGAGGATTATGAGGCGCTGATGGGCGAGCCGCTGGACCAGGCGCGGGCTCGGCTGCGCATCGACGAGCCGGTGCGCTACCGCGAGGCGCAGCAAAGGCTCGCTGAAGCCGGTCTGAAAGGGATCTAGCCCTTATCGTCATTCCGGCGAAAGCCGGAATCCATGAACACCGCCGCATGCACTTCCCGCCGTCCGTGTTCATGGATCCCGGATCAAGTTCGGGGTGACGTAGAGCGTGAAAGCTGCCGCGGAGCGCTCTAGGGGTAAGCGATGGCTCTCGCCCGCCTCGTCCTCACCGACTTCCGCAACCATCGCGACGCCCTGCTCGCGCCGGGGCCGGGCCTGGTCGTGCTCACCGGC
The DNA here is from genome assembly GCA_035719905.1 of Allosphingosinicella sp. Taxonomy (GTDB): domain Bacteria; phylum Pseudomonadota; class Alphaproteobacteria; order Sphingomonadales; family Sphingomonadaceae; genus Allosphingosinicella. The sequence goes on from DASTFN010000044.1 coordinate 6,366, forward strand.
GAGAACGGGGCGGGCAAGACCAACGTGCTCGAGGCGGTGTCATTGCTCTCGCCGGGGCGGGGGCTGCGGGGAGCGACGCTGGCCGAAATGGCCCGAAGCGGCGGCGGTGGCGGCTTCGCCGTGGCGGCGCGGCTGGGCGATGTGGAGATCGGCACCGGAACCGCGCCGTCCGCTCCCGAGCGCCGCCAGGTCCGGATCAACGGCGCCCCGGCGTCCGCGACCTCGCTGTCCGAATGGCTCTCCGTCCTCTGGCTGACCCCGGCCATGGACCAGCTGTTCCAGGAAGGCGCGGGCGGGCGCCGCCGCTTCCTCGACCGGCTGGTGCTGGCGCTCGAGCCCGGCCATGCCGTCCATGCCGCCCGCTACGAAGCCGCGATGCGGGCGCGCAACAAGCTGCTCGCCGAGGACGGGCCGAGGGACGAGGCCTGGCTGTCGGCGCTCGAAGCCCGGATGGCGGAGCATGGCGCCGCCCTCGCCTCGGCCCGCGCGAGGGCGGTGACCTTGCTCTCCGAGCGGCTCGCCGGCGCCCCCGAAAGCCCGTTCGCGCGCGCCGGCCTCGCCCTCGAAGGCGGCGGCGAGGATCTCGACCGCGACCTCGCCCGCGGCCGCGCTCGCGATGCCGCCGCCGGGCGGACCCTGGCCGGCCCGCACCGGACCGATCTCGCCGTCACCCATCTCGACAAAGGCCAGCCGGCGGGCCTGTGCTCGACCGGCGAGCAGAAGGCGCTTCTGCTCTCGATAATCCTCGCCCACGCCGATCTCGTCGCCGAACGCGCCGGCCGCCGCCCCATCCTCCTCCTCGACGAGGTCGCCGCCCACCTCGACCCCCGCCGCCGCGCGGCCCTGTTCGAACGGCTGGAGTGCGGCGGAGGGCAGGTGTGGATGACTGGGACGGAGGCGGGCCTGTTCGATGCCACAGGCCCCGCCACGACCCTTTTCGAAGTGGCCGACGGCGCCATCTCCTGAATTCCTCTCCAAGCTCCCGCGAAGCGGGAATCCCCTTCTACTACGTTGTGCCTTCGTGCCTTCTCTTGGAACCGGCAGCCGAAGCGGCCGACGCGCAAGCGGGAGCGCTTGGCCGAGTGCAAGGCGGGGGCAGGCACACCGAGGATCGTGCGCTTTCCCGCCAAGCGGCGTGCGAGCTTGTTTTTGAGAGAAGGCACGAAGGCGCAAAGGCACAACGTAGAAAAGGAATTAGGCTGCCGCTTCGCGGCGGAGTGACGGAGCGGATGTGCCGGATTCGGGCCGCCGCAGGCCGATGCTGCACCTGCGAAAAAACATGGCCGGAACCGGCCAAAAACCTTGGGTTTTTCCCTCGCCGTCGCTATATCCCGACGATGGCAATACCCCCCAGCGAAAACGCCTACGGCGCCGATTCGATCAAGGTGCTGAAGGGCCTCGACGCGGTCCGCAAGCGGCCCGGAATGTATATCGGCGACACCGACGACGGATCGGGCCTCCACCATATGGTGTTCGAGGTCTCCGACAACGCGATCGACGAGGCCCTGGCCGGCCATTGCGACCTCATCCGGATCGTCCTCAACCCCGACGGCTCGGTCTCCGTCGAGGACAATGGCCGCGGCATCCCGACCGGGATCCACGCCGAGGAAGGCGTGTCGGCGGCCGAGGTCATCATGACCCAGCTCCACGCCGGCGGGAAGTTCGAGAACACGTCCGACGACAATGCCTACAAGGTCTCGGGCGGCCTCCACGGAGTCGGCGTGTCCGTCGTCAACGCGCTTTCGGAATGGCTCGACCTCACCATCTGGCGGGACGGCGAGGAGCATTATATGCGCTTCCGCCTCGGCGACGCGGTGGCGCCCTTGAAGGTCGTCGGCCCGGCCGGCGACCGCAAGGGGACGAAGGTCACCTTCCTGCCCTCGCCCGAGACGTTCAAGATCGTCGAGTTCGACTGGGACACGCTCGAGCATCGCTTCCGCGAGCTCGCCTTCCTCAATTCGGGCGTGCGGCTGGTCCTGGTCGACGCCCGGCACGAGGAGGAGAAGCAGGTCGAGCTTTATTATGAGGGCGGCATCTCCGCCTTCGTCCGCTACCTCGACCGAACCAAGGCCGCGCTCATCCCGGACCCGATCTCGGTCACCGGCCAGCGCGACGACGTCGGGATCGAGGTCGCGCTCGAGTGGAACGACAGCTATTACGAGCAGACCCTCTGCTTCACCAACAACATCCCCCAGCGCGACGGCGGCACCCATCTCGCCGCCTTCCGCGCCGCTCTGACCCGGACTCTCAACAATTACGCCGACAAGTCCGGAATGATGAAGCGCGAGAAGGTCAGCCTGACCGGCGACGACATGCGCGAGGGCCTGACCGCGATCGTCTCGGTGAAGCTTCCCGACCCCAAGTTCGGCTCGCAGACCAAGGACAAGCTGGTCAGCTCGGAGGTCCGCCAGCCGCTCGAAAGCCTGATGGCCGACAAGCTGGCGGAATGGCTCGAGGAGAATCCCGCCCACGCCAGGACGATCATCCAGAAGATCATCGACGCCGCCGCCGCCCGCGAAGCCGCCCGCAAGGCGCGCGAGGCGAGCCGCAAGTCGGTTCTCGGAGTCGCCTCGCTGCCCGGCAAGCTCGCCGACTGCCAGGAGCGCGACCCGGCGAAATGCGAATTGTTCCTGGTCGAGGGCGACAGCGCCGGCGGCTCGGCCAAGCAGGGCCGCAACCGCGAGGTCCAGGCGATCCTGCCCCTGAAGGGCAAGATCCTCAACGTCGAGCGCGCCCGCTTCGACCGGATGCTGAGCTCGAAAGAGGTCGGAACCCTCATCCAGGCGATGGGCACCGGCATCGGCCGCGACGATTTCAACATCGAGAAATTGCGCTACCACAAGATCGTGATCATGACGGACGCCGACGTCGACGGCGCCCATATCCGGACCCTGCTGCTGACCTTCTTCTACCGGCAGATGCCCGAGATCATCGACCGCGGCCACCTCTTCATCGCCCAGCCGCCGCTCTACAAGGTCGCCAAGGGCCGGTCCGAAGTCTATCTCAAGGACGATGCCAGGCTCGACGATTATCTGGTCGACGCCGGCATCGGCCTGATGCGGCTGGAGACGGCCGAGGGGCCGCGCACCGGCGACGACCTCAAGGATCTCGCCGACCATGCCCGCCGGGTCCGGAGCCTGATGCGCTACGTGCCCCGCCGCTACGATCCCGGCCTGATCGAGGCGCTGGCGCTGAACGGAGCGCTCGACCCGGCGCTGCCCCCGGCCAAACGCGCCGAGGCGATCGCCCGGGCCGCCGCCTTCCTCCAGGCCAGCGACGAATCCTCGACCTGGACCGGCGAGATCGGCGCCGACGGCGACTATGTCCTTCGCCGCCTGTGGCGCGGGGTCACCGACCATCATGTCGTCGACCACAAGTTCGTCGCCTCGGCCGAGGCCCGCAAGCTCCACGGCCTTACCGCGGAGCAGGCCGCGACCTATGCCAGCGCCTCGCGCCTCGTCTCGATGAAGAGCGCCGCGGCGACCGCCGAAGAGGAGGTGGAGACCGACGGCGACGAGGCCGAGGCGGCGCCGGAACGGGCGCCCGACGTCCGCGGAGTGCTCGTCCGCCGGCCGACCGAATTGCTCGACGCGATCCTCGCCGCCGGCCGCAAGGGCCTCGCCATCCAGCGCTACAAAGGCCTCGGCGAGATGAACGCCGACCAGCTCTGGGAGACCACGCTCGACCCCGACAACCGCTCCCTCCTGAGGGTCGAGGTCGCCCAGGCCGACGTCGCCGACGAGATCTTCACCCGACTGATGGGCGACGTCGTCGAGCCGAGGCGCGAGTTCATCCAGGAGAATGCGCTCAACGTCGCGAATCTCGACGTTTGAGCGCCCCTCTAGAATAAGCCGATTGCGTAGCTACGTTAAGTGATTGCGTGGCTCAAAACATCGATTGCGTGGCTAATAGCGGCAAATAACATGTAGGAAGCCCCCTGAAGAGGTTCGAGGGACGCGTCAGGTGGCGTCGCATACCTTTCGAGACCTCAAATGGCAGGCCGTTCCTGATCGAGCTCCCAGCACTGTCCGACGAGGGGTCGCCAAATGCGCTTCGCGACATGCCGGCGTTTCGGCCCCCCAAGCGAGGAAAATCAGCCTAGCCTTGGATGATTGTGAGGCTTGGTCGTCGGCCACTGAAATTCGGCCAAGTCGAACCAACGAATGACAAGGCGGTCGTATTAGACGGTGGCGTGACCTACGAAGCGGTTCGTTTCGGGGCCGCGGCGCTCAATGAGTTTGCTCATTCGTTCATAAAACTGATGGACGGGCTTGTTGTTTTGAAAAGCAGCCTCCTGCCGTCTATTTGAGGTTGCAGCAGCAGATACCCTAGTTAGGCTCTCTGCGCGGGAGGTCTGAATGGCAAATCGGCGCGAATGGAAGGGCGAGGAGTGGCAGGATTTTGCGCTGCAGCTCGTGCAACGCCGCCACGGCGCCGAAAATGTTCAGAGGGTGCCGGATACGGTCAAGGGCGATGCCGGTCTCGAATTTTTCACCACCTGCGGCTGTCTTTATCAATGCTACGCGCCCGAAGAGGTCTCGGACGTTAAGAAGGCCGCCAGTGCCATGAAGGCAAAGGCGGGTCGCGATCTGCCGAAGCTTGTAAAGAACCAGACGGTTATCGAAAATCTACTTGCGGGCACGAAGGTTCATCGCTGGATCCTTCTCTGCCCCTTTCTCGACGACAAGGAGGTAGTTGCATCGATCAGGGCGCGCGGCGTCACGATCAAAGCGAGCAACCTCTCGTTTGTACTTCCTAATTTCGAGGCGCTTTGCCATTCGCAAGACGATTTCCAGGCGGAGATCGACCAGCTGAAATCGATGTCGCTTGGCCCTCCGCTCAGCGTGGTGGCCCCGACAGCGCAACAAGTCACCGACGCTGGCAGCACCGAGATAGGAACGCGCATCGACGAGAAGCTCGGCCGTGCCCTCGGGAGGCGCGCGCGGCCCGATCAGATTGCCTCGAAGCGTAATGAATATGTGAGGGCCCATCTTCATCGCGAGAATGCGCTCGATCAGCTTCGCGACAATCATGCCGTGCTCTGGGAGCGGGCCTTCGAGGCGATCGAGGCAGAGGAGGCGCGGCTCATCGCGGTGGGGGCGATTTCGACGCTGCCTGGTCAGCAGCTTCAGGAGAGCATGAGTCGGATCGAGGCGTCCCTCACTGAGGCATTGCCGACGGTGAGCCCTGGCCTGCGAACGCGAATTGCTCTGGGCACGATCAGCGACTGGCTCATCCGTTGCCCCCTCGATTTTCCGGACGGCACTGTTTCGTGACAGATCCCGAAATCACCGATGGACGCTTCTCGTTCCAGCGTCGACCGACCCCCGTGCCGGGTGATCTGCGAATAGCTTGGAGGGTCTCTCTGATCCTGCTGATGCTGGCGGCCTCGCGGTCGAGTCGGGCGTCGCTCGCCAAGCTGCACATCCTCAACGATGCGATCCGTTCCAATCAGGTCCATCGGCTGAAGGCCGCGACCGACGCCGATGCTCGAACGCTTCCATGGAATCTCCGCGTCGAACCCGCATTTGCTCGGGCGATCGACTTCGTGGTGGGTGAACGTCTTGCGGCTTGGACGAAGGCCGGAGGGCGCGCTTCGCTACAGCTCACCGCCAGCGGGATAGCGGCAGCGGCAGGGCTTGAACAATTCCAGGACGCACTTCAGGAGGAGCGAGCCATTATCGCAGAACATGCAAGGAAGCTGACCGAAATCCGTGTCACCGCCCTCCTGGGAGAAAGGCCTGACGCATGATCAGATTTCGGCATCTCCGGCTTCGGTCCTTTACTGCAACGCGCGCTTTCGGAGCCGACATTCCGTTCGGCCCGGGGCTGAACATAATTCAAGCGCCGAATACGTCCGGAAAGTCCACTTGCCTGCAGGCGGTGATTTATGCGCTCGGGCTTGAGCGATCGCTTGGTCCGCAGCTCGCTATCCCGCTACCATACGCAATGCGCGAGCGCATCCATGCGGCAGAGAGTGAGCCTTACGAGCTCGTCCTGCAGTCGTTCGTTGAACTGGAAATTGAAAACGAACGTGGCGAGATTGTTGTCCTTCACCGTGATGTCGTCGGTGAGAAGAGCACCAAGCTGGTCCAGGCCTCCTTCGGCGCTGGCTTGAGCGAAGAGGCAGCGACGACACGCCAACAAGACTTCTACGTCCTTGATGGCGGCGCTGCCGTTCAGGAAGACGGCTTTCATTACTTTCTGGCTAATTTTCTGAGGTGGAACCTGCCAACGGTCGCCCGTTACGATGGGACGGAATGCCCGCTCTATTTGGAAGCCATCTTCCCGATGCTCTTCGTTGAGCAGAAGCGAGGCTGGTCGACGATCCAGGGACCATTTCCCACATACTTCCGGATCCAGGACGTCGCGCGCCGGGTAATGGAGTTCCTCCTGAACCTAGACGTCGCCCAATATCGCCGGGAACGGACTGATCTACGGCACGCGATCACGGAACTGAACAGCCGATGGGGAAGCGAGCGTGCAAAGCTTGCGGAGGCTGCCAACCGGATCGGTCGTGTTCGTGGGCTGCCGCAGTCACCCACGGCAGAGTTCGCCTTGCAGCCTCAAATCGACCTGCAGCTGTTCCACGAGGGCGAATGGGTCCGGCTGTCGGAGTTGGTCGCCGAGGTGGAGAGCCGGATTGCTGAGCTGGAAGCCGCGCAATTGCAGACGGTCGAGGACGTCGCGCCGCAACTTGAAGCGCGCATCACCGTATTGCGCGAACAGATCGATCGCGAAACGGCCGTGCTGGAAGCCGTTCGCGGCGAACATGCCTCTGAAACCCAAGACAGCCAAGCCTTGACCTCGCGGGTCAGAACACTCGAGGTCGACCTGCGCCGTAACCAGGACGCGCAGAAGCTGCAGCGTATGGGTTCCGAGCTCGGCAAGGCGTCCTCGGAACATTTGTGCCCGACGTGCCACCAAGGGGTATCGAACGAGCTGCTGCCGACCGTCGATGCGGTTGGCATGGGGCTCGATGAGAATGTCGCGTTCGTAAAATCGCAGCTGGAGCTTTATCGATCCGCATTGGCCTCATCTCGCGAACGGTTGCAGGAGATCGCTGGACGATTCCGAGGTGTCGAACGCAATCTGCAGGACAGGCAGCAGGAATTGCGAACCCTTCGGCAGGAATTGCTCAGGCCAGGAGCTTCCCCATCACGTGCGACGATCGAGAATCTCGTCCGCCAGCAGAGCTTCGTCAATCAGCTGCGCAGCATCGATGACCTTGCCATCTCGTTGATGGACGAACTCCAGGGCATCGCATCGGAATGGGCGCAGGCGACCGAAGCACTACGGAAACTCCCCGACGACAACCTGACCCCAAATGATACGAAGAAGGTTGAGGAGCTGACGCGGCGGATTTGCGAACAGCTTACGTCTTACCGGTTTCGGTCGTTCCAGCCGACGGAGATCTCGCTGTCGATGGACAATTTTCGTCCACTCGTCCGTGAGCGCGACGGCCTCGAAGTCATCGAAAAGGAGATCAATTTCGAGGTATCGGCGAGTGACGCGATCCGCCTGAAATGGGCGTATTTGCTCGCTACGTTCGAACTCAAAAGCTCGCAGGACACGCACCATCCCGGCATCGTCATATTTGACGAACCGGGGCAGCAGGAGATCGATTCCGAGAGCCTGTTCGCTTTCCTGAAGCGAGCCGGCACAGCCAGCCGGAACGACGGTCAGATAATTGTCTCGACCTCGGAGCCGCTGCCTCTCGTTGAGGTCGAAATGCGCGACCGCGCCCGGATCATCGACTTTCCGGGCTTCATCCTGCAGCCTCTGGAAAAAGAAGTTCCTAATAGCCTTGAGGAGCTGCTGGGGTGACCTTCGCCAGGGAATGCTAAGATAGATAGAGCGGAACGGCTCATGCCATCCAATGCCGACACGTGCTTATTTACCGGGAGCGGGTGCCCAAGATGGCTGAGTTCAGCCCTTCAAACACAACGGTAGCATGGGCAGTTCAGACGCATCGCTAATTAACAGGTCGACCATTGATCTTTCGAACGCATTGTCGGTAACCTTCCGGTAGGCACCGCAGGCAGGTGATGGCGGCGATGGCTGATCGTTTCGGTCGGTCGTGAAGAGGAGGCTGCAATGCGACTGAGCATCATCTGCTTCTGCGCTTCGGCGCTTGGCGGCTTGGCCTCCGCAGCGGCATTGAGCCAAGAGCGCCGGTATTCGGATCCAGTTACCTTCTGCGCCGCCGTTCGGACGACGAGTGACATTGTCGATAGCGGCAGCGATCGCCGCTATCGCGGACCGGCTGCGCCGGATTGGATGCTTCGGGCCGTCGATGTAAGCCGCGAGGCGCAATGGGGGTCGCCGGTATATTGGCGATGCCGGGGCGGACGGGTGCTCGCTTGCGTCGCTGGCATGAGCGGCCTCAACGCTCAGGTTTGCTTCAAGGAGTTCAACAACGGTCGCTGGGACGAAGCGATTTGGCAGGACGTAACGCCGCGGCGATAGAGGCTTGATCAGGCCCTGCACGATACCGGCGCGGTCCGCTATGATGACAATGTAGCATATCGAGATCTGGCGGCACGAATGGATTGTTCACGAATAGAGCACGGGCCTGCCGGCCTTAACGCTGACAGTGAGGGCCGGGTCCATAAAACTTAATTGATCGACAAAGTGTAGTTTCTTCGAACCATTGTCCTTTAGTGAGGTCCTCCCCGCCAGCGGTCACAAGTAGCCATCGGCTTCCACGTCTCCATGCGTAGTGGCACCAAGAAACCGAGGCGCCGCAGGTAAGAACTTCGGGATGAGGAGGACAGCTGTCCCATCCGCAGGAGTTTTTGGGTGCAAGCGCGACAGGCTGCCACCCTGAGCGAATCAGCGCTGCGCGTACAGCCGGGTATCGCATCGATGTTGAAAGGCGCGGCATTGGTACACCGGCGCCTGAGGTTGCCGTTCGTGATTTCGGATGTTGAGCTATCAGGCTCGTGACCGGCATTGCGGTAATGAAAAGAAGAGCGACCAGTTTCCATTGCATTGCAGTCTCCCTGCGAGTTGCAGCTTTTCTGCGGCTCAAGTCCCACGATGCAGATGGCATGAACCTCGTCACTGAATTTCGGCGACTTCCGTAACTGTAGTGCGCTTGTCCATGATACAGACGAAGCGCCTGATGCTCCTCCGATCCGTAGCTTGCACGAGGGCAACGCCGTGACTTTCGGAGCCGAACGAGGAAACCTGCACTTCGATTCGATCGCCCATGCTGACAGCAGACGACCTCTTGAGCGCTTCCAGGCATTTTTGGCGTGTTTCCGCTCTGAAGCGCTCCCATTCCCCTGGAGGCGAGGCGTGGCTGGCGACTGCGCCAAAAAGCAGGATTGCGCCGGCCAGCGCCGATAGCCATGCTCCTGCTGTCACCACATTTTTCCCATTTCCCTATCCAGCACGCACATCCCACTCTCTCAGTTGCAGTGCCAAACCGCTGTGTACTGTCGATCCCGGGTAATCGAGGAGCAGCGCTTCAACCTTAAGAAGGTCTGCACCTCTCCCTCCCCGCCACCGGTAACCATCAAATAAGTGTTCGTCTTCTTCCAGGCATAGAAGCAGGGAGCCTCGGCTCCCACACCGGTGCACCAGATCACTTCCCGGAACGAAGGGCAGCTCCCCAAACCGCACTTACCGCCGGACAGGGGCAAGGGCGTCCAGCCCTGTCTGATGAGGCTTGATCGCACACGATCATAGCCCATGCCGCTTGGGAATTTCGGGAGCGCGGATGCCGTGGCTTGAGTGCCGCCGCGCCGCATCTGAGCCTGACTGGGGTCGGGTGAGCCTGACACCAACAGGCCGATCGTACCCAGCACCGTCGTCAGCCCGCCCAATTTGCCCGGAGCTCCCGCCATTTTCCGCATCCTATCTCCGCCCGAACGTGCCGTCCGCTTCATATCGATGAACGATTGCAGCCTTCTCATGATCGCTTCCTCAGCCCCTCCGGGCCCGCATCGGCCCAAGCCGCCAAGGTCAGCTCACGGCTCACTCGGGGAAAACTTCCACGAAGCGCCCTGAGCGAAACAGGTAGCCCGTTCGCCCATCCGTCTCGCAGCCAGCGACGAAGGGAGCGTCGAGCGGCAGCACCTTGGTTGCGCCCGGATCAACGGTCCCGTCTCTGAGAATGGTTCGATAGGCGGTGCCCCGCCGAGCCACTCCGACGGCCTCGCTTAGCCGAGCCTCCGGCGACAGCGTGTGAATTCGGAACGTTGCCGCCTGAGCGATTGCCGCAACAATGCGCATCTGCCCGGTTCGAAGCCGCAGCTTCAGCACATAATCTCTTCGGCCGTCGCCGTTGAAGTCTCCTCCCCTGATGCCTTTCTGATATTCGGACGAGCATCCCTCGGCGACATCGATCCGTCTGGAACCGGGGAAATCTCGAACGATGGCTCGGTTCAGGGGCGTAAGGGGGTCGGCTCTGGGCAATTGAAGGGCAGCCGCCGGAGTCGGCGTCATGCCCATTACCGCGATAGCCGCCAGTCCAGCGAGGGCTGCCCGATCGCGAACAGGCCCTGCTGCTAAATCAGTTCTCATCCTCGATCGCCTCCGTAATGAATGAGTTCGAGAACCGGTTTTGGTGGGCGCGCAGCGCGGTCGGATCCGACGAGGATCACCTACAAGCCCGTGCACAGACGATAGCGGGTTTGCCCGTACTCATTAGCAACCATGAACTCGGTACGGCTTATGATCGTGTACCGTTCGGGTGTGGGGCTATCCTCGGAGCAGGAAGCGCGGACGGAATAGACGTTTCTCGTCACGCTCGTGACCCGATAGCGACACTGGCCGAATTGCGGCGAGTGGAGCGGGAGCCCCTTTGAGATAACGGTCCTGTCGGCCATCGGGGCGGAGTCGCAGGAACCCGCACGCCACGCAGCAGCGCTGGCATCCACATATCTACCGCTTTGTAGCGGAAGCGTGGCCGCAGCTGAGCGACTTCTTTGTTGAGCGAAGGACGTGCTTTGCGAGGTGAAGGCGACAGCTGAGGTCAACAGGGCCAGGAATATGAGAGAGTGTCGTTGAAGCTTCACGGCTCAGTCTCCTCCGAATTCGTCCATGCCAGAAAATTCGCGCTGTGGGTTGCGGACCCACGCCGTCTTTCTCCCATCCAGCTGCACGCGCACCCACCAAGTCCAACGGAGGGGCGCCACGCTGAGTGGTCGTTCGTAGCGAAGGTTGAGGTCGAGTGATCCTTGGATGATCCGTCCGCCATGCCGAACGACGATCGTGCCTTCGCCGCCGGGATGAAGCACGTCGACGATACTTCCGACGCGCAACCCCGCCGCACGGTCGGAGTCCCAGACCTTGATGACCATAGCTCTTCGTGGCACCGCCCTTACCTCGCCTCCTAAGGCAATGATCCTGGTCCCAGCGCGCAACGTGCCTGTTGGCGCTCCATTGATGGCCTGGAACAGCCGCACTGTCTGGCGAGCCCTCCAGGGGCCGAACCTGCAGCCCTCGAACGGGCAGGCGTTCGGCACCCGCACCTCGCCGGATCCGGCCTGTAAGGGCCTTGCTGCCTTGCTTTTCGGCAGTTGTGCACCGACCGGCGGCGGTGAGCCCAAGAAGCCTGCGACCAAGGCAATTCCCAGCACGATCCTTTTCACGCGACAACTCCTTGATGGCAGGGCCCGAACTTGCGAGTGAGCCTTGAGATCATCTGCCGGCAATCTTCCAGCCCGACTGCCAGCGCTGGGCATCGAAGCGGAATCGGATGGGTATGGCGGTTTGCGTTGACCACGCCGCATCCGGCGCCCTGACGCATTTGTCCACCATAGCCCGCTGCTGCCCGCGAAACCGCTTCATGTCCGTGACCCTGATCCAGGCCACCGCCTCTACCGGTACCATTCCGAACACCGCATCGCGCCCGATGTCCGTGACAGCGACTTTTTCGACGTCCATTATTTCCGAGCATGGGACCGTGCGCATCTTGATCGATCCGCATGTGAGACGCCCAGGCGGAGCCTGTCCGTTCTCGTCGCACCCTTCGTTGCTCGTGTCGAAGATGATCTTTTTTTGATCCATCAGATGGCTTCGAATCTGTGCCTCGAGCTGGCCGTTCTCGTCGGTGGGCTGGGGGGCCGGCGGTGCGGACGGAGCCGATGGGGCAACCACCTGTACGATCCGCAGCTCGGGTGTCCGGTAGTCCATGGAGAAAGTACCGTGGTCGGTCGAACCCCGGATCTTCCAGGTTCCGGCGATCCGCTTCGCGCCGCTTTCGATGGTGCCGTCATAATCGATGATGAGGTCCGAACCGTAGGTCTTGCTAAAGTGCACTTTCGAACCCTGTATCTTGCCTTCCGCTTTGACGCTGTGCTTGGGCGCGCCTGCGGCGTCGAGCGAGTGGGGCTCCATCACTGTGCCGCTAAGTCGGTCCCCTTCGACGGAGGCAGCGAAAGTGAAGGGTGTTGGCGGGTCGTCGCTTCCGGCGTAGCTATAGGACCCTTCCCATGTGCCGCTCAGTGACCCGGCCTGCGCAGACGGTGCGGGGGGCGACGCCGCAGCGGCTTCGGGGCTAGTCCCACCTGCTTTCCAAGTCACTACTGCGGCCGCGGCCACCGCAACGGCCAGGCAAGCACCAATCGCGGCTGGCACGGGGAGGCGGCGCTTCTTCGGGGCCTCCGCAGCCTCTTCCTTTTCGACGGTAGCGACGGAAGTATCGTCTGGCGCAGTTTTCTGGCCACAATGCCGGCAAAAGCGATCCGACTGTTCGACCTTTTCTCCGCACTGTCCGCAAAATCCCGGCATCTGGCTATCCTGGACCGAGGTCACTGCCTGCTCTGAAGGACCCAACTCTCAAGCGAGCGCAGTCCATATTCGCGGTCAGACTAGCGTCGACTGCCGTTTGGAAGGTTAGGCCACGGCTCGCACACCTTTTTATCCCACATCATGCGCCGAACCTCGAACCAGCACTTTCGGCATTGGGTCAGGGTCCGTCCGGTGGGCGTCGAGGGTTTAACACCCCCTCCGAATATGCCTTGTTGCCTGTAATCGCGACACTCATCCGGAGCGGGACGAGTTTGTTGTGCCGCAGAGCTGCTATATTCGGATAGATTTACTGGGAAGCTCATGGCGAGGACGGAAAGAGCGATCCACAGGCACCTATACGTCATGTCGGTTCCCCACTGCAGAGATTGAACTGCACTCGACTCGTACGCAAACCGGAAAGCTACTTGTTATCTAGCCCCTCGTAAAGCGCTCCTCATCACGTTCTCATTTACATTTATTCTCAAATCACGGCGTACATAGCGGTCAGGGGGTCAGCCGGCCCTCTGGCCTTTGCGGACGCGGATCAGGCGATCCCGGTGCGCCTTCAGGACTAACGCACCGGCTACCTTCCAGCCGATAAACGTGAAGATCGCGAACGCGAACATAAGCCACGTTAGGTCGAGTTCAGATCGGGCGGTTGTGAGTTCACGTTGGAAGAATGCGAAAGTGTAGCAACCTCCCACATACCCGGCGATGGCTGCTCGAGCGATGCCCGGCGGCACTGAACGGATTAGCATGCCACCTAGTCTCCAGACGGCCCACACTGCCGCCCCGGTAAGGACAATCACAATCGCCGGATGCAAGGTGGTCACACCTGTGAGGATAGCCAGCTTGTACAAAACGTAGGCGGGAAAGAAGGCTGGTATGAGCACAAGCGCAGTTGCAAACAGCAGAAGGCCAAGGCCGCCCGCGGTGCTGGAGACTTGCTGATCCGGATCACGGGTCATTCGATTCGCTCCTGCAGGACGTCAATCGGCCTCAGTCGCTGGTCCAGCGGACCGCAGGCTTGCCATTGCGCATCTTGAAGAGCGCGGAGCTCGACTCCGGACAGGTGAAAGCCACGGCAGTGCGATCGGTTCGGTCAGGTTCGATGTAGCAGCTGCCTGTCCAAGGTCCCTTGAAGCTGGCGATCGTCAGAGGCCGCCGTTTCGGCTTGCCGGCGAACTCTACGACCAGGGCGCTGACGGCGCGGCCATCGACCATCCGCACCAAGTCCGCCGTGCCGTTTCGGTCGTAGTCGACCCGGGCAGCAAAGGTGCACTTGTTGTAATCGGCCTTGTCGCATCGTGCAGCCGGAACCGGGCGCAGCCTGTCCCTGACGAGATCAGGTGTGCCGGCTTGAAAGGGTGACTCCCAAGTACTCGCGGGGGAGGTGGCGACAGCGAACTGCGGCCAGAAAAGAGCGACCAGCGGTAGCCATTGGAGGCCCCATCTGGATCGGGCTAGGCTTTGATCGCCCTGTGCTTGTGAATTCCAGCCCTTGTTTTTGGCCACGCGCGGTCTCCTCTAACGCCAGCCAGACAGCCGGCGGCATCTCCCCAAAAAGGGGCAAATGGGGAAAGGAGCTTTTATGTGACGCGCCCGACCCCGTGCTCAGCACCGCCACCCGGGAGCCGGGCGGTTTGAACACGTGCGAGCACGGATGCAGCACGCCCCACGTATTCGCCGTGAGGCTGTTGTATTTCGTGGGCCGCCCGACATGAGCGGACCGTGCTCGGCACGCGTGGTGCACCGACGAAGCTGTTCAAGACTCCGGCGGCGAGGAGGAAACTACGCTGATGTTTCCGCCTCGGCAAGCGAGACGACGTTACCTTCGCTCCTCAGGGTGCTGAGACTGCGTTGGAGGTAGCGACTTGCCGGGCGGCAGGCCTCGGCGTATCCCCATTGCGCGTTCCCGATCGTGGATGTGAGGGAGCGCCCGCCTTAGGGCGCGTGGACCACAGGCACCGGCTTCGGTCGGGTGGCCTGCCGAATAAAACACCCTTCGGGGGAATAAGCAGGGCGCACACCCCTGTGGTCCATGCGCATCCAACCACCCGGCTAGGGGCTGGGTGAGGCGGTGGCCGCAGGGGAAGCCGCATGCCGAATCAACCCAGTCGCACCGAGCTCACGCTCGTGGCGCTGTCGTGGGCGATGTTCGCCTTCACGCTCTTGGTCGCGCTTAGAAACTGGTCTGGCTCCCCTCGCTAGGCCGGTTGCCCCCGCCGTGGACGCTTCCTCCAGCGGGGGCGGGGGCCGGAGTATGCGAACGCAGGACTCCGGCCCCCAAGCATCATCTTACGCGGCTTGATACGAGAGCCGTCCGGCCATCAATTGTTCGTCATCACCCGGATCGCAACTTCGTCATCGATATAGTCAATCGGCATGTAGACGATCTGGCTGGCGCCGCCGCTGGTCGCGCCGCCTGCGGTGATGATCCCATAGGCCTTGATGTTGCCGGCCGAATCCGCCGGCGAGAAGACCGCGCCGCCGCTGTCGCCGGGCGCGGCGATCAGCGACCCCGAGTTCCGGACCGCGTGGATCCAGCCTTTGACCCCGTTATAGGTGTAGGCGCCGTTGTCGATCGTCCCGCAGACGAGCCCGGTCTTCCACCCGGACTTGCAGATCGCCATGCCCGACGTCTGACCGTAATAGCCGACGGTGCCGGTCACATAGAAATAGCCGCCGCGCGGATAAGCGGGTTCGGTCGAGTAATTCTCGTAATAGACCCACGAGCCGGTATCCATGCCGGTCGTCTCATGGAACTGGTAATCGTATTTCGTGCCGTAGGCCCAGCGCGCGATGGTCGGGCTGGGCAGTTGCACCCAATGGCCCTCGACCGAATACCAGTACTTGCCGTCGGGACCCGGTTCGCAGTGGCCTGCGGTGAGGATGCCCTTCGTCGTCCCGAGCGTCGCCGGGAAAGCGAAGGAGCAGCCCTTGTACGGGTCGGGGTTGACCGGATCGATCTGGTTGGTCTGCCAATAGTTGAACCCGCCGTAGATATAGTCGCCGAGCTGCACGCCCACCGGCGCCGCCGTCGGCGTCGGGATTGGACCGACCTCCACCCTCGGCGCGGGCGAGATGCCGGCGAGCGCGGTCCTCACCTTGTCGGCCTCCGCGGCAGTCTCGACCCGCACCGCCAGCGTCCCCGTCTCCTCCTCGATCCAGCTCGTGAACTTCTTGATCCCGGCCGCCTGGATGCGCTTGTTCACGTCGTCCTGCTCGGCGAGCACCGCCTTGCGCGGCCGAGGCATCTTCTTGAGCTGGACGTAACGCCGGATCTTCGGATCGATCTGGTATTTGAGAAGCTTGCGGTCGTCGGGATCGGTGAAGCCGATCACGATCTTGAACACCGGCGTCTGCTGGACCCAGATTCCCGCAAACGACGGGTCGTCGTCCTTGAACACCTGCGCCACCAGCGCGGATATCTCGTCCTGCAGCCGAATCCGCTCGGCCGCGTCCGCGACGCTGATCCCATAAGTGGAAGCGAGATAGCTCGCTCCGGGTGGAACGTCCGATTTCGTCGCCGCCTTTGGCTTGGGCGGCGCTTTCGGCGCCTCGGCAGTGGGTTGGGCAAGGCTCGCTGTCCCAAGCAGAGCCAGAGCTGAAATGAAGCAACGCACCACGGGAAACCGGTTCATGTCACATCCTCACGTTCCGTTGATCGCATAGAGATCCTTCGGGCAGCCCTGCCCGGGAGCGGCGCTGAGCCGCAGATCGGTCGCGCCCGGCCGGCCGAAGAGTCCTCCGGGGAGGTTGACGGTCGCCCCCAGCTCGAATTCCGTGCCGTTCGGCAGACGTATCCGCGGACGCTCCGCCGTGCCCGCCCATCGCGTCCCCGCCGGCCACACCGGCGTCGATCGTCGCTCGCCCGACTTGAAGACCAGGCACGTCCCCTCGATGCCCAGCGTCCCCATCTGAAGCGCCAGCGGCAAGGGATGGTCGGAGCGTTCGTTGAATATCAGGGGGACGGGGTCACGCACGGCCTGAGTACCCACCGCCGAAGGCTGGGCGGCGGCCGGGTCGGGAGAACTCACATTGGCGGGCGGGGACTCGTCTTCGCGGTTCACCGAATCGGGAGCCGAGCTGCACGAGGCCAGCAGCAGAACGCCAAGCGTACAGTACGCATGTTTCACAGACATCTGTTTCGACACAACGCTACAAACTAGGCCGATTCTACGCTTGGCGATCGACATCGTTCCGACTCCTTTCATTCGTCTTCTTTCGCAAAGCACCCTCGGGCCGTGTGCTGACTCCGCTTTGGAGCGGAAATTTCATCGTCATCCTTAACAGTCCCGACGGTAACTTACTCGACAGGAATCTGTAGCCGCTCGCATGCTCTAGGTCGTAGATGGGGCCGACTACGAGACCCGCCGGTAGGACGCGCCCTTATCCAGTGCACTGGATCGCACCACCACCTTCTAGGTCTTCTTGGCCTTGAGCACGAAGGCGGCGCAGCCTTCGACGAATTCCCAGCTGGAACCACGGCAATCGCGTGGACTCGTCACCTTGCGCGCCTCAGCCCAGCGATAACCTGCCTCGTGGCGCTCGCAGCCGCCCGGGCAGCCGAAACCGCGGAAGCCGGCTTGTTCCTCTGTGTGCCGCCTTGCATCATAAGCCGAATAGGTCTCGCCGTTCTTCACGCCGTCAATAGGAACGCCGGTGTGGAACAGGGTGCGGCTACCGGACGCTTCGTCCGAGTGAGGGCCGCCATAGCCGAATAAGTCGACCACCGAGCGCCGGAGCCCATCATCCATCGAGACAAGTGCGCCTATGAAGGCAAGGACCACGAGCGCCATTGCTGCGAGAAGCAGCCCGGGGCGGTCGGTGCGAATCCCCATCAAACCGTCTCCGGCGGCGCCTGCTCGCAATCCTCGTGCGGCGCCGTCTCGATCTGGATCGTCGAATGCTCAATGCTGTAGCGCTCGTGGAGCATCTTTGCAGCCTCGCGCAGGAAACCATCGTCCGGACGGCCCCCAGGCATAACCAGGTGGCAGGTGAGCGCCACCTCGGTCGTGCTCATCGGCCAGATGTGGAGATCGTGAACCCGCTCGACCCCGGTCAGGGCAGCGAGGCTCGCCTCGACGTTGGCGGGCACGATCCGGGACGGCACCGCGTCGAGCGACATCGAGAGGGACTCGCGCAGAAGTCCCCAGGTGCCGACGAAGATCACCGCGACGATGACGATGCTGACCAGCGGATCGATCCAGTGCCAGCCGGTCTTCCAGATGATCAATCCGGCCACCACCACTCCGGCCGACACCGCGGCGTCGGCCGCCATGTGCAGATAGGCGCCACGGATGTTGATATCGCCCTTCCGGCCGCTCGCGAACATCCAGGCGGTGATGCCGTTGACGACGATGCCGATCGCCGCGACGATCATCACGGTCCCGCCCTCCACTGGATGGGGATGGGTGAAGCGGCGCGTCGCCTCGACCGCGATCGCGCCGATGGCGACGAGCAGGAACACCGCGTTGAACAAGGCGGCCAGCACCGAGGACTTGCGCAGGCCGTAGGTGAAGCGCTCGCTGGGAGGCCGCTTCGTCAGCCTTACGGCGCCCCAGGCGACCAGCAGGCCGAGGACATCCGAGAGGTTGTGCCCGGCGTCGGCCAGCAGCGCCATCGAGTTGGCGAGGAAGCCGTAGCCCGCCTCGACCAGGACGAAGCCGATGTTGAGGATCGCGCCGATCAGGAAGGCGCGGCCGAAATCCTGCGGCGCGTGGCTGTGGCCGGAATGGTCGTGTCCTGCACCCATGATCAACACTCCTGCCTTTTCATAACGCCGCCGTCACCCACGAACGGTCCCATCACTTCGCCTCCGCCGGGCGGCCGAATATGCTCTCGCCCTCGTAATCGCCCCTCAGATGCGGCTTGCGCACCCGGAGCAGCAGCCGGCTGATCGCCGGAAGCACGAACAGGGTGAGCAGGGTTGCGACGATTAGCCCGGCGATGACGACAATCGCGAGCGGCTTCTGGACCTCGGCGCCGCGGCCCGTCGCCACCGCCATCGGGACGAAGCCGATGGCCGGGACCACTCCGGTGATGATGACGGCGCGCACCCGCTCCATCATGCCGTCTACGATCGCGTCGGCGACCGGCACGCCGTCGGCCATGCGCTGGCGGATGCTGGTCATGACAACGAGCCCGTTCAGCACCGTCACTCCGGAGAGGACGATGAAGCCCACCGCCGCCGAGATCGAGAAGGAGAGGCCGGCGAGGAACAGTCCGAAGACTCCGCCCGCCAGGCCCAGCGGCACCGCCGAATAGACGGCGAGCGCCGCCGAGACGCTGCGCAGCGCCATGAACAGAATCCCGAAGATGAGGAGGAAGACGAGCGGGATGACCAGCGTCAGGCGAGCCGAGGCGGCCTGGAGGTTCTCATACTGGCCGCCCCAGCGGATGAAGACCCCCGGGGGAAGCTGGACCTCGCGGCCGACCCTCGCTTGCGCCTCCTCGACGAACGAGCCGAGATCGCGGCCGCGAACATTGGCCTGGACGACGACCCGGCGCTGGCCGTTCTCGCGGCTGACCTGGTTGACCCCTTCCGAGACCTGGAAGCTGGCGAGCTGGCTGAGCGGGACCGATTGGCGCACGCCTACGCCCTCCGGCAGCATCACCGGCAGCGCACCGACCGCCTCCAGGTCATCGCGGGACCGATCGTCGAGCCGAACGACGATGTCGAACCGCCTGTCGCCTTCGAAGACGAGACCGGACTCCCGCCCACCCAGCGCAGCGGCGACGGTGTCGCTCACCTCCGTCATCGACATGCCGTAGCGGGCGATGGCGTCGCGGTTGAACTGGACGTCGAGCGTCGGGAAGCCGGCGGTCTGCTCGACGCGAAGGTCCGAGGCGCCCTCGATCCGACCGACGATGCTTCCGATCCGGGCCGCCACCCGCTCGAGCTGGCCCAAATCGTCGCCGAAGACCTTGATCGCGACGTCGCCGCGAACGCCCGCGATGAGCTCGTTGAAGCGCATCTCGATCGGCTGGCTAACCTCGTAGGCGTTGCCGGTAAGGCTCGCCATCTTCGCCTCGATCCGCTCGACCACCGCCTCCTTGCCGTCGACCCCGTCCGGCCACTGGTCCTCGGGCTTGAGAATGACGAACGAATCCGAGACATTCTGCGGCATCGGATCCGTGGCGACCTCGGCGGTCCCGGTCTTCGAATAGACGAATGCCACTTCGGGAAGCGACGAGATCGCCCATTCCACCCGCCGCTGCATGTCGAGCGACTGGTCCAGCGATGTCGACGGGACCCGGATCGCCTGTACGGACAGATCGCCCTCGTCGAGCTGGGGGATGAACTCCTGGCCGAGCGTCAGGAACAGGATGCCGGCCGCGACGAAGGTGCCGACACCGGCGCCGATCCACGGCCAAGGCCGTGCGATAACCCGCCGCAGCAGCGGTTCGTAGCGCGCCTTGACCCAGAGGATGGCCTTGACCTCCTTTTCCGCCACCTTCCCCCGGATAAGGATCGCCACCATCGCAGGGACGAACGTCAGCGAGAGGACGAAGGCCCCGACCAGGGCCAGCATCACCGTCACCGCCATCGGCGTGAACATCTTGCCCTCGACCCCCGTGAAGGTGAGCAGGGGCGCGAAGACGAGCAAGATGATTGCTTGGCCGTAGACGGTGGGACGGACCATCTCCTTCGAGGCCTCGAAGACCTCGTGGAGGCGTTCCGGCAAGGTCAGCAGCCGTCCCTCTCCATGCTGCCGCTCCGCGAGCCTTCGCAGGCAATTCTCGATGATGATAATCGAGCCGTCGACGATCAGCCCGAAGTCGAGCGCCCCGAGGCTCATCAAATTCCCGGAAACGCCGTACTGGTTCATCCCGATCGCCATCGTCAGGAACGAGAGCGGGATGACGAGCGCGGCGATGATCGCCGCCCGGATGTTGCCGAGCAGCCAGAACAGCGAGGCGATCACCGCCAAGGCGCCGAGGACAAGATTTTCCTCAACGGTCGAGATCGTCGCCTCGACCAGTGCCGAGCGGTCGTAGACGGGAGTGACCCGCACTCCGGGCGGCAGCGAGCGGGAGACCTCCTCCAATCTCTCGGCGACCGCCTTGGCGACGATCCGGCTGTTGCCACCGGCCAGCATTAGCGCGGTGCCGACGACCGTCTCCCGGCCGTTGATCGACGCGGCGCCGGTGCGCAGCTCGCCGCCGACCTGGACGGTGGCGACATTGGCGACGGTCACTGGAACCCCGCTACGAGTGGCGACAGCGGTGCGACCGATCTCGTCGATATGACGGATGCGGGCGTCGGCGCGGACGAGGAAAGCTTCGCCGCCCCGCTCGATGAAGTTCGCGCCCACCGAGATGTTCGCCCGCTCCAGCGCCTCGGCGAGCTCGGAGAAGGAGATTCTGTAGGCGGCGAGCCTGCTTGGATCGGGCTGGACGACGAACTGCTTCTCGTACCCCCCGATCGAATCGATGCCGGCGACGCCCTTGACGGTGCGGAGCTGCGGGCGAACAACCCAGTCCTGGACGGTCCTCAGATAAGCGAGGCGCGAGACCTCATCGCTCAATTGCTCGCCCTCGGGCGTCAGGTAGGAGCCGTCCGGTTGGAAGCCGGGGCGGCCGGCGATCTTCGGATTGCGGGCCGTGGCCGTGGGCGCGAAGCCGACCGTCCACATCAGGACCTCGCCGAGGCCGGTCGAGACCGGCCCCATCTGCGGCTCGACGTCCGCCGGCAGGCTCTCGCCGGCCTGGGCGAGCCGTTCTGCGACCTGTTGCCGCGCAAAATAGATGTCGACGCCCTCGTCGAACACGGCCGTCACCTGGGCGAAACCGTTGCGCGAGATCGAGCGGCTATGGTCGAGGCCGGGTATCCCAGCCAGCGACGTTTCGAGCGGGAAGGTGACCAGCCGCTCCATGTCGAGGGGCCCGAACTGGGGCGCCGAGACGTTCACCTGCACCTGCTTGTTGGTGATGTCCGGCACCGCGTCGATCGGCAACCGATAGAGCTGGAACGCGCCGTAGGCGGCGACCAGCAGGGTGACGAACAGCACGGCCCATCGGAAGCGGACGGCGGCGTCGAGAATTCGGTCGATCATCTCAATGCTCCGCTTCGCTGGCGCCGAGCTGCGACTTCAGGACGAAGGCACCTTCGGTGACGACCGTGAGGCCGGGCTTCAGGCCCTCGAGGATCTCGACTCGCCCACCCGTGCGCCGGCCAACGGTCACCGGCACTGCCTGAAAGCCGCCTTGGGCCTGAACGAAGACGACGTCGCGTCCCTCGACCTGCTGCACCGCCGCTTCGGAAAGCACGACGCCGCGGGTGACACTGCCCTGCGGCACGATCCGCACGCGCACGGCCTGGCCTTGGGTGAGCGCGGCAGGCGTGCCCAGCGGCTGGAGGACGACCGTTGCGGCGCGGCTCTCCGGATTGAGGGCTGGCGTCGAAGAGCGGACTACGGCCTCGACCGTGGCCCCGCCCGGCAGCTCCACCACCGCGCGGTCCCCGGGCCGGATACGTTGCGCGTCGGCGGCGGGTACGGCGGCATTGATCTGGACCCGGCGCGGATCGGCCACGTTGAAGAGTTCGGCCCCCGCCGAGACGAAGGCGCCGAGCTGGGTATCGACCTCGGTAATCCGGCCCGAGATGGGGCTGCGCACGGCAAGGTAGCGGCCGTTACCCGTCACCCCCGCCGTCTGGACCGCCACCTGGGCCCGTTGGACCTCGATCTCGGTGGCATCATGGGCGGCCCGAGCCGCCTCGAGCGCCTCGCGGGACGTGACCTTTTGCTGGAACAATCGCTCCTCGCGCGACCAGGAGGCATGGGCCGCCCGCTCGCGAGCCACGGCCGCATTCCGCTCGGCGATCAAGGCGGCGGCCTGGCGGCTTTCGAGAAGGGCGACCGTCTCACCAGCGCCTACGGGGTCTCCGAGCCGCTTGTTGATCCGGACCACGGCGCCGTCGGCCCGCGCGGTGAGCAAAGCCTGGCCTTCGGGCGGCGCCGCCACCGTAGCCTGGGCGATGATCTCGGAGGCCAAGGAGCCTGCTTCGATCCTCGTAGTGGCGATACCGCTGGCCTGAAGCCGGGCGGGCGTCATCTCGACGAAGCCCTCGCGGCCGTGACCCTCCTCCCCGGCACGGCCCTCCTCGCTCTCTCCGGCAGTGGCCGTGACCGCGACGTCGGTGCCGCCCTGTGGCGCCGTGGACCGTCCGATCAGCACCCCGCCCACCCCGGCGGCCAGCGCAACGGCGGCGACCCCGGCGAAGAGTTTGCGGCGGTCCTCCATGACGATGTCGATGATTTTCATGGCATGGATCCTTATTGGGCCGCAACGCGACCGAGCTCGGCGGTGGCGAGAGCCTGGGCGAGACGGGCTTCGACCAGAGCGAGCTGGGTGGCGCGGTAGGCGTTCTGGGCATCGAGCAGCTCGAGCATCGTCGCCCGGCCCTCGCGGTAAGAGATTTCGGTGAGGCGAAGCGCCTCTGCCCCCTCGGGCACGGCAGCCCGCTCCAGCGCCTCTACCCGTGCCGCGGCCGCCTCGACCGCGATGATGGCGTTGCGGGCCCGAACCCGCGCCGAGGCGGTGACGCTCGCGAGGTTCGCTTCGGCGGCTCGGACGCCGGACCTCGCGGCGGCGATATTGCCCTGGTTCCGGTCAAAGATGGGCAGGGGCATCGAGACGCCCGCAACGAGACCGACGTCGCCGCTCTCGCGGACGTGGCGAACCCCAAGGCCCACGGCGGGGTCGAGTCTCCCGGAGGAGACTTCCCGCCCGACCTCGGCTTCGGCCCGCAGGCGCTCGGCCTCGGCTAGCCTCACCTCGAGGCTCAGCTCCGGATTGACCGTCACTGGTTGAAGATCGAGCAGGTCGCCCGTCACGGTTTCCGGCGGCTCGGTCACGCCGAACAAGGAGGCGAGCGTTCCCCGCGCGGCCTGCTCCTCGGCACGAGCGGCCTCGACCTCGGCCCCAGCCTGGGCCGCGGCCGAGCGGGCCCGGACCGCGCGCAGCGGCGGATCGCGGCCTTCCTGGACCAGGATCGTCTCGACCCTCGCCAGCTCGCGGGCGACCCCTTCGTTCTGGATCGCGATCCGAAGCCGCTCGCGCGCCGTCACCGCCCGGGCGAACTGCTGGCGGATGGATTGAGCGAGATCAGCTCTTGCTATGGCGAGCCGCAGTTGTTCGGCGATCAGGTCGGCGCGGGCGGCGGCGACCCGGGGGCGGCGCCGCCCGCCGAGATCGAGCCGCTGGTTGACCGAAAGCGTCGTCTCGGTCGACTTGAGCCCCGATAGCTCGCCGGTGCCGAGGAGATTCTCGACCTCCAGGCTCAATTCCGGATTGCTGCGGAACCCCGCCTGACGGATCCGCGCCTCCGCCGCTTCGACCCGCGCTCGCGCCGCGACTATCGCCGGGGAGCGCGCTTCCGCCTCCCGAAGCGCCTGGTCGAGCGTCAGGGAGGCCGGAAGCGGACCTTCAACCGGGGCGGGGCCGGGAAGCCCTCGGGACCATAGCGGCGGCGCGGGCGGGCCGGCAGGACGAGGTGCGCTCGGCGAGCCTACTTGCGGCGTGGCGGGCGTGCTGACCTGCGCCTCGCCCACGGTGGCGAGCATTAGGCAGGCGGACGCGCCCGCGGCGCGTGCCCAGCATGGTGATAACGGCATGATTCATCCTGAAATCCGACAGCTTCGAGGTCGCCTGCGAACAGGCGGCGAGGCGGATTTCAGGCCTGGGGAGGGTGGTAGGGCCCGTCGCGGGCGAAAGCGGCCAACGGTCGGGCCAGCGCCATCTCGAACGTCTGACGACGGCCTTCGTGGGTCACACTACCGCTGGGAGCGGGCGGAACCGCGAAGCCATGCGAGGCGTGGCTGAACCCGCAATGGGGCGCCTTGTCGCTGGAATCGTCGCCGTCCTGCCCCGGCGCCGGGTTTTCGAGGCGATGTCCGTCCTCGTCGTAGACGGCGGCGGTCTGCGAATGGCCCGCTTCGTCCTCGATGCATCCGAGCTCGGCAAGCGCGGGCGTTACCGACGCGAACGCTATGAAAAGCGTCACGGCAGCATGCAGAATCATACGGGACCAGCGGGCCAGAACGGGCATTGCTTTGCCGAATAGCCGAAAGTCGAACAAGCCGATAGCCTTGTGATCAATGCACTATGGCCCGAACCACTACAGCCACCGCCGGGTGGCGCGGCGATAGTCTTCATATTCGGATCCGACTGCTTCGCTCAGATGCGCTTCCTCCAGACGGACTTGGATCTGCATCAGCGCCTCGCCCAGCATCATGACGGCCAAGGTCGCGCCGGTCGGCAGGACGAGGAACAGGCCGAGCAAGGCCAGCCTCATACCGAGGAAGATCGGATTGCGGCTCAGCGCGAACAGGCCGGTCCTGACCAAAGGCGGCTGGGACGCGGCATCGATGCCGATACGCCACGACGCTCCCATCTGAGCCTGCGCCACGACCACCAAGACCAGGGACGCGGCGAGAATGGACCAACCGACCAAAGGAAAGACCGGGCTATCGAGCCACAGCAGGCGACCCATAGCCTCGATTGGCAGGCCGAGCGCGATTGGAACGAGGACGATCGGGATGGCCAACAGCGTCAGGCGGAACCACCGCCCGACCAGCCCCTGGGCGCTGTCGTCGCGAGGCAGCACCAGAGCATTGGTCCCGTGCCGCCGCCACAGGCGCCAGGTCGGCCAGAAAAATGCCGCGAGGAAGAACAGGGCGAAGTAGGCGAGCAGCGCCATCGCTATCGAAGGGCTGCCACCGGCCGTCATCATTTGTCAGTCTTGCGAATTGCCGGTAGGCTCGGCCGGTGCCGGTTTGGCTTCCGCCGGTGCCGGCGCCGAAACTCCAGCCCCGGTCAGTATCCCCTGTAGCTCGGCTAATTCCGCCTGCTGGTCCGCGATGATCCTGCGGGCGATGGCCGCCACTCGCTCGTCATTCCCCTGCGCCAGCACGATCTGCGACATGGCGATCGCGCCCTGATGATGCGGGATCATCTTGCGGACGAAGGTGTGCGACGTGTCCGAGCCCTTGGCGGCCATCATCGCCTCGTGCATCTCCTTTTCGGCGGCGCGATAGGGCTGTGCGGACGCGGGATCGGGCGCGGCGTCCTGCCGGATCAGGCCCTGCAATTCCTCGACTTCCTGCTGCTGCTTTGCAATCACCCGCCGGGCGATGGGGATGACCCTGGTGTCGTAGCCATGGGCGACCTCGATCTTCGCCATCGCGATCGCGCCCTTGTGGTGCTCGATCATCTTGCGCACCCAGGTGTCGGAGACATCCGCGCCGACCGCCGATACCATCACGTCGTGCATCTTGATCTCGGAAGCCAGATACGGGTCGTTGCCCTCGCCGATATCGGAGTCGCTGACTGATTGAGAATTACCGTGACCGGCGGCCTGATTGCCGCCTCCATGGTCCGGCTGTCCGCAGGCAGAAAGGCTGGCCGCCAGAGCGAGCGCCAGGGCCCACCCCGGAATCGCGTTCTTCATCTCTCGTCGCTCCGATCTCGCCGGCAAAGGCTGACGGCAACCTGCGGCCCAAAGACCGTCCGCACCCTCGCTTAGATGCCTTCGTTACTGCTGGTGCTGGCCCATGTCGTGGCCGGCATGCTCGTCCTGGCTGGCCTTGCCCTTGCCGTGCATGTCGCAGCACTTCATTGGCTTCGACTTGTCCTTGCAGCAGCACTCCATCTTCGGCTTCTCGCCCGGCGCGGCCTCGGCATGGGCGATGCCGGGAACGGCGATCGAGAGGGCGATCGCAGCCATCATCATTTTCATTTTTCAGATCCTCCGCAGTCGCTGCGAGATAGGCCGGAATGGCCGATCGTGCAACGCATGATGCGAACCGTTCGCAACTAGCCTTGTCCCGGCGGCAGCGCAGGCTTACGTCCCGGTTTCTACCATTCGAGGACCGCCGTCATTCACTGGGCACACCCACAAGGTCGACGCGGCCACCGCCGGCCCGAGGCAGGGCACTGATCGTGCCGGTGCCTTCCGAGAGAACAGGTCTTCCTTTGCGTTGGCAGGGCACGCCCGACGGCAGGAGCCTGGGGAAGCCCATCCAATTCGCCAGGGACTATCTGGCCGCGCGACCCGAGGGCGTCCCTTTTCACGAGCTCGAACACGCCGTCCGATCCCAGATGGGTGTCCGTAACCGCAGATCTGTGACCAGGCTCCGCTACGAGTTACTGAAGCATGGGGAGGCCATCGAAGTTGGCGACAAGCTCGTGCCGCTGCGGCTAAGCCGAACCACGCGAGGTGCCCGTGCATAGATTCTGCCGGCCAATGCTGCTCTCCCTCTTGCTCGCGGCCGCCTGCTCCGATGGGACGCCGGAGGCGCTCCCGCCCAGGATCCTCTGCGCCGCCGAGTCCCTCCACCAGGCCCGCGATGCGCCGTCCCGAGCCGAGGAAGACCTGCTGAGGGCGCGATCGGACATCTTCGCCCGCAAGCTGCCCGCGGACAAACGCCAGCGCTGGTGGACGGAGATCGACCGGCTCTCGGACCGGCGCGGCACGCAGCCGCTGATCGAAGCCTCGATCTGCGAGGCCCTGCTCACCGATGAGGACCGACGAGGACTCGCTGCCTCGGCGGTTACAGAGGCGAACACCCACCAGGATGCGATCGGAAACCGCCAGTGAACCAGGCTTCGCCTGCGCCCCGATCTCTCGTCGACATCTTCCGCAAGGGCCGGGAAGAGCAGCGTCTCCATCTCGTGGCCGCGCTCGCCGTCGCCGCTTATGCCTGGACGCTTCATGGTCTGATCGGCGGCATCCTAACTTTCAGCACCATCGTGATCGCAGCAGCCCTCACCAACCTCGCCATCGCAGCCGTCGGCGGCGGCCCGAAGCTGGCTCGGATCAGCCGCTGGGCCTGGCTGCTGGCGGTGCTTGCGGCGCTGGTCATAATCGGGCGTCCCGCCGCGGAACGGGACTGCGAGATACAAGCCTCGCCCTTCTGGAGCCTGCCGCAGCTCGCCTTTTGCGATGAGGACAAGGAAGCCGCCCGAAGGGCTGCGCATCCAAGGCCAAGGCCGCACGAACATCTTCCATAACCGAGCCGTCGCTACCGTTCAGTCACGCAGGAGGCGGATCAGGAGCTTGGAGCACGCTCTGCTCGAGCGCGACGCCGGCGCTTCCAGGCATTGTAGCCGAGGCGACTCGGGAACATGACGATCCCGGTTACCATCACCACCAGCGCCAGAGCCGTGGCGACGATCAGGAGCGGTGTGTTGAAATCCTCATGGTTCCTGAAATCCATGATGTGGAGCGACCAGAGGAAGTCGTAGACCCGCCACAGGGTCGAGCGCCGCGCGGTCACCGCGCCGGTGTCGGCGGCGACGTAGACGGAACGCTTGGCGCCGTCCTCGAAGTCGACGCGCCAGGCGGGCAGGGCTCCGCGATATTCCGGCGATTCCTCAGTGACGAGAGCGGTACGGACCGCGCGGGCCTCGCCGGCCTGGTCGCGTTCGGCCACAGTTACTGCCGTCGCACGAGGGAGGGGCGAGAGGAGGCGGCCGGTCGAGAGGTCGTAGAGTTTCGGGCGGTCCTTGCCCCTGGACACCAGAGCGACGGGCTTGCCGAGCATGGCGCGAAGCTCGACCTTGTCCCCGGCCGCAGTCCCGCCAGCGCCGATCCGTGCGAGGCCCGCGGAGGCAATTTCGAACGGTATTTCGACCGGCGGCACCGCGGCGACGCTATGCTCGCTCCTCACCCGCTCGATCGGCACGACCGCGAAGAAGAGCCCGCTGACGAACCAGAAGAGGATCTGGATCGCCATCAACAGCGCCAGCCATTTGTGGATCTTGCTCGACAGCTTCGTCACCGACACCGGCACACCCCTTATTCTCATTCGACAGGGGGCGGGGTCTCGCCCGCCCCCGACAAGCCTTCAGTTCGACATGTTCCCCATGTCGTGGCCAGCGTGCGGATCGGCCTTCTCGGGAGGTGTCGCCTTCGGCTCTACCTTGGGCGCGGCCTTGGGCTTCGGAGTCGCCTTGGGCTGGACAGGCGGCACCGGGGCGATCTTGGTCACAGGCCCGGTAGCCGCATCCGTAACGGGCTCCGCCGCAACGGGCCCGGCAGGCGCCGGTTGCCCGCTCAGCATCCGCTCGAGCTCACCAATCTCCTTCGTCTGGTCGGCCTTAGTCTTCTCGGCCATTCGCCGGACCTCGCCGGTCGCGCCGTTGGCCAGGACGGCATTCGACATCTCGACGCCGCCGCGATGATGCTCGATCATCTTGCGGATCCAGATCTCGGACGCGTCGGCGCCCTTGGCCGCCATCATCCGCTCGTGCATCTGCTGCCCGCCGGCCCGATAGGGCTCCCCCGACGCTGGGTCGGCCGCCCCCTGCTTCGCGAGCTTCTGAAGGTCCTGGATGTCGCGGGTTTGCTTGGCGATCGTCCGCTCCGCCATTGCCCGGGCCTCCGGGGTCGGGCTCTGCGATAGAAGGACGTTGGACATGTCGACGGCGCCGCGATGGTGCTCAATCGTCTTCTTGACCCAGGTGTCGGAGACGTCGGCGCCGACCGCCGCCGTCATCGCGTTGTTCATCTTCATCTCGGCCTGGGCGTAGGGGTTCGAGGGATCGGACATCATCCCGTTCTCCATGGCCATGTTGTCCATCATGGCGTGATCGTTCGCCATCGCGTCGTTGCCTGAATCAGGCTGGCCACAGGCCGCAACGCCGGCGAGAAGGGCCGCGGCTAGGGTCGTTTTCCAAATCCTCTTCATCACTCTCTCCTTCGAAACCAAATTCAGGAAGCCAATCAGTCTTCACCAATTCATGTGGTCGATGCCGTGGACCAGCGCGCCGCCGAACCAGCCCTGGACGATTATCGCGGCGGTGATGCCGGCCAGTGCTGCGATCATCCCCGGCCGCCGGTCCTCCTCGGGCCGCTTCCAGGCCCAGATCGCCAGCGCCAGGCCGGAAAGGCCGATCGCCGTGCCAAGCCAACGGTGGACTCGAAGCAGCGGATCTGTGTCGGTCAGCGTCAAGCTGCCGGCGAACCAGCCAAGCACCATCGCCACCGGGGCAATAAGGCCGCCGGCCACCACGAGGAACTGCACCGGTTTGCCGAACGCCGGCCGCCTCCTGCCGACGACCGCGGTGAACAAGGCCGCCGGGAAGAAGGCCAGCGGGAAGTGGATGATGATCGGATGAAGCCGGCCCATCCAGTCAAGCAGACGCTCGAACGTGGACATCTTCGTGCGATCCTCATCCATTTTCTCCATCATCCCGCCCATGTCGTGGCCGGCCATGGGATTGTTGCCCGTCGCCGCAGCTTCCAGCGATGCACTCTGCTGAGCCGCAGCCGCGGGCTGATCGCGCTCCTTCCTGTGGCCGAGCGCCGGCGAGGCGACGAGGGTGAAGGCCAGCACCCATAAGGCGAGCAGCGAGGCGATCCGTTTCAGAACCATGCCCTCACTCCCAGCAGCAGGTTCCAGCCGCCGCGGCGCTCGCCAACCGCTCGCCGGAAGTCAGCCGTGTCGCCAAAGGCGCGTTCGTAGGCGACGCCGACATAGGGCGCGAACTCACGCTTGATCTCGTAGCGGAGACGGAGCCCAAGCTCGGCTGTGGAGAGACCCGATCCAATGCCGATCTCCGGCACGTCCTGAGCGGCCAGGTCTAGCTCGATACGCGGCTGGAGGATCAGCTTCTGGGTGAGGCGCAGATCGCTCTCCACCTCGAAGCGCGCCGAGACATCGCCCTTGTTCGACACGATCGCCGCGGCATCGACTTCGAGCCAGTAGGGCGCGAGCCCCTCGATGCCGAGCACGAGATAAGCCCGCTCCGGGTCCGGCCGAAGGTCGTAGCGAACACCCGCCTGCAGGTTCCACCAGGGATCGATCGCCCGGCTGTAGAGCGCCTGGACCTCGGCCTGCTCAGGCTTGCGCCCGAAATCGCCCTCGATCTCAGTCTTCAGCCAGAGCTTGTTGATGTCGCCGCCGTACCAGGCTTCGGCGTTCAGGAAGTAGCCGTCGCGGCCGCTCCTGATCCGCGCCTCGAGTTGGTCGATCAGGATCTTCGACGTCACGATCGAGCCGTGCTCCCGCCGGAGCTCCTCTCGCGCCTCGGCCATCGCCTCCTGCCCGAAGAGTGAGTCCGCCGCGTGATCTGGCCCGGATAGCGCGCCAGGCGGCGGAGGTGCGACGGGCGGCGCCGGTCTCTGCTCGGCCATCGCGCTCATGTCGTGCCCCGCGTGAGGATCGCCGGCTGGCGGCGTTGATGCGGGCGGCATCGCATGGCCCGCGTGCGGGTCTGCCGCAGGCGCCGGAGCAGGCACCGGCATGACGTGGCCGGCATGGGGATCAGCGGCGGGCGACGGAGACGGCATCGGCATCGGCGTCGGCGGAGCAGGCATGACATGGCCCGCATGCGGATCAGCGGCGGGCGCGGCAGCCGGAGCAGGCATGACATGGCCCGCGTGAGGGTCGGCCGCCGGCTCGGCCGGCTTGGTCTCCTCCTTCGGCGGCGCCGGCATCGTGTGGCCCTCATGTTGGGCGAGCGCGGGGGCCGAGACGGAGGCCGCAAGAGCGAGGATCAAGATCTTCTTCATGCCGCGTCTCCGTCGAGCGGCCGGACCGTCACGACACGCATCATCCCGGCGTGCATGTGGAGCAGCAGGTGGCAGTGGAACGCCCAGTCGCCGGGCGCATCGGCGGTCATGTCGAAGCTTAGCTTCGCCCCGGGCAGCACCATCACCGTGTGCTTGACCGGCTTGGCCTCCTGCCCGTTCACGACCTCGAAGAAGTGGCCGTGAATATGCATCGGGTGGGTCATCATCGAATCGTTGATCATGGTGACCCGCACCCGCTCGTTCCGCTCGAAACGGATCGGATCGGGATTCTCGCTGAACTTCTCGCCGTCGATCGACCACATGAAGCGCTCCATGTTGCCGGTCAGATGGACCTCGACGGTCCGAGTCGGCGCCCGGGTGTCCGGGCTTGGCGTCAGCGCCATGAGGTCCCGATAGGTCAGCACCTTGTGCCCAACGTCCTCGAGCCCGAGGCCCGGATCGCCGGTCCGGTCCACAGGCGCCATCGCGATCGCGTCGACGCCCACCCCCACCTTGACGTTCGGCGGCACCTTCGACTTGTCGCGCATGTTCATGCCGCTCATGTCCATGCCGCCGCTGGAGCTCGGAGCGGCGGAGGCCGAGGCGGGATCTGAACCGTGATCCATGCCCGCCATCGCGCCTGTCGCGGCGGCACCTGCGCCGGCTCCATGGTCCATTCCCGGCATCGAGCCGTGGTCCATGCCGCCCATGCCCATGTCCTTCATGGTCAGGACAGGCCGCTGCCGGAGCGGCGGCACCGCGGTGGCCATGCCCATCCGAGGCGCCAGCGTTGCCCGGCCCTTTCCGGACCGGTCCATCGACTCGGCAACGAAGGTGTAGGCCTGGTCGCCGGGGGTCACGATCACGTCGTAGGTCTCGGCATTGCCGATCTGGAGCTCGTGGACGTCGACCGGCATCACGTTCTGCCCGTCGGCGCTCACTACCTTCATATCCAAACCGGGAATTCGGATATTGAATATGGTCATCGCGGCGGCGTTGATGATCCGAAGCCGCACCCGCTCGCCCGGCTGGAACAGCCCGGTCCAGTTCTCAGCTGGGCCGTGGCCGTTGATCAGATAGGTGTAGGCGGCGGCCGTCACGTCGAGAATGTCAGTAGGGTCCATCCGCATCTTCGCGAACATCGCCCGGTCGGCGGCCGGCATCTGCTGCTCGGGATCGCCGCTAAGGCGCCCGAGCAGGGTCATCTTCTGCCGGTTGAAATAGCCGCCCTCCTTCTTGAGCTTGGTGATGAGCTCGTGCGGATGCCGGAAGGTCCAGTCGGAGAGCACGATCACATGCTCGCGGTCGTAGGCGACCGGGTCGGCGTCGGCGGGATCGATCACGATTGGGCCGTAATGGCCCATCTGCTCCTGTAGACCCGAGTGGCTGTGATACCAGTAGGTGCCCGACTGCCGGATCGGGAACTCGTAGACGAAGGTCGACTTCGCCTTGATGCCGGGGAAGCTCACCCCCGGCACGCCGTCCATCTGGAACGGCAGGATGAAGCCGTGCCAGTGGATCGAGGTATCCTCGTCCAAGCCGTTCTTCACCGCGATCCGGGCGTTCTGGCCCTCTCTGAGCCGCAGCAGCGGGCCCGGGATCGTACCGTTGATCATCACCGCCTTGCCGGTGCGGCCACCGACTGAGAAAGGCTTCATACCGATCTCGAGGGCGATATCCTCGCCCGATAGCGTCGGCAGGGTCGGCGCGAGGCCGGGCGTGCCGCTATGTGCCCAGGCCGGGAACAGCCCCTGCATGCCGAGGCCAAAGGTGCCGAGCGCTCCGGCGCGGAGCAAAGTCCGGCGGTCAACTGAAATCTGATTCATGATCGTCCTCACAGGCGCACGCCTCCTCGGCGCGCACGGGGCGTCAGCGAGAGCCGGAGGCGGCGCACGCAGCGCCGCCTCCGCTCCTCATTGCTTACTGATTGGGCTGCTGATGCTGGCTCATGTCGTGGCCGGCATGCTCGCCGCTACCGGGCTTGCCTTTGCCGTGCTCGTCGCAGCAGTCCATCTTCATGCCCATCTTCTCGCAGCAGCACTTCTTCTTCGCCTGCGTGGGGGCTGGCGTAGGCGCCGTCTGGGCGTGGGCGACACCGGGAATCGCGATCGCAAGCGCGAGCGCAGCAAACATCATCTTCATCGAATCTACTCCTGAAAAATCGAGAAAAGTCTCAGATCTTCAGGAGGCCTCGGGGAGGGGGAGTTGCGGCCTCGGGCACGAGGCCGTGCGGCACCGAAACCAGGGTCGCCACCCGTTGCGGGCCATGGTCGAGAAGCTGCGGCCCGAGCTGGCCGCCGACGGCCGGAATCGCCGGGACGGCGGCGCAAGCCTTGACGCAGTCGCGGGAATCGGAACCGCAAGGCTGATCCTTCGACTTGCCGTCCATATCCTGGCAGGCGGCCCTGGAGGCGTCGCCGGCCATGTCGTGGCTCATCATCTGATGGTCAGCCGTCTGCGAGGCGGAGGCGGTCATCCCTGCGTGGTGCGCCGCGGCCGAGGCCGGCGCAACGCCGATCGCCGCGAGCGGCGACATGGCCAGCGCGAGGATGGCCAGGAACCGGATGAGGCGCGTCAGCAGCACGGGGCGCAAATAGGCCGCCGGTCCGCCGGTTGCAATGGTCCGAAACCGGATGTTCATGACGCTTTCCCTTCGAGGCCGCCCAGGATCGGGCAGTCGGGGCGCTCGTCACCATGGCAATTGGCGGCAAGGTGCTCGAGCGAGCGCCGCATGGCGTCGAGCTCCTTCGCCTTGCGCTTCAGCTCGGCCGCCCGAGCCAGCGCCAGGGCCTTCACGTCGGCGCTGGCCCGTCCGCGGTCCTGCCACAGTTCGAGGAGCTTGCCGATTTCCTCGATCGGGAAACCCAGATCCCGGGCCCGCCGAATGAAACGAAGCGTATGGATGTCGCGCTCATCATAGTCCCGGTAGCCCGAGTCCCGCCTCGCCGCCTTGCCGATCAGCCCGATCGACTCGTAGTGGCGGATCATCCGCTGGCTGACGCCGCTTTCGGTCGAGGCCTGCCCGATCTTCATAGCCGCACTCCCCTCAGCCGGAGCGAGTTGCCGATTACCGCGACCGAGCTCAAGGCCATCGCCGCGCCGGCTATCATCGGGCTGAGCAGCAGGCCGAAGAGCGGGTAGAAGACCCCGGCCGCGATTGGCACGCCCGCCCCGTTGAACACGAACGAGAAGAACAGGTTCTGGCGAATGTTGCGCATCACCGCCCGGCTGAGGCGCCTTGCGCGGACGATTCCGCCGAGATCACCCTTCACAAGCGTCACCGCCGCGCTCTCCATGGCGACGTCAGTCCCGGTCCCCATAGCGATGCCAACATCGGCGGCCGCAAGCGCGGGAGCGTCGTTGATGCCGTCCCCGGCCATGGCAACCCGCCGGCCTGAGGCCTTCAGACGCTCGACCACCGCTTGCTTCTGATCCGGGAGGACGTCGGCGATGACCTCGTCGATGCCGCCGACCTGGCGCGCCACCGCCTCAGCGGTTCGCCGATTGTCCCCGGTGAGCATCACCACCCGGACACCGTCCCGGCGCAGTTCGGCAATCGCCTCAGCCGCGCTCTCCTTGATCGGGTCGGCGACTGCGATGAGCCCCGCCAGCTTGCCGTCGACGGCGACGAACATCACGCCCTGACCCTCGGAGCGAAGCTCGTCAGCCTGACCCATCAGGGGGGAGGGGTCTATGCCGAGATCGGCCAGCAGGACCTTATTGCCCAGCGCCACCGGCCGGCCCTCGACCGAGCCGCTGACGCCTTTGCCCGTATGCGAAGCGAAGTCGGTGGTTCCAGCCAAAGCGAGGCCGCGCTCCTCGGCCCCTTCGACGATCGCGGCAGCCAGCGGATGCTCGCTGCCGCGCTCCAGCGAGGCTGCAAGGCGCAGCAGATCGGCCTCGTCGACACCGGCCGCCGGGATGACCGCCGTGAGCTTGGGCTTGCCCAGCGTCAGGGTGCCGGTCTTGTCGACGACCAGAGTATCGATCCGCTCCATCAGTTCGAGCGCCTGGGCGTTCTTTACCAGCACGCCGGCCGTGGCGCCGCGGCCGGTCCCGACCATGATCGACATCGGCGTGGCAAGGCCAAGCGCACAGGGGCAGGCGATGATCAGCACCGCCACCGCGTTGACGATGGCGAAGCTCATTGCCGGCTCCGGTCCGAAGATCGCCCAGACCCCGAAGGAAATGATTGCGATGAGGATGACCGCGGGCACGAACCAGGCGGACACCTTGTCGGCGAGCGCCTGGATCGGGGCGCGAGAGCGCTGCGCCTCGGCGACCATCCGGACGATCTGGGAGAGCATCGTGTCCTGACCGACCCGCTCGGCCCGCATCAGCAGGCTGCCGGTGCCGTTGACGGTGGCACCCGTCACCTTCTCTCCCGGCACTTTTTCCACCGGAACCGGCTCGCCGCTGATCATCGACTCATCCACTGACGAACGGCCCTCGACGACCACGCCGTCGACCGGCACCTTTTCGCCCGGCCGCACCCGAAGCAGATCGCCGGCATGGACGTGACCGAGGTCGATATCCTCCTCGCGCCCGTCGTCGCGGACGATCCTCGCCGTCTTCGGCGCCAGCCCGAGCAGCGCCCGGATCGCCTTGCCGGTGGCCGAGCGGGCGCGCAACTCCAGCACCTGCCCAAGCAGAACCAGGGTCGTAATCACCGCCGCGGCCTCGAAATAGACAGGCACCACGCCGCCCATCGTACGGAAGGAGGGCGGGAACAGGTTTGGAGCCAGGGTCGCGACGAGGCTGTAGGAATATGCCACGCCGACGCCGAGGCTGATCAGAGTGAACATGTTGAGGTTGCGGCTCTTCAGCGACGCCCAGCCCCGCTCGAAGAACGGCCAGCCGCCCCAGAGCACGACCGGCGTTGCGAGCGCGAGCTGCACCCACACCGAGGTCCTCATGGGCAACCAGTGCCAGCCCAACAGCTCCGAGCCCATTGCCAGAACGAACAGCGGCAGCGACAGGGCCGCGCTCACCCAGAAGCGGCGGCTCATGTCGATCAGCTCGGGATTCGGGCCCTCGTCGAGGGTTGGCATCTCCGGCTCGAGCGCCATGCCGCAGATCGGACAGCTGCCAGGGCCAATCTGGCGGATCTCCGGATGCATCGGACAGGTCCAGATCGCGCCCTCAGGCACGTCCTCCGCCCCGGCCGCCTCGGCTTTCGGATGTAGATAGCGATGCGGATCGGCGATGAACTTGGTCCGGCAGCCCGCGCTGCAGAAATGATAGGTCGCGCCGTCGAGCTCGTGATGATGCGCCGTCGCCGCCGGATCGACCGTCATCCCGCAGACCGGATCCTTCACCGTGGCCGCCTCCGGCTGGGCGGTATGATCGTGATGGCAATGTCCGGCATGGTGATTCTGGGCGTCCACAGCTCGATCCTCCTCGACGAAGCCGCCGATTCGGCTCCCGTGGACCCTCACATGGTGTTTGACACTATGTCAGAGTCAAGCGGCGTCTGTTCGCCCCAGGCCCTCTCGGGCGGATGCGCGCCCGATGCTCGCACCTCCGTTGTCTACCCCAGCCTCTTACGGCAGACCCGCTCCACGCGCCGCTGAAGCTCCGTAACCCGCTCCGTCAGCCAAGTGATCTCGTTTCGGGAGATCCTGTAGTGCGGCGAGTAACGGGCGTTTACATAGGCCTGTCGCAGCAGTTCGAAGGCCCGCCGCTCGAATTTTCCTTCCCTGGGCCAGGCCTCGATCAACTCCGGAGCTATCTGTTCAGCCTGGGACCGCAGGAAGTTCAGCTTGTGCGACTTGGGGCTGTAGAGGGTCAGAACGAGCAGGACGCAGTGATACAGCCGCTCTGCCGTCTGATGGAGGTCGAAGGCAGCCTCCTTCCAATATTCCTTGCCGGCGGCCGTGCGGGCCAGATCGAAACGGCGCTCGGCGCTTGGATACCACTCGTTGAAATAGGCCTCCGCTTCGACCCTCGCCTGTTCCTCCGGCAGCTTTCTCGGCGTGGTGAAGGCGAAGCCCTGAGCCTCGTAGAGGACCGCCCCGTGCTCCACGATGTCCACGAAGAAGGGGCGGCCCCGCTCGAGCTGGCTGTTCACGTCGGAAAGCGAATGGACGATAAAGTTGACGGGCGCGCTGAGGCTCCCGGCAATCGATGTCTCGCGCATCAGCCTGTCGTCGGCGACCGACCAGAAGTCGATCACGTCCGTCAGACGATCGTCGCTGACGACGACGAGGATATCGTAGTCCGATCTGTAGCCACCGACCGGATCATCCACCCAGTCTCCTCGGGCATAGGAGCCGTAGAGCACCACCTTGAGGATGCGTCCGCCCTTTTTCCATTGCTGGCTCGCCCGCGCCGTGACCGACTCGAACTCCTCAAAGAGAATCCGAACCACCGAGGCGAGCTCTCGCTGCTTGCCGTCCGGCAGATGATCCAGGCTCGTTTTCATCCCGCCCCATGTCGTCGCGCCGGCGCGGAATGCCAAGCGCATTTCATCGCTGTGCGTCCGCCGCGGCTCGCGTGAGCGGCCGTCCCGACGGCTCCCGCCCGTCGATTGAAAAGAGTCACAGTCTTTTCCCTCGAACATCCCCATAAATCTTTTCGGTCCGGATCGGACCTTCCTGCGAGCGTTCCGAATGCTCAACCCGTTGAACATCCATGGAGTCCGCTCGGCGCACCCTCCCTTGCTGCCAGCACCGTCCGTCCCAATCGGGTTCCCAATTCAGGAATCCAATGCAATACGCGGATTGATCGGCTCGAGCAGAGATGCAAACACTCGCAGGACGTCGACAGCACGACTCGCACGGAGCACCCAAGGTGGAAGTGCACACACCGCCACTTGAACATCTCCACGCAGCACCGACGTAGTCGTCACAACAATCGCATACCCAACCGTCGCCGCTTCACTGCGGAGGCGGCTTTACAAGCAGGATCGGAATAAGTAGCGTGGTGGACGACGCACGGCAGGGGGCAAGCATGGCGAGTACTGTGGACGCATCGTCCGATGCGGTATCTCGCGACTCCCGTGCAGCCCAGTTCCACTCCTTCCATCGATTTCAAAGCCAGCAGTCCGATTGGGTACCCTTCGAACCAACGAAGCCCAGCGGCATGTCGACGCCCCAGATCGAAACTTTGGCCGAAGGCCTCGCATCCGAGCTGAACTATGTTCCGGGTACGGACATCCGCGAACTCGTCGTTCGTATAGGCGGCAAACTCTTGTCGACACCGGTACTCGGCGTGTCGGATGGCACTGACGGCACCCTGCTGCTTCGCCCGGACTCAACAAATTTCGTGATAGTTCTTCCAGTCAGAGCGAGCTCGCGCCAGGATCAACTGGCAGTAGCCAAATTACTGGGGCACTATTTTTTGCATTATCGGTTTTTCCAAATCGAAACCGAGGGCAAGGCCAGTCGTCCAACGCCGGCGCGAGCACAGCGCGAAGCGCTGCTATTCGCACTTGCGTTCCTTATGCCAGCAGAGGCATTTTCTCGCGCCTATGAACTGGCACACGGGAAGATGGACGTGGTAGCAGCGTCTTTCGGCGTGCCGTTCGAAGCGGCGGAACTGCGTCACCGGAGGCTCCAGATCCGAGCCAAGTAAACCGCCATCGGGGGGCTAGTGGCGCAACTTCCAGACCATATTCCCGAGATTCTGAAACCGCGCCTGCGCCTCTTCATGAGCGTGGATGTCGTCGGCTCGACGAAGCTGAAGCAGCCCGAGTTTCTCAGCAAGCAGATCGATTGGCTCGACATTCTGCAGCGGTTCTACGGTGAGACTGTCGAGGCCGTGCAGACTGAATGGCTCGCCCTGCGAGCGCTTTTCCCGGATCCTGCCACCCACCCGGACTTCCTTGGCGATCCGCCGCAATTCTGGAAAACGGTCGGCGACGAGGTCCTCTACTACAAGGACCTCACCGACAGCCGGCAGCTGGCCCTCGCCCTCGAATGCTGGAAGAAAGCGCTGACGCGGGTCAGGACCTTCCTCTACAAACAGAACGAGGGCGCGCTCAAAGACGCGGTTCCGGAGGTTAAGCTCGACGTCAAATCGGCCGTATGGACTGCCGGCTTCCCCTGGCGGAACAAGACGATCGTGAGCCCGTCCGGATTGCTCAACGAGCTGTGCAAGGGTGACTACGCCGAGGTGTTCCAGAACGCCCACGAGAAGGCTCACCGCGAACCAGCGCCAGGAGACGGAACGGGCGCGCGGGTCGAATTCGATTTCATCGGCCCAGGCATCGACATCGGGTTTCGCCTCTGCGGATTTGCGACGGTGCAAAAAATGGTGCTGAGCATGGATGCCGCCTACATCCTAGCGGCAGTTCGCGGCGCCAACGCCTTCCTTCTACCGGAACCTCTATATTATGACGGGCGCATTCCCCTCAAAGGCGTCTTCGCCGGCCGGGAATATCCGCTTTTTTGGATCGACAACTCCCATCCCGACTCCTTCGAAGCCAAGGAGTCGCGCGCTCGGCATCCCATCAGCGACACCGATGTCCTCAGATTCTGCGAGACGTTTTACAAGGAATTCTACAACCTCTTCACGCACCGCCCCTTTATCGTCGGCGACCATGGCGGCCTCACCGCGATACCCGACGATTTCGACCGCTGGATGGGTGTCCAGGTTGCCCAGTACGAAGAGCGCCGGAAAGAAGGCGAGCGCCGCCAGCAGGCCGAGCAGGAACTGACGAGAGCCGGCGCTTCGCGCGGAGGCGGCGCACGGCAGCCGGCCGCAATCGACGTCAACGAACTCAAACAGAGACTCACTCGGGATATCGCACCCCAGGCCGAGGACGAGCCTGAGGCTCCCAAAAAAACCTAGCGCATTTCCGATGCCGCATCTCCAGCCCTGGCAGGCCGCGCTACCGTTCCAAGGCTCCGCGGAACGCGTCGGGGAAAACATCGATCGCATCAAGCACCGCCGAAAGGGCCAGCGCCGGGCGTTCAGCGAGCTCTTCGACCGATAACGGCGGGATCATCGACAAGAGATGGAGCGCCCTGGGATCGTCTGGGACCGGCTCGCCAGCGGCCTGCCCTACCACCCACGGCAAGAGCGCGAACAACGCCAGCTCGTGAGCACGCCTGTAGAAGCAGGCTTCGCGCACATCAGGGTGATCGATGCTGCGAGCGAACTCATCGACGGTCCAGGCAGTCGGATGGCGCTCCCGCCAGGCTTTCACCCAGGCATCCTCGCGAGGAAAGCCTGATGTCGCGAAGTGAAGCGCCGGCTCCTCGATAATCCTCCTCCTGGACGACTCCGCCTGCGCTGGGTTCACCCGGATCTTCACCGCTCCGTAGCGCAGCCTCGCCCGCAGGAACAGACGAGTGGTCTCGGCGTGAACGGTACCGCCCAAGCGATCCTGCTCTCGAAAATGTCCACCCCAGCGGACATAGTCGGAAAGCAAGTAGCCGCACGCTTTGTCGTCGACGATTACCTCCTCATTGTCGCCGACGCCGGCGGCCTCCATCGCATCGACGATCGACCTTTCGAGCGCCCGATATTCGGGATGAGCCGCATCGAACTCTGCAGATCGGCGAATCGCTCCCTCGAGCAGGAAGCCCCGACGGCCGGCCAGCGCTTCCCACATACGCTGCGAATACCCGGGCAAGTAAAGCGTGTCGGCGTCCGCCTGAAGGATCAAGAGTTCCTCAGGCGCAATGCCAAGGTCGGCTGCTAGATCGGCCGCCGCGAAAGCGCCCCGTCGCCTCGGCGGAACGAACCCGCGCTCAGGCTCGACGAGGATCCGGACGGATCCCGGGCGGGACGCGGAGGCGATCCGTTCCATAACCGCCGGCGTCCGGTCGGTTGAACCGTTGTCGATAAGGAACAGGAATACATCATCAGCCGCCGCAACACCGCTTACGCCAAAGCCGAGCGATGAGGCTGCAGCTTCGATGTATCCTTCCTCGTTGAGGCAGGGGATGACGATGGCGACTGCCATCTCAAGGTCGAGCCGGACGAACGGCCACCGTTCTCCTCGCCGCCCGCCGACTCGCGCCTCCGCCGTTGGGTTTTTGCGGCAACAAGGCCCGAGCCATCCGCAACGACGCTGCGCATCGCGGCGAGCAGGGCACATGGCTGATCCTCGTGCGTCCCTCATTATAGCCGCTCGGGTCGATCATCCTAAAAAGGCCGACAAAGCGCCGCGATGCGATCGTCTGTCCCCAATCGTCTAGCCCTTCATCATTGCGACGCCCGGCTGCAATGCAACAACACGCCGGATACCCTAGGGCCAGGCCCAGGGCGATGGTATGCCTCCCGGCCCTGGCGTCGATGCGCAAGACCCGCCGGGCTGAGCCGGCGATGGGAGCGATGGAGAAAAACCCGTCTTTGTCTACAGCCGCGAAGAGCCCTTGCCGACGGGCCCACCGGCGAACCTCATGGCGATCCGCCCGATACACCAGCTGACTTCGCATTACCGGCCTGACCGACCCTCGAAGCTGAGCGAGATCGACTTCCGCCGAAGCGCGCATCCAACGCGGCCTGGCGCTCGATCCGGTCAAGACCGTTTCCTCGTCCACTTCATGATCAGCTGATTGGTCGGCAAACCGGCGTCGACATAGCCGGCTTCCTCGGCGGCGCGGCGGGAAGCCACATTGATCTTCCGCATGTGGGCGTAGACGACATCATACTGGCTCGCCTCGCTTGCGAGCCGATAAG
This sequence comes from Allosphingosinicella sp., assembly GCA_035719905.1. Taxonomy (GTDB): domain Bacteria; phylum Pseudomonadota; class Alphaproteobacteria; order Sphingomonadales; family Sphingomonadaceae; genus Allosphingosinicella. The sequence goes on from DASTFN010000044.1 coordinate 48,268, forward strand.
CTATACGACCAACGCCTCGGCCTTGGGAGGACTGGTTCAGATAGATTTGAATCGAGGCGTGCTTTCCGACCGGCGCCTCATCGATCCAATTGATGTAAATCACTCCTGCCCGCTTGCCGGCCGCGCGGATCACCCAGGCATGACCGCCGGGACCGCCGCCCTTTCCGGGCGTCCCCTTGGTAGGAACCAACTCCACCTCGGCCGCAGTGACCTTGGCTAGGTCGGGTCTGGGTTTCGATGCCTTCGGCTTGGGTGTCGGCCGCGTCGGCGACCTCGGCCGCGAAGGCGGTTTGCGCTTGGAATCAGGCATAGAGCTCCTCCAGCCCCGCCTGCAGACGCCGGTCGGACTCGTCCCACAGCTCGGCCGGGAAAAACCCCGGCGAAAAGGCGATGACAGCGTCCTCAATCCTCGGCACCAGCTGCGCGTTCCTTAGAACGGAGGTCAGCCGATCCACCTGCCGAAGGACGTCATCCGCTCCCGGGTCGAGCACTTCCGGGCGCTCGCGCCAATCCCCGTCACCATCATATCGGTTGTTGAAATAATCCATGTCGACGTGGAGCAGGACGGGCCCAGGCCCGATATTCTCAACCCACCGGTCGAGATCGTCAGTGATCCGATATTTGCCTGGGCCAGTGCCGGCGCTCGCCTTCACGAGCTTCACCGCCGGCCGTGACGCGCCAGGCTCGAGAAGATCGTCGGGTTCGTGGCCAAGTTCAATCGTGTAGTCCGTCGTCTCGCGTATCTTCGGCGCCTGACCGAGCTGCCGCACATCCGCCTGTGGAAAGCGATGCAGGAAGGGCGTCAGGAAGCTGCCCATACCCACGGCCCCGCTTTCCAGCGCGGAGCGAACACTGCCTGGTGATGCCACGTCGAAAACCTCACCGCTGATCGGGTCGACCAACTCGCCGTCGCGCGTGAACAACCGGGGCGATGCAAGGTCGCGATGATCGTCAACATGGAGAATTGTCAGCGGATCGCGCGGAGAGCTGCCTGATCGTGCAACCCACTCGCTCCAGCTGTGCAGCGTCCAAGTATCGTACAGCGCCCGAAGCACTCGGCCCGTACGTCGCCTTGCTAGTGCCATCTCGCCGCGGCCGATACCACCCCACGACCCGAGGCCGGTGTCCAGCGCCGGATCGACATGGCGATCCTCGCCGTCAGGCCAGCCAAGCCTCAGTTCCCAATGATCGCCGTGCCGAACGGCCGTGGCGTCCTTGTCGCAGAAGTAGTCCCTGAGGGCGCCGTGGCGAGCGGCCTCGTTCTCCGGCAGCCGCTCCAGGGGCACATTCAGCGACATCAGGCAGCCAGCGACTGGTGCGTCGCCTGACCCTCCAGCACTCCGGCCAAAGCCCGGCCAACCTCGGTGAGTGGACATCCCCGCAGGGTGGCGAACGCCTCCTCCAGGTTGCGATCGGTGTCGGCAAGCTGATTGAGGGCACGCATCCTCAGACGCTCCGGCCCGCGATCCCGAACATGCTCCCAGAATCGCCGCAGCTCGATGAACACGAACACCGCATGTAGGACCCCGGACGCCGGGCGAAGATCCTCCCGCCATGGAGACACTACAAGGCCTCCCGGCTCCGTCATCGGGAAACGCCGCTCGAGTAGGTAGAGCTTTTGATGGCGATGCTCATGGATGAGCGAGTCGGCGAGATCGTAGGGATCGATGATCCGATCGCCCTGAACGACGGATACGAACAAGGCGCCGGGCACCGAGTTGTCGCTGAAGGAGACAATCTTCTCCGGGTGCGCCGACGGGTCGCGAACAAACTGAACGGCTCGACAGATTCGGCCTATCTCTTCCCTGAGGGCTGGCCGCCATTCCCCGATGATATCGAGAGCCTCGCTCACCACCGGTGCGGCCGATGCCGCGACCTCCGGCCCCTCAAAGGCAATGGATGCGCCGAACGGTGCGCGCAGCCAGGGATCGTCAATGCCGACCGACAATCCGTTTGTCGCTATCGGCCGACTTAGCACCTGCTCGAGATACGACACATTGGGGCTAAGCGGCGCCCCGTCGACGTCGTAGACCGTGCGGCCCTCACGCTGAGCTATAAATGCCCTCTGCCACGCCGTCAGGCCGGGATTGCCAGCCAGGATCAATTTCTCTTCAGAGCTGAGGCCATCAATGAGTTCGTGCAGCCGCTGATCGCCGAGACCGGCTCCGACGACTTCGCTCAATGCCTTGTCGAGGTCCGCGGCATTCTCTTGGCAAGTTTCGTCCCATAGCTCCGCGACGATAGGCGCCGCGCGCTCGGCAAGCTCGTAGGCCGCCAGATCGACATCGAGCTCACGCGGCGCAGGAGCGGCCGGACCAGCCAGCCCGCCCTCCAGCCGTCGTCGGACGTGGGCGACAAGGCTTTGCATCTCGCCGCAGTAGACGGTGGGATTGGCAAAGCCATCGGCACCGAAGCGATGGGGCACGGAACCGCCGCCGCAAATGTCGACGATCCCGCAGGCCTGGCAAACCGGGCTTAAGCCCTCTTTCGACAGCAAGCGGCGATGGGCTTCGATCGCGTCTGAGGAAGCGACGACAGAAATTGGAGTATCGCGAACCGAACCCGCAAGACGCGTCGCTCCGTCCCCCACCACCTTCAGTACGTCGAGGTCATGATAGGTGCCGTCAGTCTCAATGGTGATCAGGCTGACGTCGCCCAGACCGAACGCATCGGTTCCAGATGAAAGCCCCATGATCGCGTCGAGCAGGGATTCAAAAGTCCGCACTCGCAGCTCAGGATATTGGTCGAACCATATATCAAACGCTTCGATCAGCCATCTCTCGTAGCGGCCGGGGTCAAGATCCCGGCCGGGTGGCGGCTGATTGTGGTGCGAGTCCGGAAGCAGGAAATCGAGCTTGGGAGGTGCGTGGCCGGAAAAATATTCAAAGAGCGTCGCCGGCGGCACGCTCGCATCGATTACCGAGATAACGCCCGCGAAAGTATTGGGCCTGGCCTTCAACCGCTCCAGGGCCGCCTCGACTTTATCGAAGCTCGATCGCCCACGCCGCGTGGTCCTGTGGAGATCGTTCACCTGCCGAGGCCCATCGAGGCTCAACGAGACCGAAATCCGCTCCGCCTCCAAGGCGTCGAGGACTTCGTCCGTGAGGAGCAGCCCATTGGTTTGCATGCCGACTTCAAGCTCGACATCAGGGCCCACGGCCGAGCGTAAGTCACGCGCGAACTCGACGATGTGATCACTGCCGGCGAGCAGCGGCTCCCCGCCGTGGAAAATCACCGCAGCGCGCTTCAGGCCGACTTCAGACGCGTATTCCGCAAGCCGGTTCGCAAAAGCCGCGCGGTCGTCAGCGGAAAGATGGCGTGGCATCGACCGCCAGGCCTGGTCCGCATGATGATAGACGTAGCAATAATCGCAATCGAGGTTGCACCTCGATGCGACCTTGACGAGGAACGACGTAATCCTCGCCGCTGTCATGAAACCGCTCCTACGAGCGGCTGTGACGGTGATGCATCCGGTCGTAGCTGGTGATCACCTCGCTCGCCTCAGCTTCGGCCAGCACACGCTGCTGAAGCCGCTGGAGCGCAGGATTGGCAGGGCGCGCGCCGAGAACGGCAGAGCGGAGAGAGGCAGACGACTTGGAAGCCAATGCGGCGGACATGCTTCGTTCTCCTTTTCGAGACCCAACCGTAGCCGTTCGCCCCGGTCACTTCAACAGGACCAGCCGACTTTTTACGTGAATTTCGGATATTCTGGATCGTGGGCGCGCCGGCTGAAACCGTCCTTGCACCACAGCGCCCGTTCAGCCTAGCCTGACCGCCTTCGCGCCCGCGAGTCTCAACGAAATGTCTTCTCCCCTCGAAGCTTATCGAATCTTTATCGCTTCACCGAGCGGACTAAAGGCCGTGCGAGAGCGCTTTCGAGCCACAATAGACAAGTACAATGAGACCGATGCCAACCGGCGCGGCGTGATGTTCATGGCGGTAGGGTGGGAAGCCACCCTTCCCGGAATCGGGCGGCCGCAGAAGATCATCAACGACGATCTCCATGGCTGCGATTACTTCGTCCTTGTCCTCCATGATCGGTGGGGGACTCCCGCCTCCAACGAACCTGATGCGGAAACGGGATCGGAGGAGGAATTCCGCATCGCGCTCGAGTTGCAGCAAGACAGCGACAAAGCGATGCGGGACGTGGTCGTCTTCTTCGTCAGCGTCGACCCGGGAAAAATGAGCGACCCAGGCCCGCAGCTCCAGAAGGTGCTCGATTTCAGGAAAAAGATCGAGGCTGACAAGAAGCTCCTCTACCGCCAGGTCGAGAATGCGGACGACTTTGCCGACGCCTTGCGCGCCCATCTCGCCCGTTGGCTTCATAACCACGAGCAGGGCAAGGCCGGCGGGAACGGCGCCGAGGCCGAAGTCCCAGCCGAATCCGAAACCATTGCCCTCGCGCCGGAACCGGCTGAGGTTGGAGCGCCGGGCCCGGACGATCAGGGAACGGCGTCGCCGGCGGCACCCAACAGCGGCGACGACCTCGTCGCGAGAGCGAACCAGCTGATCGCCGAATCTAAACCCACCGAGGCCGAAAGCCTGCTCGCCACGGCTGCCGAAAAGAGGAACAATCCCGCCCACTTGCTGGCCTACGCCGAGCTCTTGGCCCGCCTCAGTCGTCCCCGAGCAGCCGTGACGGAGTACGAAGCGACCGCGGACTTGGCCCAGGACGCGGGCGAAGCCGAAATCGCACTGCGCGCCCTCTTGGCTCTGGCCTATCTGCAGGATGATCTCGGCCGCGGCGATAAGGCGGAAGAGGCGGCCGCAAGAGCCATCGAGATTAGCCTCGCCACAGACGAGCTCCCGGGCGCCGCGCGAGCTCGGATCCTGCTTGGCGAGCGGCGACGGCGAGCGGCCCGATTCGCGGAGGCCGAGGAGGAGTATCGCCAGAGCATCGATCTCGCCGCTCACGGAGGCGACCCCCTGGCCGAGGCTGACGCACGGATCGGCCTCAGCGAGGTTTTTCGCGATCAGGAAAGGCTCGATGAGGCGCGCGAGTCCCTCTGCAAAGGCATCGCCTTGAAACAGCAGGGCGGAGTCACGGATCTCGGGGACGCTTATGCTGCGCTTGGCGCTATCCTCGAGACGATGGGCGACGAGGACGGCGCCGAAAAGCACTACGGAATGAGCCTCGAGCTTTTCAAACAGAAGGGCGACCGGTCCGGACGGGCAGATGCGGCCGATCACCTCGGCCAGGTCCGGCTTAGACGAGGCGACCTTGAAGGTGCCGAAGACGCCTTCCGCGACAGCGCCTCACTCTTCGAGGGAATGTTCAACTTCGAAGGCGCTGCCGACGCCTATCTCAGCCTGGGCCGGATTCAGACCGAGAGAGGCGATTTAGGAGCTGCGGAGGAATCGTTCCGCTCAGCACTCTCCCTGGCCGAACGCAAAAAAGACCCGGCGGCACGCTCGCTTCGCGAGGATATCCTCAACTATCTGGAGAGCATTATCGCGCGCGCCGGCGCCGTGGTGGATCAGCCCCCTCCGGCCGGTTGACCCGAGACTTAGAATTTCCAGCGGTCTTCCCAGGTGGAAAGCGTCATCTCACCCACCAGGCCGGGGCTGGCCTTTTGTCCGCGCCGGCGTTCTTCCTGCTCAACCGCCAAAGACAGGTAGATCAGCGCGGCTCGGGCCTTCTTCATCACGAGCATCGCCTTTTCCGCGAAGTCGTCTCGCGACAAAGAAATCCGCAAGCCGTCGGAGGACAGCTCGAGCTTGTGCGCATGCTCGGCCCGCCATGCCCATCCCTCGTGAAGCTGAAGATATTTGTGTTCGAGGTGGTTGCGAAGGTCCGCCAAGTCCCTCGCCTCGGGTTCGAGGGCTTGGCGTGCCTGCTCCTCGAAGATGTCCTTGGAGAGCCAGAACAAGCCTCGCAGCGGCCAGTTCTGCAGCAGGGAAAATTGCGTAAGGAGCGGCTTGGGAGGCTTCCCCTTCACCTCATACCAAACGCTCCTGAAGCTGACCTGCGTCGGCTTGTGGCCGACGCTCCAGTAGGAGTTGATGAAGTAGGCGATCTTATCGAACAGCGAGTAGGCCGCCCGATAGCCAAGCCGCAGCAGCTCCGTCGCCCGGCTGAGCGAGGGATAATCGAACGTGTTGTACTGGAGGACCCAGCGATCCGAGAAGTGCGGCTTATCGGCCTGAAGGCCCTCGAAGAGGGCGTATCGCGCCGACACATATTCCTGCTTCAGCTGATTGAAGAAGCCGATCACCACCGGCATCCCAGGATCGGATGTGCTGATCGAGGGGAGGGTCAGCACATCGTGCGCCGCGATCGGAGCCTGCACCACGTCGTTGAGCGGGTTTAGAAACAATCGGTTGGCGAGACACCATGACCGGTAATCCCGCTCGAGACGGCTCCGTCCGAGGCTGCCCCGCTCAGGCTTAAAGTCGCTGCGGATCTCGTCGAGTGGAAAATAGCCGGCGATCTCCTCCCGGTGCCTGGTGAAATAGGCATCGGCATCCTCGACCGCGGCGCTATCGATGACTGCGCCCTCCTCCGCCGACCGCGCCAGGCTGTCATGGGCCTCCAGTGCGAAGATCCCGACATGTCCTGAATCGTACAGAGATCGCGCATAATGGGAGAGGCCGACGCCGCGGTTTCCGAGCGCCATGGCGAACGTCGGAATGATCCGCAGCGCCCGGTCCCAGACCTCAAGCGCCTCAATGAACCTGCCGATCGTATCGAGGCATCCGGCGAGATTGGTCAGAATCTGACATTGGCGAACAGGGTCTAGTTTCGGAAACTCATCATGATTGACTGCCTTTCTCAATGCCAGGATCTGAGCTTCGAGACAGGCGTCCTCCCAGGCCCAAGGGTCTGGCTGGGCGATCGCGCGCCGGGCTGCCAGCAAGTTTGCCTGGAAATAATGGACCAATATTTCGTCGGCGGCCGCGAGGGTACGAGTTCCTAGCTCGGTGAGGACCTGCTCAGCTCGATCGAGGCCCGCCGCAATACCGCCTTCATGCGATAAATCGATCAATGTCGCGGCGGCCGACAAGGCCTGATCTGTCGGCAGACGCTCGATGGGTGCATCGATCAGGCGTTTTAGAAATGCATCCACGATATCTCACTTTCCACACAAGCATTCCCGCTCGCCCGGCAGATAGCCTATCCTGGCGAAATGGCAGACGTCTCGGGACCGCCAATCGGATTTCCGGTTCTGCCCGCGTCGGTCATCCGCATATGCTTTCGCATGGGACACCGTCCCCATCCCCGTCCAGCCGCGATACGCCGCACTCGTCGAGATAGAAATTGGCCTCCGCACAGCTGTTCATTTCCCCGCAGGTGCGCTTCCCACCGCATTGCTGACGTCGCTCCCGCTTCGGTCGAACCGCCGCCCGCGGCGCAGGCCTGTAAGACCTCGGCTCCGATGACCGCACCGGGTAGCTTTCCGACAAATAGCGGCTTGCTATCCAGCAGGGTGTGCCCCCCGCGTCGACCTGCGACCAGCCGTCCTTCTCTTCCCGAACGGATACGCTGTCGGCGAATGCGAAGCGCGATACCACCTTGGCAGACACGCGCGCGGCGCTTCGGCAGTTTAGAGAGTTCGATGAGACGAACCGCATTTCCGTAGCGGACGAGGCGGGCCCACGCCCGCTGGCGGCGTTGTCGGGAGCCGCCCCGTCGTCGCCGCCAGTGCCGCTGCTGCATTTTCCGATCGCGAACAAAATAATCAGGATGATGACCAGCAGACCGCACCCTCCGGGGTCTTGCTTGGTCGGTCGCCGGCCACGCCTAGCCACAAAGACGACTCAATGCGATCCTGCCAGCCCCTAGCATCCTTGCATACTTTACGACTTCCATGGCTCTTTCAATCTGGACGGCGCTGGGAAATACAGATGGTCCGATAGGTCGCCCATGTTCGGCCTCGAGTCATTCGCCTATACGTGAACCGTGCCTCCCATCCTCTATCTGGATCAGAACGCCTGGGTGGCGATCGCCCGGGGTGCCTGGGACAAAAGCGCGTATCCAAGGGAGCACTCGGCGCTGGCCGTTCTGGTCGAAGCCATCAAGGCGCATGGGCTGATCGTTCCGCTCACCTTCACGAATCTCTACGAGACCATGAAGATCAACGATCACTCCCGCCGCAGCGCCATGGCGTACGCCCAGGCGACGGTTAGCCGCGGGCAAGTCTTTCGCGGCCGCCGCCGCATTTTCCAGGAGACGCTTTCATTTTATCTCGCGAACCATTTTGGACTGCCAAAGGCCGGGTCCTCCGAACATTGGTTCCTGTCAGACGTCTGGTTCGAAAGCGTGGCCGATCTTTCCTCCGGCGCCTTCGAAACAGTCGTGTCACAGCGGGTGGTCGACCTCATTCGAGCCAGGCCTGCCGAGCTTCTCTTCGATCACCTGGTCTCGACGGACGAAGAGGTGCGGCGGGAAGGGGTGCGGCGCTACAGCGCCAGCTCCGCCGAGCTCCTCTCGGGCATTGAAGCTCGCCGTGGCTTGGCGGCAGGATAAAGTCTCGCGCTTCGCAGACGTGCCTACAGCGCCCAGCTCATGATCGATGAACTCGAATTCATCCTGGCCACGGGCCGCGGCCTCGGCCTCGACTGGCGGAACGTGAGAGACATCGGCTCTCCACTGATGCGAAAGCTCACCGCCGAGGTGCCCGTTCTCCATATCGAAAGGGAGCTTGCCGTCAGGATCGAGGATCAGACGCGTCGGATCTCGGAAAACGACCTCCGCGACATGTCAGCCTTCACAACCATCTTGCCATTCGCCGACATCGTCGTTGCGGAGAAGCCCTTCGTGAACCTCGCGCGGCAAGCGAAGCTCGGAGAGCAATACGGGACAAAGCTGTTCACATCGATCTTCGACCTCTCGCCACTAGTGATTGGCAGTTGAAGGGCGACCCCCATGCGGAACCGTTCCGCGCAGTTAGCGATTCCCGCTGGAACGATCCGCGAGACGTACTCCTCAGGGACGAAAACTGCGCGCTAAGACGCAAGGTCACTGAACTCAGGTACGAGCGGCAACCCTACAATTCAGGCAGTGCGATGAAGCCTTTTCCCATTCAGACGCTTACCGAGGCGGATCTCGACAGCATCGTCGAGGCGGCCGGGGGCATGCGCGCCCACCCAGACGCTGACCGACGCGACAAGGTCGGTGCCGACTACGTCCTTGGAAAGACCGTCATTGAGCTGAAAATTCTTAACGAGGAGGGGTTCGACAAACCGACACGGCAGGCAAAGCTGGCGGAGCTGTTCCGAGCGCATCAGCCCGATCGGCCCGTCGTGGTCGTCGATCCCGAACTACTTCCTGACGGCGATCGCCGCCGCTACCGCAATATCGTCGAGCAACCGATCAAGCGGGTCATCGCGAAATCGAGGCAGCAGCTCGAGCAAACACGGGAGGAGTTCGGCGAGACCACCGGCTCCGTCCTGTGGATCGTCAACAACGGCTATACCGCGCTCGATCACGATATGCTCGAGGAGCTGGCCGCCAATCGCGTTCGCCAGGACACGAGCAGCATCGACGGGATAATCGTGTCGGGATGCTACTATCATAGCGACGGGTTCGACAGCTTTTTCCTGTGGCCATGCGACTACGTTCCAACCCGCCTCGATCATGGCTTTCCGGAATTCGATCGGCTGCAGGGCGAGTTTCAGGCCTTTGCCGAGTCCTTCATGACGAACCTCATGAGGCAGACGCAGCCGGCGGGCGATAAGTTCGAGGTACGTGACCTCGTCTTCGACGTGGACGGCGTACGGTTCGTCCGGCCGGCCCCGGTGATGGGACAGCCCTCCGAATTCTACGTGGGCGGGCGGCCGCGCGCAAACAGCTCCGGGATCGAAGCATGCCCTCCCGTCGGGCTAATCGTCCCAGGACTGAAGCGCGCGGACTTAGAGCTCATCGCCGGCGTCATCGGCGAACCAGAGGGCCCTCTCGGCAATTGGCCAGCTTGGCAGCGTCATCTGGAAGGAGCGGCCGCCGCCGCAAATCCCAAAAAGCCGCTCATTTCCATTCCCATTGATGCCGAAGAGTGGCTGCGATGGTGCAGGGCCGAAGATGAGAGCCCATCCCTTCGAACCCTCGGTCACTTCGCTCATACGATCTTCGAGGAGCGAATCCGCGCCATTCTCAAATCAGCGCGTGAACGCACCGAGGGCGGGATCATCCCCAGCGCCTATGTCCTCGCCGTCACTCAGGAGATCGGTCAAGATCGCGCAAACGATGTCTCCGACATCGCTGCCCTCCGCGAACGCGCCACCGACGGTCCAATTATCCGACCGCTCGCGGAGAACCTTCGCATCTTCCATGAACACGCCATCGCCTTGGCGGCAGCCTACGCATTGCGTGAGGGTCTCGACGTGGTTCTGTGGAGCCGGAATAGCCGGTACGGCTGGATTTAGGCTCCCCATCATCCCCGGCGGTTGGTCAGCCGGGCCTCCTTTGTAGGTCTCAGAAGGCGTTCGTATCATGGGCGATCGCTCAGAAGGCGTGTCATTTGGTCGAATGCGCGCTGTGATATGGTGATGATCGCTCGGCCCATCTCGGTGCCAGGATAAAGCCGCTCTACCATGCCGTGTTCCTCCAGAAGGGTTAGCCAGCCTGCTGTCTCATCTGTCGACACGCAGTCTGCAATGGAGGCGCTGATGACCGAGACCAGCCGTGGGTCGCTCGCAGCGATGTAGAGATCGAGGAGCAGGTCCCACGCGGGTTCGCCAAAGAGAGTAGCGCCGAATTCCTGATCGCGCAGGCGTCGGAGGCGATAGAGGCGACGGGCTTCTTCGACCGCCGTGGCGGGAGCATCTGGAGATCCCGGCATTTGAGCATCCCGGCGAAAAGGTCCGTTTTGGATTATACAAATCCATCAACCTGTCGAGTAGAAACCATCGCTAATGCAATAATAGGATATGACGGTTGGGACGACGCAGCCAGCGGGCCTGCCATGGCTTTTTTCAGGCGGTGACCGGACTTCCCCGCCCTTTCAAATCTACGTTTGCGACGTGGCAGTCCCACATGCCTTGGTAAGAAAGGCGCAGAGTTCGCGGACTGCATCCGGACAGGCAGTATAGGTGACGACGCGGCCCTTCTTCGAGGAAGTGACGAGGCCGGCCCTCGAGAGAATCGCCAGGTGCGCGGACATCGTGTTCGCGGGAGTATTCGACTTGGCGGCTATCTCACCTGCGGAGAGGCCCTCCGGCTGCTGTCCGGCCAAAATAGTGAAGACGTTCAGGCGGGTCGCCTGGGCGAGAGCGCTCATCATCTGCATTGCTGTCATCTTTTCCATCCCTCTAGAATAATCGAACTAGGGGTGTCGTCAATTCGCCCTGGCCGTTTTCTGCCCCATTTTGACTCATATAATATTCGATGGTTCTGGAACCGTTGAAATATATTAACGTCGGATTATGTCAGGTTCAGCCGTGCTGCTCTCGTTGCCAAGCAGGCGGACTTAGGACCACAGGCGACATGGAGTTCGCTATGAATGCGATGACCATTTCTCGAATGAAGGCTGCTTGCGCGGGTGCGCAGGCTGTAAAAGCTAGCCCCGGCGATCCGCTGGACGCTGACTCTCCCTTCGATGACGTCGTAATCACCACCAGCCGAGCATTGTGCCGGCTTGCGCTGATTGCGACTGAGACAGGTGCTCGCTTTCAGCGAGAGGCCGAACCACACGATCCGATGTCTTGGTTGATGTCTCCGCGCAGGATGTTCGCCGGCTCGACGGCATTGGAGGCATGTCTTGAGCGCGAGCACTTTCTGCGGGCCCTTCTGCTGCATGGCTTATCGCTTGGGCTCGATGCCGACCCCGAGGAGATCGACGGCCTCCTGGACGATCCTGTAGACGATCATGTTGTCAGCCGGTGTCGCCGAGGTACCTCGAGAGCAGTCGCACGATTGAGGCTCTATACGGCAACCGTGCTTCGCTCGACTTCCGGAACCATGCTTCAGGCGTTCCATGCCTCGGTCACGTCCTCGGTGGAAGAATTTCGGGGCAAGCTCGAAGAAAAATTTGGTCCGGCCGCGGCTGAACGTGCCGAGATCCGCGTCGGCTTTGATCCTGCAGCGCCCATCGTTCTCGCCCTGGTGCCGGCAGCCGTCGCCAAGGTGCTTCGGAAGGTCGAGCGGGAGAGTGCTGCGCCGGCTTACGGCAACTTCGCAGTGACAATCGAGCACTGTCTCGAAGCCTGAGGTCGTCACCTCACCAGAAGATCACCTCACCAGAACAGATGCCCCGCGCTCCCGTCCCGGACGGCGATGTGAGCGCGGGGGGTAGGGAGCTTGCGCCATGAGCAATGGAAAACCCAATGGGTATGTCTCGCCATCCGGTGCGGACGACAGTCGGATTTTGCGCCGTGTTGATATTCGTGAGGGGCAGACCGGCGAAGGAAATCAAGCGGACGCTCCGTTCGTCGGTATCGCTGTAGACGTTGAAACGACGGGATTGGATCGCACGTCCGATCGCATCATCGAGCTCGCGCTGAGGCGGTTCCGGTACGACCGTAATGGCGTGATCACGAACATCGACATTCCATACAGCTGGCTGGAAGATCCCGGGAGACGCATTCCCCCGGAGATATCTAAGCTGACGGGTCTCACCGACGCCGATGTGGAGGGGCAATCCATAGATGATGGTGACGCCGTACGCTTGCTGGGCACCGGTACGCTGATCATCGCCCACCATTGCCGGTTCGATCGCCCATGGGTCGAGGCACGGCTCCCCGGTGCCACAGGACTCGCCTGGGCGTGCTCGATGGAGGGGATCGACTGGCGGGCTCAGGGCCTCGAAGGGGGTAAGCTCGGCTTTCTCCTTACGCAGGCGGGATGGTTCCACACGGGCCATCGTGCCGGTGCCGACGTGGATGCCGTCATTCAGTTGCTGCGCCACCGGTTTGAAAACGGGCGGACCGCTCTGTCAGCTTTATTGGAAAAGGCGGCCCAGCCGAGCTGGATTGTTCGCGCGGTCGGCGCCGACTTCGGCGTCAAAGATCTGTTGCGCTGCCGCGGGTACCGCTGGGACGCCGGTCGCAAGGTCTGGTGGCGTGAGGTGGCCGACCCGGATCGTACCCCGGAGGAGTTCTGGTTGGCGGCCAATGTCTACTCCGGGCACGCAAACCCGAAGGCCCTCGGCCCCACCTTCGAGGAAGTATCTGCCTTTACGAGGTTCCTGTGATTGCTGCCTCCATTGGGCCGCCGACCAAGATCGAGGGCGGGGGAGCATCGCAATCAACCAGCGTAGAATTAAGGAGAGGTAAAATGGAAGCGCACACCGAAACCAGAGAAGCTAGCTTGCTAATCGACGGCCCAATGGCGGCAGATTCGAACTACGGCTGGGTCTCGGAGGCGCTCGCGCGATACGACGATCCGCTGGATTTTGACGTCCCGACTGACGTGGCGGTTACCACGACTCGTCGCGGACTGGTTCGCCTTGCTTTGGTCGCCGCCGAAACCGGAGCTCGCTTCCAGCGAGAGGGCATGTCTCATGACCCAATGAGCTGGATGCTGGCCCCTCGTGCGTTGTTCGACGGTGCGAGCGCGATCGACGCATGCCTCGAGCGGAACGGCTGCATGCGCGGCCTTATGATCCACGGCCTGTCGCTCGGGCTGGATGCGGATCCTGCCATAATCGATGCACTGGCCGCTGATGGCGACGAGGAAGAGCTTGAGGCTCAGCCGCGTGGTCCGGGCGCGGAGATCCTTCCGTTCGCTCGCCAGCCGGAACCCCAACTCCGTCTCTTCACCGCGACCGTCGTCTCCCACGACCGGGGCGAGACGGTCCACGCTTTCCATGCGTCGCTTGCAATCGATGAGTCAGAGGTAAAAGGGCGCCTCTACTGCCGCATCGGCGCCGCCTCGGTCCACGCCCGGATCGTGGCGGGCTTCAATCCCGCAGACCCGCTGGTCGAAGCACTTGTCGCGCCTGCTATGTGCGATACTTTGGAGTTGGTCGACGGGGACCCCGGTTCGCCGCTCGCGGCCGGTCTCGACCTCAACATCGAGCAGCGCTTCTTCGGGTGACCCGCCCAGTTGTGACCGACGCCGCTCCACCAAATCATGGTCGTGATGCCTAAGCCGATTGCGAGTTCCTTATCTCATTAGTGGTCATGAAGATGAACTTAGCTCTCGCCTGCTCCGAGTACATCTACATGGACCACGACAGGGACGCTGTGGGCCTCAGAGACTTCCATGGCGCCTTTGGCGAGCTGCAGGAAGGCGGCATCCCGGACGGAAGCGTCCGCTACTGCAACAGTGAGATGCCAGACATGATCCTCGGCCTGCCGAACCTGCACGTTAGCCGCTCCCCCGGGCGTGCTGCATTCGGCGACTCTCTCGAGCAGGTGGCGCACGTCGCCATGCCCTTTGATTGTTGGCCGGCCACCGCGACTACGGGCCGGAGGAGGGCTATTAGCGTCCGTAAAGATATCCTCCCCGAGAGCAGCCATCAGCGGCGCGACATCGAGGGGGATAGCGGTAGCCCATGCAGCCTTCGGTACCCTCCGGTTGGCCATTTCATCCACGGCCTCCGAGAGCATGCGTTCAATAGTTGCCAGCGGCTGCACGGCAGTGACCCGGGGATCGTATCCGAACGCGTCACCACGATCTGCGCGGCGTTCGAGCCGAAAGGGGCCAAGTCCCATGCCCAGAAGGCGTCGCGTCGGGCCGCCCTGATGCAGGAAGATGTCGCGACGCTCTATTATTTCGTAGCTTTCTGCTAGCAGGGCATCAGTTAGGTACTTCCACTGCTTGGCGAATGTGGTGGCAATCACGATCTTGGGTTTGGGCTGCGAAGACGTTTGGGACACTACGTCATCTTCACGCGCCAGGCTGATCCGTCGGTTAACATCCTGAAGCGCGAGAAGGACTCCGCGTGGTTCAGCCGATCCGGCTATCACAGCGGCACCAAGCGGGCTGCCGGACCACAAGTCGATGGCAAGGGTAATCGTGGGGGGCAGGCCGTCTTCTTCAGCGACCAATCTCTTGATGGAGGTATGGTCGATGACGAGGGTTTCTACAAACCGCTCCGCGACGACGTCGCGCTCTTGCGCCTGACGTCCCAGGTTCAGCGTCAGGGTGCCCGGAGTCGGATTGGCTGATCGTAAGGCGCGCTCGTGGAACACTCGCAGCGCAGTGTCGCTCGGCAGGTCACCCGGCCCGGTCCAAGTTTGCCGCACGTGCGAGATAATCTGAGCGGTGGAGGCGAGGGGATCGCGCTCCAGAAGACTTTTGATTGAGGCGGAGATGGCGCTGGCCGTTTCTTCGGCGGCCAGGCGCGTTGGTCGCTCCATGCCGAGCTTCTGGTGAGGCACTAGCGAGAAGGGCGATCGGTCATGCGCCCTCCAGTGCGCCACCAACTGGTAGAATCGTGCGATTGCGAGCCCCGCCTCTTTCGCGGCGCGCAGTGTGTCCGCCGACGTGGGGCTCTCCAGTTCGTCGTACGCACGGAGAGCCTTAAGGCGGCGCAACGCCACCTCCTGCTTGGCAATCGGAAGCAGAAGCCACTCGGTTTCAGAGAGAAATGGCTCGTCTTTCAATAATGCTTCCATGCTACGCACACGCGCGAGGATAGCGCGTGCGACGTCCTTCGACGACGGCGTCATGGCTCTTTCTCCCTATTTTGGTCAACGTGGAGGATGCGCACCGATGTTCTTGACATCGGACTTCTGCATCCTAGATTATTTCGTAATCTTACAGAAAAGGCGGTTGCGTTGAGCTACTCGGATGTGCTGGATCATGAGCGATCCCTGATCGGAACCTCACCTTGAGGCGGAACCGCGGTCCCAACGTGGCGGTGCCGGTGCGGGAAGTACGGAGGCGCTCCTCCGCCTGCACGACCGGCAGCGTTCCAGTTCCGGTCATCGGCACTTCGCTGCATGGCGAGGGCAGGCTCGACGTCGACCTGCACGTCCTCGTGTCAGTGCTGCCCTGGGTGCGCGAGTATAAGGCGCAACCCATGCGGTTGCCGATCTGGGTGGAAGGGCGGTGGTCCACCTATGTCCCGGACGGACGACTGCTCGGCTTGGCGCGGCCGCTCTGCGTCGAGGTCAAGCCACTGAAGAAGCTGCGGGTCTCACCCGACCTGGACGGCAGGAAAATTGCTATTGAGCGGGCTCTAGATCTGCGCGGCGAGGACTTCGTGATCTGGACCGAGCTTGAAATTCGGGCTGAGCCCCTTTTCCCCAATGCCAAGCTGGTTTGGTCTCATGCCCAAAACGCTGCCCCTACTGAGATCGTGGAGACCTGCGCGAAGCTGCGGAACGTCGCCTTCTCAATCATGGATGAGGTCGTCGCCGCTTTTGGGGGGGGGCAGCACGGCTGGCGGTTGGCGTTGGCGCTGGTCGGCATGAAGGTCCTCGCGCTCGACCTCAACCAGCCCATCGTCGGCTCGTCACGCGTGCGGGTCGGCACTCGCGGATGGATTTGAGGAGCGACCAATGGCGCAGACTACCTTCAGATTAGCTCGGGGCGACACCATTGCAATGCCCGACGGTATAGCCGGGACTCAACTCTGGCGCGTCGAGCGACGCCTTCAGAAGGGCTATTTGACCTCGTCCAGCCACGCCCCGGATCGCGTTTGGACGCACGATGAGATCATGGCGGCCTGGTGCGACCACCGAATGGAGCATTGGGCAGCCGATCTGTCGGGACTGGACGAGGCTCTCGCGGAGATGCTGCAGAGCGATCTTGACCGCTGGTCACCAGAGAAGATCTTCGAGGCGCGTTGCCGAGAAACTTATGCCAGACGAGTTGACGAATTGCGTGGCGCCGGCGTCCGCAAATACAAGGCGTATCGGCGAGCAGCGGCGGAGATCACCGCGGAGTTCGGGGATGAATGGGCAAAGAGGGCGGCGGAGCTCCGGGGGGCCGCCGATGCGCTGGCTCCAAGGCGCCTGAAGACTCGGTCGATTGCATTGGCCCAAGCTCCCATTCCTCCACTCACGCTGGGCTGGAGCGCGGTGAAGAAGTGGTGGCTGAGGTGGGACAAAGCTGGACGGGATCTGCGGGCGCTCATCTCGCAAGATCACCTTCGTGGCGACCACAGGCCTCGCTTCGACGACAGGAGGGGCGAGCAGAAGGACGACGCGGACGTGCGCTGCGTCTATGGCGCCATGGCCTGGCTCGCACGGACCGTCTACATGGGTCAGACGGACCAAGACGGCGACGGTAAAGCATCTGGCCATACTGCCACGTCCACCAAGAAATATGCTCACGAGCGGCTCAAGGAGAAGCTGAAGTCGCTCCGCCTTCCGACCGTGTCGATCACCACATTCTCGAAGTTCCTTCGCGATCGCTACGATGCATACGACGAATACCGGGCGCGCTTCGGGCCGAGGGCCGCCTATCTGAAGTTCCACATCTTCGAGAGACGCGCACTCCCAGACCGGGCCATGGAAGAGGTGGAGGTAGACCATTGTCTCCTCGACGTGTTCGTCATGGACCGCCACGGGCGGGTCGCTCGTCCTTGGCTGACAGTGCTGATCTGTCGCGCCACGAAGATGATCGTCGGGATCCACATCGGGTTCGATCCCCCCAGTTCCGAGACGCTGGCTCGCGCGGTCCTGCACGCGATCCTTCCGAAGGTGCTCGATGGCACTGGTGCCAAGCACGATTGGCCCTGCATGGGGGGCTTCGACATGCTGATCACTGATCGGGGCCTCGAACTCATGAGCGAGGCCTTCCAGCGCGCCGGCAACCGTCTTAAGTTCGCGATCGTCAACCTTCCGGGAAGGTCTCCGTGGTTGAAGGCGACCGTCGAGCGTTTCTTCGGGACGCTTGGTGTGCGCGTCCTGTCGCGGCTAGAGGGGACGACCCGTGCGCGGGCGCCAGACTGGTATGATCCACAGGCCCGAGCGCGGTGGGGATTGGCGGAGCTCACCGCTGAAATCGTCCGGTGGATCGTAGACGATTATCACGAGGCGCATCACGACACGCTCGGCACATCACCCCGACGCCGTTGGCAGGAGCTCGCCGAGGATGCGCACTGCGGCGGTGTTCGGGTGCCGCCGCCCTTTAAGGAGGTTTTCCGGATGCTGGGTGAGGGTGGGATCACCCGCGTCATCGGCAATAGCGGCATTCCCTTCGACAACAATCACTACTCAAGCCCCGATGTGGAAAGATACAGGCGCACTCACGACGGTAAGAAACCGGTTGAGATCATTGCCGAGTATTTCGATCGGAGCTTCATCTGGGTGAAGCTCGGTAACGATTGGAAGGAGGTGCCGGCGGTCGGCGGCGTCCGCCTGCAAGGGCTAAGTCGCTACGCTAACCGAATCGTCAATCGACTCGCCCGCAAACTCACGCCGCAGGGTGAGGAGGTCACCGAGGACACATTGGAACGCGCCCGCATTCAGTGTGAGGAAGAGGCGCGCACGATGAAGGGGCGCCGCGCTATACGCTTCGGGTCCGAGGGCGCGCTAGCCACCGACGTCCTTGGTAACAACGGGCGGCTCGCGGTGTTGGCAAACGGATTGGAAACGCCGTTAATCGAAGACTCGGCTCAGGCGCCAACCGATAAGGCACCGACGTTCACGATCGAGCAGAAGTCCTCCGCCGAACGGGAGGCGGATGCCCCATCCGTAGATGCGCCTGAGCATGGCGCCGCCACCGATCAAGGCAATGATCTTGAGCAGAACGAGCCGAACATCGCTGGGCTCGCGATTATGACTGCACCGAAGCAGGATCTGGACTCCATTCTGGCCGAGCTTTCCGGCGCCCATAGGGTGCTACGATGACATATCAGCACAGCAATCTAGATCCAGCCATGGGTGCGGTCGCGGACCTCGAACTCGCGATCATGTCCCACCAGATGTTGGATCAGGCGATCGAGGCGATGACTATCTTGCTCGCTCGTTCGAGGCACCGTCGCGGGAGACAGCACCTGCGTGCCCGCGGTATGCTTCTGGTCGGCGACGCGGGAGCGGGCAAGTCCACCATCATCCAGCACTTCTTGGATCTTAACCCCCCGGAGCAGACGCTGGACGGGATCGTAATGCCTGTCGCTGTGGTGGAGGTGCCCCCAGCACCGACACTGCGAGCAACCGTAGATGCGATCTATGCGGCGCTCGGCTATCGCGCCGAGAAGGCGCTGTCTGCCGAGGACATAGTCAGGGATCTCACTGGCAAGGTAGACCTGCTCGGCGTCGGAGCGATGCTTCTCGACGAATCCCACCACATTCTTGCTTCGCGTCAGTCCGCCGACGTGACCGAGTTCCTCAAGTCGCTGCTGAACAGGCTGGGCTGCAGCATGATCTTTGCTGGACTCCATGAGCTGAAGGACCTTCGTGGCTCCCTGCAGCTCAACCGCCGCCTTTTCCCTGACGCCGTGCTCCGCCCTTACAATTTCCTCAACACGGCCGAGCGCCTCGAGTTCATGGCCTTCCTCAATGCCCTCGAGCTTCATGCGATCAAACTTCCTGAGCCCTCCGGGCTTGCCAATCAGGAGATGGCGCGCCGGCTCTACGCAGCGTCGGGAGGGCTGCTCGGCATCGTCACCAAGTACCTGTCACATGCCCTGCTTCTGGCGCACCTGCGCGGACTAAGGTGCATCGACCTCGATCTTCTCGCCGAGATCGACGCGAGTTGGTGCGGTCTGGCCGCGGCACCCGATGATATCCGCTTCGACGATGACATCTCCTTGGACCAGGGTGTGGACGTTGCAGGTCTCTTGGCCCAGGTCGGACGCGCGCGGATCGACGTCCCTTCCAATCCTTTCAAGTGTGATGCCGGTCTGGTCTTCGACATTTACAAAACGCGCGCAGCTCAGCAGGTCGTCGAGCCGCCGAGGCGTCGCCTCGACCGCCGGATGAGAGGCACCGGACCGGATCCCCAGAAGGCCTTTCAGTGACTCTTCCACTGCAATTACGCATGCGTTTGCAGGAACCGGGTCATGGCGCCCTGCTCAGGCTGTGTGCTCGAAACGGCCGAACGGTGGTGCAATCCTTCGCAACATCGATTGGTGTGCAGCTACGAGCGGCACTGGCTGGTCGCGAAGTAGCCCTAATCGCGGAGCTGGCGGGGCTCTCGCTAAACGCGACTACCTGGTGGTCACCTGTCGTTGCGTCTGCGGACCGCATCGTTTCGATTGCGGGCGAGGAGTTGTCACTGGGCGACTGGTCCGTCGCGACTCGCCGCCACTGTCCGGAGTGCCTACGCTGCGATGCCGAAGAGGCGAAAGCGCGGAAGCTTCCAGCCGACTGGGTTGCTAGCCACCGGTCGTGGTGGGATCTCCGTTCGATCGCCGCGTGTCCCGAACATGGCGTCGCGCTGATCGACGCCTGCCCAAGTTGTTCTTTGCCTCTTGGCTGGCGGGATGCCCGGCGCCTCGTCTGCCCGGGTTGTCAAGGAGATCTCATCGTCGACTCCTCCCCACTCGACGATCCGCTGGGCCGATACGTCGCGGCTCGGCTGGGTATCGGACGATCCGATCGGCCGGCTGTTCTGGAGGACCTGCCACTTCGGCAGGCTGTGCGGCTCTGCGGCAAGCTCGGACGGGCCGGCTGCGGTGGGCCGCCAGAGTCCAGCACCGCTGGTGTTCCTTCGCGTGCTCTGGGGATCGAGGGATTCCGTCGGGCCCAGATGGGGGTGGCCGCACTGGATGATGTGCTGGACCGTGCCCTCGCCCGCCGTAATTGTAGTGGGCCGGACGGGTTAGGTGGCGCTTACGGTTGGCTGCACGACGAGTGGCTCGGAACCGACGACCCAACCGCCGCACCCTACAAGGAAGCGTTGCGCCGACACGCTGTAGCCCATGGCGTGATTGCTGAGGATGAGGAGCGCCTGGGCGCAGTGACTCCGCCCACCATTAACCTGACGCACGCTGCCGCAGAGGCGGGCGTCGCGTTCACCCGGATGAGGCGTGCTCTCGACGACGCTGGTGCGATTCCCTCCGGGTCGCGTAGGGGCGTGTCCTTCGCTCTCGATCCCGGTGTGGTGGAGTTGCTCGGAAGGCGTAGGGGCGCAGTCCGCCGGGCGGCACGCGAGATGCTCGGCATTGGCAGGACTGCGTTGATTGGGCTGGCCCGTTCGCGCCACCTCAACCTGACTGACGAGGAAGCCTTTCGCGCTTCGGCGGGGACACTGATGGCGGCGGTTGATCGACAGCTTTGCGCCGGTCGAGCACCGTTGGGACTGACGCCGATTACAACGGCTACCGTTTCTGCATCGGTCTCCATGTCACGGATGATCGAGGCCGTTCTACAAGGATGCATTCCCGCTTGGCGATCGGAGGCGGGCGTGGGCCTTGCCGGCGTGCTGGTGCGCGCAATTGACCTGCCGTCCCTGCGCTCCCAGCCGGACGGCTTCACCGGTGTTGCGGCGGCACGTTCTCTACGCCTCCATCAGGAGTGCGTCCGCGCTCTGATCAGCGATGGAACGCTGAGCCGCAATCCGGACGGCCTGATTGCGCCTACAACGATTGATGAGTTTCGGGCGACTTACGTGTCGGGTAGCGAACTAGCGCGTGATCGAGGGTGCTCCCCTGCCAGCCTCGTAGCCAGGCTAGCAGAGGAGGGTGTCCGGCCGGCTTGGCCCCTCGCGACCCACCGGCAGGCTTTGTTCAGAAGGTCAGACCTGATTCTGCCGGAAGGCACGGTCCATTGACCGACTATGCGGCACCGCCTTCTTGGACGGTATTTCCGGATGTCCGGCGGGCGCCCCGTTTAGCGGGACATCGCAATGGGGAGACGGCCGCTTCCATCCTGGTTCGGCTTGCGCGCGCCAATGGTATGAGAAACGTCGGCCACCTGCTGCGGTCGACACCGCACCTCCGCAGCTATCATGTCCTCAACAGGGACCACAGGATTGAGGTTGCTGCACGGCTGAGCGGTTTCGATGCGGAGGAGATCGCATCGGCGACGCCGAAGCGAATGACGTATCGTAGCGTTTCGTTCAACGGCGAGCTGTTCCAGCATTCCGGCTCGCGACCAGGGAGGCTCTGCCCGGTCTGCATTGAAGAGGACCTGGAGTTTTATCAGGACAAGGTTCCGGACCTGAGGGCGTTCCGGCGCGGTTGGTGGCAGATTCCATCGATCACGACCTGTCCGATGCACGACACTGTTTTAGTGTCGTCGTGCGAACACTGCGGCAGCGGCTATGATGAGAAGCTACCTGTCACGAGGTGCAAGTGTGGAGCCGCCGTTAGCCGCGGCCAAATGGTGGATCCCGATAACTGCATGCATGACGCGTGGCTGCTCGGGAGGCTGGGAATTGGACCCGCGATCAAGTCTCCGTTCTTAGACGGGATGCCGCTCGGGACTGCCGCGGAACTTTGCCGCATTGTCGGCAAGGCAATGTCCAAGGAGCCCCGGAGGGGCCCGGATCGCGAGGACAATGTTTATCTCGCTGAGATGCGCACACGCGGTTGGCATGAGCTTGCCGGTGGTCTTCCGCTCATCGAGCGGCTGCTGGACGCAATCGTGGACAGGGAGCGTGGTAGGCGCCGCTACTGCAACACCTCGTATGCTGGTCTTCATCCCTTTCTTACGCACAACCGTTGCACTTCTCTGGACCCTGTCCGCGAACTCCTGACGGCCCATGCCGTGAAGAACCTGGGACTCAGTAACTCTGGGGCCCGGCTTTTCGGGCGAGAAACCTTCGAAGGAGATCGCGTTTCCATCCCCCGTGCGGCAGATGCTTTGAAGATATGTGAGTCGCGCTTAATCGCATTGCTGACCGCGACCCATCCCACCTCCTCAGTGGCAGCACTGGACTCGGGGTTGCTCGATTGGAGCGAGTTCGTGTCCCTCCGCGACATACTCAGGAACAGCATCCGCACCTCCGCGGCCAAATTGCTGTTGGGCTTTGACGACCGCCTCTTCCGTGCCGCGTCCAACGCAGGCTTGTTGGAGTTCCTCGTCCCTGTTTCCGGGAGTTTCGGCCTAGTGCGCCGTGGTAGCGTCGATGCGCTGCTCAGGACGTTTGCGCGACCACCGATTGCGTCGGGCGATGAGCTCCTCGACCCAAAGGGCTTTAAGCAAGTTGCGAGGGTGAGCATTGCGGACTTAATGCTGGCCGTAGCTTTTGGGCACCTGCATCCCCGTGGTAGGCGGCGTGATCGAAAGGGCTTCCCAGGTCTGTTGTTCAGAGCAGAGGACGCTCTGAATCTTCCACTCGTGATCCGGGGCGATATGGTAAAAAAGGGGTGCGCGAGGAAGGAACTAGGTTGGCTGATTGAGACATTCAGCGCCCTACGCGCCAAGGGCCTGTTGGAGGTTGACGCCGGCCCTATGGTGAGCATGACGGCAATCAGGAAGTTTCGTCGTAACTTTGCGGCGCCGGTCGAAGCCTACGCGTGGCTTGCCGCCCCAATGTCATTCCTGAGCTTCTGTCACATGTTGCGCCGGAAGTGCGGCCAGCCGGTAGTGGCTGGCACTGCGGTGACGCCTTTTTGGGATCGTAGCCAACTAGCTGATGCGCTCGCCCCCTTTATGAAGGCCGACGCAATTATACACGCAACCGGTTTCGGAGCCCTGGATTAGCCACGCAATCGACTTTTTTGGCCAAGCAATCGAAAACGCTGTCGTCCCTTGAGTACCTCGGATTCTGGACACGCAATCGGTTTATGGCAGAGCCCCAGCCGGCCTTAAAGTTAGGATACGCGATGCCCGCCCTCAGAGAGGACCTTCTTGATCCCGATCCGTTTACCGTTGCGGCGGTCTCAATGGCGGCTATCTCCCTCGTCGCGCAATTGGCGCAAACCTATAAGGCTTATAGGCCCGGCGGCGGCCCGCCTAACCCAGGATCAGAGAGCAATCGTGTCAATCGGTTGGAGTCGCTTGAACAGGAGGTCGAAAATCTGGCCCGTCGTTTGGATAAGACGCTGAGGGTCGTCGACCGGGGCAGCCAGTCACCAGAGCCCGAGTTCTACGCAGCTCCGTTACGCGCTGGCAGGACGGTGATGTTGATGTCCAGCGCCGATCTCAACCGTTTTGGGGGCGCCTTGGCGGACATGATTGCGAGCCTTTCTGGCATGGCTCGCTGGATCGACCATATCATCAGCCAAGACCCCCTCCTGGCCTCAAGTCTCGGCAAACGGTTGAACGCGCTCGACGGGTCTGTTGAGAGGCTCAATCGCGCTATGGCCGAGGGACGGGCAACGCGAGAAGTGATCGAGGAATGCAAAAGTGCGCTTGATCAGCTGACCGCGGCTATAGAGGCCGAGCTGCGAAGCGCCATCAACTAAGCTTTTGTAGCGCCCGAAAATGTAGCGCCCGAAAAAAAGGGGCGCCCGGAGGCGCCCCCAAATAGGTTATGATCGAACCGCCTAGCGGCAGCGGCGCTTGCTGCGCGCGACCTCGCGGCCGGCGAGAGCGCCGGCGGCGGCGCCGAGGACGGTGCCGGTCGTGCGGTGGCGGCCGCCGTCGATCGCCCGGCCGACGAGAGCGCCGGCGGCGCCGCCGACGATGATCCCGACCGTGCCGTTGGCGCGGCGGCAGCGGACCCGGCCCTGCGAATCGCGCCAGGTCTTGCCGTGATAATAGCCGTTATGGTTGGCCATGGCCGGAGCGGCCGGGATGATCGGCATCGCCATCGTGGCGGCCATGAAGGCGAGGGTGACTTTACGCATGACTTGGGTTCCTTTCCCCGTGGAAATTCGAGTGGAGAACGCGGTGAGCACGCTGCCAGTTTCATTAACCTAAGACAACGATCCCCGATAACCGCCATTTCCGCTCGATTGAGCGCGCGAACAGAACCGTCCACCGCTATGGCGCGTTGTGGGCAAAAGGAGAAAGCGAATGAACGACGATTGGGAATTTCCAGCGCCCAGGGAGGATCCGGAGGCGCGCAAGGCCACGCCCGGTCAGGAAGGCAGCGGCTGCCCGCGGATCATTCCCGACGGCAATTTCGTCGAGGGCGACATACCGGAAGACGAAGGCGGGAAGGGCCCGGGCGGGATCTCCGACCTGCGTGACTAAAGCACGTATTTGCTGAGGTCCGTGTCGCGGGCGATGTCGGCCAGCTGGGCGTCGACATAGGCGGCGTCGACGACGATCCGGTCGCCGCGGCGCTCCTCCGCCTCGAAGCTGACGTCCTCGAGCAGTTTCTCGAGCACGGTCGAGAGCCGGCGGGCGCCGATATTCTCGACCTGGCCGTTCACCTCGGCGGCGATCCGGGCGATGGCGCGGATGCCGTCGTCGGTAAACTCGACCTCGACCCCCTCGGTCGCGATCAGGGCGATATATTGCTCGGTGAGGCTGGCCCTTGTAGCGGACAGGATCCGGACGAAATCCTCCTCGGTCAGGGCCTTGAGCTCGACCCGGATCGGAAGCCGGCCCTGAAGCTCGGGGAGGAGGTCGGACGGCTTGGCGACGTGGAAGGCGCCCGAGGCGATGAAGAGGATATGGTCGGTCTTCATCGGCCCGTATTTGGTCGCGACCGTGGTCCCCTCGATCAGCGGCAGCAGGTCGCGCTGGACGCCCTCGCGGGAGACCGAGCCGCCGCGAACGTCGGAGACCGCGATCTTGTCGATCTCGTCGAGGAAGACGATGCCATTGGCTTCGGCGTCGGCGAGCGCGACCCGGTTGACGTCGTCGGGATCGAGCCTTTTGTCGGCTTCCTCCTCGACCAGCCGGTTCCAGGCCTCGCCGACCTTCAGGCGCCGCCTTTTCTTCGGCGTCTGGCCCATCGCCTTGGACATCATCTCGGAGAGGTTGATCATCCCGACCTGGCCGGCCATGCCGGGGATCTCGAACGGCGCATTCGGCGCTTCGACCAGCTCCAGCTCGACCTCGCTATCGTTGAGATGCCCCTCGCGGAAGCGCTGGCGGAAGCTTTCGCGGGTCGCTTCGCTGGCGCCCTTGCCGGTCAGGGCCTCGAGCAGCCGCTCCATCGCCGCGCCCTCGGCGGCCTCCTTGACCGCGAGCCGCCGCCGCTCCTTCTCGAGCCGGACCGCTTCCTCGACGAGGTCGCGGGCGATCTGCTCGACGTCCCGGCCGACATAGCCCACTTCGGTGAATTTGGTCGCCTCGACCTTGACGAACGGCGCGTCGGCAAGCTTCGCCAGCCGCCGGCTGATCTCGGTCTTGCCGCAGCCGGTCGGCCCGATCATCAGGATGTTCTTGGGGGTCACTTCCTCGCGAAGCCCCTCCTCGAGCCGCTGCCGGCGCCAGCGGTTCCTCAGCGCCACCGCGACCGCGCGCTTCGCTTCCGTCTGGCCGACGATATGCTCGTCGAGGGCGGCGACCACCGCCTTGGGGGTGAGACTGTCGTTCATTCTGTGCGGGTGCCCGTGCTTGCTCTCTTGCCGGGTAGATGGCGCGGGCGGGGCGGGAATCAAGCGTTGCCCTATTCCGCGGGAAGGCCGGAGTGGTAAGAGACGAGCATGGCGAAGGACGACCTGGTCGAGCGAGTCCGGAAGCGCAGCCCCGCCTGCGCCAAGGTGGGCGTGTTCGACGTCGACGGCATCTTCCGCGGCAAATCTATGGCGCCCGACAAGCTCGCTTCCGCGCTCGCCGGGGGCTTCGGCTTCTGCGACGTCGTGCTCGGCTGGGATTCGAGCGATCAGCTCTACGACAATGCGAGCTTCACCGGCTGGCACACCGCTTATCCCGACGCCGAGGTCCGGCTTCTGCCCGGGACCGAGCGCTCGATCCCGTTCGAAGGCGGGATGCCGCTCATCCTCGGCGAGTTCGCCGGAGCGGCCGAGGCGATCTGCCCGCGCGGGCTGCTTCGCCGGGTGCTCGACCGAGCCGCCGCGATCGGCTGCAAGGTCAAGGCCGCGGCCGAGTTCGAATTCTTCGTCTTCGAGGAGACCCCCCATTCGGTGCGCGACAAGGGCTATCGCGGGCTGAAGCCGATCACCCCGGGCCATTTCGGCTATTCGATGCTCCGCTCGGGCGTTCATTCCGATTTCTACGACGACCTCTGGTCGACCTGCGACACGATGCGGATCGAGCTCGAGGGCCTCCACACCGAGACCGGGCCCGGAGTGATCGAAGGCGCGATCCGGGTCGACGACGCGCTCGAGGCCGCCGACAAGGCGGCCCTGTTCAAGACGATCGTCAAGATCCTCTGCCAGCGGCGCGGCTGGATGGCGACGTTCATGGCCAAATGGTCGAACGACTGGCCCGGCTCGTCCGGCCATCTCCACATGTCGCTGGTCGATTCGAAGAGCGGCAAGTCGCGCTTCCACGAGGAGGGCGGCGATCTTTCCATGTCGCAGGAGATGCGCTGGTTCGTCGGCGGCCAGCAGGCGCTGATGCCGGAGCTGCTGGCCATGGTCGCCCCGACCGTCAACGCCTATACGAGGCTGATCCCGGGCTTCTGGGCGCCGACCGCGGCGCTCTGGGGCTATGAGAACCGCACCTGCGCGCTTCGGGTGATCGGCGGCTCGGACAAGAGCCAGCGGGTCGAGTATCGGATCGCCGCGGCCGACATCAATCCCTACATCGCACTCGCCGCGGCGATCGGCTCGGGCCTGTGGGGAATCGCCAACCGGGTCGAGCCGGACCCGCCGGTGAAGGGCAATGCCTACGAGCAGGAGCCGCCACCCGAACGCTCGCTGCCCCGGACCTTGTGGGAGGCCGCCCAGCGGCTGCGCGCTTCGGCGGCGGCGCGCGAATTGTTCGGCGACGCGTTCGTCGACCATTATGCCGCCACCCGCGAATGGGAGGAGCGCGAGGCGCGCAAGGCGGTCACCGACTGGCAGCTCGCCCGCTATTTCGAGATCATCTGAGATGGACGAGCTGGTCTGCCTCTCCCCGGTGGACGGTCGGGAATATGCGCGGCGGCCGCTGGCGACCGACTCCGGGATCGAGCGCGCGCTGGCCGAGGCCCGGCGGGCGCAGCGCGAATGGGCCCGGACGCCGATCGACGAGCGCTGCGCGACGATGCTCCGCTTCCTCGCCGCGATGGAGGCTCTGAATCCCCAAATCGTCCCCGAGATCGCCTGGCAGATGGGCCGGCCGGTCCGCTACGGCGGCGAGCTTCGCTCGCTGGCGGAGCGGGTCCTGGCCATGGTCGATTTGGCGCCGGACGCGCTCGCGCCCTTCGCCGCGGGAACAGGCCGGTCGGTGGTGCGGGCGCCGGCCGGCCTGGTGCTGGTGATCGCGCCCTGGAACTATCCGTTCCTCACCGCCGCCAACACCATCGTCCCGGCCCTCCTCGCGGGCAATGCCGTCATCCTCAAGCACTCCGCGCAGACCCCGCTGGCGGGCGAGCGCTTTGCCGAGGCGTTCGGACTCGCCGGCCTGCCCGAGGGCCTGTTCGCAAACCTCTTCCTCGGCCACGAGCAGACGGCGCGGCTGCTCGGCGCCGGCCTCGTCGACCACGCCACCTTCACCGGCTCGGTCCAGGGGGGAAGTGCGATCGAGCGGGCGGCGGCGGGGTCGTTCACCACCCTGACGCTGGAGCTCGGCGGCAAGGACCCCGCCTACGTGCGCGACGACGCGGACGTGGCGGGCGCAGTCGAGAGCCTCGTCGACGGCAGCTTCTACAACAGCGGCCAATCCTGCTGCGGGGTCGAGCGGATCTACGTCCACGAGTCGGTCTGGCAGCCGTTCCTCGACGGGTTCGTCGCCGCCGCGTCCGGCTACCGCCTCGGTGATCCACTCGACCCGGAAACCAGCCTCGGTCCGATGGCCGGCGCCGGCGGCGCCGCTTCGGTCCGCGAGCAGGTCCGCCAGGCGATCGAAGCGGGCGCGGCCGCGCACCTCCCGTCGCAGCTCTTTCCCGCCGACACCGGAGACGGTCCCTATCTGATGCCGCAGGTGCTGACCTGGGTCGATCATTCCATGGCGGTGATGCGCGAGGAGACGTTCGGTCCTGTGGTCGGGATAATGCAGGTCGGCGGCGACGACGAGGCGGTGCGGCTGATGAACGACAGCGCCTACGGCCTCACCGCCTCGATCTGGACCCGCGACCTCGAGGCCGCCGAACGGCTGGCGGCCCAGGTCGAGGCCGGCACCGTCTTCGCCAACCGCTGCGACTATCTCGACCCGCTGCTCGCCTGGACCGGGCTCAAGGACAGCGGCCGCGGCGCCTCGCTCGGCCGCTACGGCTTCGAGGCGGTCACCCGTCCCAAATCCCTCCATTTGCGGAGCGCCTGATGGCCCTGCCCAGCGCCAACTGGAATTATCCGACCGCGATCCGCTTCGGCGCCGGGCGTGCCGCCGAGCTGGGCGAAGCCTGCCGGGCGCTCGGCATCGAGCGGCCGCTACTCGTCACCGATCCGGCCCTGGCGAAGCTGCCGATGGTCGAGGCCGCCCTTGCCGCCGCGGGCGCCAGGCTGTTTTGCGACCTCCACGCCAATCCGGTCGGCGCCGACGTCGAGGCCGGCCTCGCCGCTTATAGAGCGGGCGGCCATGACGGAGTGATCGCCTTCGGCGGCGGCAGCGCGCTCGACGTCGGCAAGGTGATCGCCTTCATGTCGGGCCAGCGCCGGCCGCTCTGGGATTTCGAGGACAAGGAGGATTGGTGGTCCCGTGCCGATCCCGCCGGGATCGCGCCCGTCGTCGCGGTGCCGACCACCGCCGGGACGGGCTCCGAGGTCGGCCGCGCGGGCGTCATCCTCGACCGGGAGGCCGGCGTGAAGAAGATCATCTTCCATCCCAAGATGCTTCCCGCTCTGGTGATCCTCGATCCCGAGCTCACCCTCGGCCTTCCGCCGCACGTCACCGCGGCCACCGGAATGGATGCGCTGTCCCATTGCCTCGAGGCCTATTGCGCGCCCGGCTTCCATCCGATGGCGGACGGCATCGCCGCCGAGGGGATGAAGCTGATCCGCGAGTGGCTGCCCCGAGCGGTGGAGGAAGGCGGCGACGTCGAGGCGCGGGGCCATATGCTCGCCGCCGCCGCGATGGGCGCGACCGCGTTCCAGAAGGGCCTCGGCGGGATGCACGCCTTGTCGCATCCGATCGGAGCCCGGCTCGGCACCCATCACGGCCTCACCAACGCGGTGCTGATGCCCTATTTGCTGGCCTTCAACCGAAGCGCGATCGAGGCTCGGCTGGCGCGGCTGGCGGGCTATATCGGCCTCGCCGACACGTCGTTCGACGGCTTCCTGGCCTGGATCGTCGAGCTTAGGCGGCGCCTCGGCATTCCTCACACCCTGGCGGAGCTAGGGGTCTCGGACCAGGACCTGGAGCGGATCGCGATCATGGCGGAGGCGGATCCGTCCGCCGGCGGCAACCCGCTGCCCTTCGATGCCGCCGCGGCACGCGTCGTGCTGGAAGCGGCGATGGCGGGGCGGGTCTAGCCGTCATCCCGGACTTGATCCGGGATCCATGAACACGGGCACCTCGAGGATTTCCCCGGCGGCGGTGTCCATGGATTCCGGCTTTCGCCGGAATGACGTTAAGGCGTGCAGCGGAACCCGCCGAACAATTCCTTGTGCGAAGCGACGATGCTGGCGATGTCGGCCGGCTGCGGCACCGCCTCCCACTCGTCCCGTTCGAACGTGCCGCCGAGCAGGATCCCGTCGGCGCGGGGGAACATGTAGCCGGCTTGGCCGGCAAAGGCGTAGCGCACCTCCGGCTGGGGCAGCAGGATGGCGAGCTGGCCGCGGACGGGATGGAGCTGGCGGTCGCCGAACAGCTCGCGGGCGCCGAGCCCCGTGCAATTGAAAACGAGCCGCTCGGCAAGCGCCGCGATCTCCGCCGGGGTTGCGAACTTGCGCACTTCGATCCGGCCGCCGGCGACCTGCACGTCCCGGGTCAGCTCGCGCAGGAAGCGGCCGGTCTCGACGTACATCGTGTTGTAGCGGACGATCCGCTCGACCGGGAAGGGATGCTCCGCCGGGCTCAGCGGCCGGGAATCGGGATGGAATCGGTCCGACCAGCGAGCGGCATTGCCGGACTCCTGATAGGTCGGAAGCCAGCGTATCCCGTAATCGTCGCCGACCATGATCTGGAATCGCCGCCAGCTATACTCCATCGCCGCGGCGAACTGGGCGCGCCACTCCGGAGTGACCTCGCCGTCCTCGAAATGGCCGAAGGGCGAGATCTGGCCGCCGGCGATGTTGGAGGTGGTGTCGGGGGTCAGGGCCTCGGTGTAGAGGGTGACCGGGAACCCCGCTTCCTGGACGAGGCGGGCGGTGGTCAGCCCCATCACCCCGGCGCCGATCACCGCGACCGGCCCCTTGTGGCCCGGCAGGCCGAGCTGCGTCGCGAGCTTCGAGCTTCCCCAGCTGAGCGTGATCCCGGCGCCGCCATGGCCGTAATTGTGGACCAATTTCTTGTCGCCGAGCGCCTCGGCGCGGACGACGAAGCCGGAGGCGCGATAGGGGCGAAGGCCGGCAACCGTCCGGATGACCCGCTCGGGCGCGACCTTGACCTGAGGCAGGCAATCGGCTCGGGCGGCCATCGACGGGCGTGGCGTCCTGACGCAGCCTGGCAGGGCAAGGGTTGCGGCGGCTGAGCCGATGAAAGCGCGGCGGTCCATTCCCGTCAGCCTAATCATCGCCGGCCAGCGCGGCGAGGGCTCAAATTGCCGGAATGCGCGAGGATAGCTAGCGGCAGCCGATAGATTTCTTCATCTTACCGCGATGTCCGGCCCGGCTAGAAGCACAGGATGATCCGCCCCTATCTGCCCCTCAATGGCCTCCGCGCCTTCGAGGCCGCGGCGCGCCACTTGAGCTTCACCAGGGCGGCGATCGAATTGTGCGTGACCCCTCCGGCGCTCAGCCACCAGGTCAAGGCGCTCGAGGAAAGGCTCGGAATCCCCTTGTTCCGCCGGCTGCCGCGCGGCCTCGGGCTGACCGACGAGGGCCAGGCGCTTCTGCCGGTGCTCCGCGAGGCCTTCGACCGGGTAGCGGAGGCGCTCGACGGGTTCGAGGGCGGCAAGGGGCGGGAGATAGTGTCGGTCGGGGTCGTCGGCACCTTCGCTCTGGGCTGGCTGCTGCCCCGGCTGCCGGCCTTCCGTGCGGAGCATCCCTTCGTCGACCTCAGGCTGACCACCAACAACAACCGAGTCGACATCGCCGAGGAGGGGCTCGATTTCGCCATAAGGTTCGGCGACGGCGCCTGGCACGGCACCGATTCGGCCCTGCTGTTCGAGGCTCCCCTGACCCCGCTCTGCACCCCGGAGATCGCGGCCCGGCTGAGCGAGCCGGCCGATCTCGCCGCCGAAACCCTGCTTCGCTCCTACCGGGTCGGCGAATGGCCCGCCTGGCTCGAGGCGGCGGGCGTTCCAACCCCGGCTCTGACCGGCCCGGTCTTCGACAGCGCCGCGATCATGGTCGAGGCGGCGCTCGCCGGGCACGGAGTCGCGCTCGGCCCCGCCTGCATGTTCGAGCGCGAGCTTGCCGAAGGGAAAGCGGCGCGCCCCTTCCGCCTCGAAATCCCGATGGGCGGCTATTGGCTGACCAGCCTCAAGTCGCGCAAGCCGACTCCCGCCATGGCGGCGTTCCAGTCGTGGATCCTGGCCGCCTCTTCCGGATCATGACCGCCCCGCATCCGGCAGTAGCTCTCCTTCGCTGTGCGAGCTCAATTTTGAACGCAAAGACGCAAAGATTCCGCGAAGCGGATCAACTCATCGCGGTTCCGGGTACGCATTGATTCAGGAGCGCTCCGCGCTCTTTGCGTCTTTGCGTTCAATCAGTCGGTTAGACCCACCGCTGGAGGGTCACATACGGATGGCGCCCGGCTCCGCTCAGCGCGGCGCGAAGGTGACGATCTTGACGAGGTCGCCGGGCTTTGGGGCCTGCCCGGCGGTAAGGCCGTTGAGCATCAGGAAATGGTCGAGCGGGTGATCGCTCGCCATCAGGGCGGCGAACGTGGCCGGGGTCTGGCCGGGCCCGACCCGGACGGTGCGGATGAGGCGCGGCCTGAGGCTTCGCGCTTCCTCCACGGAGAGCAGACGGAAGGATCCGAACAGCGCCCCGATCGCCGCCCGCGAGGCATCGGCGGGCGGGCCGACCATGATGAAATGATAGGCGCCGCCGTCGCCGCCGTCATAGGTCGCGAGGCTGAGCTCGACCGCCCCCTGCTCGGTCCGCACCAGCACCGGCACAAGCAGAGCGGGGAGGCCGTTGATCCGGATCCGCTCGGCCGGACCGGCCTCGGCCGGAGTTCCGCGCAGAAGCGTCCGGATCAGGCCGTCCGCATAGGCCTCCAGCCCGCCCGCCGGCATCGGCCCGCTGCCGAACTCGCCGCGAAGCCCGTCCGGCCCCTCGATCAGGATCGAGCGCGGGCTGTTGGTCAAGGTGAAGTCTTCGGGCGCCTCGAAGCCGATCCGCATCACCGGATGGGCGAATCGGCGTCCGTCGACGAAGCCCTGTTGCGGGTCGTCGCCGTAGAGCAGGCCGTCCAGCTCGCGCAGATAAGGCGCTTCCAGCTCCGGCACCGCGCCGTCGGCAATCCCCGTCGCCGCCGCCGTCTGCGCCGCCCGCTCGACCCGGTTTCCGGCGAGCGGGTGGGTTCGGGCCCATTCGGGAATGGCCTGGGCTTCGTCGCGGCCGCGGGTCCGTCCCATATATTGCTCGTGCCGGCCGAGGGCTCCGAGCATGTCGCCGGCGGCATAAGGGTCGTAGCCGGCCGCGGCGAGGTAGCGGACGCCGAGGTCGTCGGCCTCATATTCCTGGTTCCGCGAATAGCGCAGGGTGAAATATTCGGCGGCCCGGCCGGCGATCCGGGTCAGATCCTCCGAGCCGGTGATCGCCCCCACCGCCCAAACCCCGAGGCTGCGCCACAGCGACCGCCTTTGCTGGCGGCGGTTGTGGGCGGCGACGATATGGCCGACCTCGTGCGCCAGCACCGAGGCGAGCTCGGCCTCGGAGTTGACGATGCCCATCAGGCCGCGGGTCACGTAAATGTAGCAGCCGGGGACCGCGAAGGCGTTGACGACGTCGCTGTTGACCAGGGTGAAGGTGCATTCCCCCTCGAGGCCGGCGGCGGCCGCGACCTTCTCGCCGACCCGCCGCGCATAGGCCGCCTCGGGCGATTGGTAGGCGCCGCCGAACTCGGCGAGCAGCTGCGGATGCTGCTGCGCGCCGATCCTCTTCTCCTCGGCCCTGACCTCCGGTTCGTAATCGTCGCCGCCGCCGCAAGCGGCGAGCAAGGCGAGGCCGGCGGCGAAGGGGAGCAAGGCGGGTCGAAGGATGGTCATCGGGGGCTCAGGCAAGGAAATCACTGTCGAAGCGAACGCGCCAGAAGCCCGTTTCGGCTCCCTCGACCCCGAAATCATTGTCGCTGACGAGGAGAAGCTCGCACGGGGAGAGGATCGCCATCCCCTCGAGGTCGGCGCCGATCTCCGTCGCCTCGTCGGTGTCGAACAGGAGGTGCTTGGTTAGGACGGGCAGGCCCGGGCCGTCCGGGCGGGCGCTGAGCTCCTCGACCGTCGGGCGGGCGTCGTCGTCGAGATGCTCGCCCGGAAGCCTGGACGAATCGTCCGGGGTCACCCGGTAGATTTTCGTGCTCTCGGAGCCGCGCTCCAGCACCAGCAGCGATTCCATGCCGACCCAGCACAGCTCGCTGATCTTGAGGTCGCTTCGCTCCAGCGCCCCCTTTTCCTGGTCGCGGCGGAAGGCGCTGGGCGGGTCGAGCGGGTAGAGATATTGGGCGGCGACCTCGCCGGTCGCTGCATCGAGTCGCCACAGCCTGACGTGGCGGGCCTGCGCGTGCGCGGCTTCGTCGGGGTGGGCGAGGGGGCTCTGGAAGGCCAGGAACAGCCATTGGCCGTCCGCGGAAAGGGTGATCGCCTCGAAGCCGCGGTTGAGCTGCCGGCGGGCGGCGATGGCGGGGAGGCAGGCCTCCACCGGATAGGCGGCGCCGTCGAGCCTGGTCCCTTCCGGCACCAGCCGTTTCAGGATCCGGCCGCCGGAATCGAGTCGGACCAGGGACGGCCCGAATTCATCGCTCACCCAGAAGCCCCCGTCCGGCAGCTGCGCGATCCCTTCGGTGTCGAGGCCGGACGGATCCGGCTCCAGCGGCTCGCCGGCAAGGTCGAAGGCCGGTTCGCAGCGCGTGTGCGGGCCTGCCGGCACCGGCAGCCCGGAGACCGGCCTGCCTTGCGAATCGCCGATCCGAAGGCTGCGCACGAGCTCCACCCGCCCCTCGGTGAGCCGAAGCTCGGCAAGGGCGGGGCCGAGATCGAGGCGCGGCATGATCTTGGCGCCCGCCTCGTTCCGCAACGGCTTCAGCCGGTCGAGGCCGTAGAGCTTGACGGCCGTCTTCACCTTGATGTTGGGGCCGCGGTCGCCGACCGCCCAGACGATCCCGGGCGGGTCGCCGGCCCGGCGCGAAAGTCCCGAGCCGAAGCTCGAGCGGAAACGCATCGTGCGTTCCGGCAGCTCTATTTCCCCCAGCGCCTCGTCGGTCCAGTCCAGGCGTTCGACGGACCATCCGGTCAATTCCGCGCTCTCCTCAAAGGTTGAACCGCGCCGAGAGGCCGAAGGTCCGCGGCTCGTTCACGAACCCGGTGTTGTTGTTGAAGTCGATACCGCCTTTCACATTGTCCGCATCGGTGATGTTCCTGACGAAGGCGGCGATCTCCCAGCGGCCGTCGCGCGCCGCATAGCCGATCCTGAGCCCGCCCTCGATCTGGCCGTCGGTGACGAACTCCCTGGATTCGTAGAGGAAGAAGCTGGTCCGTCCCTGGTAGGTCCAGTCGGTGAAGACGAAGAGCTCGCCATCTTTGCTCACCGGCATGTCCCAGCGGGCGGTCACGTCGGAGATCCAGTTCGGGGCGTTCGGGAAGGCATTGCCGTCGACGAGGGCACGGTTGCTGCCGGCGATGACGACGATCGGGTCGGTCACCGTGCACTGCGCGCAGATGCCGACGGCGAGCGTGTCATCGTTGATCTGGGTGTCGTTGTAGCTCACCCCCGCGGTCAGCAGGAAGTGCTCGCTGACCCGGAAGGCGCTCTCGAGCTCGAATCCCCAGGCCCTTCCCTCATTGGCGTTGACCAGCTGGACGAGGTTGCCCGCCCCGCCCACGGCGGTGAATTGCGGGTCGTCCACCCGGTAATGGAACACGGCGCCGTTCAGCCGCAGGCGGCGGTCGGCGAGCTCGGTCTTGAAGCCCACCTCATAGGACATGATCTTCTCCGAGGTCGCCACCGAGGGTGGAGCGAAGAAGGCCACGTCGCGGCCCTGGATGGTCGGAGCGCGAAAGCCGCTGGCGACGCGGGCGTAAAGCCTGACGTTGGGCGCCACCTCGGCGATCCCGGCAAGGTCCCAGCTTAGGCGCTCGTCCCCGACGCTGCGGTCGTTCGGCGCCGCCCCCGAGACGACTTCGAAATCCTTGTCGTCCTCGGTGTAGCGCAGGCCGCCGGTCAAGGTGACGCCCCGAGTCACTTCCATGCCGAGCTGGCCGAAGACCGCCCAGCTCTCGTTGCTGTGGCGCACGGTAACGGGCGGCGGGAAGGTGAACCCTTCGGTCAGAACGGTGAAGCTGCTGTCGAAATAATAGCCGCCGACCTGCCAGGTGAACCGCCGGCCGCCGGGGGAAGCGAGGCGGATTTCCTGCGTCGTCTGCCGAAGGTCGATCGAATCCTGCGTGTCGGAGGGGAATGGAATGAAGCCCGGGCCCATCACGGGCAGGAACACCGCGCCGAAACCGCCGTCGATGTCGCCCCGGCTGGACCCATTGCTCTCGTAATGGGCGGTGATCGATGTCAGAGTCGCGCCGCCGAAATCGTATTGGGCCTGAAGCGAGGCCCCCCACACTTCATATTCGGCGGGGTTCTCGCCGCCGGCATCGTAGAAGACCGTGTCGCGATCGTAATTCGCATTCAGCTCGTTGTTGCCGGGGCCGAGGATGTTGGCGCGGAACAGGGTGCTCTGGCCGTCGAGCTTGCGGTATTGGCCGAGCGCCAGGATGCTCAAACGGTCGCTCGGTTCGAACAGCAGCTGGGCGCGGGCCGCGAAATCGGTGTAGCCGCCATAGGCGTCGTCCTCGCCGGTGAAGCCATTGTCGATGAAGTCGCCGCGCCGCTGCAGCAACACCGAGAGGCGGCCGGAAACGCCTTGTGCGATCGGTCCGCCGATACCGCCATCCATCGCCACCGACCCATAGCTGCCGACGCTGATCGAGCCGCGCGCGGAGAATTGGTCGGTCGGCCGGACCGTGTCGATCTTGACGATGCCGGCGGGAGTGTTGCGGCCGAACAAGGTTCCCTGCGGGCCGCGCAGCACTTCGATCCGGTCGACATCGAAGATCGGGAAGCTCTTGAGCGTGACATTCTCCAGCACGACCTCGTCCATCAGCACCGAGACCGGCTGCGAGGCGGCGAGGTCGAAATCGGTGTTGCCGAGGCCGCGGATGTAGAATCGCGGCGCGACTCGGCCGTTGGAGCTTTCGACAAACAGGCCGGGCACACGCGCGGCCAGCGCGGTCGTGTCGCCGCCGGCATCGAAAATGCTCTGCACCCGCGCGGAGTCGAGCGTCGCGGCCGAGATCGCGACGTCCTGGAGATTCTCCTCGCGGCGGTTGGCGGTGATCAGGATTGTCTCGAGCTCGTCGCTTTGGGCTGCGCTCGTCTGGTCCTCCTGGGCCAGCGCGGGCTGTGCGAGGGTGGCGATAACGATGCAGGCAAGGCTGGCGCCCAGCCAGCGACGGCGGCCGATGCGGCTCATTGCAATCTCCCCCTTGGTGAAAGCCAAATCTCTCGCAGTGGGTGACGCGGCACACAATGTGCCGAGCAAGCAGGCCTTGGCGAGCGCGAAGGTGCGTTCCGCGGCGGCAACCGAAGAGAATCTGCCTCATTGTTGCATGAAAGCGACAAAGCGGTGGCGGGTTGGCCCGCAGCAGCGCCTGGGAGGATTGCCTAGGCCGCGCTCTCCAGGCTCTCCACCGTCAGATTGCCGTTGGTGTAGACGCAGATCTCGGCGGCGATCGCCATCGCCTTGCGGGCGATCGCCTCGGCGTCCTTCTCATAGTCGTAGACGGCTGTGGCGGCGGCGAGCGCGAAATTGCCGCCCGAGCCGATCGCCGCGACTCCCGAGCCGGGCTCGAGCACGTCGCCATTGCCGGTGAGCACGAGCGTGACCTCCTTGTCGGCGACGATCATCATCGCCTCGAGGTTCCTCAGATATTTGTCGGTCCGCCAGTCCTTGGCGAGCTCGACGGCGGCGCGCATCAGCTGGCCGTGATGCTGCTCGAGCTTGCGCTCCAGCCGCTCGAACAGGGTGAAGGCGTCGGCGGTGGCGCCGGCGAAGCCGCCGATGACGCTGCCGTCGCCGAGCCGCCTTACCTTGCGGGCGTTGGGCTTGATCACGGTCTGGCCCAGGGTGACCTGGCCGTCGCCGGCGATCACCGCCCGCCCGTTCTTGCGCACCGCCAGGATCGTTGTGCCGTGCCAGCTTTCCATCAGATGCTCCCGCTCTTGGACGGCGGCGATATGGGAGCCGGGCGCGGGGGTTGCAATCGATCCCGTCAGAACCCGTCATCCCGGGCTTGACCCGGGATCCATGAACAGTGTCGGCGGGAATCCAGATGGGCGGCGTTCATGGAGTCCGGCGTCCGCCGGAATGACGGCGGAGACGATTGAGCGCTGACAGAGGAGCGGCGCGCCGCTAGCTTCCCGGCGATGGGGTTTCTCACCTTCCTCAGCCTCGCCGGCTTGCTGGCCTTCACCCTGATCCTGTCCTGGCGAGTGA
This sequence comes from Allosphingosinicella sp., assembly GCA_035719905.1. GTDB lineage: Bacteria > Pseudomonadota > Alphaproteobacteria > Sphingomonadales > Sphingomonadaceae > Allosphingosinicella. The sequence continues at coordinate 86,752 of DASTFN010000044.1, forward strand.
AGGCGCTGGAACGGCAGGTGGAGAGCCTCCGCGGCGCCGAAGCCCATGCGGCGCCCCCCGATCCGGAATTCGTCGGCTCCCGCCGCACCGAGCAGCCCACGGCCGAGCCGCCGGAGCGGATGCCGGTTTGGGCTCTGCTCGAGCAGCTGGAACGGGATCGGCAGTTCGAGCCTGAGGAATCGCCTTCCGACGCCGAGTGGGACGACCCTGACTCCCCGCGCGAGACGCTCGGCGGTTTCTTCGAGCGCTGGGTCGGCGGGCGGCTGATGATCTGGGTGGGCGGGATCGCGCTGGCCGTCGCCGGGGTTCTGCTCGTCCGCTACTCGATCCAGATCGGCCTGATCACGCCGCCGGTGCAGATGGGGATGGCGGCGCTGTTCGGGCTGCTCCTGCTCGCGCTCGGCGAGCTCGCCCGAAGCCGGGCGGATTGGGCGCTGGATCGCCGGGTCGCCCAAGCCCTGGTCGGGGCCGGGATCTTCGTCCTCTACGCCACCGCCTACGGCTCGCTGGTACTCCACCATCTGATCGGCAACGGCACCGCCTTCGGGCTGATGGTGATGGTGACCGGCGCCGCCCTGATCCTTTCCCTCCGCCACGGCGCTCCGTCGGCGGTGATGGGGCTGGTCGGCGGCTTCGTGACTCCCTTGCTGGTCGGCGAGCGAAGCGAGACCGCGATCCCGCTGCTCACCTATCTCGCCCTGCTCGACATCGCCCTGTTCACCTTAGCCGGCCGCCGCGGCTGGACCTGGCTCGCGGCGGCGGCGGCCCTGCTCAGCTTCGGCTGGAGCGCCTTCCTGCTCAGCTGGGACGCTCCGGACGCGCTCGCCGCGGGAGTCTTCATCTTTCTCGTCGCAACCGGAGCGTCGGTGCTTCGGGCCGGCCCGGGCTGGCAGCTCGACTTCCTCCGCCCGGCGGCGATCGGCCTCGTCCAGCTGGCGGTCCTGGTCGGGCGGGCCGATATCGGGCTTCCCGCCTGGGGCCTGTTCGGGGCCCTGTCGGTCGCCTGCCTCCTGCTCGAGCCGCGCAAGCCCGAATATCGCGTCCTGCCCGCAATCGCCCTGGGGCTCGCCTTGATCCTCATCGCCCTGAAAGCCTTCGACCAGCCCCGCTACATCCCCGCCGTCGCGGCGGGAGTGACGGCCCTGTTCGCTTTGGGATCGCTGCCCGCGGCGTTGCGCCGCGAACGCGTGCTTCTCCCCTTCGCCACCGCCTGCGCCGCCTTGATCGGGCCGGCCTGGATCCTCCGGGTGGAACGGCCCGAATGGCTCGACCGGCCGCTGTGGGGCCTTCTCTTCCTTCTGCTTGCGGCAGGGCCTCTGTTCCTGGCCTGGACCCGGCGAAGGGCGGCGAGCGAGACCGCCGTCGACGCCCCGCTCGGCCTCGCCGCGGGCAGCGCGATGGTCTCGCTCGGAATCGCCGCCTGGCAGCTCCTGCCCGCGGACCTCGTCGCCGGCGGCTGGCTTGTCATCGCGCTCGCCGCCGCCTTCGCGAGCCGGCGGCTTGGCGATCGCGGGCTGGCCGGACTGGCCCTGGCCGCCGCCGGGATCGCTTCGCTCTGGGCGGCGGGCCGGGTTCCGCAGCTTTGGGAGACTTTGCTTCTGTCGCTGACCGGAGTGCCGGCGCTGGCGTCGAACCTGCCGGGCATCGGCACCGGCCTCCAGACCCTGCTCCTCCCCGCCCTCCTCCTCGCCGCGATCTGGCGCTCCCTTCCGGCTCCCGTGCCCGCCCTGCGCTCGGCGCCGCTGGTCCTTGCCGCAATGTTCGCGGGCGCGGCCGGCTATCTGCTCTTCAAGCAGGCCTTCGGCCTGGCCTCGGAAGCCGATTTCGAGCTTCGAGGCTTCGCCGAGCGGACGATCGTCAACCAGGCCCTGTTCGCCGCCGGCTGGCTCGTCTGCAGCGGCCGGATCCCGATCCGCGGCCTCGACGAAGTCGCGCGCTGGGTCGCGGGCACTTTGATCACCGCGCTCGCCGCCGCCCGGCTGGTCTGGTTCGACATGCTGATCCACAATCCGCTCTGGGCGGCGCAGGATGTCGGGGCCTTGCCGGTGCTGAACCTGCTCGCCCCCGCTTATCTGCTCAGCGCCTATTGGCTCTACCGGGCCCGCCGCGGCGCCGACGGCAAGGCCCGCTCGGGGGCCTGGCTGCTCCTCTTCCTGGCGTCGCTGGTGCTGGGCGTGATGCTGATGGTCCGGCAGGGCTTCCAGGGGTCGCTGCTCAACGGGCCGTACCTGCCGTCGGCGGAATCCTACGGTTATTCCCTGGCCGGCCTGCTGCTTTCGGTCGCCCTGCTGCTCGGCGGCATCCGGCTGCCCGACAAGGCGCTGCGCCTCGCCGGCCTGGTCCTGCTCACCGCCACCACGGTCAAGGTCTTCCTGGTCGACGCGAGCGCGCTCGAGGGGGTGCTCAGGATCCTTTCCTTCCTGGTCCTCGGAATCGCCCTGATCGGGATCGGCAAGCTCTACACCAAGGTCCTCGACGCCGAGGCGCGGCCGGTGACGAACGCGAAGGGAGAAGCAAAGGCATGATCGCACTCACCCTGGCGCTGGCGGCGGCGCCCGCCGCGCCGGCGCCCCGACTCGTCTACTGCCACATGATGGAATGCTCCTGGTCGAAGCCGGTGTCGAACGTCGCCATCCGCTCGACCCCGGCCGGGACGCTGCGCAAGGTCGCGGCCCTGCGCGGCACTTCGGTTCATCGGGACGATTATCCGTCCCGCTATCAGCCGTCCGTCCGCATCGCCTGGGAGAAAGCGGCGAAAGTCGATTATGTGCTCTGCTCCCGTTCGCAGCCGGCCATGGCCTTCCGCTCCGGCAAGCGCTGGGTCGCCCACGCCTTGGACCTGTTCAAGCTCGGCGGCTACAACACCGCCTCGGCGGTCATCTACCTGCGCGCCTGCCACGGCGTCGATTACGATCGTCCGGACATCGACAAGGTGATGCAGAGGCTCGGCTACCGATCCGGAACGCGCAGCGAGCAGGTGGAGATCGCCAGGCCCGAGCAGCTCTTCGCTCTGCCGCCGCGTCGGTAATCAATGGTCGGGGCGACTGGATTCGAACCAGCGACCCCCACACCCCCAGTGTGATGCGCTACCAGGCTGCGCTACGCCCCGACCGAGGCGCCGTTTTGGGCGCCCAAGGCGCGCGACTTAGGCCCTGCCCTGCGCGAAGGCAAGCCGTACGGGCGCCGTCATTCCGGCGAAAGCCGGAATCCATGAACGCCGAAACCTGAGGGCGCCCGCGTTCGCCCGTGTTCGTGGATGCCGGGTCGAGCCCGGCATGACGAGTTGACCCAGGCTGCGCCTCTATCTAGTTTCAATTAGAAACCTACAAACGAGGCTGACATGGATTCTGGGCGGCGTACGGGCATAGCCTCGCGTGAGGAGATTGAGGGCCTCACCGGGCTCGAGATGCTCCAGGCGATCATCGCCGGCAGCCTGCCCGCCCCGCCGATCGGAGCGACCATGGGCTTCCGGCTCGTCGAGGTGGCGCCGGGCCGGGCGGTGTTCGAAGGCTCGGCGGGGCCGCATCTGCTCAATCCGCTCGGCGGGGTCCATGGCGGGGTCGCCCTCACCCTGATCGACAGCGCCGCCGGCTGCGCGGTCCATACCGAGCTTCCGGCCGGAATCGGCTATACGACGGTCGAGACCAAGGTGAACTTCACCCGGCCGATCCCGCCCGACGGCAGCCCGGTCCGCTGCGAGGGTCGGGTGGTGACCCGGGGCCGGCAGATCGCCACGTCGGAAGCGCGTCTGCTTTCCGCCGACGGCAAGGTCCTCGCCCACGGCACCTCGACCCTCATCATCCTTCCGCCCCGCGCCTGAGGCGGGTCCGCCGGCCTTACTGGATGGAATTGCCGGAGTCGCCGATCACCCATTTGTTGATCGCGCAGACGTTGATCTTGCGCTGCTCGAAGACCTTGCCGTTCGCCAGCACCGCCCTCAGGTCGTAATAGCATTCGTTGGTGCCGTTATCGATATTGGCGCTGATCGTCTGCCCGGCGTTCAGAGTCCGCCGGCCGAGCAAATCTTCTTCCCAGGTCTTGGCCGTGATCGGCGAGGCGTAGAGCTCCCGCACGGTCTGGCTGCTCAGGTTTTCGACGCTGACCTTGCGGTTCTTGCCGTCGGGGGCGGCGTCGGCCGACCCTGAAATGGCGATCAAGGCCACGGCGGCCAAAGCAAAGCCCATTCTCATAGCAACCTCCCCAATAGCGCCCGCGAAAGCATGGCTCGCCTCCCCGGCGCCGGCGATTGTAAGTCCGCGGCGCGCTTGCGCAAGCCGCGCAACGCATGTTAGTCGCCGCCGCCTTCCCCCGGACGCTTGCGTCGGCGCCGGTCCCTCACCAGGTATGGTCTCATGTTCTCATCGCCCGCTTATGCCCAGTCCGGCGCCGCAGCTTCTGGAGGCTTCCTGGCCGTCCTGGGTCCCTACGTGCCGCTGCTGCTCATCGTCGTCATCTTCTACTTCCTTCTCATCCGGCCGCAGAGCCGGCGGGTGAAGGAGCATCGCGACATGATCGCGGCGGTGAAGCGCAACGACATCGCCGTCACCAGCGGCGGCCTGATCGGCAAGGTCACCAAGGTGGACGAGGCCGAGGTCGAGCTCGAGATCGCGTCGGGAACCCGGGTCCGGATCGTCAAGTCCATGCTCAGCGAAGTCCGCCCGCACGGCGCCAAGCCGGCGAACGACTGACATCATGCTGGATTTCCCCCGCTGGAAGGTCTGGGCGGTCAGCCTGCTCTGCCTGGTCGGAATCGCCATGGCGGTGCCGAGCTTCTTCCCCGAAGCCATGGTCGCGAAATGGCCGGCCTTCATCCCGAGCGCTCGAATCAACCTCGGCCTCGACCTCGCCGGCGGAAGCCATTTGCTGCTCGAGGGCGATACCAGCGACGTCGCCAAGCAGCGGCTCGACCAGATGGAAGACATCATGCGCAGCGAGCTGCGCAAGGCGAAGATCGAGGTCGGCGACATGTCGACCGCGGGCGGGCGCCTGTCCTTCCTGGTCCGCGACCCGGCCCAGGTCGACGCGGCCCGGGAGATCGCCAACAACCAGACCCAGCCCGTCGCGCTGACCGGCCAGCGGACCTTCAATATCTCGGTGGTCGACGGAACCCGGCTGGTTCTTACCCCGACCCAGTCCGGCCTCGACGAGGCCCTCGAAAACGCGATGAAGACCGCCCGCGAAGTGGTCTACAACCGGGTCGATCCGGAGGGGACGAAGGAAGTCACCGTGATCCGCCAGGGCAAGGACCGGATCCTCGTCCAGGTGCCGGGCCTCCAGGATCCGGAGGGGCTGAAGGCCCTGCTCGGCAAGACCGCCCGGCTCGAGTTCAAGATGGTCGACCTCACGGCCAGCCCGGAACAGGTCGCTCAGGGCCGGGCGCCGGTCGGAAGCCAGGTCCTGCCGATGGCCGGCGGCGGCCGGATCGCCGTGCTCCGCCGGGCGATGGTGAACGGCGACCAGCTCGTCGACGCCCAGCAGACCTTCGACGAGAACAACCAGGCGGCCGTAAGCATCCGCTTCGACGGCCGCGGCTCCAAGGCCTTCGCCCGGATCACCCAGCAAAATGTCGGCAAGCCGTTCGCCATCGTCCTCGACGACGTCGTCCTGTCCGCGCCCGAGATTCGGGAGCCGATCCTCGGCGGCCAGGCCAACATCACCGGAAGCTTCACGGTCCAGGCCGCCACCGACCTTGCCGTCCAGCTTCGCTCCGGCAAGCTCCCGGTCGAGCTGAGGGTGATCGAGGAGCGCACCGTCGGGCCCGATCTCGGCCGCGATTCGATCAGGAGCGCCGTCATCGCCGGGATCGTCGGCACCGTCGCGATCCTGCTCTTCATGTGGCTGACCTACGGCCGCTTCGGCATCTACGCGGATATCGCGCTCATCCTGAACGTGGTCGTCATCCTCGGGATCATGGCGCCGTTCGCGACCCTGACCCTTCCGGGGATCGCCGGCTTCGTGCTCACCGTCGGCGCCGCCGTCGACGCCAACGTCATCATCAACGAGCGGATCCGCGAGGAGCATCGGCGCGGGCGCCGGGTGATGGAGGCCGTCCAGCACGGCTATGACGAGGCCCGCACCGCCATTTTCGACGCGAACATCACCAACGTCATCGCCGGCCTGCTGCTCTATTATTTCGGCTCGGGGCCGGTGAAGGGCTTCGCCGTCGTGATGATGATCGGAATCGCCACCTCGGTGTTCACCGCCGTCACCGTCACCCGCATGTTCGTCTCCCTCTGGCTGCGCAAGCGGCCCACCGAGCTCAGGATCTGAACGACGCCATGCGCCTGATCAAACTCATCCCCGACAATACGAACCTCGATTTCCTGCGCTGGCGCAACGTCGCCATCGCGCTCTCGACCCTGTTGATCATCGCCTCGATCGCCCTGATCGCCGTCAAGGGCCTCAATTTCGGGGTCGATTTCGAAGGCGGCCAGGTGATCCGCACCACCTTCGCCCAGCCGCCGTCGCTCGACCGGCTGCGCGACGACGTCACCAGCCTCGGCCTCGGCGACCCGAGCGTGTCGGAATTCGGAAGCCCCCGCGAGATCTCGATCCGACTGCCCCTGCCCGAAGGCGGCGAGGAAGGGGCGAACGCCGCCGCCTCCAAGGTCCGCCAGGCGCTTCAGCAGAAATATCCGGGGGTCCGGATCGACGCGGTCGACACCGTCTCGGGCAAGGTCTCGGAGGAGCTGGTCTGGGACGGCGCCCTGGCGCTGCTGCTCTCCGCGATCGGGATCGTCATCTACATCTGGGTCCGGTTCGAATGGCAGTTCGGCGTCGGCGCGATGTTCTCCCTGTTCCACGACGTCACCCTCACTCTGGGCTTCTTCGCGCTCACCCAGATGGAGTTCGACCTCAACGTCGTCGCCGCCCTCCTCACCCTGATCGGCTATTCCTTGAACGATACGATCGTCATCTACGACCGGGTCAGGGAGAATCTGCGCAAATACCGCAAGATGGACATCGTCTCGCTGCTCAACCTGTCGATGAACGAGACCCTGTCGCGCACCGTCGCCACCAATTTCGCGATGCTGCTCGCCTTGGGCTCGCTGATGATCCTCGGGCCGAACGTCATTCAGAGCTTCACCACCGCGCTCCTGATCAGCGTCGTCGTCGGCACCTATTCGACCGTCTACATCGCCGCGCCCTGGCTGGTCTGGCTGAAGGTCGATTCGAACAGCTTCCTGCCCAAGACCAACGCCGCTTCCTCCGGCGAGCGCGTGACGAGCCGCAACGAAGGCTATTAAGTGGCCCGTTTCGAGCGCGATCCCGCCGCCGAGGGTCCCGTGGTGACGGGCTTTTCGGGCGGCGGCTTCGTCGTCGACGAGGGCGTCTATCTCGCTTTGCTCCTGACCCCGCTCCGGGCGGACGAATGGGCCGCGCCCGCCCTTGCCGATCTGAGCCTGGCCGATTTCGAGCCTCTGCTCGCCCTCACCCCGGCGCCCGAATTCCTCATCCTCGGGACGGGCCCGCGCCTCACCCATCCGCCCCGGGCGCTGCGCGAGGCGCTGGAAGGCAAAGGCATCGGCCTCGAAGTGATGGACAGCCGGGCCGCCGCCCGCACCTGGGGCCTGCTGCGCGGCGAAGAACGCTGGATCGCGGCGGCCCTGATGCCATTGTAGCCCGTCATTGCGAGCATAGCGAAGCAATCCAGTACGGCCTCGGATGCAGTTTGGATTGCTTCGTCGCTACGCTCCTCGCAATGACGGACTAGCCCGCCAGTCCCGCCAGATGCTCGTGCAGCTCGGCGCCATTGCGTTCCCAGCTGAACCGCTCCGCCGAGCGACGCACCTCGGCGGGATCGGGCGGCGAGGCCAGCATTTCCCGCGCCGCTCCGGCGATCGCACCGGCCTCCCTCGCCGCGAGCCGCCCCGCCTCCGGCCGGTCGAGCACCTCGCGGGCCCCGCCGACGTCGGCGATCAGGATCGGAGTCCCGCAGGCGAGCGACTCGACCCAGACATTGGCCAGGCCCTCGCGCTCCGAGGGCAGAAGCATCAGGTCCGCCGCGGCGAGCAGCTCCGGCATCTTGTCCGGCGGGACGCTTCCGAGCAACCGGGCCCGCGGCGCGAGGCCGCGGGCGGCGATCAGGGCCTCCAGCGCCGGCCGCTCCGGGCCCTCGCCCGCGATCAGCAGGGTCGCGCCCGGCACATCGGCCAGCGCCTCGATCGCGAGCCGGTGGCCCTTGAGCGGCACCAGATTGCCCGGGCTGACGATGAGCGGCCCCTCGACGCCCAGCTTCGCCTTCGCGGCGCTGCGGTCCACCGGCCGGAATCGCTCCAGGTCGGCGCCGGTATGATGGACCCGGATCTTCTCCTCCGGCATCCCCATCGCCGCCATGTCGGCCTTCAGCGCGGCGCTGACCGCGAGCAGCCCGCCGGCCTTGCGCGCGGCCGCCAGCATCTGCCCGGCCACGGCGGGACGGCGGCCCCAGAAATGCACGTCGCTGCCGCGCGCCTTGACCGAGAACGGCACGCCCAGCGCCTCGGCGAGGTGCATCGCCGCGACCCCGTCCGGCCAGAAGAATTCGGAGTCGATGACGTCGCAGCGCAAGGCCTGCGCGAGCGGCAGGACCGTACTCGCGAGCGAGCGGGCGGCGCCGGCCCCGCTCAGCCCCGGCCAGATCCGGAAGCGCGGCCGGTGGACGGCGAGCCCCTCCCGGCGCTCCTTCGCGGGAAGCCGTGCCCTCGCCCGGTAATGCGGGTGGAGGGTCAGCGGCCAGATCGGCAGCCCGACCGGAGCGACCATTTCGACCTCGACCCCGTCCCGCGCCGCCAGCGCCGCGGTCTGCCGCTCGACGAAGACCCCGAAGGAGGGACGTCCGGAGTCCGGGTAGAGCGTCGAGAGCGTCAGCACGCGCAGCATGGCCGTCCCCTTACAGGCGAGACATTAAACCGCCGTTCATCGGGGAAAGCCACTATCCAGGCGCGAGTGACCGTCACTCCTAGTCCGCGCTTGGCCTTGTCCCAACCCTCCGCTAAGAAGCCCTCCATGCTGCGTAACCATGCCCGCTTCACCGCCGCCGCCGTCCTGGCGTGCCTCGTCCTTCCTCTCGCCGGCTGCGCCACCGGGGGCAAGAAGACGAAGGCCGATACCCAATATGTCGCGCGCGACGTCAACACCCTCTACAACCTCGGCAAGCGGCGGCTGGACCAGCGCGATTACGCCACCGCAGGCACCGTTTTCGACGAGGTCGAGCGCCAGCATCCCTATTCGGTCTGGGCGCGCCGGGCCCAGCTGATGAGCGCGTTCAGCTATTATGCGGCCAAGGATTATACCAAGTCGATCGAATCCGCCCGCCGCTTCCTCTCCATCCACCCCGGCAACCGCGACGCCCCCTACGCTTATTACCTGATCTCGCTCAGCTATTACGAGCAGATCACCGACGTGACCCGCGACCAGAGCACCACCAAGCAGGCGCTCGACGCGCTCGGCGAGCTCATCCGGCGCTATCCGGATACGCGCTACGCGGCCGACGCCCGCCTCAAGGTCGACCTCGTCCGCGATCACCTCGCCGGCAAGGAGATGGAGATCGGCCGTTTCTATCAGCGGCGCGCCCAATGGCTCGCCTCGGTGATGCGGTTCCGGACCGTCGTCGACCAATATCAGACGACCAGCCATACGCCCGAGGCCCTGATGCGCCTTACCGAATCTTATCTCGCCCTCGGCATCCCCGCCGAGGCGCGCCGGTCGGCCGCGGTGCTCGGCGCCAATTATCCGAACACCAAATGGTACCAGCGCGCCTACTCGCTGGTCCAGAAACACGCGCCGGCGGCGTGATGTGCGCCCGTCATCCCGGCGAAGGCCGGGATCCCAGGACGGAAGGTCACTGCCGGTGAACTGGGACCCCGGCCTTCGCCGGGGTGACGGCCTGTCGGGGCCGTCATGCTGACCGGGCTCTCCATCCGCGACGTCGTCCTGATCGAGAGCCTCGACCTCGAATTCGGGCCCGGCCTCGGAGTGCTCACCGGCGAGACGGGCGCCGGCAAGTCGATCCTGCTCGACGCGCTCGGCCTGGCGCTCGGCGCCCGGGCCGACAGCGGCCTCGTCCGCCAGGGCCAGGCCCAGGCCGTCGTCACCGTCAGCTTCGACCTTCCCGGCGATCATCCCGCCCACGATCTGCTTCGCGACAACGGCCTCGAAGGCGAGCCGGGCGAGCCGCTCGTCGTCCGCCGGATCGTCCGCGCCGACGGCGGCAGCCGCGCCCTCATCAACGACCAGTCGGCCTCGGTCGCCCTGGTCCGCGAGCTCGGCGCTTTGCTCGTCGAGGTGCACGGCCAGCACGACGATCGCGGCCTGCTCAATCCCCGCGGCCACCGCGCCCTGCTCGACGCGTTCGGCGGGATCGACAGCCGGGCGACGGAGCAGGCCTATCGCCTGTGGGGTGAGGCCGAGGCGGCGCTGGCGCGGGCGCGCGAGGATCTGGAGACCGCCGCCCGCGATCGCGAATGGCTCGAGCATGCCGTCGCCGAGCTGAAGCGGCTCGCCGCGGAGCCGGGCGAGGAGGCCGCGCTCGCCGGGCTCCGCGCCGACATGCAGAAGGGGGCGAGGCTGGCGGAGGACATCGCCGCCATCGGCCAGCTGCTCGACGGCTCCGAAGGCGGCCTGTCGCTCTGCCGCCAGGCGGCGCGCCGGCTCGAGCGGATCGCCGGCGAGCATGACCGGCTCGCCGAGGCGCTCGAAGCGCTGGACCGGGCGCTGGTCGAGGCGTCCGAGGCGGAAGACCGTCTCGAAGCCGCCGCCTCGGCTCTGGCCTACGATCCGGCCCGGCTCGACGAGGCCGAGACCCGGCTGTTCGAGATCCGCGCCGTCGCCCGCAAGCACCGGGTCGATCCCGACGCTTTGCCGGCGCTCGCCGAGGAGCTGGCGGCGAAGCTCGACGCCCTCCAGGCCGGCGAGAAGAGCCTGGCCGAGCTCGAGCGGCGGGTCGGCGGGGCCCGCGCCGCCTATGAAGCGGAAGCGGCGCGGCTCACCGAGCTCAGGACCGCCGCCGCCGCTCGGCTCGATACGGCCGTGGCGCGGGAGCTCGCGCCTCTCAAGCTCGACTCCGCGCGCTTCCGGACACTGGTCGAGCCGCTCGCCGAGGCGCAATGGGCGGCGCGCGGCCGCGACCGGGTCGAGTTCGAGGTCTCGACCAATCCCGGCGCCCCGTTCGCGCCCTTGACCCGGATCGCCAGCGGCGGCGAGCTCGCCCGCTTCATCCTCGCCCTCAAGGTCGCTTTGGCCGAGCGCGGCGACGCCCGGACGATGGTCTTCGACGAGATCGACCGCGGAGTCGGCGGCGCCGTCGCCAGCGCGGTGGGCGAGCGCCTCCACCGGCTGGCGGAAGGCGCGCAATTGCTCGTCGTCACCCACAGCCCCCAGGTCGCGGCGCGCGGCAACCGCCACCTCCTCATCGAGAAGAGCCACGAAGGGCTGGTGACCCGAACCAGCGTCCAGACGCTCGACGAGGGGCGCAGGCGAGAGGAGATCGCGCGGATGCTGTCCGGGGCGCAGGTGACGGACGAGGCGAGGGCGCAGGCGGTTCGGCTTCTGGAGGCGGCGTGAGGAAGAAAGAGAAGACGAAATTATTCGAAGACCTAGAAGCCCTTCGGAGGGAGGTCGTTCGTCACCGGGAGCTCTACGACAACAAGAGCAAACCCGAGATCACCGACGCAGAATATGACGCTCTCAAGCTGCGGGTCGATGAGCTGGAGACCCTGCTGGGGGCGGAAGATGAGCTTTTCAACGTTTCCAACATCGTCGGCTCCGCCCCCGGAAGGGGCTTTAAGAAGGTGCGGCACAGTACGCCGATGCTAAGCCTGGATAACGCCTTCAACGACGATGAAGTTGAGCGGTTTTACGAACGATTGAAACGGTTTCTGACCGTCGAGGGCGACATTGATCTAGCCGTCGAACCGAAAATCGACGGACTATCGCTGGCGGTCACCTACAGGCGGGGTGAGTTGGTGCAGGCCGTGACCCGGGGAAATGGTCGCGTCGGCGAGGACGTAACGCGCAACGTAGTTTTCGTGAGGGGAGTTCCGGCGGAGCTGCATGGAAGCGACTTGCCGGAAATATTGGAGGTGAGAGGAGAAGTTTACCTCACCAAAGAGGACTTTCTTATACTCAACGAGAAAATGATCCGCCAAAAAAAGAAACCGTTTGCTAACCCGCGTAATGCTGCATCGGGATCTTTAAGACAAAAGGATGCCTCGATCACCCGTGGGCGAAATCTTGGGTTTTTTGCTTATACTGTTGGATTTTCGTCTCAACCGCTGTCCGACCGTCACTCAACGAGCATGGAAATTGTCAGAAGCTTGGGAATTGAAACAACACCCGAGTTTTGTCTTTGCAGCAATGTGCAGGGCGCTCTGGATGCATATCATCGCATCGAGACTATTAGGTCGTCACTTCCCTATGATATTGACGGCGTGGTTTACAAAGTTGATCGGCTCGACTGGCAAGATCGCCTCGGCCAGGCTGCTAAGGCTCCGCGGTGGGCAATAGCGCACAAATTTGCAGCTGAGCGGGCGCAGACAATCTTGCTCGCCATCGAAATTCAAATAGGCCGCACTGGCAAGCTGACACCAGTAGCTAGGCTGGAGCCCGTGGGTGTCGGCGGAGTCACTGTCACGAACGCTACGCTCCACAACGCAGATGAAATCGGTCGGCTCAAAGTTCGCCCCGGAGACCGGGTGCTGATCCAGCGTGCCGGGGATGTGATACCGCAAATTCTGGAGAACCTTACCCCCGATGAGCCGCGTCTGCCCTATGTGTTTCCGCGCTATTGCCCGATCGAATTCGGTGGCTGCGGATCAGCGGTCGAGCGCGAGCCGGGAGAGGTGGATTTTCGCTGCACAGGCGGCCTCATCTGTCCCGCGCAACGGGTCGAGCGACTTCGCCACTTCGTGAGCCGCAACGCTCTCGACATCGAGGGCCTGGGACTGAAACAGATCCAAAGCTTTTTCAAAGATCGTCTAATCGATAGCCCCGCCCACATCTTTACGCTCACCGAGCAGAAGCTCCTTACTCGCAAGAAGAAGGGAGACGTGTGGGCACGAAACCTGATCAACGCCATTGCTGCTCGCAAAGGCCCTCCACTGGATCGGTTTCTGTTTGCGCTTGGCATCAGGCACATCGGCGAGGTCACAGCCCGGGATATTGCACGACACTACCATAGCTGGGCGGGGTTCCGCGCCGTCGTGGACGAATTGCTCGTCCATCGCAAAGCGCGACGACCCGAGCTCGAAAGCGCATTGGAGCAGCAGCGTCTGGAGGACCACGACAAGATCAAACGTCGGCTCGGCCTCGAGTTGGCTGGGATCATAGGGGTTGGCGGAGTTGGACCGGAGGTCGCCGGGGCAATCGCGGATTTCTTCGAAGAACCCCATAATTTGAAAGTGCTGACGGACCTTTTCGAAGCCGGGGTCAGCCCGCAGGACGTCGAATATGCGCCCGTGCAATCGGAGGTCAGCGGCAAGATCGTCGTATTCTCTGGATCGCTTGAGAGGCTTTCAAGGGACGAGGCCAAGGCCCAAGCCGAGAAGTTGGGGGCGAGGGTGTCCACGGATGTTTCCAAGAAGACTGATATCCTGATTGCTGGGCCTGGCGCTGGCTCCAAATTGAAAAAGGCCGAGGATTTTGGCATTCGCATCATTGACGAAAAACAGTGGCAGAACATCGTCGCGAGGGCCGAAGCATGAAAGACGAAGAACTCCTGAACCGCTTCGGTCGTGAACGCATCTCGTCAAGACAGGTCGATGAGCTCACGGGGCTGGCCAGAGGACTTTGTGCGGATGGCGTGCTGAACCAGGCCGAAGTCGAGTTTCTGCAGGCATGGCTGGCTGCAAATGCCGAGATTACCGGGCACCCGCTGATCGCTGGCCTGTATCGGCGCGTTGCTGAAGTTCTTTCCGACGGCGTCGTGGATGAGTCCGAACGTCAGGAACTGCTCCAAACGCTTCGCGAGTTTTCCGGAAACGACATCGCGGTAGGGGAAGCGCTTAAAGCCACGACGCTCCCGCTTTGCGATCCGGCCCCGACGCTAGCCTTTCCCGGGCGAACCTATTGTTTCACCGGGACCTTCAGTTACGGCCGACGTCCCAAGTGCGAGCAGGCCGTAGCCGAGCGCGGAGGGGCTTGCGGCAGCCTCACGCGGAAAACCGACGTGCTTGTGATCGGCATTTACGCCACGGAGTCGTGGAAGCATTCCGCGTTCGGCCACAAGATCCTCAAGGCCAGCGAAATGCGTGACCAAGGCGTTCCAATCTCCATAGTTTCCGAGGATCACTGGGTTCGGCACCTTTGACGGCTGTCTCCGGCATCTTATGGTGCGCCGGGTCGCCCTGAACCTGTTTCCGGTCCAGCCCACAGCCCGCGAGGCGGCTCGTCGCTGGATACTGCTTTGCCGGTCACTGCCTTGTCCGCCTCTAGCGCTCATGCAAGACAGGGCCGCATCTCGGAGAAGTCCCTGATGAAAAAGATCCTGCTGCTCGGCCTTGCCGCTTTGACGTTGCCGTTGTACGCCCAGACCCTGCCGAGCCCGCCCGTCGCGGCCAGGAAGCCTCACCAGGTGAAAGGGCCCGCCGGCCTCGTCCGGGACGATCCTTATTACTGGCTGCGCGACGACACTCGCAAGAATCCCGAGATGCTCGCCTATCTGACGGCCGAGAATTCCTATGCCGACGGCGCGCTGGCGCCGCTGAAGCCGCTCCAGGAGAGGCTCTACGGAGAGTTCGTCGGCCGGATCAAGCAGGACGATAGCAGCGTCCCCTACCGGCAGCGCGGCTATCTCTATTACACCCGCTACGAGACCGGGCAGGATTATCCGGTCGTCGCCCGCCGCAAGGGGTCGATGGCGGCGCCGGAGGAAGTGCTGCTCGACGAGCCCGCCATGGGCAGGGACAAGGGCTATTTCCAGATCGGCGAATATGGACCCAGCCCGAACGGCCGCCTGCTCCATTACGCCGAGGATTTGATCGGCCGCCGCCAATATGTGCTGCGCGTCAAGGACCTCGCCACCGGAGCCCTGCTTCCCGACCGGGTCGAGAATGTCGAAGCGAATATCGTCTGGGCGGACGACAACCGCACCCTCTTCTACATCGAAAAGGATCCGGTCACCCTGCTCAGCAAAAGGGTCAAGGCGCACGTCCTCGGTACGCCCGCTTCGGCCGACCGGCTTGTCTATGAGGAGAAAGACGACAGCTTCTACCTGGGGCTGACGCGCACCACGTCGCAGAAATATATCTGCATCATCCTCCAGAGCACGGTCAGCAACGAGCAGCGCTGCACCAGCGCCGCGGCTCCGGGCGAGTTCGTCACTCTGGCGCCGCGCGAGCGCGAGTTCCGCTACGAGGCCGACCATATCGGCGGCCAATGGGTGATCCGCACCAACTGGAACGCGACCAACTACAAGCTGATGCGCGTCGCCGACTCCAATGCGGCGGGCGGCCGGGCGAGATGGACCGACCTCGTGCCCCACGGCGCCGACGTCTTCATCGAGGATTTCAAGCCGTTCGACGGCTTCATCGCCATCGCCGAACGGTCGTCGGGCAACAAGCGCCTCCGCCTGCTGCCCAATTCGGGCAAGAGCAGCTTCGTCGCGTCCGACGAGCCCGCTTACGCGATGGACATCGACATCAACCGTGAGCCGGAGAGCGACTGGCTGCGCTATCGCTACAATTCGCTGACCACGCCCGGCAGCGTCTACGAGGTCAATGCCAGGACCGGCGAGCGGCGGCTGCTCAAGCAGACTCCCGCCCCGGGCTACGAACCCTCCAACTACGTCACCGAGCGAGTGTGGGCGACCGCGCGCGACGGCACGAAGATCCCGGTCTCGCTCGTCTACCGCAAGGGGTTCAAAAAGGACGGCAAGGCGGCGATGCTTCAATATGCCTATGGCAGCTACGGCGCCTCGATGGACCCGGCCTGGTCGCCGACCGTCACCAGCCTGCTCGACCGAGGCATGGTCTATGCCCTCGCCCATATCCGCGGCGGCCAGGAGATGGGCCGGGCCTGGTACGACCAGGGCCATCTCCTCAACAAGAAGAACAGCTTCACCGACTTCATCGACGTCACCCGCTATCTCGTCGCCCAGGGCTATGCGGCGAAGGACCGGGTGGCGGCGCAGGGCGGAAGCGCCGGCGGGCTGCTGATGGGCGGGATCGCCAACATGGCGCCGGAAGATTATTCGGTGATCGTCGCCCAGGTGCCGTTCGTCGACGCCGTCACCACCATGCTCGATCCGACCATCCCGCTCACCACCAACGAATATGACGAATGGGGCAATCCCTCGGACCGGAAATATTACGATTACATCCTGTCCTATTCGCCTTACGACAATGTCGCCGCCAGGGCCTATCCGGCGATGTTCGTCAGCACCGGCCTGTGGGACAGCCAGGTGCAATATTACGAGCCAGCGAAATGGGTGGCGAGGCTCCGGGCGACCAGGACCGACTCAAATCCCCTGCTCTTCCGGATCAACATGGAAGCCGGCCACGGCGGCAAATCCGGCCGCTTCCGCCGCTACCGCGACATCGCCGAATATTATGCCTTCATCCTGAGCCGGCTGGGGGTGGAAAAGTAGGCGAGGGGAGCGGGAGATCCCTCTCGTCGTCCCAGCGAAGGCTGGGACCCCAGCGGGTGAAAGGCTCGGCGCGCTTCACCCCATGGGACCCCAGCCTGCGCTGGGGTGACGGCATTGTTCCGGGTCAGCCGCCCCGCCGTCTCCGCACGGGCGCCGCCCGCCGCTTGCGCATCACCAGGGTCGGCCATTCGCCCCTCTCGACCCGCCCGGTCAGCATCATCCCCTGGCGGCGATAGGCGGCGGCCACCGCCGGCGCCTGGTGGTCGAGAAGCCCGGCGAGGATCAGCCGGCCGCCCGGCGCGATCGCCGCCGCCACCGACGGGGCGAGCTCGATCAAAGGCCCGGCGAGGATGTTGGCGATGACGAGGTCGTAGGGCGCGCGCGCCCGCAGCCGCGGATGCTCCATCCCCTCGGCGACGAGCAGCTCGAGCTGACCTCGCGCCCGCCCCGGCTTCACCGCGTTGATCGCCGCATTCTCCTCGCTGACCTCGATCGCCACCGGATCGTTGTCGGACGCGGCGGCCCGGGCGGCGGGCCACAGCTTCAGAGCCGCGAAGGCGAGAAGGCCGGTGCCGGTGCCGAGATCGACGAGATCGGTCACCGCCGCTCCGACCGCCTTCAGCCGGCTCAGGGCGACGAGGCAGCCGCTGGTCGTCTCGTGCTGGCCGGTGCCGAAGGCGCGGCCGGCGTCGATCTCGAGCGCGATCAGGTCGGGCGGCGCGGAGTCGCGATGGGCCGGGGTGTGGACGAAGAAGCGTCCGGCCCGGATCGGCTCAAGACCCTGCTGGCTCAAAGTCACCCAGTCGCGGTCCTCGACCCGCTCGACCGCCGGCTCGGCGCCGGCCGAGCTCGGCGCCAGTGCGGCGAGAAGGCCGATCATCTCGGCGGTCGGCTCGCAGTCGAAATAGGCATCGAGCCGCCATTCGTCCGGCCGCGCCCCGTGCGCCTCGCTGGTCATCAGCACCGGCGGGACATCGAGCCAGGCGAGCGGCGAGATGTCGTCCTTCAGCGCCTCGGCCTCGGCCTTGGTGCAGGGGAGGGTGACCTTCCAGCTGTCGGTCATGGCGCCGTCATTGCGAGGAGCGCAGCGACGAAGCAATCCAGCCTGACGTTTGCGACAGGCGCGGCACTGGATTGCTTCGCTCCGCTCGCAATGACGGGCTCAGCGGACATAGCTCGCCCCGTTGACGTCGATCACCGCTCCGGTCGCCGAAGCCGGCGCTTCCACCGCCAGCCAGCGCACCGTTTCGGCCACCTCTTCGGCGGTGGCGACCCGGCCGAGCGGGATGTCGGCGACGATCTTCTGGCCGCCGCGGCTCGCCATATAATCCTCGACCATCTCCGAGGCGGTGAAGCCGGGGCAGACGGCGAAGGCGAGGATGTCGTCGGCCGCATAGCCGCGCGCGATCGATTTGGTCATCGCGATCATCCCGCCCTTGGACGCGGCATAATGCCAGTGCTGCGGGCTGTCGCCGCGATAGGCGGCGCGGCTGGCGACGTTGACGATCCGGCCGCCGCCGCGCTCGCGGAAATGGAGGACGGCGAGCCGGCACAGCTCGGCCGAGGCGGTGAGGTTGACCCGCATGGTCCGCTCCCACTGTCCGGTCCATTCCTCCGCCGGAAGGTCGACCGGGGCGGCTTCGAAGATGCCGGCATTGTTGACCAGGGCATGGATCCGGCCGCCGAGCCGCTCCAGCGCCTCGTGCCAGAGCTGGGCCGCCGTGCCGGGCCGGTCGAGGTCGGCGGCGATCATGCCGTCGCCGCCGCGGCTGGAGTGGCCGACGACTTGATGGCTGGAAAGCGCGGCGGCGATCGCCTTGCCGATGCCGCGGCTGGTGCCGGTGACGAGGATGTTAGCCATGCCGGCGCGATAGTCGCGGGTGGGGCGGAGGGGAAGGCTCCACGTCATCCCAGCGAAGGCTGGGATCCCGGCGGGTGAAGAGAGCCGGCGCCTTTCACCCCCCTGGGGCCCCAGCCTTCGCTGGGGCGACGGAGGCTCAGTCCGCGAACGGGTCGCGCACCAGGATCGTGTCCTCGCGCTCCGGGCTGGTCGACACCAGGGCCACCGAAATCCGGCACAGCTCCTCGACGCGCCTGATATATTTGATCGCCTGACCCGGCAGGTCCGCCCAGCTGCGCGCGCCCGCGGTCGATTCGGTCCAGCCCTTCATCGTCTCGTAGACCGGCTCCACCGCTTCCTGGTCGGCGGCATGGGCGGGAAGATGGTCGAACGCCTCGCCGCGAAGCCGGTAGCCGGTGCAGATCCTTATCTCCTCGAACCCGTCGAGCACGTCCAGCTTGGTCAGGGCCACGCCGGTCACCCCCGCCACCGCGCAGGCCTGGCGGACCAGGACCGCGTCGAACCAGCCGCAGCGGCGCTTGCGGCCGGTGACGGTGCCGAACTCTCTGCCACGCTCGCCGAGACGCTGGCCGGTCTCGTCCTCGAGCTCGGTGGGGAAGGGCCCGGCGCCGACCCGGGTCGTATAGGCCTTGACGATTCCGAGCACGAAGCCGGCCGCGCCCGGCCCGAGGCCGCTGCCGGCGGCGGCGGTTCCGGCGACGGTGTTGGACGAGGTGACGAACGGATAGGTGCCGTGGTCGACGTCGAGCAGGACGCCCTGGGCGCCTTCGAACAGGATGCGCTTGCCGCGCGCTTTGGCGTCGCTCAGCGTGATCCAGACCGGCCGGGCGAAGCGCAGGACGAACTCGGCGATCTCGCCGAGGTCGCGCTCGAGCCGCTCGCGGTCGATCGGGGGCTCGCCGAAGCCGGCGCGGAGCGCGTCGTGATGGGCGCAGAGACGGTCGATCTGCGGGCCGAGATGGCCGAGATGGGCGAGGTCGCAGACCCTTATCGCCCGCCGGCCGACCTTGTCCTCGTAAGCGGGGCCGATGCCGCGCCTCGTCGTCCCGATCTTGCCCTGGCCCGAAGCGTCCTCGCGCAGAGCGTCCAGATCGCGGTGGAAGGGGAGGATGAGCGGGCAGGTGTCGGCGATGTGCAGGGTCTCGGGGGTCACCGTCACCCCCTGCTCGCCGAGCCGATCGACCTCCGCCCTCAGCGCCCAGGGATCGAGCACGACCCCGTTGCCGATCACCGAAAGGGTGCCCCGGACGATCCCGGAAGGAAGCAGGGACAGCTTGTAGGTCTGGTCGCCGACGACGAGCGTATGGCCTGCATTGTGGCCGCCCTGGAATCGCGCGACGACGTCGGCCCGGCTCGCCAGCCAGTCGACGATCTTGCCTTTCCCCTCGTCGCCCCACTGGACTCCGATGACGGTGACGTTGGCCAATTTGCGGCTCCTACTTGGCTCCCCTCCCTGCAAGGGAGGGGTTGGGGGTGGGTCCGCCGAAGGCGGCCGAAACTCGGAGTGGGCAGGAGTCCCGCTGCGCTCGCCTACCCACCCCTAGCCCCTCCCTTGCAGGGAGGGGAATCAAAAGCGCAAAGGCTTCACCGTCTTCACGCCCGGAAGCGCCTGGAGGCGCTGGACCAGCTCGGGGCCGATATGGCTGTCGACGGAGACCAAAGCGACCGCCTCTCCGCCCGCCTCGCGGCGGCCGAGGCTGAAGGTGCCGATATTGACTCCTTCCTCGCCGAGCAGGGTTCCGAGGCGGCCGATGAAGCCGGGGGTGTCCTCGTTGACGATGTAGATCATCTCGCCCTCGAGCTCCGCTTCGACCCTTATCCCGAAAATCTCGACCAGCCGCGGAGCCGAGTTGGCGAACAGGGTGCCGACGACCGGCCGGTCGCCCGCCGAGGTCATCGCCGAGACCCTCAGGAGGGTGTGGTAATCGGTCTCGCGATCGTGCCTTATCTCGCGCACGTCGAGCCCGCGCTCCTTGGCCAGGAAGGGCGCGTTGACCATGTTCACCGTGTCCGAATGGATGCGCATGAAGCCGGCCAGGACGGCGCCCGTGATCGGCTTCATGTTGAGCTCGGCGGCGGCGCCCTCCGCCTCGATCGAGAGTCCGGCGATCGACCCGTGCGACAATTGCCCGACCAGCGAGCCCAGCTTCTCGGCCAGCGCCATATAGGGCCGAAGCCGCGGCGCCTCCTCCGCCGAGAGCGAAGGCATGTTGAGCGCGTTGGTCACTCCGCCGCGCATCAGGAACTCGGCCATCTGCTCGGCGACCTGGATGGCGACGTTGACCTGCGCCTCGGTGGTCGAGGCGCCGAGGTGCGGAGTGGCGACGAGGCCCGGAGTGCCGAAGAGCGGGCTCGCCTTGGCCGGCTCCTCGACGAACACGTCGAGGGCCGCGCCGGCGACGTGGCCGGTTTCGAGGGCTTCCTTGAGCGCTGCCTCGTCGATCAGGCCGCCGCGGGCGCAATTGACGATCCGGACTCCCTTCCGGGTCTTGGCGAGATTCTCGCGCGAGAGGATGTTGCGGGTCTGCTCGGTGAGCGGGGTGTGGAGGGTGATGAAATCGGCTCGGGCGAGCAGATCGTCCAGTTCGACCTTCTCGACTCCGAGATCGAGCGCCCGCTCGGGCGTCAGGAAGGGATCGTAGGCGACCACCTTCATCCGAAGCCCCAGCGCCCGGTCGGCGACGATCGAACCGATGTTGCCCGCCCCGATCAGGCCGAGCGTCTTGTTGGTCAGCTCCACCCCCATGAAGCGGTTCTTCTCCCACTTGCCCGCCTGGGTCGAGGAATCGGCGGCGGGCAGGTCGCGGGCCAGGGCGAACATCAGGGCGATGGCATGCTCGGCGGTGGTGATCGAATTGCCGAAGGGCGTGTTCATGACGACGATGCCGCGGGCGGTGGCGGCGGGGATGTCGACATTGTCGACCCCGATCCCGGCGCGGCCGATCACCTTGAGGTTGGTCGCCGCGGCCAGCAGGTCGTCGGTGACCTTGGTGGCGGAGCGGATGGCGAGACCGTCATAGCCGCCGATGATCGCCTTGAGCTCCTCTTTCGAGAGTCCCGGCCTCTCGTCGACCTCGACCCCCTTGGCGCGGAAGATCTCCGCGGCCTTGGGGTCCATGGAGTCGGAAATGAGAACTTTGGGCATTTTGTTACTCCGTCGCCCCAGCGAAGGCTGGGGCCCCGTGGGGTGAAAGGCTCGGCGTCTTCGTCTCGCTGGGGTCCCAGCCTTCGCTGGGACGACAGGCTAAGCGCCCCTCGCTTCGTGCCAGGCCCAGTCGAGCCAGGGGAAGAGCGCTTCGAGATCGTCGGTGTCGACCGTCGCCCCGCACCACAGCCTCAGGCCGGGCGGAGCGTCGCGGTAGCTGGCGAGGTCGTAGCCCACCCCTTCCGCCTCGAGCAGCCCGGCCATCTTCTTGACCAGCGCGGCCTGCGCTTCCTTGTCGCCCTTCTCGGCGAATCGGAGGCAGACGCTGGTGTTCGATCGGGTCTCCGGCGCCCGGGCGAGATGCTCGACCCAGTCGGTGCGCCCGACCCACCCGTCCACCGCGGCGGCATTGGCCTCGGAGCGGGCGATCAGGCCGGGCAGGCCGCCGACTGCGGTCGCCCATTCCAGAGCGAAGATATAATCCTCGACCGCGAGCATCGACGGCGTGTTGATCGTCTCGCCGTGGAAGATGCCCTCGATCAGCTTGCCGCTCTTGGTCATCCGGAAGATCTTGGGCAGCGGCCAGGGCGGCGAATAGCTCTCCAGCCGCTCGACCGCGCGCGGGCCGAGGACGAGCATGCCATGGCCGCCCTCGCCGCCCAGCGCCTTCTGCCAGCTGAAGGTGGCGACGTCGATCTTCTCCCAGGGAAGAGATTGGGCGAAGGCGGCGGAGGTGGCGTCGGCGATGACCAGCCCCTCGCGCGCATCGCTGATCCAGTCGCCGTTCGGCACCTTCACGCCCGAGGTGGTGCCGTTCCAGGTGAAGACGACGTCGTGCCCCGGATCGACGGCGGCGAGGTCCGGAAGCTCGCCATATTCCGCCTTGATCACCGTCGCGTCGAGCTTGAGCTGCTTGACGACGTCGGTCACCCAGCCCTCGCCGAAGCTCTCCCAGGCGAGCAGGGTCACCGGCCGGGCGCCCAGCATCGACCACAAGGCCATCTCGACGGCGCCGGTGTCGGACGCGGGGACGATTCCGATCCGGTGGCTCGCCGGCACCCGAAGGACCCGGCGGGTCAGGTCGATCGCGTGGCCGAGCCGGGCCTTGCCGAGCTTCGAGCGGTGCGACCGCCCGAGCGAGCCGAGAGCGAGATGTTCGGGGCCCCAGCCGGGCGGCTTGGCGCACGGGCCGGAGGAAAAATAGGGACGCGCGGGGCGCACGTCCGGCTTGGAAATATGCACTGTCAAACTCTCCTCGCAGAGAGCACGCGCCGCGTTGGGACGGCGTGGCCCGCGGACGGCGATAGAGGCGTGGGCGGAGGTGTCAACTGATCCTCGTCGCCCCAGCGAAGGCTGGGGCCCCAGAGGGAGAAAACACCGGAGCATCTCACCCGCCGGGATGCCAGCCTTCGCTGGCATGACGAGGACGCTCGACGCGTCCGCCCCCTCAATTCATTCCACGATGTCAAAGAGCCCGGCCGTTTCGCGAATCGGCCAACTCCCAATTCAATAGGAAAAATCCTACAATGCAAGAACAAAAAGAAAACAAATTTGACGGACTCGAAGGTTGACGGCTCGCTTCGTCCCGATCACCTTGCCCCGATGCGGTGGGCCATTTCGCTGACATTGCTGCTGGCGTCCTGCATCCCTTCCGGCGACCGCAAGCCGACCCCGATCGCCCGGGACCTGCCGGCTCCCTTTCAGGAGACGCGCTTATGCCTGGCGGACCTCCGGAGCGAGGACGTCCGCTTCACCGCGCTTCCCGACCGGCATTTCGGCAACGGCTGCTCCGCCGTCGGCGCCGTGCAGCTGCTCGACATCGGCACGCCGGTCGCCAATCTCGGCGCGATGACCTGCCCGCTGGCGCTTCGTTTCGCCCGCTGGACCCGTGAGGCGGTGCAGCCCGCCGCCAACGCCTGGCTCGGCAGCCGGGTGGTCCGGATCGAGAGCTTCGGCACCTACAGCTGCCGCTCCGTCAACAGCCGGCCCGGCGCTCGGCTCAGCGAGCATGGCCGGGCCAATGCGGTGGATGTCGGAGTCTTCGTCCTCGCCGACGGCCGCCGAATCGCCGTCCTCGAAGGCTGGAACGGGCGGGACGAGGACGTTCGCCGCTTCCTTCGCGCGGTCCACTCGGCCGGCTGCCGGCGCTTCGGGATCGTCCTCGGCCCCGACTCCGACGCCTTCCACCGCGACCATCTTCATTTCGACATGGGACAGGGGCCGTATTGTCGCTAAACGACCGGCCATGACCGATCCCATACCCCCCAACCGAGTCTTCCCTGCAGCCCGCCAGGAAGCCGAGTCCGCCGCTCAGCAGACGCTGTCCCCGCAGACCGAGCACAACGCTTATCGCCTCGCCTTCCAGGACATGGACTTCCTGCTGCGCGAGGACCTCCGCCCCGTCCGTTTCCAGCTCGAGCTGCTCAAGCCCGAGCTTTTGCTCGACGAGGCGAAGATCGGCTCGACCTTCGTCTTCTACGGCTCGGCCCGGATCCCGGAGCCGGCCAAGGCGGACGCCCTGATCGCCGCGGCCTCGACCGATCAGCAGCGGCTGATCGCGGAGCGACTCAAGGCCAAGTCCAAATATTACGAGGAGGCGCGCCGTCTCGCTCACCTGACCAGTCGCTGCGAGCCCGACGAGACCGGGCTGAGGAATTTCGTCGTCTGCTCGGGCGGCGGGCCCTCGATCATGGAGGCCGCCAATCGCGGCGCCCACGAGCAAGGCGCGGAATCGGTCGGGCTCAACATCGTCCTGATGCACGAGCAGATGCCCAATCCCTACGTCACGCCGTCGCTCAGCTTCCAGTTCCACTATTTCGCGCTCAGGAAGATGCACTTCCTGCTCCGGGCCCGGGCGGTGGCGGTCTTCCCGGGCGGCTTCGGGACGTTCGACGAAGCGTTCGAACTGCTCACCCTCGTCCAGACCGGCAAGGTCAAGCCCCTGCCCATCCTCTTCTTCGGCCGCGAATTCTGGGAGCGGGTGGTCGATTTCGAGGCCTTGGTCGAGGAAGGCGTGGTCGCCCCCGACGACCTCAACCTGTTCACCTACGTCGACACTGCCGAAGAAGCCTGGGAGCATGTCTGCCGCTATTACGCCAGCAACGGCGATCCGGTTTCCTGCCCCTGACCATGTTGTCGCTGTTCGCGCCGAAGCTGCCGATCGACCGGGACGAGCTCGACTGGCAGCTCGCCACCTTCAAATGGCTCGGCGCGGAATTCGGGCCGGCGGGGGAGGCGCCGCTGGTGCTTCCGACCGCGGAATATTTCCCGCCGTCGAAGCGCAAGGGCGCCGGCCGGGTCGAGGATCTGTTCGCCTCGGTGAAGTCGGCGGCGGGAATGGCCGATTGGGCGTGCGAGCTCAGCGCCGGAACGGGCGATCGTCCGGCGCATGTCGGCCTGGGCCTGCTCCTGCGCCACGAAGGCGCTTCTCCACCCTGCGGCACCTTCACGGTGGACGATGGCGAGGGCGGCGGGAGGGTGGTGATCACCTACAATCCGTCGCTGGCGAACGATACGACCGCGCTGATCGCGACCTTCGCCCACGAGCTGGCCCATTATCTGATGAGCACGGCCCGGAACGCGCCGCCGGGGGGATGGGAATTGCACGAGCTGCACACCGATCTGGCCGCCGTCTATTTGGGCTTCGGCCTCTTCCTCGCCAACAGCGCGCGCAACTTCGGCCAGTTCCAGGATGCCGGCGAGATGGGATGGTCCTCGCGCACCCAGGGCTATCTCAGCGAGGGCGCGCTGGTCACCGCCACCGCCATTTTCCAGCGGCTGGCGGGGCGCGACCCGATGGCGGCCGCGCCGTGGCTCAAGGATTATCTCCGCTCGGACCTGCGCAAGGCGGTCCGGGCGCTCGACCGGATTCACCCCGATCTTCCCGCCAGCGTTGCAGCGGTCGACCTTAGCGATTTCGCCGGCGGCTGATCAGCGGGCGCGGCCCGCTTCATATTCGGCGATGAAGCGGTCGACCGGGATCGAACGGATCGTCTCGGCAAGCACGTCCTCGGCGACCTCCTCGGACCGTTTGAAGCGCAGGCAGCTCTTGCCCATGTCGAGCTTCCGGCCCGACTCGGCCCAACGCGCCTTGAGCCGCCGGCTGCGCTCCTCCGAGGCGTAGACGCAGTTGAGATAGAGGGCGGTGAAGTTCTTCTGGGCGGCGAGGCCGGCATAGACGAGCGGCTGGCCGTTATAGGTATTGGGATAATGCTCCAGCGGGACCTCCCAGCTGATCATCCCCCAGTTCATCCGCTCGACATAGCCGTCGGGAAGGTTGGAATTGATCAGGTCGCGCAGGCGGGCGACGAAGACGGCCCGCTCCTTCGGGAGCTCGTCGAGATAGGCTTCGGGGGTCGGCGCCTTGCTGCTGACCATCCCCGCGACCTCAGTGCTTTTCCTGGCCCGCCCGGCCCGCGACCGACGGCGCGCCGTCGCCACCGACATTGTTCGGGGTCGCCTGCTGCTCGTTCAGAACCGGCTCGGTCTCGCCCTTGTCGGCGCCGGCGGGCTGGTCTGCCTTCTCGGCGGCGGCCTTGGCGGGATTCGCTTCCGGAGCGGCCTGCGGGGTCGGCAGCGGCAGCGGGCTGCCGCTTTGGCTGTTGATATAGGCGAGCAGATTGGCGCGCTCCTGCGCGTTGCCGAGCCCGGCGAAGGTCATCTTGGTGCCGGGCGCGAAGGCGCGCGGCTCCTTGATCCACTGGCTCATCGACTCCCAGTCCCAATTCCCGCCCTTGCCAGCGAGCGCGGGGGAATAAGGGAAGCCTGCCGCATGCTTGCCGATCGGGCTTCCGAGCACGCCCCACAGGTTCGGCCCCTGCCCGTTGGCGCCGCCGTTGTTGATCGTGTGGCAGGTGGTGCACTTCTTGAACGTCTGCTCGCCCTTGCCGGCATCGGCGGCGGCGAGGAGGTTGGCGATCGGCTGCTCGGCCTTGGCCCCCTCGGGTCCGGGAATTTCGACGCCCTCGATCGGATAGCCCATCTTCTCGGGCCGCTCCTGATGGAACATCTCGCCGGTGACGATCGAGGCGCCGAGCGCAACGATGCCGGCGCCGAGCACCCAGCCCGCAATCGTGTTGGAGCGGTTGTCCATGCCTTCAAAGACCTCCAGGGCGGCCCCGCGGACGCGCGGGATGAGAGAATTTGCGAGCCCCTTTAGGCGGGGCAGGGAGACGGGGCAAGACGGCCCGCGCCGTTCCGCCAGGACTGGAGGGCGAAAACCTCCGGCGCCGTGTCCTTCAGGTTTCAACGCAAAGACGCAAAGACGCAAAGACGCTGTGGCCTCGAAGAGGCCAGTCTATATCCGTCGACCAAGAAGCGCACGGCAGCCGCGACCCGTCCGGCATCTTTGCGTCTTTGCGTCTTTGCGTTGAAAAATCATTGGCCTGCGGCCTGCGGGGGAAGGTCGCAAGATGCGCGGGCCTACCGCCCATCCGCCCAGTGCCGAAGTAAAGTATGGGCGATGGCGAAATGGGGCGGGCCGAGGAAGGGCGCACCCGGCTCTCCCGCCAGCGCCGCCTTCACGCCCTCTCGATCCACCCAGATCGCGTCTTCGAGCTCGTTCGTGTCGAGAATGATCTCGTCTCCCGCCGCGGTCGCGGTGCAGGCGATCATCAGCTGGCCGGGGAAGGGCCAGGGCTGGCTGGCGACGTAGCGGACGTCGCTCACTTCTATGCCCGCTTCCTCGAAGAGCTCGCGCGCCACCGCTTCCTCGATCGATTCCCCCGGCTCGACGAAGCCGGCGAGGGCCGAATAGCGCCCGGCCGGATATTGCGGCTGGCGGCCGAGCAGCACCCGTCCCTCATGCTCGGCGAGCATGATCACGACCGGGTCGACGCGCGGGAAATGCTCGAGGCCGCAGCCGCCGCAGCGCCGGCCCCAGCCGCCCCGGAACGCGGCGGTCGCCGCTCCGCAGGCGCCGCAATGGAGATGGCGGTTGTGCCATTCGATCAGGCTTCGGGCGGTGCCCCAGACGGCGGTGTCCTCCGCCGCCATCCGGTCGAGCAGGGCGAAGACCGACCAGGCCCGCTGCCCCGGCTCGGCCCGGACCAGCGGAGCGAACAAAGGCGCGCCTTCGCGCAATCCCAGGAAGATCCGCTCCTCCGCTTCGACGAGCATCCCCCAGCCGAGCCGGCCGTCCTCGTCCAGCTCCGGATCGAGCCCGCTGAGGCGAAGGAGCCGGGCTTCCAGGCTCGCGGCGAGCTCGGCCATCCGCGCCTCGTCGAGGCGGAGATGGTCGGCGCGGTCCAGCCCGGCGCCGGTGAAGCCCGGCCTCACGCGGCTCTCCGCCATTCGGCGCCGCGGGAGGCAAGCCGGGCGAACAGGGTCGGCAGGCCCGCTTCGCCGATCCGATCGATCGGCCACCAGGTCCCGCTCGGCCGCGCCCGGGCGTCGGCGCAGAGCAATCGCATGGTGAGGGCGAAATGGGTGAAGACATGATCGACGCTCCCCGCCTCGCGCCATATTGCGTCGGCGGGAGCGCCCTCGCTGTCGGTCGGCAGCGCCAGCATTCCGCCGAGCAGCCCTTTGGCGGGGCGCCGGACGAGCAGGACATGGCCGTCATGCTCGAGCCAATAGGCAATCCCCTCGCGCCTCGGCCTGGGTGCTTTGGCCGCCTTGCGGGGATAGAGCCGGGGCTCGCCCGTCGCCCGGGCCGCGCAGCCCAAGGCGAGCGGGCAGCGGCCGCAATCGGGCGAGCGCGGAGTGCAGATCGTCGCTCCGAGGTCCATCATCGCCTGGGCGAAGTCGCCGGCCCCGGAGTCGGGCGTGATCGAGCCGGCGAGGCGATAGATCTCCTCCCGGGCCGCCGGAAGCTCGGTTTCCACCGCGAACAGCCGGGCGACGACCCGCTCGACATTGGCGTCGACCACCACCGCCCGCCGCCCGAAGGCGATCGCCGCGATGGCGGCGGCGGTGTAGCGGCCGATGCCCGGCAGCTTGCGAAGCCCTTCCTCGGTATCGGGAAAGCGGCCGCCGAGCCGGCCGGCGACAATTCGGGCGCAGGCGATCAGATTGCGGGCTCGGGCGTAATAGCCGAGGCCGGCCCAGGCCGCCATGATGTCCTCGTCCGCCTCGGCGGCGAGTGCCTTCACGGTGGGCCACCGGCGGGTGAAATTCTCGAAATAGGGGGCGGCATGCGCACAAGTAGTCTGCTGGAGCATCACCTCGGACAGCCACACCCGATAGGGATCGGGCCGCTCGCCGGCCTCGGCGCGCCAGGGTAACCGCCGTTTATCCACAGCAAACCACCGCAACAGGGTATCGGAAGCATCGACGGACATGCCGTGCCTATGCCATGAACGCAGGGATGGCGAAATCCGGCGGGACCTCGAAAAAGCAGGTGGAAGCGCCGCGGGCGAACCGGGCCCGCGCGGTGTCCGACCTCGTCCCCGATATTGGCCGCGCCGCCTTCCGCCGCTTCGGTTTCGTCCAGTCTTCGATCGTCAGCCGCTGGAGCGAGATCGTCGGCGATCGCTACGCCGCCGTCTCCTCGCCCGAATCGATCCGTTTCCCGGCCGGGAAGCGCTCCGACGGAGTGCTCAACCTGATCGTCGAGGGCGCTCATGCGCCGATGATGCAGCATGTCGCGCCGGTGATCGTCGAGCGGGTCAACCGCTTCTTCGGCTATCAGGCGGTGGCCCGGGTCGCGTTCAGGCAAGGATTGGTTCAGGTCGCCCGGGCGAGGACCCGTGCCGCGCCGCCGTCGTTGCGCCCGATCCCGGTCGAGCTCGGCGATTCGCTGCGCGAAGTGGCGGATCCGGAGCTTCGCGCCTGTCTGGAGTCTTTGGCCCGCGGAGTCGCGGCGAACGAAGCGGCGCTCGGGGCGGCGGTGGCCATCCCGGTGCTTGGAAGAATTGGTGGAGAGACGAAAAGATGAAGTCGATGCTCATGGCCGGTGCGGCCGCTCTGACCCTGACCCTGGCCGGCTGCGGCGACGACGGCGGCAACGCCCAGGCGCCTGTCCAGGATACGCCGCTCAAGCAGATCGCGGCCCCGAATAACGGCGACTGGACCCAGGCCGTCGCGAAGACGCCCGAGGGCGGCTATCGAATGGGCAATCCGGAGGCTCCGGTGAAGCTGGTCGAATATGGCTCGCTGAGCTGCCCCCATTGCGCCGAGTTCGAGGAGGAGGGCGCGCCCACGCTTCGCGACAAATATGTGAAGAGCGGCCAGGTGAGCTGGGAATTCCGCACCTACCTCCTCTTCCCGACCGATCCGGGCGTTTCGCTGCTCCTCAATTGCCAGAGCGAGAGCGCCTTCTTCCCGCTGGTCGAGCAGCTCTACAAGGACCAGAGGAACTGGATTGGCCGGATCCAGGCGATGCCCCAGGAGCAGCTCCAGGCGCTCGGGACCATGCCGCCGCGCGAATCGGCCGGGATGGTCGTCCGAGCCGCCGGGCTCGACGAATTCTTCCGCCAGCGCGGAATGCCTCAGGCGCAGATCCAGTCCTGCCTCGCCGATCCGGCCGGGCTCGAGAATGTCGCCGGGATCAAGAAAAAGGGCGACGAGGCGGGGGTCAACGGCACCCCGTCCTTCTTCATCAACGGCAAGATCGTCGAAGCGGCCGCCAACTGGCGCGGGCTGGAGCCGGCGTTGCGCGAGGCGATCGGGGAATGAAGGCTGCGGCCTTCTTCCTTCTGGCGGGCGTGGCCGCGGCCGCGCCGGCGGCTCCGCCGCCGGGCAAGGCGGCCCCTGCCCGGGCCGATTGGTCGCGGACCGTGGTCGCGACGCCCGAAGGCGGCTTCCGGATGGGCAATCCGGCGGCCAAAGTGAAGCTGGTCGAATATGGCTCGCTCACCTGCGGCCATTGCGCCAATTTCGCCAAGGCCGGGATGGCGTCGCTGGTCGGAACCTATGTGCGCAGCGGCAAGGTCAGCTATGAATATCGCAACTTCATCCTGAACGGCCTCGACGTCGCCGCGACCCTGGTCGCGCGCTGCGGCGGACCCAGCCGATTCTTCCCCGTCGCCGACAAGCTCTACGCGACCCAGGGTCAGTGGGCGGGGCGGGTCGGAGCGCTCACCGCGGCGCAGAAGGCGCAGGTGAGCGCTCT
>DASTFN010000045.1:0-24731 GCA_035719905.1 Allosphingosinicella sp.
GGGGGCGACGAGGGTGAAGCCGAGGCCGGCTTCACCCTCGTCGAGCTGATGGTCGTCATCGTCATCATCGGCCTGCTCGCCACCGTCGTCATCATCAACGTGCTTCCGGCGACCGACAAGGCGGCGATCACCAAGGCCAAAGCGGACGTCGCGACGCTCGAGCAGGGGGTCGAGATGTACCGCCTCAACAAGCTGCGCTACCCGAGCGGATCGGAAGGGCTGCAGGCGGTGACGAGCGAAGGCTATGTGAAGCGCCTGCCCAAGGATCCGTGGGGCAATGCCTATCATTACGCGCAGCCGGGGCGCGACGGGCGCCAGTTCGACATCTACAGCTACGGGGCCGACGGCCGCGAAGGGGGCGAAGGCCAGGATGCGGACATCGGCAACTGGGACAGCTGAGGGTTTCACCCTCGTCGAGCTACTCGTCGTCCTGGTCATCATCGGGCTGGTCTCGGCCGCCGTGGTGGTGGGCATGCCGGATCCGCGCGGGGCGCTCCGGGGAGAAGCGCTTCGCCTCGCCGCTCGAGCCGAAGCGGCGCGCGAGCGGGCGATGATGGACAATCGGCCGGTGGCCCTGGTGCTCAAGGAGGGCGGCTACGGCTTCGAGTGGCGCACCGGCGGGGAATGGCGGACGGTGGGCGAGAAGCCGTTCATCGAGCAGAGGTGGAGCGAGGGCACAAGAGCCTCGATGGAGGGCGGCGAATCGCGGATCGTGTTCGACTCGACCGGCTTCGCCGAACCGGCCCGGCTTCGGCTGGTGCGCGGCAAGGAGGCGGCGCAGGTCGAGGTGACCGACGGGGGGCGGGTCCATGTCGTCCGCTAGGCACTTAAAATTCCTCCCCGCGATTTCGCGGGGAGGGGGACCGCGCGGAGCGCGGTGGAGGGGTCCTTCGGACTCCGTAAGGCCCCTCCACCGCCCTTCGGGTGGTCCCCCTCCCCGGCAAATGCCGGGGAGGAATGGCTTCACTTTGGTCGAGATGCTGGTGGCGCTGGCGATCTTCAGCCTCGCGGCGATGGCCTTGCTTCGGCTGGAAGGGGCCACGGTGAAGACCACCGCCTTGCTCCAGGAGCAGGCGCTGGCGCAGACGGTGGCGCGCAACCTCGCGGTCGAAATCCTCACCGATCCGGAGCCGCCGGCCTTCGGAGCGACCCGCGGCGAGGCGGTCAATGCCGGCCGCAAATGGCGCTGGAGCCGGGTGGTGGGCCGTTCGCCCGAGCCGCGCATCCAGCAGATCCGGATCGAGGTCCGGAGCGACCGCGGGCCGGAAGCCGCGAACCTGACCCTGTTCCGCCGGGGGCCGCGGTGAGCACATCCTCCCCATCGAAGATGGGGAGGGGGACCCCGCGTAGCGGGGTGGAGGGGTATTTGGCGCAGGCCTGTTCCAGTTACCCCTCCACCACACTGCGTGTGGTCCCCCTCCCCACGCGTCGCGTGGGGAGGACGGAAGATGGTTTCACCCTCGCCGAATTGCTCGTCTCGCTGTTCATCTTCGGACTGCTCTCGGCCGCCGGAGTCGGGCTTTTGTCGTTCAGCGTCCGGGCCCAGGAGGCGGCCGAGGCGAGGCTCGGCGACCTGGCCGACTTCCGGCGGGCGGGGGCGCTGCTCGCCGGCGACCTCGCCCAGGCGGCGCCGCGTATCGCCCGGGATTCCGCCGGCAACGCCCGCCCCGCTTTCCACGGAGTCGGCGGCGAGCAGGGCGGCGTGGCGCTCGCCTTCGTCCGGCGCGGCTGGGAGAATCTGGACGATACTCCGCGCGCCTCGCTCCAGCGGGTCGAATACAGCTTCACCGACGGGCGGCTCGAACGGCGGGTCTATCCGCGGCTCGACGGAGCCGAGGCGCTGCCCGCGACGACGGTGGTCGACGGGGTGCGCCGGATCCGGCTGCGCTACCGCGACCGGGAAGGCGGGTGGCGGGAGCGCTGGGACCCGACCAAGCCGAACGAATTGCCGCGCGCCGTCGAGCTGATCATGGACGCCGAGGGCAGCGGCACCACCCGGCAGCTCTTCCAGACCGGGACGATGTGGTGACTCGGCCCATTCCCCCCTCCGAGCGCGGCGCGGCGCTGCTTGCGGTGCTGGTGCTGGTCGTGATCATGGCGGCGATCGCGGCCGGCGCCTTCGAGCGGCTTCGGCTGTCGACGGCGATGGCGATGAACGGCGCCGCCCTCGACCAGGCGCGCGGCTACGCGCTCGGGGTCGAGGATCTGCTGGCGCTCAGGATCGACGACCTCGCCAGCGAGGATGCTTACGTCACCACCCTGGCCGGCGACTGGAACGGCACCGAGCGCCGAATACCCCTGCCCGGCGAGGGGCTCGCGACCGGTACCGTCCGCGACGGCGGCAATTGCTTCAATTTGAACAGCCTCGTCCAGGGCGACGTCACCGCGAGCCTCGTCCAGCGGCCGGCGGCGATCGAGCAGTTCGTCGCCCTTATGATCGTCCTCGGCCTGCCCGAGCCCACGGCCCGCCGGATCGCCGCCGGCACCGCCGACTGGATCGACTCCGACGACCAGCCCAGCCCTCAGGGCGCCGAGGACAGCGCCTATGGCGGTTCGGAGCCGGCCTACCGCACCGGCAACACCTTGCTCGCCGATCCCAGCGAGCTTCGCGCCGTCGCCGGGATGACGCCCGAAATCTACCGGGAGCTGAGGCCCTATCTGTGCGCCCTCCCGGCGGCCGACATGTCGCCGATCAACGTCAACACCCTCATGCCCCGCGACGCCCCCCTGCTCGCCATGTTCGCTCCGTCCAAGGCCCGGCCGGACCGGGTCCGGGGGCTGATCGCGTCCCGGCCCAAGGGCGGCTGGCGCAACACGTACGATTTCTGGCGCAGCGCGGAAGGTGTCGGGCTAGAGACGAACCTAGATCCCATGTCCCAGCTCCAGCTCAAGACCTATTGGTTCACCATCGACCTCTCCGTCCGGTTCGAGGATGCGGAGATGGAGGAATGGGCTTTGGTCGACGCCCGGCTCAATCCGGCCAAGGTGGTCGCCAGGCGGTGGGGCGGCGGCGAATGAGGGAGGCGCTGCTGCTTTTCCTCGGTCGCGACGGCGGCTTCGAGGGCTGGATCCGGATCGCGGCCGGCGAGGTCGCCGAGCGCGGCTCCGGGCTTGACGCCGTCGACCTGCACCGGTCCGCGCCGGCCGTCGCCGTGGTTCCGGGGGAGAAGGTGACCCTGCACTGGCTCGATCTGCCGGCGGGGCTCTCGCCCGCCCAGGCCGCGGGCGCGGCCCGGCTGACGGCGGCGGAGCTCAGCGCGCAGCCGATCGGCGACCTCCACGTCGCGGTCGGGCGCGAAGCGGCCGAGGGCGGAGCGCGCTGCGTCGGGCTGGTGCCGATGGAGACGATGCGTTTCTGGCTGGCCGACCTCGAGGAAGCGGGTTTCGACGCCGAGCGGATGGTCCCCGAAACCTTGCTGGTCCCCGCTCCGGCGGAGGGGCTCGCGACCTGGGATTCCGGGCCGCTCCGCCTCTACCGCGGGGGGACCGAAGCCTTCGCCGCCGAGCCTGAGCTGGGCGACATCCTGCTCGCCGGGCGAACCGCCGCTCCGGTCGGCGCGGAGGCTTTCGCGGCAGGGCTGGCCGACGCGCTCGACCAGGCGCCGCTCGACCTCAGGCAGGGCCCGTTCGGCCGGCAGCGCGACTGGCGAATCGCTCCGGCCCGGGCGCGGCGGCTCGCGGTCCTGACCGCGGCCCTTCTGCTCATCAGCCTTGCCGTGCAGGTCGCAATCATTGCCCGCTACAGCATCGCCGCGGATTCCGCCGATGCCGAGACCCGCCGGGTCGCCGCCGCGGCCCTGCCGAGGAGCCCGGGCATTTCGGACCCGCGAACCGCTTTGACCCAGCGCCTGGCCGAGCTTCGCGGCGGCGGCGCCGGTTTCCGGGCGACCGCCGGGGCCCTGTTCGAGGCGGTCAAGGCGACCCCCAATATCGAGCTGACCGCGCTCGCCTTCGCCCCCGACGGATTGCTCCGGGCGACCGTCCAGGCCGATTCGCCGGCGGCGATCGAGGCGCTTCGCCAGCGCGTCGAGGCGAGCGGCTTCGCGGCCGACGCCGGGGCGCCGCGCTCCGGCGGGGGGCGCCGGGTCGCCGATCTGACGGTTCGGCCGCGATGAGCGCCCGGCTCATGGCCCTTTGGCTGGCGCGAACCCCGCGCGAACGCTGGCTGCTGGGTATAATGCTGGCCCTGGTCGCCCTGGTCCTGGTCTGGCTGATCATCCTCCGGCCGCTCGGCGACATGCTTTCGGCGGCGAGGCAGCGGCACGGCGAGGCGGTCGCGGCTCTGGCGGAGGCGCGTTCGCAGGCCGCGGCGATCGCGGCGCTCGAGCGCACCCGGCCGGCGCCCTTCGAGGGTCCGATCGACACCGCCCTCGCCGCGGCCGCGTCGGAGGCCGGCTTCCAGCTTTCCGGGGTGCAGCCCGAGGGTCCGGGGCGGGTGTCGATCGTCATTGGCGCGGCCAAGCCGCAGGCGCTGTTCGGCTGGATCGCGGCCCTGGAGGCGCAGGGCTATATCGTCCAGAGCCTGACCGCGAGCAGCAATCCCGACCGCACGCTCGCCGCCCAGATCCTGTTCCGGGCGAGGGGCGGCTGATGCGCCTCAGGCTGCGCTGGTGGCGCGAAATCTTCTTCCTCGGCGCCTTGCTGTTCTCGCTGGTCGCCTTGCTGCCGCTTCGCTTCGCGCTGGGCTGGCTCGGCTTCGCGGACAAGGGCCTGAGCGCGCGCGAGGCCAGCGGAAGCGTCTGGCTGGGCGCCCTCTCCGAGGCGCGCTTCGGAACCGTCCCGCTCGGCGACGTCGCGACCCGGTTGCGGGTGCTGCCCCTCCTGCTCGGGCGGGCTCGGCTGGACCTCGAGCAGTCGGACGGGGGCCTGAGCGGAGGCGTGACCCTGTCCCGCCACGGCTTCGGGATCGACGACGCCACCGGCACGCTCGAGGGGCCGGCGCTGGCCGAGTTGCCGCCGCCGGCGCTCGATCTCTCCGACGTCAGCTTCCGCTTTACCGACGGGCTGTGCGCCCATGCGGAAGGGCTGGTGAAGGCGCGCTTCGCCGGCGAGCTTGGAAGCGTTCCGCTCACCGCTGCGTTCAGCGGCGAGGCGCGCTGCGACGGGCCCGCTTTGCTTCTGCCGCTGGTGAGTCAGACGGGCGGCGACCGGCTCGGCGTGCACCTGTTCGCGGACGGCCGCTATCGGGTCGACGTCGTCCTACGGCCCGGCGGAGCGCCTTATTCGTCGCGGCTCGAAGGCAGGTTCTGAAGCCGGGCATCTTCGCCCCGGTAGCGGCTTTCGAGGAAACGGCCCTGGGTCTCGAACGACATCAAAGGGTTGCGGCAGACCTCCCGGCAGAGCTGGTCGAGCGCGTCCGCCAGAGTCTCCAGGCCCGCGCGAAGCCGCTCCCGAACCTCCGGCTCCTCCTCCCGGGCCGAGCCCGGAATGGCCTCCCAGGCGAGGATCAGCCGCGGCAGATGGTCGCCGAGGAGCCGTCGGGCTTCCCAGGCCGCGCTCGAATGGGAGGCGAGGGTGGCGAGATGCGGCTGGAGATCGCCGAGGCGCTGGAAGATCCGGTCGAGCAAGGTCCGGCAGTCGACGGGAAGCCCTTCGCGGTGGGCAAGCAGCCAATCCTCCGCATCTCCGGGCAGCTCGGCCAGCTCGGCGCGCGAAAAATCGCCCGCCTCGGCACGGCGCCGAGTGGGCGCGAAGAGCGAGCCGAAAGCGAGGACCAGCGCCCCGCCGCCGGCGACCACCAGCACCGGGGCCGCGACGGGCACGACGAGCGTGCCGACTCCGAGCACGGCCGCTCCCGAGGCGCCGCCGATCAAAGCGGCCCGTTTCATCCGCCGCTCGGCCTCGCGCGACTGCCGCTCGGAGCGCCTTTTCTCCGCCGCGCGGACCGCCTTGGATTTGATGTGGCGCCGAAGATATTCGTCCGCCTGCCGAATCATGCCGGCGACGTCGAAGCCCATCATTCGCCTCCCGGGCCGCCGTCTTCCTTGTAGCGGCTCTCGATGAAGCGGCCCTGGGTCTCGAATGCCTGGCGATCGCCCTGGACCAGCTTGTCGCCGATGTCGCCGAGCGCCTGGCGGGCGGCGTCGAGGCTTGCCACCAGCCGCTGGTCGGCGGTCAGGCCTTCCCCGTCGGGCTGATGGCGGTAATTGGCCGGGATCCGCTCGTAGCGGTCGATCAGCTCGGGCAGATGCTTGCCCATCAGCCGGCGCGCGTCCTGGGCGAGCGGGTCGAGCGGGTCGACTTCGGCCAGCCGCGATTCGAGCAAGGGCAGCTGAGCCCCGATGGCGTCCGCCCGCTGCGCCGCGGGCGCCGGCAAAGCGGCGCGCCGGCGAACGAGCATGCTCTCGAGCTGGCGGACGACGGCGCCGGTCGGCAATTGCTCGCTATAGGCGACCCTTTTGGGCTCGGACGACCGCCAGAAGGAGCCGAGGAGCAGGATGGCGAGGATCGCGAGGGCGACGAAGAAGAGGCCGGTAATTCCGATCGGGCCGATGACGAGGCCGAAGCCGATGGTCGCGACGATCAGAGCGGCGATCGCCATCCCCATCGTCGTCATCCGCCGGGCGACATTGCCCGCGGCGCGGCCGTAATAGCGCCGCCTGAGGCTCGACGACGCCGGCGTGTGGCCGTCGAGGCGCGCCGAATATTCGTCGAAGCGGGCGATCGCTTCCTCGACGCTGCGGGGCGTTCGGGCCATCTTCAGCCCTCGATCGGCCCGAGCAGCGAGTTGGGGACGCTCCGGCCGGCGAGGCGGTTCTGCTCGGTGCCTTCGGCCCGGGCGATATAGCCGCGGCTCTTCTCGACCTCGCTGGAGAGCGTGTCGACGGTCTGCTTCATGCTTCCGAGCGCCTCGAGCTTGAAGCGGTCGATCGTGTCCATCGTGTCGTAGATGTTCTGGAAGGCGCGCTGAAGGGTCTCGAGCGGGATGGTCGAGGACGCCGCCTGGCGGTGGATCTCGCCGGTCTGGCTCTTGAGCAATTCGCCGGTCGAATCGATGACGTTGGCGGTGGTGGTGTTGAGCGAGGTGATCTGCTCGAGCACGAGTCGCTGGTTGGTCATCGCCTGGGCGACGGTGACGGCGGTGCGAAGCGCCGAGACGGTGGTGGTGGAAGCGCGGTCGACGCCCTTGATCAGCTCGACATTGTTCTTCTTGACGAGATCGAGGGCGAGATAGCCCTGAACGGTTACCGCCATCTGGGTCAGAAGGTCGGTGGTGCGCTGGCGGGTGTAGAAGAGCGCGGTCTCGCGGATCGCCTTGGCCTTGGCGGGCTCGGTCGAGTCGAGCTCGATCGCCTTGTCCTCGAGCTTCTTGTCGAGCGCCTTGGAGATGTGGATCATCTGCTCGAGCTGGCCCATCGACTTCCACATCGCCGCGCGCTCGGTGTTGATCGCCTCGTTGTCATATTGAAGCTCCTCCTTGCCGGAGGCGAGGCTGTTCAGGATCTGGGCGATGTGGGTCTGGGCCGACTGGTAGCTCTGGAAATATCTGCGAAGCTTGCCGCCCCAGGGGATGATCCCGAACAATTTCTTCTGGGTGGTCAGCTTGCCCTGCTTGCCCGGATCGAGATCCTCGACCGTCTGGCGCAATTCGGCGAGGTCGGCGCCGATCCCGGTATCCTTGTCCATCGCCCGGATCGGCCGGTCGAGGAAGCGGTTGGAATGGGAGGCGGCCTCGGCGATCTGCTTGCGGCCCATGTTGGTGAGCTCGTCGACCTTCTTGCCGAATTCGGGGCTGTTGGCGTCGACCGCGACCAGCTCGTCGACGAACTTGTCGACGACCGTCTCGAGCTTCGACTTCACCCCCTCCTCGATCGGAACGAGCCCGGCCGCGTCGGCCGGCTCGACCGTCTGCAGCGCCTCGGGCGCCTCGAGCTTCAGCTTGGTCTCGGTCTGGGTGGCCATGTCGATCGCTCCGTTACGCTTTGGCCGCTAAATGGGGCAGGGGAGGCGGCAAGCGCAAGGGGCAACGTGTATTATTGCCCTAACACAGGCTCTCCGGAGCGACGATCGCCCTCGCGTCGGCGAGCCGCAGATCGGTCAGCCGATCGAGGTCTTGGTGCCGGTAGAGGCTTCGGCTGCGACGGCCGCGGCGCCAGGCCGCGAGCGTCGGGCCGGGCATGAACAGCAGTCCGGCGACCACGAGCGGAAGGCAGAACAGGGTCGCGCCCCAATGCGGATAGCGGCCCGCGCCCCATTCCCAGGCGGCGATCAGGACCTCGCCTTCGCAGGTGCAGGGATAGCCGGTGAGGAGGTGGTGGACGTCGTGGGCGTCGATGGCTCGGCGGCGCCAGGCGAAATTGGGGAGCGGGAAGATGACGAGATCCGCTCGGACGACCCACCACCGGGCCTCGCGCTCGTTCTGGCAGAGGCCGTTCTCGCTGCGGAATGCGTGGAGCGCCTCGCCGACCGTCCCGCTCACATCCGCTCCTGGCCGGGCGCGGCGACCGAGAGGGCTCGCTCGGTTGTCGGAGTGATCCCCGGCCGGGGCGGCAGCCTCGCGGGCACTTTGATGTTCCAGGCGAGGCCGAGCTTCTCCAGAAGCAGGATGAAGTACCAGCCGAGGTCGATCTGGCCGGGATAGAGGCCGTGGCGGGCCGAGCTGGGGAAGGCGTGGTGGTTGTTGTGCCAGCTCTCGCCCATCGTCGGGATGGCCATGATCGGGACGTTATAGGCCTGGAGCGCGGCGCCATCGAGGGTCCAGTCCTGGGGCCCCCGGCTATGGGCGAAATAGGAGATGAACCAGTGCATCGTCGTGCAGGCGGCGACCCGCACCGCGACCCCCCAGACCACCCAGGCCCATCCGCCGAGCCCATAGAGGAGGAGCGCCACCGGTATCTGATGGGCCATCCACGTCCGCTGGAGGAATTTGTAGAAAGGATCGTCACCGATCCCCGGGCCGGGATCGAAGCCGGGCGGATTCCTGAGCTTCAGCTTGAAGTTGAGATAGTAGAAGCCCTCGATCCAGAGCGGCTTGCCATGGCGAAGGAACCAGTGGCAGTCCGCCTCGCGCTGCGCCCAGTCGCGGCTGTCGTGGAGGCCGATCGTCCAGACCGGACCGCCCATGCCGACGAGCGTGCCGAGATAGACCATCGCCCGCTCGAGCCATTTGGGGCATTCGAAGCTTCGGTGGATGAGCCGGCGGTGGAAGCCGACGCTGTGGCCGGCGCACAAGGTGACGGCCGACAGGCCGAGGAAGACCGCGAAGGCGCTCCAGCTGAAGGTGAGCGGCCCGAGCACCAGGGCGGCGAGCAGGAAGCCGCTGTTCCACAGCGACCGTCCCGGATCCCAAAGCACCTCGCCCTCGACCGGGCTCGCCGTGTCGAGGTTGGTCAGCGAGTTGACCTTGAAGGCGGTTCGCCCCGCCGCTGCGTCGGGCATGTCAGCCATCCTTGCGCGCGATGATGGTGTCGATGAGGTAGCGGGCGCTCTGCCGGGCGGCGAGCTGCTCCATCGGCCCGAAATACCAGGCGGGGTCGAGGAGCCGGTGATATTTGACGGTGAGCGACACCTCGGTCCGGCCGCCGCCGACGTCGCGGAAGCGCACCTCCGTGCCGTCGATCTTCATGTAATGGGAGAGGTAGGAATCGTTCTGGACGATCTCGGTGCGGATCCGGGAGGGGCTCACCTCGGCGATACGGATCGCCATGTCGCCGCGCTGGATGTTGGCGAAGAACCAGCGCTTGTAGACGAAATGGAGGCGGTGGACGTCGCCGGCCCTGAGCGTTCCCGCCTCGACCCGGGTCGGCATCGGGAAGAGCCACAGGAACCAGTGCCGTCTGGCCTCGAACCTTATCGGCCTGGCCATGTTGGCCTGCAGGGATTGAACGCTTCCGGGCAGGATCCGGACGTAGGTCGCCTCGTTGTAGCGCGGCACCGTGGTCGAGCCGGTCAGCCCTTCCGCGGCGAGCAAGGCGACGACGACCGGAATGGCATAGGCGCCGGCATGGCCGCCGCCGTCGCGGTCGGCGAGCGAGCTGAACAGGAAGCCGATCGTGACCATGATGTAGTAGATCGGCATGAAGAACAGGACGCACAGGAAGCCTTCGAACAGCAGAGCCGAGCTGGCGAGCATGACGATGGTTGCCGCCCGCATGTGGCGGCCGTAGCGCCGCGCCGGCGAATCGCCCTCGACGACCGGGATGGCGAGGTGGAGCAGGATCGAGATGGCGAAGGGGATCAGGAGGTAGAGCAGGGTCGAGTTGCGGAAGCTCGAATCGAGCACCGCGCGGGCGGTCAGGGTCGCGCCGCAGATGATGAAGAAAATGTAGTAATTGCCCGGCCTTGGCATGATCGCCCCCCGGCGGGAGGTTGGGCGAAGCCGGCGCAAAAGCCAAGGGGCCATCGTCATTGCGAGGAGCGGAGCGACGCGGCAATCCAGTGGGCCTCTGAGGCTATTCTGGATTGCTTCGCTACGCTCGCAATGACGGTTACAGATCCGGGAGCATCTGGCTGGCCTCGCCCCAGCCCTGGAGGGCGCGGCCCGAGGCGCGCTCGAGGAGCTGGTCGCCGTCGCGCACCGTGAACGGAGCGCCCGACTTCAGGTCATCGAGCTCGTCCCAGCTTATCGGCGCCGCCACCGGGGCGCGTTCGCGGGCCCGGGCCGAATACGGGAGGATGGCGGTCGAGCCGCGCTGGTTGCGCAGATAGTCGAGGAAGATCCGGCCCTTGCGCTTCGCCTTGGCGAGGTTGGCGGTGAAGCGCTCGGGCTCGGCGGTGGCCAAAGCGATAGCGAAGCGCCGGGCGAAATCCTTGACCTCGGGCCACCTGGCCCGGGGGGTCAGCGGGACGACGACGTGGAGGCCCTTGCCGCCGGTCGTCATCGGGAAGCTCTGCAGGCCCATGTCGGCGAGGTGGCGGTGGAGGTCGCGGGCGGTGCGCCTGACCTCATCGAAGCCGAGGCCTTCGTCCGGATCGATATCGAAGACGAGGCGGTCGGGCTTCTCGACCTCGGCGACCGACGAGCCCCAGCCGTGGAACTCGATCGTTCCCATCTGGGTACAGGCGACGACCCCCGCCGTGTCCTCGACATAGACATAATCCTCGATCTGGCCCTTCTTCTCCTCGATCGGGATCTGGTGGACGTGGGGCCCGAAGCTGCCGGTATTGTGCTTCTGGAAGAAGCATTTGCGGGCCCGGCCCTGGGGGCAGCGGACGAGGCTGAGCGGGCGGTTCGCCGCCCATTCCATCATCATCGGGCCGATCGTGCGGTAATAGTCGACCAGCTCGCCCTTGGTAACTCCGGCGTCGGGGAAGAGCACCCGCTCGGGGTTGCTGATCTTCACGCCATCGCCGGGGGCGCGCTCGATCGGCTGCGGAGCTTCCTCGACCACCTCCGCCGCCTTCTTGTCGCCGCGCAGACCGAGGAAGCTGGCATGGCGGACGACGCCTTCCGAAGTGAATTCGGCGAAGGCGATTTCGGCGACCAGCTTCGGCTTCAGCCAATGGGCGCCGCGCGCCTCCACCCTCGGCACGGGCGCGCCGGGCTTGGCGGCGGTCAGCTTCTCGAAGCGCTCGAGCAGGTCGTGCTGGATTTGATTGGAGAAGCCCGTCCCGACCTTGCCGGCGTAGCGCAGCTTGCCCTCGTCATGGACCCCGAGGAGCAGGGCGCGGAAGCCGCGGCCCTTTTTGTCGCTCTCCGACCAGCCGAGGATGACGAACTCCTGGCGGTAGGTGCATTTGATCTTCAGCCAGGATTTGGTCCGGCCGCTCCGATAGGGGGCGTCGGCGCGCTTCGAGATGATGCCTTCCTGGCCGGCGTCGCACATCGCCTCGAACAGTTTCTCGCCATGGCCGACGATATGCTCGGCATAGAGGATGGCCGGCGGACTGCCCTCGCCGACGAGCGCGGCGAGGCGGCCCTTGCGCTCGATCGTGGGCAGGCCGGCCAGATCCTCGCCGTCAATCTCGAGCGCGTCGAACAGGAAGAGGGTGAGGCCGCGGCCGCCTTCGCCGATCGCCTGCTGGAGGGCCGAGAAGCCGGGTTTGCCCTTGTCGTCGAGCGCGACGATCTCGCCGTCGAGCAGGGCCGAGCCGACCTCGATCCGCGCCGCCGCCTCGACGATCTCGGGGAACTTGTCGGACCAGTCGAGGCCCGAGCGCGTATACACTTTCGCCTTGCCGCCGCCGATCGCGAGCAGGCAGCGGTAGCCGTCATATTTCATCTCGTGAATCCAGCCGGAGCCGGACGGGACATGGTCGACGAGGGTGGCCTTCTGAGGCTCGCGGAAGGGGGGGATTTTGGATCCTCCCCGAGCTTTGCTCGGGGAGGGGGACCGCGCGGAGCGCGGTGGAGGGGTAGCTGACGAGGACTGTGCGATTACCCCACCACCATGCTTCGCATGGTCCCCCTCCCCGAGGCGAGCTCGGGGAGGATTTTTCCAGCCCTTCAGCACCTTCGCCTTCCTGCCCGAAGCGATCTCCTGCATGCTCCGGCCCGTCTTGATCGAGGTCAGATACCGCTCGGTCAGCCCCATCGAGCCGCCGGCATGCTCGTCCGTGACCTTCTTCAGCATCCAGTTCTCGGCCTTCTCGCGGCCCTTCGGCTTCAGCCGGAACATCACCCACTCGCCCTGCATCCGGTGGCCGTCGAGGGTGAAGTGGAGATGGCCTTCCTCGAGCGTCTTGCGCGGGTCCTTGTCGGGATGGGGAATCCATTTGCCCCAGTCCCAGAGCATCACCGTGCCGCCGCCATATTCGCCCTTGGGGATGATGCCCTCGAAGGTCGAGTAGCTCATCGGATGGTCTTCGGTGCGCACCGCGAGCCGTTTGTCGGCGGGGTTGAGGCTCGGGCCGTTGGGCACCGCCCAGCTCTTCATCACCCCGTCCAGCTCGAGGCGCAGGTCGTAATGAAGGCGGGTGGCGTCGTGCTTCTGGACCATGAACAGGGCGGGGGCGTGCGGCTTCTTCGCCGGGCCGACCTTGCCGGGCGGCTCCGCCGTCTTCGCGAAGTCGCGCTTGCGATTGTAGGTGGCGAGCGGATCGGGGGGCTTGGCCACCTTTATTCTCCCTGCGAGCGAAGCTCGAGGGTAGGGGGACCAGGCGGAGCCTGGTGGAGGGGTAATTGCTCAGGCTTCTGCCAGCTACCCCTCCACCACCCTTCGAATGGTCCCCCTCCCCATCTGCGATGGGGAGGATGAAACCTCACGCCCGCTTCCTGGCCGGCGCCGCCTTGGCGGGGGCCTTCTTGGCCGCCGGCTTGCGGGCCGGGGCCTTGGCCGCGCTTTTCTTCGCACCGCCGCTTTTGGCCTTGTCCCTGCCCGGCTTCTCGATCGAGCGCTTGAGCGCGGCCATCAGGTCGATGACGTTGGAGCCTCGGGCCGGCAGCTCCTCCTCTTCGGCTCGGATCGTCTTGCCCTTGCGCTTCTTCTCGATCAGCTCCTCGACCGCTTCGATATAGCGGTCGTGATATCGGGACGGGTCGAAGGGCGAGGTCTTGCGCTCGATCAGCGCCTCGGCGAGGTCGAGCAGCTCCTCGTCCGGCTTGGAATCGCCGATGTCGCGGAAATAGCCCTGCGCCTTGTTGACCTCGTCGGCATAGCGAAGCGTCTCGAGGACTAGGCCGCGCCCGCACGGCTTGAGACTGACCAGATATTCGCGCCCGCGCATGGCAAGCTGGCCGAGCGCCACCTTCTTGGTCCGCTTGAGCGCCTCCCTGAGGACGATGAACGCCTCCTCGGCAAGGTCGTCGGCGGGGACGACGAAATAGGGCTTTTCGTAATAGAGGACGTCGATATCGTCATAATCGACGAACTGGGTGAGCTCGAGCGTCTTCTTGCTCTCCAGCTTGGCGGAATCGATCTCCTCGTCGGTGAGCAGGACGTAGCTGCCTTTCTCATATTGATAGCCCTTGACGATCTCCTCCGGATCGACCGGCCCGACCCCGGGCACGACCTTCTCATACTTGATCCGCTTGCCGGTCGGCTCGTGGATCTGGTTGAAGGCGATGGTGGCGCCGGTCTTGGTGGCGGAGAAGATCTCGACGGGGATCGAGACCAGGGCCAGCCTGATCTGCCCCTTCCAATAGGCGCGTGCGGCCATGATTGCGTGCTCCCGATTCGATTCGTCGCCGATTCAAATCCGCGGGAGAGGAGGGGGTTCCGTGTCCAAATCCGCTCTAGCGCCGGACCGCCCCCTTCGACGACATGC
Organism: Allosphingosinicella sp.; assembly: GCA_035719905.1. Lineage (GTDB taxonomy): Bacteria > Pseudomonadota > Alphaproteobacteria > Sphingomonadales > Sphingomonadaceae > Allosphingosinicella. The sequence goes on from DASTFN010000045.1 coordinate 14,146, forward strand.
GCCAGACGATTCCGCCTACGACCGAGTCTTTCGCCGGCTTGCCTTCAAGGTCCCTCGCGGGCTCGAACTTCGCCCGCGACTTCAGCAGCGCGCAGGCCTGGCTATCGAGTGAGGGGACGCCGCTCGTCGAGACGATCGTGCAGTCGGCGACTCGGCCGTCTTCTCCAATCAGCAAGGCGAACCCGACCCTTCCGCTCTGCCCCTTCATGACCGCAACATCGGGATAGTCGGCATCGCTGAAAAACTTGGCGAGATTGGTATTGGCCCTGCTCGTCAATCCTACCGGATCGTTGCCGCTCGCGCCGATGTTGAACACTTGGCGCAAGTCGGCCACGCATTCGTCCACGACCTTGAGCAGCGGCTCCATTTCCGACAATGCGAAGGTCTCGTTCAGCCCCTCGGAGCGCACCGACACCGTTTTTGCCTGCCGCAACGTGGCGAAATCGGCGGAAGACATGTTCAGGAGATAGATTCGCTCCTTGGAGGCTTTGGGCGTGTACATGAGCAGGTTGGTCTTGAGCGGCCGGCGCTCGCCGATCGTCACGATGGCGTCGACTTGCTGCGGCGAGGACGAGCTGGCCGCGCGCATGACCGCCACCTGCATGACGTCGCCGACCGGCGGCGCTTTCAGGACCAGCCGGAGGGGCGTCGCCGAAGTTCCGTAATCGCGATGAGCGATGCATTGCGCGTCGCCGAAATTCACATTCCATTTCGCGGTCGGCGCTCGCGGTTCGGCCGCCGCACCGGCGGCCGCGAATGCGAGCGCCACGAAACCGACACCTGACCTCAACATCATTGGCTATCCCCTAGACCGGTATCTCGGTCGTATATTTGACTTGCCTCAACGCGAAGTTGCTTGCCGCATTGGCCACGCTGGGATGCGCGAGCACGCCGCGCATGATGAAGCGGTCATAGTCGGCGACGTCGCGGACGGCGATGCGCAGCAGATAGTCCCATTCGCCGGACATGGCGTAGCATTCGACGATCTCCTCGCGGGACTGGATGAAATCCTCGAAATCGGCTCGGGCCTCGACCGTCTGGCGGGCCATCCGGACCTGGCACAGCACGTTGACCGAGCGGCCGAGCGCCTGGGGGCTGGCGATCCGGACCGCGCGGCCGAGGACTCCCGCTTTCTCGAGGCCGCGCACCCGCCGCCAGACCGAGGCGGCCGAGGCGCCGACCCGTTCCGCGAGCGCGGCGTGGCTGAGGCTGGCGTCGCGCTGCAATTCGCGAACGATCTTCCGGTCGACCGTGTCGAGATGATCATCTTCTTTCATATTGGTGCTATTATCGAAATGCACGTATCAAATCCAGTCCGGAGCGCGGCAAGTCTGATACGCAATCCGAACCGAAAAGGCCTAAAGCGCGTTCAGCCTGCTCGAAAGGGATTCGGATGGACGATTCATTTCTGCTCAGCGACGGGCCGCTCCTCTTCGACCGGCTCGGCGAGCAGAAAACGGATTCGCTGCTCGAGCTGATCGCGCTGTGCGATGCCGACCCGCGTCCCGACAAGATCGACGTCGGGGTCGGAGTCTATCGCGACTCGGCGGGCGGCACTCCGATCCTGCGCGCCGTCAAGAAAGCGGAGCGGCTGCTCTGGGAGCGGCAGGAGACCAAGGCCTATCTCGGCTCGCAGGGCGATTCCCGCTTCACCGAGCTGATCCGGCCGATCGTCTTCGGCGAGACGGGAGCGCCGGACGAGCGGATCGTCGGCTTGCAGACGCCCGGCGGCTGCGGCGCCCTTCGGCTTGGGGCGGACCTGATCGGCAAGGCCAATCCGAAGGCGCGGATCCTCGTCGGCCAGCCGACCTGGCCGAACCACGGCCCGCTGATCGCCTCCGCCGGAGTCGAGATGGTGCCCCATCCTTATTACGATCCCGCCAGCCGACTCATCCTGTTCGACGAGATGCTTGCGGCGCTCGACAAGGCGCGCGGGGGCGACCTCGTCCTGCTCCACGGCTGTTGCCACAATCCGACCGGCGCCGATCTTTCCGCGGGCCAGTGGGCCGAGGTCGCCGAAATGGTGGAGCGGCGCGGCCTCATCCCCTTCGTCGACCTCGCCTACCAGGGGCTCGGCAATGGCCTCGAGGCGGACGCGGCGGGCATGCGGCTGGTCGTCGGCAAGGCCGAGCAGGCGATCGTCGCCCAGAGCTGCGACAAGAATTTCGGAGTCTATCGCGAGCGCGTCGGCAATCTGTTCGTCAAGGCGGCGAGCGCGAAGGCGGCGAAGATCGTCTACGGCAACCTCCTCCAGCTCTCGCGCACGATGTGGTCGATGCCGCCCGATCATGGCGCGGCGATCGTCCACATCGTCCTCGAGGATCCCGAGCTTCGCTCGGACTGGAATTCGGAGCTCAAGGAAATGTGCTCCCGGATCAGGGCCTTGCGCGCCAGGCTTGCCGCCTATGACGAGCGGCTGGCCTATATCGACGGGCAGAACGGAATGTTCTCGATATTGCCGCTGACTCCCGCCCAGGTGCTCGAATTGCGCGAGGAGAAGGGCATCTATCTGGCGAATTCGGGGCGCTTCAACGTCGTCGGGCTGTCGGACGACAATGTCGACAGGTTCGCCGCCGCGGTGGTGGAGAAGATGGATGGCTGAAAGTGCAGGAAAGTTGAGGAATCGCCACTTTTCGCTGCATGAGGGCTATGATTGGCGGCGGATCGCCACGCTCGTCCAGCTCAGCCGGGCGATGGACAGGCTCGAGGAGGAACGGCTCGTCCCCGAGCGCAAGATCCTCTACCAGTTCAGCGCGCGCGGCCACGACATGGCGCAGGCGATGCTCGGAAGCCGGCTCACCCATCCCCGCGACGCGACCTGCGGCTATTACCGCTCGCGGCCGTTGCTGCTCGCTTTGGGAGTCCCGGTCGAGGACGCGCTCGGATCGGGCATGGGCCGGGAAGGCGGCTATTCGGACGGCCGCGACATCGGAGTCGTGTTCAACTACCCCAATCCCAGCGGGGCGCCGGCCTTGCCGATGTCGGGCGGCGTCGGGGCGCAATATACGCCGACCGCGGGCTGGGCGCAGGCGATCGAATATTACCGCAATGTGCTCGGCGACCGGAGCTACGACGGGGCGATCGCCCTGGTGCTGGGCGGCGACGCCTCCTGCGCGACCGGCGGCTTCTGGTCGGCTCTGACCATCGCCACCACCCAGAAGCTGCCGATGCTCTTCTACGTCGAGGACAATGGCTTCGGAATCTCGGTGCCCTCGTCCTTCCAGACTCCGGGCGGCGACATCGCGAAGAATCTGGCGAGCTTCGGCAACCTCGCCATCTTCGCCGGCGACGGCACCGATCCGGTCGAGGCGGCCGAGCTGATCGAGCGCGCCGTCGGCCATGTCCGCGGCGGCAAGGGGCCGGCTCTGCTGCGCCTCACCGTGCCGCGGCTCCAGGGCCACAGCTTCCAGGACACCCAGACCTACAAATCGGAGGATGTGGTCCGCGACGAATGGGCGCGCGATCCCCTGCCCAGGCTCAAGGCCCACCTCGTCGGCCCATTGCTCAGCGAGGCGGAATGGGACGGGATCGAGGCGAAGGCGCAGGCCGACGTCGAGGAAGCGCGCCAGATCGCCGAGGCTCGGGGAGTCTCCGATCCGGAGCGGGTGCTCGACCACGTCTTCTACGACGGCGAGATGCAGAAGATGGGCGGGCAATGGACCCATGGCTATCGCGCCCCGCACAGCCATGAGGAGCCCCGGCCCGACGGGCAGCGGATCAACATGGTGACCGCGATCCGCCGGACCCTCGACCACGAATTGCAGATCAATCCGCGCGTGCTCCTGTTCGGCGAGGATATCGGGCCCAAGGGCGGAGTCCACGCCGTGACCCTCGGGCTTCAGGAGAAATACGGGGCGAGCCGGGTCTTCGACACCAGCCTCAACGAGGAAGGCATCATCGGCCGCGCCGTCGGGATGGCGATCGCCGGGCTGATGCCGGTGCCGGAGATCCAGTTCCGCAAATATGCCGAGCCGGCGACCGAGCAGATCAACGATTGCGGGACGATGCGCTGGCGCACCAACAACCGCTTCGCCGCGCCGATGGTGCTTCGGATCCCCGGCGGCTTCTTCAAATGCGGCGACCCCTGGCACAGCCAGACCAACGAAGTGGCGTTCATCCACAATCCCGGCTGGCAGGTGGCGGTGCCGTCCAACGCCGAGGATGCGGTCGGGCTGCTCCGCACCGCCCTGCGCGGCAACGACCCAATCATCTTCTTCGAGCATCGCGCCATGCTCGACGACAGCTGGGCGCGGCGGCCCTATCCGGGCGACGGCTATGTGCTGCCGTTCGGCCGGGCGAAGAAGGTCCGGCAGGGCGATTCCATCACCATCGTCACCTGGGGCGCGATGGTGCCGCGCTGCGAGGAAGCGGCAAAAGAGGTTTCGGCCGACATCATCGACCTCAGGACCCTGATGCCCTGGGACAAGGAGATGGTGCTCGACAGCATCCGGCGCACCCGCCGCTGCCTGATCGTCCATGAGGATCTGAGGACCGGCGGCTTCGGCGCGGAGATCGCCGCCGTGGTCGCGGACGAGGCCTTCCTCGACCTCGACGCCCCGGTGGCCCGGGTGACCATGCCCGACATCCCGAGCCCGCATAATCCGGTGCTGCTCAACTGGGCGGTGCCGAGCGTCGAGCGGATCCACGACAAGATCGACGAGCTGGTGGGGTTTTGAGGATGGTCGTCATTGCGAGCGAAGCGAAGCCATCCAGAGCAGCGGACGGCGCAGGCGCCGAGCTGGATTGCCGCGTCGCTTCGCTCCTCGCAATGACGGGGTCCCAGGCATGATCGACGTGCTCGTCCCCGAGGAGCAGGAGGGCACCCAGGCCGTCGTGCGCGCCTGGCTCAGGAAGGTCGGCGACCGGGTCGAGGTGAACGACCCTTTGGTGGAGCTCGAGACCGACAAGGTCGCGATGGAGGTGCCGTCGCCGGCGGCGGGAGTTCTACGCGAGATCCTGCTCGACACGGACGCTGCGGCGGTGCCGGGGGCGGTGCTTGGGCGGATTGCCGCGGTGGGGGAGAGCGCCGGGCACGAGCCCGAGCCGTCGTCCCAGCGAAGGCTGGGACCCCAGGGAGATGAAGCGCCGAGCCCTTCACCCCCCGGGACCCCAGCCTCCGCTGGGGCGACGGAGCACCGCCTCTCGCCCTCGGTGCGCCGAGCCCTCCTTCAGCACGACATCGATCCCTCGAAGATCGAGGGCACCGGCCGCGACGGGCGGATCACCCGGGCCGACGTCGACCGCGCGGTCGAGGCGGCGACGAAGGTGCAGGAAGGCCCGCGCACCACAGCCCGGCCGAGGGTCGCCGAGCCGTCCGACTCCTCGATCCGCTCGCACAGCCTTCCCCACGACCGGATGCGCCTCAAAATCGCCGAGAACATGCTCGCCTCGGTCACAAGGGCGCCGCACGTCACCGCGATGTTCGAGGCGGATTTCTCGGCGATCATCGCCCATCGCGACAGGCACAAGGAGGCGTTCGCCAGGAAGGGCGCGAAGCTCACCTACACCGCCTACCTCGTCGCCGCCGCGGCCGAGGCGATGAAGGTCGCCCCGGCGATCAACAGCCGCTGGCACGACGACCGGCTCGAGATTTTCGACGACATCAATATCGGCGTCGGCACGGCGCTCGGCGAGAAGGGGCTGATCGTGCCGGTGCTGAGGAAGGTGCAGACCCTGTCGCTGAAGGGCATCGCCGCCGGTTTGGACGAGCTGATCGAGAAAGCGCGGCGCGAGCAGCTCAGCGGAAAGGACGTCTCGGGCGGCACCTTCACCATTTCCAACCACGGCGTCTCCGGCTCGCTCTTCGCCGCGCCGATCATCATCAACCAGCCGCAATCGGCGATCCTGGGAGTCGGCAAGCTGGAGAAGAGGGTGGTGGTGCGCGAGGTGGGCGGCGCCGACGCCATCCAGATCCGCCCGATGGCCTATGTCTCGCTCACCATCGATCACCGGGTGGTGGACGGCCACCAGACCAACGCCTGGCTGACCCGGTTCGTCGAGCTGCTCGAGGGGTGGCCGGCGGATTGAGCCGCGTCGATCGGGTGCGCGAGGATTGAATATGAGCGGTTGCGCCCCGCCCCGCCTCGTACGATGATGCCGCTCGGTTGAGCCTCTGGGGGGAGGTAACGTGGGCGCCCGACAGGGATTTGCAGCATCGCGCCGCGAGCTTCTCGAGCTCACGATCCTTGGCGTCGCCGCAATGCTGGCGCCTGCCACGGTCTTTGCCCGAGCTGTCGGCGATGCGCGATTTCGGGTCGGCGACGCCCATGTGCATCTGTTCAACCTTGCCGACTTGCCGGCGCGGGGATTTATCCGCCATGCCTTTGTCCCGCCCGCCAAGGCGGACCGTGGGATATTTCCCGCGGCGCTGGACCTGATCGACCGGCTGCGCACGATTCCGGTGAGCGCTCGCGATGAGCTGCGCGACTATGCTGCCGGCAAGCCGTGCGAGAGGGTGCCGGCCTCCCGCATCTTCAACGACGCCAATCGTATCATCGATCATGAATCGCGGCGCAGCGCGATCGGGAATCGAGGCTTAATCGGTCTCGCCAAGCTGTTCGACAAGCGGCTCGACCTGGCCGACAGCTACGGCTTCCTCGCCGCGATCCGCAACTATCTCGACCGCAAGGCGAAGAAGCACGGGTCGAGCCTGGAGCAGCTGCTCGGAGTCGCGCCTCCCGGCGGCGAGGACGTGTTGTTCGGAGGCACGAGCCACAAATTCAAATCCGGCATGGTCGACTGGCTGTTGCGTAAACTGGTCACTCCGGAGGACCCCCAATGCCGGGAAGCGCCGAGCAGCCAGAGCGAAGCCTCGCTCGACGCCATTCGCGAGCAACTGCTCTGGATCCACCTGATGGTGCAGCCGCGCCGATTCATCCTGGACCGCTATCTCGAGACGATCCTGGGCAAGACGTCACGGCCGGCGACGATCGTCAATCTGCTCGTCGATTATGACCGGTGGGTCGCGGATCGGCCCGGCGAAGGGTCGAGCCACGGCGAGCAGATCGCCTTCTGGACCGCCATGGCCCCTTATTGCCAGGAACGCGGGGTCAAGCTGCGCACCTTCGCCGGCTTCGATCCGCTCCGCCACGCCGAGGAGCGCCTCGCCAAGAACGAGCGCCTCGACAAAAACGAATCCTACCTGGATGAGAGGCTCCGCTATTTCGTCCAGCGCGATACGAATGGCGCCTCGCACCGAATTCACGGCTTCAAGCTCTATCCGCCAATGGGATTCGCGCCGAGCGGGAACCGGCCCTTCCTGTTCGAATCCCACGACGCCTCGATGGAGCCGATCCGCGCCCGGTGGGCGGCGCGGTTCCCGGACAATCAGCTGCATGTCGAGCTGGACAAGGCGCTCGATCATTTTTTCGGAATATGCGCCGCCAAGGGCATTCCGGTCATGGCCCATGCCCGCCACAGCAACGAAGCCGGGCTCTGCTTCGGGGCCCGGGCGTCTCCGCTGGGCTGGGAAGATGTCGTGACCCGGCACCGCAAGCTGCACCTGTGCCTTGGCCATTTCGCGGAGACCAAGGATTTTCTCGCCGGCATGGAGCGCCTTCGCCGGGGGGAACGGCCGCATCCGCGCAGCTGGGCGGTGACCGCGACGAGCAGGCTCCTGGCGATGAACCAGGGCGACGATCCGACAAACGTCTATGCGGACATCAGCTACATGTCCGAGCTGCTCCTCAAGCGCAAAGGCAAGGGCAGGGCGCGAGCGCGCGCCTTCTTTCTGCAACTCAAGGGATATTGCGACCAGTTCGACCCCGAATGCCGGCACCTGGTCTTCGGCAGCGACTGGATCATGCTCGCGCGCGAATATCGCAACCAGGAATATGTCGCCGTCATCAGGCAGGGCATGGCCGACGCGCTCTGGAGCGACCAATGGCAGGAAAATCTGCTCCACTCCAATCTAGAGCGATTTCTCGACTCCGCCGGCGCCTGAGCGCCCGGGCCGGAGCTCGCCGCGTTGACATCGCGCCTTGGCCGCGATCACCTTGGCGGAAAAGGCAGTGGAGACGACGATGGTTCTGGCCGGGGTGCTGGCGGCTTCATTCCTGGTGGCGGCGGGCGCGACGGATCAGGACATGGCCGCCCCCCACTGGCGCGCCCTGACCCTGCTCGACGTCGAGGCGGCCCACCGGATGCTGGTCGAGGACCATCCCGGCGCCGCTCCGGAGGTCGGCGACACCCAGTTCCGGGCACGGCTCGCCGCCGCTTACGCGACGGCCCGCAAGCGGGCGGCGCTGACCGAATCCTATCAGGGCTATCAGGCGGTGCTGGCCGGCTTCGCCGTCGCGCTCGGCGACAAGCATATCGCGTCGCGGCCGCTGTTCGAGGCCGAGAGCCGGGACTGGGCCGGGCTTCTCGTCGCCCGGCGCGGCCCGGGCTGGGTGGTCGCGCAGGAGAGCGAGGCGGCCGAGGGGCCGTCGCTGAAGGGAAGCCGGCTGGTCTCGTGCGACGGCATCGCCGTCGACCGGCTCGCCGAGGAGAGGCTCGGCGGCTACCGGATGGTCTGGTCGATCGAGGCGCAGCGGATCCAGCGCGCCCACTGGCTTCTGATCGACGACGGCAACCCGTTCCTCAACCGGCCGCGAGCCTGCCGGTTCGAGCAGGGCGGCACGCCGAGGGACGTCACGCTCAGGTGGAGGCCGATCGCCCGCACCGAGCTGACCGGGAAGATCGCGGCGCTGGCGACCCGCGGCGCCGCCGGCTTCGGCCTGCGCAAGGTCGGCGACGGCTGGTGGATCGCCCTCGAATCGCTGTCCGAACGGGCCGTGCCGGTGGTCGAGAAGGTGCGGGCCGAGGCGGCGGCGTTGCGGGCGGCGCCTTTCGTCGTCCTCGACATGCGCGGCAATGGCGGCGGCAATTCCCAATATGGCCAGCTGATCGCCGACGCTTTGGCGGGCGCTCCGCCGCCGGCCGCCCCGCCGGCGGCCTCGGGCGGCTGCCGGAAGGTGTGGCGGCTCTCGGAGCGCAACTTCAGGCAGCTCACCTATTATCGCGACACTTTGGGGCCGCGAATGGGCAAGGAGGCGCTGGCGCAGTTCACCGCCGAATATGAGGCGATGGCCGCGGCCAAAGCGAAAGGCGAGCGCTTCACCGGGCCGACGCGATGCCCGCAGCGTGTCGCCGGGCCCGCCATCTCCCACGGCGGATACCGGGGGCGGCTCATCCTGCTCACCGACAACAGCTGCTTCAGCTCGTGCCTGCTGGTCACCCAGATGTTCCGCCGGCTGGGCGCGCTCCATGTCGGCGAGGCGACCGACTCCAACACCCATTATATGGAAGTGCGCGAAGACAGATTGCCGTCGGGCCTGTCGACCTTCTCGACCCTCCAGGCGGTCGCTCCGGGCTCGGCGAGCCAGATCGGCCCGTTCGTCCCGGAGCTGGCCTATGAGGGGAGCATCGCCGATACGGCGGCGCTGGAGGCGTGGGTGCTGAGGCTGGCGGCGCGGTAATCCTCCCTGCCGCGAAGCGGCGGGGAGGGGGACCACCCGAAGGGTGGTGGAGGGGTAACTGGCTCGGATGGAGAGATTGTCGCGCGAACCCACGGGTCTGGGCGCCATCTACCCCTCCACCATGCTTCGCATGGTCCCCCTCCCCATCGCGGGCGATGGGGAGGATATCCTAGTCCCGCTCCACCTCCGCCTTGTACCCCTCGAGGATCGCGCCCCAGCCTTCTTCCATGCCCATGACGTGGCCGTCGCGGGCGGTGCGGTCGAAGGCTTCGAGCTTGCGGTGCTCGAACTCGACGATCGTGTGGTCGCCGTCGGGGCGGAACAGAATTTCCACCTCGGTGAGGAAATCGGGGTCATAAGCCCATTCGCCGGTGAGCTGCCAGGCGAGCAGGGCCCGGTCGGGCGCCTGCCATTCGAGCACCTTGCCCCACATATATTCGCTTCCATCCTCGCCCACCTCGTACCAGCGGCCGCCGGCCCGGGGCTCGACGACGACGTCGCGCTGGGGCGACTGGAGCAGCGAATGGCCCTTCGGCCACCAGCGGCCCATTCCGGCCATGAAGATCTCGAAGGCCTGCTCCTGCGGCGCCTTGACCCGGAGCGTCTTGCGGATCGGGGCGGGGCTGATGCGCTGGGTCTCGACGTTCATTCCTTCTCCTCCCGTTCGACTTGCTCGACATAGGCGGCGAGCGCTTTTTCCCAGTGGCGGTCCAGCCATGTCCGGATCGCTGCGAGCCCGGCCGGATCGATGCTGTAGACCCGGCGGGTGCCCCTTGCCTCGTCGCGGACGAGGCCGGCGTCCTTCAATATCTTCAGATGCTGCGACACGGCGGGGCGGGTGACCGGCAGGTGCGCGGCAAGCTCGCCCACCGCCATCGGCTGCCCGGCGAGGCGCTCGACGATGTCCCGGCGCATCGGCTCGGCGAGGGCGGCGAAGGCGTTAGTCATAGCTTACGGTTAGTGGAAGCTTACGGATGAGTCAACCGCCTTCCCCTCCCTGGAAGGGAGGGGCCAGGGGGTGGGTCCGCCGAAGGCGGCCGAAACTCCCAGTCAGGAAGAAGTCTCGCTGCGCTCGACTACCCACCCCCGACCCCTCCCTTTCAGGGAGGGGAGGAGTCAATCGAAGAG
>DASTFN010000046.1:0-53004 GCA_035719905.1 Allosphingosinicella sp.
GGGCGAGCAGCCAGCGCCGGCGCTCGCGGTCCCAGACGGCGAACGCATAGTCGCCGTAGAGACGCCCGAGGCAATCCTCGCCCCAGCGTTCGAAGGCGCGGAGCACCCAATGCGAATCGCCGATGGAGGGGTCGGGAGAAGGATGGCCGAGCGCTTCCGCCAGGCCCTCGCGGTCGTCGAGCCGGGCATCGGCGACCATGACGAAGCGCCCGCCGCCGCCGATCAGCGGCTGGCAGTCCGATTCGTCCTCGGGAAAGAGGTGCATGACCCGATGCCCGAGGGCGACATCGTCCTGCGCCCAGCGGCCGGCTCCGTCCGGCCCGTAGGGCTGAAGCGCGGCCAGCATCCGGTCGAGCGACGCGGAGGCGGGGCGGCCGTCGGTGCACCAGAGGCCGGCGATGGCGCCCATGCGCGTCGACCTTCTAAGCGGAGCGTATGACGATGCCGGCGGCGATCAGCTTCGGGAGAATCGCTTCGAGGTCCTGCCGGGCGACTTCGGGGGTCACCCGGTAGCGCGTGCAGGTGTCGGCGACCATCGCCTCCAGCGAGAGCCCGTCCCGAAGGCCCTCAAGGAGGTGCCGCATCGCTCCGCGGACCCCGAAATATTTCTCGGACCCCATCGCCAGCAGGATGCTCTCATCCTCGACCGGAACCGACAGCACGCCCTCGCTCAGCCGGTATGTCTCCTCGCAATCGATGCTCACGCCGCCCCCTGAAAATGCCGATTGGGCGGGCGGCCTAGCACGTGAGCTTCAACAATGAAATCATTCGCGAAATGGTTGCAAACCCGCCTTGACCCTGCCCCCGATGCCACCTAGCAGGACGATATAACAAGGGGATGAAGATGCATCAGGACAATAAGGTGGAACAGGCTCCCGAGATCGCGTTCGAGCCGTCTCACCTCGTCGAATATGGCGAAGCGCGTGAGCGGACCCAGGGCGGCGGCGGCCCGGCCGCCCAGCCGGATGGCGCCGTCTACAACTCCTGATCTCGCACAACGCCGCCGGCTAAGCGGCGAAACCAGCATGGACACTCCCCTGAACGGCGTCCCGCCGGAAGGGAAGGCCGCCGCGCGCGAAGGCGCCGGTGGCGCCTGGCTGGTCTCGTCCTACGCCGATGCGAGGGCGATCCTGGTCAGTGCGGCTGCACGCGTTCCGGCGGATTCGCCGCCGCCGCCTGGTGGCGGAGGCGGCGCGGCGGACGCGGTCGTTGCGCGGGGCGTCCTTCTTCGCGGTCTCTGGATGTGGGGCTGCGACACCGATCGGCGAGCGCCCTGTCGCAAGGCCGCCGCGACGGCGCTCGGATCGGCGCCGGTCGAGCGCCTCGGCCCCTATCTGGAAAGCCGCGCCGCCGACTTGCTGGACTCCGGCCCGGAAACGGTCGGGATCGACCTCGTCGACGGTTTCGCCCGGCCTTTGGTCCGGGACGCGCTGATGGAGCTGTTCGGAGTCGAGCCCGCCGCGCGCGCTCCGCTCCAGGCGCAGGTCGGAGCGATGGCCGGGTTCATTCCGGGGAGCACAAGCGGCGGCACCGCCCGCTATTTCGCCCTCGCCGCCACCGCCCGGCTTCTCGAGGAGATCTGGGCAAAGCCGCTGCCGCCCCTCGCCGCCGCAAGCCGATTGCTCCGCGGCGCCGTCGAAGCCGGCGAAATCTCCCTCGACGAGGCGCTCGCCCAGGCGACCCTCCTCCTGTTCGGCAATTCCTACACCACGCTCGACGCGCTCGCCGGGCTTCTGGCCCGGCTCGCCGAACAGCCGCTCGTCTGGCAGGCGGCGCGGAGCGGCTCGCTTGCCGTCGCCGGACTGGTCGAGGAGAGCCTTCGCCTCGGGCCGCCGGCGCATCTGATCCTCTTCCGCGACTCCGTCGGGGAGATCCTGTGCCCGGGGGGCAATATCCCCGCGGGCGCCAGGATCGTCCTGCCGCTCGACCGCCTGAATCGCGATCCCGCCTGCTTCGAGCGCGCCGACGCCTTCGAACCGGGCCGTTCGGGACCGCCGCACCTCGCCTTCGGAGCCGGGCGGCATATGTGCGTCGGCCTGCATCTGGCGCGAGCCGTCATCCGCGCCGGAGTCGAGGCGCTGCTTCGCCGACTGCCGGAATGGCCGGCCGAAACCCGGGTCAGCCGGGCGCCCGGCATCCTCGGAGGCCCAAGCGTCGTCGGCTTGGCCGTGTCGGCCGGAGCCCTCCGAATATGCTGATATTGAACGGCCTGCGCATCGCGACGGGCGACGACGACGAAGCGGTCGACGTCGTGTGGCGGACCCGGCGCGTCGATTCGCTGCCCGCCGAGCCTGGGGCCGGCGATCCGATCGCGATCGTCCGCGGCGAGCGGATCGGGTCCGGCGACTCGACCGACCATATCTTCGGCTACGACGGCCGGGTCCGCTGCCGCTTCCGGATCGACCCCGACGGCTCCGCGATAAGCTGCCGGGCGATCCCGGAGGTCAGCGACCGCGACCTCTTCAGCCTGTTCGCCGAGCCGGTGATGCGCACCATCCTCGTCCGCCGCGGCCTGCTCTCCTTCCACGCCGCAGCCCTGGCCAGGAACGGCCGGGCGATCCTGATCATGGCGGACAAGGGCGCGGGGAAATCGACCCTTTCCTGGGCGCTCCAGAGGCAAAGCTGGCAGCTTCTCGCCGACGATCTCGCCCGGGTCGAGGCCGTCCGGGGGCGATGGAGCGTCTTTGCCGGCCATCGCCAGACCAAGCTCACGCCCGCGGCCGCCCGGGCGTTCGGGCATTCCGCCGAGGCCATGCCGGTGCGCTTCGACGATCCCGGCCCCGCCGCTTCCGCGGCCCTGTTCGACAAGCGGGTCATCGACCCGGCGGATGCGCTCGCGGACCCCTCGGCCGCGGTGCCGCTCGCGGCGCTCTGCTTCCTCACCGCGCGGGACCCGTCCGCCACCGACGTCCGGATCGAGCGGCTGGTGCCGTCCGCCGCGGTCCGGCATCTGCTCGACCATGCCACGCCCGATCCGCTGGGGAGCGCCCCGGCCGTCCCTCCCGGACTGCAGCGGGCCGTCGGCGGGTTGGCGACCGAGGTCCAGGCGGTCGCCCTGACCCTGCCCGACCGCTTCGACCGGCTCGACGATGCCGCCGAGGCCCTGGAAGTCCTTGCCGCCACTCTGAAGGCGAGCGCTTGAGCCTCGCGCAGGAGCACGATGCCGATCTCTCTCCGGTCGGCTCCCTGGCCCTGCTCTGGCCCGCAATCCCGGACGGCCTGGTAAGCCCCGCCGCGCGGTCGCGGCTCGAAGCCGCCGCCGCCCGGCTCGCTCCGATCGCCCGGATCGCGCTCGAGCTGCGCCTGGGGGAAGATCAGGACGAGGTCGACCTGCATCAATATGTCAGCCGAAGCGCGGCCGACGCGGCGGCGCTGAAGCGTTATTTGTCGCAGAGCGCCCCCCCGGCACCCGGTGAGGAATTGGTGCGGCGCTTCCTTCACGCCTGGGCGGACGATGCCGGGGGGGTCCGGACGGATCTCGACGGCGTCTTTCTCGAATGGGACGGCCCCGGCGCGCGTTCGGCGGGTCCTCCGGCGATCTTCCTGCCGGTGCAGGGCCGGCACGACCGCGGGCCCGCCGCCGCCGCCCGCCGGCACGGGGTCGCCGGTCATATCGGCCGGCTGGGTCTCGCCGGAGGCCATGTCGCCTCGCTCCTGCGCACGATCCCGGCGGGGATCTCGATAAGCTATGTCGGCTTCATGCTGGGCCGCGGCGACGCGGTCCGGCTGAATTTGCGCGCCGTCCGACCGGACGATTTGGCGGGCGTCCTCGCCGGCCTCGGCTGGCCCGGCGATACGGGCAAGGCCAGTGCGCTTTTCAGCACTCTGGTCGGCCTCACCGGCCAGGTGGCGCTCGCCCTCGATTTCGCGCCCGCGATCCGGCCCACGATCGGCTTCGAATGCGCGCTGCCCGATTTTCCCGCCGGGGAGCCGCGCTGGCACGAGCTCTTCGACCGGCTCTGCGCCGACGGGCTGTGCACGGCGGCGAAGCGGGCCGCCCTCGAGCGCGTCGGCGCCCGGCTCTATCCCGAGGATGAGGGGCAGGAATGGCCGGCTTCGTGGATCGCTGCGGCGGTCATGGCGCCGCCGCAATTCGTGCCCTGGTTCGAGCGGCGACTCTCGCACCTGAAGCTGTCGATAGCGGCGGACGGCGATGTCGCCGCCAAGGCCTATGTCTCGGCGCAGCATCACTGGAGCCGCGCCGCCGCTCTTGCCCCGCCGCGGCGCGCAGGCTCAGGCCCTTCCGCCGCGGATACGATCGGGGCCGCGGCCGCCCGGGCGGCCGAATTCCTGATCGCGGAGCGGCAGCAGGACGATTTCTGGCGCGACTTCCGGCTCGTCAACGGCGCGTCCGACGAGTGGGTGACCGCCTTCGTCGGCTACGCCCTGGCGACGAGCGGAATCCCGTTTCCGGCCGGGCTGGCGGCGCAGACAGTTCGGGCGCTGCTTGGCCGGCAGCGAGGGGAGGGTGGCTGGGGCTATAATAGGATCAGCCCCGCCGATTCGGACAGCACCGCCTGGGTTCTGAAATTCCTCGAGGCAGCCGGTTACGCGGGCCCTGAAGTGAAGTCCGCCAGGGCGTTCCTGCTGTCCCATCTCCGAACGGAGGGCGGTCTCTCGACCTACGCCGCTTCGACGAGCTTGCGCTTCGGCGGCGCCGCCGCCGACGATTCCGGTTGGCGAAGCGGCCATTTGTGCGTCGCCGCCAACGCCGCCGGACTGATCGGGGAGCCACTGGTCGGGCATCTGCTCTCCAGTCAGGGCCCGGACGGCGCCTGGCCCGCTTATTGGTGGCGCGACGACGCCTTTGCCACCGCCTTGGCCACCGAGAGCCTGGCGGCCGTTGAAGCCGCGAGCGAGAGTCCATCGCGGGCGGCGGCGTGGGCGCGGCGGCGGGCCGCCTCGGCGAGCAATGCGTTCGATCGCGCCTGGCTCATCCGCATACTTTCCACGGGAGGAGCGGCGGAACGCGCCGAGGCGCGAGCCATGGCCCTCGCGCTGGCGGCGGATCAGCGGCCGGACGGCGGCTGGGATTCGAGCGCCGAGATGCTGTTTCCCGATCCCGCCGAGGTCCGCCGCCAGGAAGACGCGCCGATCGTCCGCGACGAGAATCGCCTGTTCACGGCGGCGTCGGCGCTTCTCGCTCTCCGGTCCGCGCTCGGTGTCGGCGAATGACGCGCTCGCCAGGCCCGGACCTCCAGCGGGCCATCGCATTCCTGTCGAGCCTCGATCTGGCGAAAGGTCACCAGGCCCCGCTCCCCGCGCGCCCCGATTACGAATGTCTCGCCCGCCACGCGTCCGAGCTCGGCCATGAGCTTTCGCCCAGCGCAGTGCAGGAGGCCTTCCGGCTGATCATGCGCGCCCGGCTCGCCGTCACTCGGAAGCTCCCCGAAGCCGATTAGCCGCGCCAACAAGAGCGGCCCGCCAGCCAAGCCCGCGCTTGAGGGCGCCCGCCCCGCCCCCTATGCTGCGCCGACACCGAAGGGGCCGACCAACCATGAAATTCTCCTACAGCGCCGTCTGGGCCGACACCGCCGCCCTGCTGCGCAGCCATTCCTCGCTGATCGCCACCGTCGCCGGCG
The DNA here is from genome assembly GCA_035719905.1 of Allosphingosinicella sp. GTDB lineage: Bacteria > Pseudomonadota > Alphaproteobacteria > Sphingomonadales > Sphingomonadaceae > Allosphingosinicella. The sequence goes on from DASTFN010000046.1 coordinate 5,583, forward strand.
TGTTCCTCTTCCTTCCCGGGCTCCTGGTCGCGCATTTCCTGCCCCAGCCCGAGCCGGTCGAGCTGGACCGGATCGGCCAGCTGTGGATCGACTATCTGGGTGCCAACTGGCCCTGGCTGCTTCTCAACAGCCTCATCTCGATGATCGGCTCGATCGCCATATTGCTCCTTATCTTCGCCCGCGACATCAGCGTCGGCGGGGCGATCAGGGCGGCGCTGGCGCTGCTCCCGGGATATTTCATCGCGTCCCTGCTCGGCAGCTTCGCGATCGGGATCGGCTTCGTGCTTCTGATCGTCCCCGGCCTCTATCTGCTCGGCCGGCTCGGGCCGCTCAATTCGGTCGTCGTCGCCGAGGCGCACAGGAACCCGATCGCCGCGATCCGGCGCTGCTTCGAGCTCACCAGAGGCCATGGCTGGGCGATCCTCGGCCTGATCCTGATCGTCGCCTTCGCCGCGGCGATCGCCGTCGGGGTTGCCTCGACCCTGATCGGGATCCTCCTCGTCCTCGTCGCCGGCCAGGATATCGGCCAATTGCTCGTCCTCATCGTCAGGACCGCCGGCAATGCGGCGATGATGACCCTCCTTTTGGTCCTCAATGCCGCCATCTACCGGCAGCTGAGCGCGGGCCGGTCAGCTCCCGCCGCCGCCGATTAGGGGGATTTGCGGGGCCGCGTCGGCGGGCAGAAGGCCGGCGAGGCGCGGGTCGGGGAAGCTCTCGAACGCCCGCTCGACCGCGGTGAAGCCGGCGTTGAGATAGGCCTTGAGCGCGGCCGGATGGTCGAGCGTGCAGGTGTTGACCAAGACCCGGCACACGCCGGGGCGCCAGGCGAGCGCCAGGGTCTGGCCGAACAGCCATCGGCCGTGGCCCTTGCCGGCGAGCTCGGGGACGAGGCCGAGGAAGCGGATCAGGCATTCGCCCTCCTGCCGGAAGTCGAGCTCGAGCATTCCGACCTCGATTCCGGAAGGGTCGACGATTGCATGGACCTCGGCCATCTCCCGGCGCAGCCTTTCGTCGTCCATCCGGAGCCGCGAATACCAGAGCCAGCGCGCCCCGACCCGCTCGAAGAGGAGCCGGTAGCGGCCGGGCTCGGGATCGCGCCAGCGCTCGAGCCGAAGCGGCGAGGCGGGCAGGGGCCGAAGCGGCGGGCGCTCCGCCATCTCGAGATAGGTGACGACCGCGCCGATATGGCCGGAGGGGAGGGGGGTGAGCATTCGGCCTTCTAATCGAGCTCCAGCGCCTGCGCGAGGAGGAGCAGTCCGAGGATGAGGAAGAGGGGGCTGTAGAGGCGGGTGTCGAAGCGCGCCCAGCGGGTCGTGCGGAGCGACTTGAACAGGCCGACATAGCGGTTTGGGACGAGCGCCCGGGCGACGAAGGCGGCGCCGGTCGCGAGCAAGGCGGCGCGGGCGAGGCCCCGGGGCAGCGGCAGCAGGAGATGGCCGGCATAAGCGAGCAGGAGCCAGGCGAGCGCGACCAGCCCGAGCGCGACCGCCGCCGCCGCGGCACGCCACCAGGGCAGTCGGTGCGCCATCACCGGCGATCCGTCCGGCCGCTGCGGAAGCGAGACGGAATAGCCGAGCCGGCCGCCCAACGCCCAGTGGAGATGGAAAGCGGCGGCGAAGGCGATGATGGCCAAAGCGGGCAGGAGCAGCATGAAGCAGTTTAACAGCTTGGACGCGCGGGAAGAAGTCTGAGAAAGGGAGGAGGCGTCTCAGGCAAGGACGCAAACGGTCAGCGAGCCAGGTGATCTATGAGCTCCGCCACCGCGTCCTTGCTCAACCAGGGATGGATCTCGCGCCGTTTCACCGGACCGTGGTGGTTGACGGTGCGGCGCAACAGACGAGCGACATATTCCATCGCGAGGGCGTGATCCGATTTCATGGCTGCCTGAAAGGCGTTGCCGTCTGCGGAGCCCACGTGCTCGACCACCAGCGCTCTCAGTTCTTGTCCGAAGTTCATCGAATTGGCGCTCACTTGCCACGCACCGGCCTCGATCGTCGTGGGCGTTACCGAAGTGGAGTTCGTGACGTCCCTTCCTTCAGTCCATCTCCAGGAGGATTCGAATCCCGCGAGAACACGCATCACTTCGAGCATTGCGGCTCGCCGATGGAGATTGTCGCGCCACGGCCCCAGCACCGGACGCACCGAAGTGTAAATGTCCTGCGCCGCGTTAGGCGCGAAGATCTCCTCGGGTGCCTCTGCGCCCCACGCGATCAGCTCGTCGAGAAAGGATTCGGGGGGGCTGCCGCGATTTTTCACTCTCGCTTTCAAAGCATCATAAGCCATTGCGACCTCCTCAGCAGTTGCATTCTCCGCTACTCGAATCCGGTCAGCCGCCTTGCAGGTAAGCGAGTTCGAAATGCATCCCATCCTTCCGGCCAGCGTAGTGGCCGCCCCAGTAGAAGCCATGCTCATTCGCGATCGGAACCAATTCCCTCACGCTGCCCCTCTCGCCCACCAGCGCCGGGCGTTGAGCCAGCCTGTTCCAGGCATAATTTATATCGAACCCGCTTCCGAAAGCATGATTGCTGAGATTGGTCGTGCTGCCCCTGACGAACCGGGGGTTGAATGAGCCCTCATAGGTAAGCACGCGATTGAGTAGGCCGGCCGCCTCCCAGGCGCTCCAGACCGCTTGCAACTGCGCCGCGCCGAGCCGGTGAAACCAGATATAATCCCGGCCCCTGGCCCCTTGGACTCCGCGGATTTGCGGAACGGTCACCTTGACGATGTTGTTGCGCTCCCAGTTTCCAATAATACGAACGCCGTCTCTCTCCGCTGCCGTCGGGGCGGGGACGAAATCGAAGCTGCCGAATACCTGGGCGCGTTCCTGGTTCGTCACCAGGGGCGCAAAGCCAGGGGGCGGCGGGAAGTTGGAGCCCCTGTCGTCGTTGCGCGGCTGCTCGGCGAGCTCGAATCCTTGAGACGCAGCTTTCAAAAGGGTGCGCTGCCCGACAACCCCATCGGCGGCCAGGCCATATCGGGTCTGATAGGCGATGGTGGCGTCCCGGGTTTTGTCACCGAATTGTCCGTCCAGAGGACCCGGGTCGAAACCCCGTCCGCGGAGGAAGGACTGCCACATATACACTCGAGCACCGACCATTCCGACCCGCAGTGCTGGAAGCACCGTCGAGATCGTCGCAAGACCCTCAGGCATATCCACGCTCCTCTCCAAGGACGATCTGCAGCATGTGCCGACCGCCACTCAGTGCAGCGGCGTTCGCGACTGTGTCCGTGACGGCCGTCACGGCCCCCCCGACCGTCAAGCAGGCGAGCGTAAGGTGCCGCCCGTAACGCCCCTCCCCGAGCGAACTCGGGGCGCAATAGCCCCGGCGTTCAGGAAGCGGTCAGCCGCGGCGTGCGTGATCGGGTCGGGCGACCTGGAGCCTCTCGCGAAAGCCGATGTCATGAGATTTTCGATCGTCGCCGTCCTGGCCGCGGCCGTGCTCCTCCTCCCGCCGGCCGTGGCGGGAGCGGAGGAGCCGCCCGAGAGGGTCGAATCGATCATTGTCTACGGGGACGATCCCTGCCCCCCGTCGCAGGGGGAGGACATCGTCGTCTGCGGCCGAAGGCCCGAAACCGAGCGGTATCGCATTCCCAAGGAGCTTCGGCGGAGCCGCGACGAGCGGCGCGGAGCCGCCTGGGCCACTCGGGTGGCGGAAATGGAGGAAGCGACGCGCTTCACCCGGCCGAACAGCTGCTCCGTCGTCGGCAGCTGGGGCCAGACGGGCTGCCTCGAATCCGCGATCCGCAACTGGGTCGCGGAGCGCCGGGCGACCAGGGCGCGCTAGGGCCAGGGGCCGAGACGCGAAAAAGGGGACACAAACCTTTGTGTCCCCTTTTTTCGGACGATGGCCGACGCCCCGGCGGGCGCCGGCCCCGAGGTTCAGGCCAGGACGCTTCTCCGCATCAGGGCGGTCAGACGATCCTTGACCGCCAGGCGAAGCTTCTTGAGGCGGAGCAGCTTGAGGCTGTCGGGAAGCCGCCGGCTCGTCTCGCTGGCGATGGCCTCGTCCAGGCGGCGGTGGATGTGCGTGAGTCTGTAGGCTGCGGATGACATGATCTTCTCCAGCAAAATAGGTGTGCCGACCAGGCGGCAAATCGGGTTCCGGCCGGCCGCGGGCGCGGCCGTTCAGGAGGCTGGAGGCGCTCGTGCCCGGTAGGAGGCGACCGCCGGTCGCGGGATCGCGGCCGATGGCGCGGACGGTTGCCCGGCCGAGGGCCTCGTCCCGATCCGCTCGGTGACGATGCCCGGCGCCGAAGGCGGGACGGAGGATTCCGGGCCGGCGCCGGCCGGCTCGTCGTCGAGGGAGCTTCGGGTTCCGGACGGGACGATGGCCGACGCGGCGGCGTGCCGGCTCGGTCCCAGCCGGGCCGGCGCGCGCAGGTCCGAATTGGCGGTGGCGGCGGTTCCCGAGGCCAGGAACAGGCTCAACAGGACCAGGAGCGCCGCGAGTGGCGCCCTGCTTACCCGATCCTGTGCCGTCGTCGGCACGCCTGAACCTCTCCCTTGTCGCTCCGGCCGATATGGGTGGGGAGCGCTCGAAAACAATCGCACCTTCCCGGCCGGTCGATGAACCCAGCCTGACGGCCGCCGCTGCCGCGGTTCGGCGCAGCTCGCATGACAAGGGCGTTGCGCGGAGCTAGGGACTCGTCGTCCTTCCCCAGCGGAGCGAAGATGGATCTCCTCAGCCGCCATAATGTGAAGGTCTCCGGCCGCGGCGATCGGTCGATCCTGTTCGCCCACGGCTTCGGCTGCGACCAGAATATGTGGCGCTTCGTCGCCCCCGCCTTCGAGGGGACCCACCGGGTCATCCTCTTCGACCATGTCGGCTGCGGCCATGCCGACAGCTCGATCTACGATGAAGGTCGCCACTCCAGCCTCCAGGGCTATGCCGACGACGTCGTTGGCATCGCCCGGGCGCTGGGCGTTCGCGACGGCATCTTCGTCGGCCATTCGGTCAGCGCGATGATCGGGATCCTCGCCGCCCGCTCCGCGCCCGAGCTGTTCGGCCGGCTCGTCCTGATCGGCCCGTCGCCCTGCTATATCAACGACGGCGACTATCGGGGCGGGTTCGAGCGTTCGGATATCGCGGAGCTGCTGACCTTCATGGACAGCAACTTCCTCGGCTGGTCGGCGGCGCTCGCTCCGCAGATCATGGGCAATCCGGACCGGCCGGAGCTGGCCGAGGAGCTCAACAACAGCTTCTGCCGGACCGATCCCGACATCGCCAAGAGCTTCGCCCGGGTGACCTTCCTCTCCGACAACCGGAAGGATCTGGAAGGGACGACCCTTCCGGTCCTGATCCTCCAGTGCAGCGACGATCTCATCGCGCCCGATTCGGTCGGGGACTATGTGCACGAACGGCTTTCGGGAAGCGCGCTGGTGAAGCTCCGGGCGACCGGGCATTGCCCCAATCTCAGCGCTCCCGAGGAGACGGTCGAGGCGATCCGCGCGTGGATCTGAAGGCGATGGCCGACTTCCTTCCCGGTTTCGACGACGAGATCCTCTACGAGGACGCTCCTTGCGGCTATCTCGCCACCCTGCCCGACGGAACGATCCTTCGGGCCAATCGGACCTTCCTGCGCTGGACCGGCTACAGCGCCGAAGAGCTGTGCGGAACGCGCCTTCAGGACAAATTGACGCTCGCCGGGCGGATCTATCACGAGACCCATTTCGCGCCGCTGCTGCGCATGCAGGGCGCGATCAGCGAAGTGGCGCTCGACTTCGTCTGCAAGAGCGGGGACCGGCTCCCGACGCTCGTCAACACCGTTCAGCGGACCGATCCCGACGGCCGGCCGATCGTCAATCTCACGACCGTGTTCGATGCCCGCGACCGCCGGCGTTACGAGCAGGAGCTGCTGGCCGCCCGGGACTCCGCCCGGACCGCGGCGAGCGAGCTTCAGCGGCTCAACGCCGAGCTGGAGCAAAGGGTCGCCGCCGCGGTCGAGGAAAGGCTGACCGCCGAGGAGGCGCTCAGGCAGGCCCAGAAGATGGAGGCGATCGGGCAGCTCACGGGCGGGGTCGCGCACGACTTCAACAATCTGCTGACCCTGGTGATCGGCGGGCTCGACCTGATCGACCGGCAGCTCCCGTCCCAGCCCCCGGGGCCCGGCACCGACCGGATCCGGCGGGCGCGCGATGCGGCGATGGAGGGCGCCCGGCGTGCGGCGAACCTCACCCAGCACCTGCTCGCCTTCGCCCGCCGCCAGCCGCTCGAGCCGAGGTTGCTCGAGATCAACCGGCTGATCCGCGAGGTGTCGGAAATGCTTCGGCGGACTCTCGGCGAGCAGGTGGAGATCGAGGCCGTGCTCGGCGGCGGCTTGTGGAACGTCGAGGCCGATCCGGTGCAGCTCGAGAACGCGATCCTGAACCTCGGGGTCAATGCGCGCGACGCGATGCCGGCCGGCGGCAAGCTCACCATCGAGACCCACAATGCGAGCCTGGACGACGTCTATGCCGCGAGCGTTCCGGAAGGGCTTCGGGCGGGCCAATATGTGATGATCGCGGTGAGCGACACCGGGTGCGGAATGGACCTGGCCACCCAGCAGAAAGTGTTCGAGCCCTTCTTCACGACCAAGGAGGTCGGCAAGGGCACCGGGCTCGGCCTGAGCCAGGTCTACGGCTTCGTCCGGCAGAGCGGCGGGCACGTCCGAATCTACAGCGAGCCCGGAGTGGGGACCAACGTCAAGATCTACCTCCCGCGCGCGCGCGCCGGCGCCCGGGCGGAGCCGGAGCGGCGCTCGGAGCCGGCGGCGCTGTCGGGGGACGAGAAGATCCTGGTGGTCGAGGATCATGAGGATTTGCGCCACTATATCGTCGGGATCCTCACCGATCTCGGCTATGAGGTGGTGGCGACGGCGGACGGACCAAGCGCGCTCAAGGCGCTCGAGAAGCGGCCCGATCTCGATCTGCTGCTGACCGACGTCGTCCTGCCCGGCGGGATGAACGGCCGCCAGATCGCCACCCGGGCCCTTCAGCTTCGGCCGGAGCTGAAGATCCTCTTCATGACCGGCTACACCCAGAACGCGATCGTCCACGACGGCAGGCTGGATCCGGGCGTCGCCCTGATCAGCAAGCCGTTCACCTACGACCAGCTCGGCTCGAAGGTGAGGGCGGAGCTCGACGAATTACCGGTTCCTCGGCGGTAGGCAGTTCAAATAAAAGATGAGGGTGCTCCAAATGTTGGGTTTTCCTCGTTTATTTCATGCCTAAGTCCATCAGGGCCCCAACACTGGATGCGCCGGCACTTGATTTAGGTTAGGTCGCTCGCGGCAAGCATGATAGGCTGCGCCACCGCCGGTTCTTGCCGTGGCGCGCCGGTGGCTGGGAGCCTCGACAGGCTCCCGCCCGATGGAGCGGCACATGCAGCAATTCGATAATCTCGCCGACGCCCAGACTCTGGCGCTGGCGATCGTCGACACCTTTCCCGAGCCATTCCTCGTGCTCGACGAGGGGTTGCGAGTGCTCGCCGCAAGCCGCTGCTTCTACGAGATATTCGGAGAAGATCCCGTGACGGCCCATGGCCGCCTCTTCTTCGATCTGGGCGCGGGCCCGTGGGACGTCCCCGCGCTTCGGCTCGGTCTTGAGGCCGTGCTTCGCGATCATGTGCCGATGAACGGGTTCGAGCTCGAGCAGGACTATCCGGACCTGGGCCGACGAACGATGCTGCTCGGAGCCCGGCTGGTGCGCTACGATGAGAGCTCCAGGCCGACGCTCCTGCTCGCCTTCAAGGACATCACCGAGCGCCGGCTGATCGAGCAGGAGAAGCAGGCCTTGCTCGAGCATACGGAAGACCTGCTCGCCCAGCAGCAGACCCTGCTGCGCGAGATGGAGCATCGGATCGCCAACAGCCTCCAGATCATCGCCAGCATCCTCCTCCTGAAGGCGGGCGCGGTCGCGTCGGAGGAGACCCGGGAAGAGCTGCGCGACGCTCACCAGAGGGTGATGTCGGTGGCGGCCGTGCAGAGCCACCTCCATGCTTCCGACGGCATCGAGCATATCGACATCGGCGCCTATCTGACCAAGCTGAGCGCCGGGCTCGCGGCCTCGATGATCGGGCCGCACCAGGGCATTGCGATCGACGTCGAAGCGGACGAGGGGACGCTGCAGAGCAGTCATGCGGTGAGCCTCGGCCTGATCGTCACCGAGCTCATCATCAACGCCGTCAAATACGCCTTTCCGACCGCCCGCCCCGACGCGCGCATCCGGATCACGTTCGAGATGGACGGAGCCGATTGGAAGCTCACCATCTCCGATAACGGCTGCGGGCGCAGTGCCGCCGCGGCGACCCGCTCGAGCGGCCTGGGGACCGTGATCGTCGGGGCGCTGGCAAAGCAGCTCCGGGCGCGGATCGACGAAGTGTCGGGACCAGGCGGCCTCAGGGTCGAAGTGACCCGCGCGACCTTCTCCCCCCGCCTTCCGATAGCGGCATGAGCGGGCCCGGAACCGCTTCCGAGGCGCCGGTGGATCCGCCGGAGACCGGTCCAGCCTCCTCGCCCAGACAATTGGCCGCCGCCTCGTGGGAGGCGACTCTCGCCTGCGGCATCCTCAAGATACTGATCGCCGCGGTGGCCATTGCCCTGCCGCTGATCGAAGGCCGGCCGCTGGCCGAATCGGTTGGCTGGATGCTTCTCGCCGGCGGAGTGGCGGAGTTCGCGCTCGGCTGGGGCGCCCATCGGACATTGCTCGGCAAGCTGACGCTCGGCTCGGGCCTCCTGACGATCGCCGCCGGGATCCTCTTCCTGCTCAGCGGCTGGAAGGGCCTGTTCCCGCTGACGACGATCACGATGATCTGGCTCATCCTCCGCGGCATGATCTCGCTCGACGTCGGGATCCAGGCGCGGGCGGGCTACGGCCGGAGCTGGTTCTGGCTGGTGCTCCGCGGAGTCACCGATCTGGGCCTCGGCCTGACCTTGCTCGTCGGCCTGCCGATGGCGACCATTGCGATCCTGATGTTCAACGAGACCCGGGAGGCCGTGTCGAGCTTCGGAGTCCTTCTCGCGATCAGCTTCGCCGTCGCCGGCGCCGGCCTGGTCGCGATGGCTTTCTCGCAGCGGCGCTGGGAGGCGGCTTCCGGGGGCGCCCGGCGGTGAGCCGAAGGCCGGCCTCTCGCCCCCGCCCGGGGCGCGACCCCGATCAGCCGGCCGCTTCGCTGGCTTCGAACACCGCCCGCTGGGCGGCGAAGGCGCGCCGGTAGGCGGGGCGGGCCTTGCCTCGGGCGATGTAGGCGGCGAGGGTGGGATAGTCGTCGAGGATGCCGGTGTCTTCCGCCCGGCGCAGGACCGTCACCATCAGCAGGTCGGCGGCGCTGAAGTCGCCGTCGAGCCAGTCGGAATCGCCGAGCCGGTTGACGAGCTGGCCGAGGCGGCCCCGGATGCGGCCGTCGATCATGAGGAGGCGCTCCTCGTACCAGGGCTTGTCGCCCTCCAGATACTCGGCGACTTCCCGGTCGACGATCGGCGGCTCCACCGTGTTCAGAGCGGCGAACATCCAGGCGATCGCCCGGGCCCGGGCGTTCGGATCGTCCGGCAGGAGGCCCGGATGCCGCTCCGCGATGTAGAGGAGGATCGCGCCCGACTCGAACAGGACGAGATCGCCTTCCTCATAGGTCGGGATCTGGCCGAAAGGTTGAAGCCTGAGATGCTCGGGCTGCTTCATCTTCTCGAACGAGACCAGGCGAACGTCGTAAGGCTGGCCCACTTCCTCGAACGCCCAGCGGACCCGCATGTCGCGCGCCATACCCTGGCCGCGGTCGGGGGAGCTTTCGAAGGCGGTGATGGTGACGGTCATGCTGTCGCTCCCGGGTCTGCGTCATCCCGAACTCGGACCTGCGACAGGTCGTCCGCCAGGTCTTTGCCCTGCGCGGCCTAGCGGGACTCTTGCCGGTTGCGCAGATATTCGTCCTCCGTCGCCGGCGGCGACGGATCCGACCCCGAATTGCCGGCGCCCGGCTCGGCCGGCGCGGGCGGCAAATAGCCGTCCGGATGGGAGACGGCGTCCGGCGGCGGGACCGGGTCGGCGAGACCGTTGGTCGAGGCGCCCGGCGGCGGCGGCCCGGCGGGTGCCGCGGTCCCGGGCGCCGTCGCTCCGGGCGCTACGGCGGCGTTTTGCGCGGACTCCGGCTCCCGGCTTCCGCAGGAGGGGAGCAGGAGAAGGCAAAAGGCGCCGGCAAGGGCGGCGTTGCGCTTCGACATGGCGGGTCCCCGGTTCGAGTTCAAATCTCCGTCATTCCCGCTTAAGCGGGAATGACGAGAGAGCCCGCTCCGGCCTACAGGCCGTTGGCGAGATTGGTGTCGGGATCGTTGGTGACGGCGTCCTTCGCCATCAAATTCTCGGTGCTGGCGTTGGTCGACGCATTGGCGTCCACGCCGCCCGCCGCGTTCATCGACGCGTTGGCGTCGAGCATCAGATTGTCGTCCACCATCAGATTGTCGGTGGCGAGGACGTTGGCGTCGTCCGCCGCCCGGTCGCCGCCGCAGGCGGAGAGGGCGAGGGCCACTGCGGCCAGTGCAAGAATGCGCATCTATTTCCTCCGTTTCATGCGCGGGGGACAACGCGGCTCGGGCCGCTTGGCTCCCGCGCCGTCTTCAGCTCCAGGTCGCGACCGGGGGAAGGCTCATCAAGATGGCGTCGACATTGCCGCCGGTCCGGAGGCCGAACAGGGTGCCGCGATCGTAGATCAGGTTGAACTCGGCATAGCGTCCGCGCCATTCCAGCTGCCTCGCCTTGTCGGCCGCGTCATAAGGGGTCGCCATCCGGCGGCGGACCAGCTTCGGGAAGACGTCGAGCAAAGCTTCGCCGACGTCGCGGGTGAAGGCGAAATGGGCGTCGAACGGGCCTTCGAGATGGTCGTAGAAGATCCCGCCGGCGCCGCGGTGGACGCCCCGGTGCGGGATGTAGAAATATTCCTCGGCCCATTTCGAGAAGCGCGAATAGAAGGTCTGGTCGTGGGCGGCGCAGGCGGCTCGGAGGCGCGCGTGGAAGTCGGCCGTGTCCTCTTCATAGGGGATAGGCGGATTAAGGTCGGCGCCACCGCCGAACCAGCGCCTGGTGGTGACGAGGAAGCGGGTGTTCATGTGGACCGCGGGCACGTGCGGGTTGGCCATGTGGGCGACGAGGCTGATCCCGGTGGCGAAGAAGCTCGGATCCTCGCCGGCGCCGTGGATGGTGGCGGCGAAATCCTCGCTGAAGCGGCCGGCGACGGTGGAGACGTTGACCCCCACTTTCTCGAACACCGCGCCCTTCATCAGCCCCCGCACCCCGCCGCCGCCGGGGGCGCCGTCGGGGTCCTGGCGCTGCCACGGCGTATAGTCGAACGCCGCCTCGCTCCCCGCCTCGCGCTCGATCGTCTCGAACTCCGCGCAGATCCGGTCGCGAAGCGATTCGAACCAGGTGCGGGCCTGCTGCTGTTCGTCGTCGAGCTCGATCATCTTGCCCCGATGCCTCCGGACGGAGCGCCTTGCAAGCCGATGCTCCACTTCGGAGCAAAAGGCGTTTTCCAGTACGTTCCTTTTATGTTCTACTTACCGGATGCGCGGCACGTCGAACAGCAGGCACCGGCAAATCGACGCCGCCGCGAAGGCCGCTTTCCTGGCCGGGCTGCGCGAGGGCCTGTGCCGCGAGGATGCCGCCGCCGCCGCCGGCTTCAGCCTGACCGGCTTCTACGGCGCTCGCTACCGCGATCCCCGATTCGCGGCCGAATGGAAGGAGGCGCTCGCCTTGCCGCCCGCCGCCGAGCGCCGCGCCCAGGCCTATGCCGAGCGCGGCGAGGTCCGGATCGCCCCAGCCAACCGCCGCCTCTTCCAGCGCCGTCGCCGCCGCAACGTCCGCTTCGACGCCGGGCGGCGCGACATCTATGTCACCCACCTCGCCGAGACCTGCGACTCGGTCGCTGCTGCCGAGGCGGCCGGGGTCCATCCGGCCACGGCCCGCCTCCACCGTCGCCTGGACCCGATTTTCGATGCCGCCTGCCGCGAGGCGCTCGCCGAAGGCTATGTCTTCCTCGAAGCGGAGCTTCTCCGGCTGCGCCTGGAGGCGCAGAAGAGGCTTCGCGCCGCCATCGACCGTGCCGGATCCGCCCCGCCGGCATCGCTCCTGGCCGAGGAAGGCGCGGAATTCGACCGCATCATGAAGCTCCTCGCCCGATACGACCGCAAGCCCCACCGCCCTGCCAGCAATTTCACGCCCGGCGGGCGCCGCCAGCACTGGACGTTCGAGGACGCGATCGTGCTGCTCGACAAAAAGCTGCGGGCGCTGGGTCTGCGTTCGCCGGACCCGGCACCCGAGGAGGAGGAAGGGGAGGAATAGTCGGGGGCGGGAGGTGAGGGCCCGTCATCCTTCACTTGGGGACACGTACTTTTTCCCCAAAAAGTACGTGTCCCCATAATGCGTCGATGCATCCAGCGCTTTTCACGCTGACGGCGTGTCCGACTATTTTTTTGAGAGAAGGCACGAAGGCGCAAAGATACAACGTAGAAAATGAGTGGGGTTGCCGCTTCGCGGCGGGCAGGGGGAGCAGCCATCTGGGGGACACGTCCATCTGGGGGACACGTACTTTTTGGGCAAAAAGTACGTGTCCCCATGTTTCCATGTCCCCATGTTTCATGTCCCAAGGGCGAAGCGTTGGCCAGAGCCGGCGCATCCGGCGCCTTTCATTCAGACGGCGTGCCTGACTATCTTTGAGAGAAGGCACTAAGGCGCAAAGGCACAAGGTAGAAGAGATGGACTTGCCGCTTTGCAGCGGGGAGGCGGAACCGGCGCCTGGGGATCGTCAGGCGCCCGCCATGCCGATCATCATCAGAACGAAGAAGATGATTGCGCCCACGATGAGCCACATCTGGGGGTTGTTAGTCTCCCGCAACGGTTCCGCTTCGAACGCCGCCGCGGCAGAGGGAGAAGCCGGTTGCGCAGGAACTCCCGCTGAGTCACTTCTATCCGAAGACGCAGCTTCGGTGGGGAAGTCAGCGCCACAGAATCTACATTTGACCGCTGCGCGCTTGATCGTCTCGGCGCAAACTGGGCAGGTTCTTTCATCGGACAGTTTCAGCACCGCCAACCCGGTGCCCTTCATGGACTTCCAAGACGTCAACGACACACCGCTGTCGTAATGGACTTCGACGATCGCATTCGCTCCGACCTTCGCCGCCATCGAGCGGAGCTTTCCATTCATCTCGTCGACCGTGGGTGCCGGAGAAAGGGCCGTCGAGGCCTCACACTTCGCTTCGAGCCGCCGGATCGGCGTATAGTCGAAGTCCGGCTTTCCGACATGAATCTCGATATCTTCAATGCGCATAGTGCCCCCTGACGATAAGGCTGCAGCATACAGAAGGCGTGCACAAGAGTTCGTGACCGGTTCGCGCCAGTAAGCTAGCGGTCAAACTCCCGGCCGCCCGTTGAAAGGCGATACGCCCATTTCTGATAGGGTAGCCGCAAGATAATCCGGTCGACCGGAGCCTGGCTCATTGCCAAGCCTCGGCACAGAAGTGAAACTCCTCCAATTCGCTTGAGGCACAGTGCGTCCGGCGAATTGAAGAAGGGTTCGCCCTCGGCCCGCCAGACGATGGCTGTGCTTCCATCGGGTAGAGCCCCGATCGGCTGGATCGAGTAAAAACCGCAGAAGACCCAAAACCCCACCGCGAAAGCGGCTACCAAGCCGAACAGCCAGAGTTTTCGGCCCCACTTGCGTTTCCCTATATCTCCTACGTCAGCCATCGTTCCGCCCCTCGAGGAATACCCACCGGCTAGAGTTCGGCCGCGGCGCCAAGCTCCTGATCTCGGCACCCTTTCTCGATCACATACGATCCGCCGACCGCATCACTGACGGTCTCGCAATAAGCTTGAACATCGTAAGAAGGCGCGGCGCCGGCCGGAGCGGGCGAACGGGGCGGCTGCTCAGCCGCAATCTTGTCGCGATCGATCGCCTCTTGCTTCACAACGCTTGCGGACCCCGTCGAGTTGGTAAGATTGGCCTCCGCGACCACCACCGGGGTGAGATCGGCAGCTTGGTTCACCTCGCTCTCAGGCTGCGGGGAGCAGGCCCCGAGCACAAACAAAACCGCGCTGGCTCCGAACAATTTGTGCACCAAAGCTTCCCCCTGCGGTTCCTTCACGAACGGATCGTCGGATGCTGATTGGCTGACCAGGGAACGTCAAGAGGAAGCGAGCCCTGAACAGATAAGGGTTGGTCAGCCTTAAGAGGCTGGCATCGCCGCGTTGCACTGAGTGGCGAAAATCGTTCTGCGCGGGACGACCTTGGGATTGGGTTCCGAGCCACCAGTGTATGTCGCTGTTTGCTACTTCACTGTCGGCTTGTTGGGACAGCGGATCCATGTATTGGCGGGCTTAGAATTCACTTCGCCATCGTCCTTCAGCGCATATCGAATGAGCGTGTTGGGTGTCTCCATCTCCATCCGGGCGCTTACTTCGCCTAATAACTGGGTCTCCATCCTGCTCGTGAATCTGCCGTTGAAGAGAGGTACGAACTTCCCGGACTTGGTCGAAGACCCTCCAAATTTGACTCCGATGATCAGGTAGTCGTCGCCTTCGTAATAGTGAACGCCGTCCTGCCCGATCTCGATTACCTCCACGCCGTCTTCGTTCCGACATTCGGCAAGCGTGGGCGCGAACGTGCCCCGGAACTCTTCCGGAATTGGATCGTGAAATGGCTGCGCCTTCGCGCACACTGCGAGACACGCGATCGATACGGTAGTGATCCACTTCATAGACTGTCCCCTAGTCTTTCGTTCGCATCGTAAGTCCACCGGTGCTGCGTCCACTATGGGGCGCTACATGCCGCAAACGTCACGCGTCGCTCAGGACAGCCCACATCCCTGTCTGTCGGATCGCTTCCGCAAGCCCGATCCCCGCCGCCACGGCGAGGTTGAGGGAACGGGTGCCCGTCGCCTGAGGGATTCGCACTCTGAGTTCCGCGCGCTCATGCACCGCCTCGGGCGCGCCGCGGCTTTCGGACCCAAAAAGGAGGGTGTCGCTGGCCTCGAAGCGGGTGTCTGGAAGGAGGACGCTTCCGGCGGTGGTGAAGAGGACGAGCCGCCCCGTCAGCCGCGCCTCGAACGCCTCCCACCCCGAATGCCGGGTCACGTTCGCCATCTCCGCATAATCCATCCCCGCCCGCTTCAGCGCCCGGTCGGAGAAGGGGAAGCCGCAGGGCTCGACGATGTCGACCGCCACGCCGAGGCAGGCGGCGAGGCGGAGAATCGTGCCGACATTGCCGGCCTGGTCGGGCTGATGGAGGGCGAGGCGCATGGCTCCGTCATTGCGAGGAGCGGAGCGACGAAGCAATCCAGGTTCGGCGGGTGTCGCGGGCGCTGGGCTGGATTGCTTCGCTGCGCTCGCAATGACGGTCTCCGCGTCCCCTTACCGTATCCCCGGCGCGAAGGTGCTCGAATCGCAGCGATACGGCGCGCAGCGATTGTAATAGGGGCTCGGCTTTGGGCCGAACGGCGCCCCCGGCCCGGTGAAGGTGTCGAGGACGCGCACCGCCGTATCGGCCCAATTGTCGCGGGTGCGGAGCTTGCCGGCCAGGGTGTCGAGCTCGGCCCATTTGGAGTCCAGCGCCTGATCCGCCGCCGACCAGTCGGCGTCCGGGGCTTCCGAGTGGAGGGCGGCGATCCGGCTCTGGAGCTGGGCCAGCCGGTCCTGCTCGCGAATCATCACGCCCTCCAGGCAATCCTCGAACGCCTCGCGGCGGGCGGCCGCGGCGCGCTGCTCCCAGGGCGGCGCGTTCCACAATGCGGGCACGGGCACCGGGCAACCGACCCGCATCCCGATTCGATGCGCCTCGATCTCGGCCAGGGCCCGGGCGAGCGGCTCGGGCGGCTGGGCCAGGGCGGGGGCGGCGGCGAGAGCGAGGGCGATCAGGAAGAGCGGGCGCATCGACGGTCTCCGTTTCGGGTCCGAACCGATCAAGCCGCCAGCATCTGAACGGGCGTTGAATGCGGGAGCCGGCGAAGAAGTGCGTCATCCCAGCGCAGGCTGGGATCCCAGCGGGTGAATGGCGCTGAGACCTTCACCCCGCGGGGCCCCAGCCTTCGCTGGGGCGACGGAGTCAAAATCGCTGTTGGCAAACGGCCGCCCACGCGTCTATCAGGCGCGCCAAGCCGCTCAGGGGAGGCTTTTCTCTCCCCTCGGCGCGGCGCTGCGCGGGCTCTTCCTCCCCGCGCATTCCTGTTCGAAGCGCTGAAGGATATTATGGCGACGGTTGAACACAGCGACGGGACGCTGGCCGCGGGCCCGGACTCCGCGTCCGACGGCCTGAGGCGGCGCGACTTCATCAACATCGCGGCGGTGGGCGCCGCCGGAGTCGGCGCCGCGACGACGCTCTACCCGCTCATCAACCAGATGAACCCGTCGGCCGACGTGCTCGCTCTGGCCTCGATCGAGGTCGACCTGTCGGCGATCCAGCCCGGCCAGGCGATCAAGACCATCTTCCGCAAGCAGCCGCTCTTCATCCGCCAGCTCACGCCGGCCGAGATCCAGGCCGCCAACGCGGTTCCGGTCAGCGAGCTTCGCGATCCGCAGACGCTCGCCGAGCGGACCAAGGAGGGCAAGCCGCAATGGCTGATCACGATGGGCGTTTGCACCCATCTCGGCTGCGTCCCGCTCGGCGCCGCGGAAGGCGAGAACAGGGGGCAGTTCGGCGGCTATTTCTGCCCCTGCCACGGCTCGCATTACGACACCGCCGCCCGGGTCCGCAAAGGCCCGGCCCCGAAGAATCTGGAAGTGCCGGACTACGCCTTCAAGACGGACACCGTGGTCACAATCGGCGAGGTGGCATAAGATGAGCTTCCCCTGGGCTGAAGAATATCGTCCCAAGAGCGGCTTCATGCGCTGGATCGACCAGCGCCTGCCGCTCCCGCGCCTGGTCTACGGAGCGGTGGGCGGCGGCTATCCGGTGCCGCGCAACCTCAATTATTTCTGGAATTTCGGGGTCCTCGCCGGCATCGCTTTGGTCATTCAGATCGTCACCGGGATCATCCTGGCGATGCACTATGTGCCCTACGACCAGGCCGCCTTCCGCTCGGTCGAGCACATCATGCGCGACGTCAACCAGGGGTGGCTGCTGCGCTACCTCCACGCCAACGGCGCCAGCTTCTTCTTCATCGTCACCTACATCCATATCTTCCGGGGCCTCTATTACGGCTCGTACAAGGCGCCGCGCGAGCTGGTGTGGATGCTCGGCCTCGTCATCCTGCTGCTGATGATGGCGACCGCGTTCATGGGCTATGTCCTGCCCTGGGGGCAGATGAGCTTTTGGGCGTCGAAGGTGATCACCGGCCTGTTCGGGGCGATCCCGGTGATCGGCGAGCCGGTCCAGCAATGGCTGCTCGGCGGCTACGCGCCCGACCAGCCGACCTTGAACCGCTTCTTCTCGCTCCACTATCTGCTGCCGTTCGTGATCGCGGGGGTGATCATCCTCCACATCTGGGCGCTTCACATCCCGGGCTCGAGCAACCCGACCGGGGTCGACGTCAAGGGTCCGCAGGACACTTTGCCTTTCCATCCTTACTACACCGCCAAGGACGGCTTCGGCCTGGGCGTGTTCCTCGTCCTCCTTGCCATCGTCGTCTTCTTCGCGCCCAATTATCTGGGCCATGCCGACAATTACATCCCGGCCAACCCGCTCTCGACGCCCGCGCACATCGTTCCGGAATGGTATTTCTGGCCCTTCTACGCGATCCTCAGGGCGTTCACGGCCGATTTCATCCTGCCGGCGAAATTGTGGGGCGTGCTGGCGATGTTCGGCTCGATCATCCTGCTCTTCTTCCTGCCCTGGCTCGATCCGTCGCCGGTCCGCTCGGGCAATTACCGGCCGCGCTTCCGCCAGTTCTTCTGGATCCTGATCCTCGACATATTGATCCTGGGCTGGTGCGGCGGGCTTCCGGCGGAAGAGCCCTACGTCATGATCAGCCAGGTCGCGACGATCTATTACTTTGCCCATTTTCTCATAATCCTGCCCATCCTGAGCTGGACCGAGCGGACTTTGCCGCTGCCCAATTCCATCTCGGAATCGGTGCTCCACGGCGAGGAGCGGGAAGCGGCGCCCGCGGACCTTTCCGGCGTCCGGCCGGCCACCGCGGCTGAATAAGGGAAAGACGACACATGGTCCGCCTGCTCGGCATTCTCATCGGCCTCGGCTTCGTGCTCGTCGCCAGCTGGTCGCTCGGCAAGGGCGTCTACGCCTATGTCACCGAAGAGCATGAGGAGAGCGTGGAGCACCGCTTCCACGTCGAGCCGCGCGACATCGCTTACTCGTTCGACGGTCCGTTCGGCAAATATGACCGGCGCCAGCTCCAGCGCGGCTTCCAGGTCTACAAGGAGGTCTGCGCCTCCTGCCACGGCCTCAGCTTCGTCGCCTTCCGCAATCTCGAGGATCTCGGCTACGGCGAGGAGGAGATCAAGGCGGTCGCCGACAAGTGGCAGATCGAGGTGCCCGCGGTCGATCCCAAGACCGGCGAGGCGAGCACCCGCAAGGCGCTTCCGGCCGACAATTTCCCGAGCCCCTATCCGAACGAGGTCGCCGCTCGCGCCGCCAACAACAATGCGCTTCCGCCCGACCTGTCGCTGATCACCAAGGCCCGCCACGGCGGCCCCGCTTATGTCGCGTCGCTGCTGACCGGCTATCGCAATCCGCCGGCCAGCCTCCCGGAGGAGAACAGGCCGGGGCAGGGGCTTCACTTCAATCCCTGGTTCGCCAACCTCAACATCGCCATGCCGCCGCCGCTTCGCGAGGGCCTGGTCAGCTATGCCGACGGAACCAACCCGAGCGTCGACCAGATGGCGACGGACGTCAGCGCCTTCCTCGCCTGGACGGCCGAGCCCAAGCTGGAGAATCGCAGGGCCGCGGGCTGGGCGACTTTGATCTTCCTGATCTTCGCCACCATCCTCGCCTATCTGGCCTATCAGAACATCTGGCACGGCGGCGCCAGCCGCCGGGTCCGCCAGACCGGGCCGCTCGATCCCGAGAATATGGCGAAGAGCGACGAGGCCAAGCGCGACGCCGGGATTGCGGGGTAGGGCCGTCGCCCCAGCGCAGGCTGGGGCCCCAGGGGGTGAAAAGCGCCGGTGTTCTTCACCCGCCGGGACCCCAGCCTGCGCCGGGGTGACGAGGAAGCGATGATCACCGCGAACGACGACCTCAAGGCGCTGATCCGGACCATCCCGGATTTCCCCAGGCCGGGGATCCAGTTCCGCGACGTCACCACCCTGCTGCTCGACCCGCGCGGCTTCGCCGCTTCGATCGAGCGGCTCGCGGCGCGTCTCGCCGGGCCGCACGATCTGGTCGCCGGAATCGAGGCCCGCGGCTTCATCGTCGCGGCCGCTCTCGCCCAGCGGCTCGGCGCCGGCCTTCTCCTGATCCGCAAGGACGGCAAGCTTCCCGGCGCCACGATCGCCGAGGATTATGCGCTCGAATATGGCACCGACCGGCTCGCCATGCACCTCGACGCCTGCGCGCCCGGAGCCCGGGTCCTGCTCGCCGACGACCTCCTCGCCACCGGCGGAACCGCGCTCGCCGCCGCCCGGCTGCTGCGCCGCGCCGGAGCGACGGTGACCGAAGCGGCGTTCATCGTCGATCTTCCCGAGCTGGGCGGGGGAACGGCGCTGCGCGAGGCCGGGATGAAGGTGCACGCGCTGGTCGAGTTCGAGGGTGAGTAACGTCGTCCTTCGATACGCCGGTTCGACAGGCTCACCGGCTACTCAGGATGAGCGGTAGAGGATAATCCCCACCGCTCATCCTGAGTAGAGGCTGAGCTTGGTGAAGCTCCGAGGACGGGAACTTCATCCTTTCCAGCAGGTTAACGGTTCATCGGCGGTTCACCGCCGGAGGCGGATTTTCATTCCGCCCAAGCGTCTTTTCGGGAGAGTCGCTCATGTCCCTCGTCCGTCCTCGCACCGCAATCCTCCTCCTCGCCGCCGGGCTCGGCCTGTCAGCCTGCGGCTATGACCGCTACGGCTATGGTTATGGCGGCCTCTCGGTCGGCTATGGCAGCGCCGGTTATTGCGATCCCTATTGGGGCGATTGCTATTACGGCCGGGGCAGTAGCTATTACGATCCCTGGTACGGCTGGTACGGCGATTATTATTATCCCGGCTTCGGGATCTACGTCTACGATCGCTACCGCCGCCCGCACCGCTGGAATGACGACCATCGCAATTATTGGGAAGGCCGCCGCAGCCGCTACGGCGGCCGCGACTGGAACGACCGGCGCTGGGAGCGCTGGGACGGCTGGGACCGCAGTGGCCAGCGCGACGGGCGCGATCGCTCCAGCCGGCGGGACTGGAACGAGACCCAGAGCTTGCGTCAGCAGCGCGTTCGCACCGAGCCCACCACCCAGACCGAGGTGCGAGTCCGCACCCAAAGCACGCGCGTGCGCAGCGAGGGCGCGCGCTCGCGCGGCGAATGGCGCGGCCGCAGCGGCGGTACCCGCTCGCGCGGCGATTGGCGCGGGCGTCGGGACTAGCTCTCGCCAATTCCTCCCCTGCAAATGCAGGGGAGGAATTAAGCCGTCGGCCGCCGCCTGATCAGGACGATCGAAGTGAAGCGCAGCACCGGGATTCCGTCCTGGTTGCTGACCTCGGTCTGCGTTCGGAACGAGCCCAGGTCGGGCTTGGACCGGGACGGGGTCTTCTCGAGGATCCGCCCCTTCACGATCAGGGTGTCGCCCGGATAGACCGGTTTCAGCCACCGCAATTCGTCGACCCCGGGCGAGCCGAGCCCGGCCTGCGGCTCGCCCGCCATGTGCCGGACGATCACCGCCATCGTCATCGCGCAGGTGTGCCAGCCGCTCGCCGCGAGCCGGCCGAAATGCGTCCTGGCCGCCGCCTCGTCGGACAGATGGAAGGGCTGCGGATCATATTTGCGGGCGAATTCCAGCACCTCCTCGCGAGTTACCTCGTAGCGCCCGAACTCGGTCTCCCGCCCGACCTCCAGATCCTCGAAATAAATCACGGGCGTCCGCCTTCCTTGATGCTTCCCCGACCTCGTTTCGGGGAGGTTCGTGTCAACTGTGTCACCGGCGCACCACTAAATGGTCTCGATTGTGTCGAGGGCGCAACATTAATCTTGCGTTCAACCGGTCGATGGAAAAGAACGGTTCATCGCAGCCGTCGCTGCGGTGAGTCGAGGAAAGACAAGACGATGTTGATCGGTATCGAAGGCGGCAAGAGCTTCCCCCACGACCCTGCGCTGCGCGGGTTCCAGATCCTGTATCATGCGGGCGAGTTGAACCGCTGCCCGGGCTGCGGGCGCAGCCACTGGTATATCGGTCGCCTTTCCGCCGAATGCGGCTTCTGCGGTACGGCCCTTGCCCTGGCCGAGACGGCGCGCACCGGTGCCGGCGTGTTCGTCAGCAAGCACCCGATCCGCCAGGATTATTGGGACGAGGCGGCGTAGTTCGTCGCCCCAGCGGAGGCTGGGGCCCCGTCGGGTGAAAGGCGCGGTGGTCTTCACCCCCTGGGGTCCCAGCCTTCGCTGGGGCGACGGTCAATCCCAGCCCTCGAGCCAGGGGAGGGGGAAGAAATTGCGATACTCCCGGGCTTCGTCGACAGCCCGAGTGAAGGAAGGGCGGCTGCGAAGCTTCGCATAATAAGCCTCGAGGCGCGGACGTCCGGCGAAGGGCTGGACCATGGCGGCGTAGAAAAGCGCGGGCGCCGCGCCGCAATCGGCCAGGGTGAAAGCGTCTCCCGCCACCCAGGCCCGGTCCTCCTCCAGCCTGTCCTCCAGAAGGTCGTAGGCACGGCGCAGCAGAGCCTTGGCTTCCTCCACGCCATGCGGGTCGTGGCTCCCCTCGGGACGGAAGGTGTCGCCTACCACCTTCTGCAGCGGCAGCTCGACATAATGGTCGAAGAAACGGTCCCACTGCCGCGCCTCGAGGGCCGTATCCGGATCGGACGGCACCAGCGGCGGGCCGGGATGAACGCGGTCCAGATATTCGACGATCAGGCTCGATTCCGGCACCGTCACCCCCCGGGCCTCGTCGCGAAGCACCGGGAACTTGCCGATCGGCCACAGCCGCTCGAACGCCGCTTTCTGCTCGGGGTCGGAGAAGTCGAGGATGACGCCCTCGAACGGAATTTCGCGCTCGTAGAGGGCGACCAGCACCTTCTGACAGAAAGAGGAGAAAGGGTGGTAATGGAGGATGAGGGTCATGGGCCTCTTCGTCACTCTGGGCGCCTCCGCTGTCAACACCGGGCTGCCCCCCTCCCTTTCAGGGAGGGGAGGTGCTATGAGCAACGGATCGATCCAATCCCCGGGGAGGGACACATGGCTCGGATCCTCTATCTCCTGTTCGCGCTCGCGGCGTATCTGCTCTTCTTCGCCACCTTCCTTTACCTGATCGCCTTCGTCGGCAACCTGCCCTGGGTGCCGGTGACGGTCGACCGCGGCGGCCTCTCCGGATCGCCTGCCCTGGCGGTGGTGGTGAACCTCGCGCTGATCGCTTTGTTCGGCCTCCAGCACAGCGTCATGGCCCGGTCCGGCTTCAAGCGCGCCTGGACCCGGATCGTCCCGAAGCCGGTCGAGCGCAGCGTCTACGTGGTCGCCGCCAGCCTCGTCCTCATCCTTCTGTTCGCGATGTGGCGGCCGATCCCGGCCATCGTCTGGAACGTCGACAACGAAGCGGCCGCCGCGATCCTCTGGGGCCTGTTCGGCCTCGGCTGGCTGGTCGTCCTGGTCTCGACCTTCCTGATCAACCATTTCGAGCTGTTCGGCCTCGCCCAGGCCTGGGGCCATGCCAGAGGCGCCGCCGAGGCCGCTCCGCCGGTGCTCCGAACGCCCTTCTTCTACCGCCACGTCCGCCACCCGCTCTACAGCGGCTTCTTCCTCGCTTTCTGGGCGACCCCGCAGATGAGCCTGGGCCACCTCCTCCTCGCCGCCGGGGTCTCGGTCTACATGCTGATCGGGATCTTCTACGAGGAACGCGACCTCGTCTCGACCTTCGGCGAGGATTACCATGCCTATCGCGCCCGCACCGGAATGCTGGCGCCGAGATTCGGGCGGAAGCGGGCGGGGTAGCCGACGGACCGATCGGAACGCCCGCGCAACCGAAGCGTTGGCGGCAAGTCGTTCAAGGGAGGGCGCTTTTGGGCCCCCGTCCCGTCTCGAGGAGCAACGCCATGCGCCGCGGCCGGCTCGTCGTCCTCCTTTCCGCCTCCTCGCTCGTCCTTTCCGCCTGCGTCCAGACCCGGCAGATCGCCGACGTCGAGTTCGAGCCTCCGCAGGGCGATTACAGCCTGATCGTGATGCGCCCCGACGTCACCGTCGGGCTGGTCACCGCGGGCGGCCTGGTCGAGCCGCGGGCCGACTGGACCGAGAAGGCGCGCGCCAACCTGCTCAAGGCGCTGGCCGAGCAGCAGGCAGGCCGCGGCGGCCGGACCCGGATCCTCGAGACCCGCGGCGGAGTCGCCGGAGTCAGCGAGCAGAGTGTCGCCGACCTCGAACGGCTTCACGCCGCCGTCGGCAACTCGATCGCGCTCCACAAATATCTCGGCGCCGAGCTTCCGACCAAGCGCCGCCGCGGCATCGACTGGACCCTCGGCGAGGACGCGGTGAGGTTCGGCAAGGCGACGGGCATGGACTATGCCCTCTTCCTCCACGCCGAGGACAGCTTCGCCTCGTCGGGCCGGGTCGCGCTTCAGGTGCTCGGGATCGCCGGCTGCTTCGTCGGTTTCTGCGCGCCTCAGGGCGGCGGCGGCCAATCGGCTTACGCCTCGCTCGTCGATTTGAGGACCGGCGAGGTCGCCTGGTTCAACGTCCTCCAGACCCAGAGCATGATGCCGGGCGTCGGCTTCGGCGACATCCGCACGCCCGAGGGCGCGGCGCAGATGGTCGAGCGGCTGATCGGCCGGATGAAGGCCGGGCGCGACGTCCGGGCGAGGCGGTGAGCGCCGCTCTCACCCGCCGCTCAATCCTCGGCGGCTTCGGCTGCGCCTGCTGCCTCGGCACGTTCGGCGCCGCCGAGGCCCGGATCCCGCCGCGCTCGATGAAGCCCCTGATCGGCCCCGGCCACCGTCCCACCGCCAAGGACGAGCTCGGCATGTGGCAGCAATATGAACGGGTCGAGCAGGAGATCGCCGGGTCCAACCTGCTGCTCGAGGATTCGAAGCTCGCTTCCTATCTGGGCGGCCTCGCCGAGCGGGTCGGAGGGCCGGCGGCGAAGGATCTGCGGGTCTATGTCGCCCGGATTCCTGAATTCAACGCCTTCATGGCGCCGACCGGCTTCATGGTCGTCTTCACCGGGCTTCTCCTGCGCATGCGCGACGAGGCCCAGCTCTCCGGAGTGATCGCCCACGAGGCGGGCCATTTCCTTCGCCGCCACCAGATCCGGCTGTGGCGCGATCTGAAGCGCAAGACCGCAGCGCTCAATTTCCTCGCCATGGGCGCGGGCGTCGGCGGCGCGGCCGGCGGCTTCTACGCGGGCGACCTCGTCCAGCTCGCCCAGTTCGGGACCATCCTCTCCCTTCTGTCCTACAGCCGCGAGCTGGAGGCCGAAGCGGACGCGATCGGGCTGCTCCAGATCAGCGAGGCCGGCTACGATCCCATGGCCATGCCGGAGACCTGGCAGCAGCTGATCGAGGAGCTCGACGCAAGCGCCGCGGTGCGCCGCAAGCGGCGGCGCCGGCGCTACTCGCTGCTCGAGACCCACCCGGCGCCTGAGACCCGCATGGTCGATCTTCGAGCCTCGGCCAGGGAGGTGACGAATGCGCGCACCACCGAGCGGGGCCGCGACCGCTATCTCCGGGCGCTGGGCGGCCATCGCCGAACCTTGCTCGACGACCAGGTCAAGCTCAACGATCCCGGCGCCGGCCTCTACATCGTCCGCAACCTCGCCAAGGACGGCTGGAACGGCCTGCTGCGTTATTACGAGGGCGAGATCTGGCGCCTCAAGGGCGGCCAGGGCGACGGCGCGCTCGCCGGCCGGAGCTACGCCGCGGCCGTCGCTTTTCCCGACGCTCCGCCGGAGGCGTGGCGGGCGCACGGCTACCAATTGCTCAAGGACGGCCGGCGCGAGGAGGGGAGGGCCGCCCTCAACCGCTATCTGGCGCTTGCGCCGCGGGCGCCCGACGCGGCGATGGTCCGCCATATGGCGAGCCCGTGAGAGGAGGATTGTCGATGCGCCCGGGAAGGATGTTCGCCGCTCTGGCCGCTTTGTCGCTGACCGCGGGCTGCGCCGGCGGCGGCGGCCCGGGCCTGTTCCGCTATTATTCGCTGGTCACCCCGGGCCCCGAGGACGTCGCCCGCGCCTCGATGGTCGTCACCCCGACCATCCGCTGGAACAAGGCGCCGCGCGGGCCGAGCGACATCCAGCGCGAGGAGAATTGGACCCTGAACGGGCCTCTGCTCGACAGCCTCACCTTCATCGGCGGGCTCGAGCACGACAAGCGCATCGTCCAGCAAAGGCGCAAGGCCGACCGCAAGGTTCCCAATTTCCGGGCCGACATGAATCCGACCGAGATCGCCGCGATGATCGAGAGCTTCTACCGGATCCGCGCCGGCTCGACCCGCTTCGACATGACCGGCCTCCAGCCCCGCGACTTCCTCGGCCATCGCGGCTTCCAGTTCGATTACGTCCATCTCGGCGGCGACGAGGTCGAGCGCAAGGGCAGGGCGGTCGGCGCGGTCATCGACGGCCGCTTCTACCTCGCTTTGTTCGACGCCGCGCGGATGCACTATTTCGACGCCGGCCTGCCCGAGTTCGAACGGATCGTGGAGAGTGCTCGGCTGCGGGGGTGACGGGCTAGCGCCGGGTCGCCTCCCCGACAATCGCCTCGGCCCGCGCGAACAACGCCGGATCCACCTCGGCCCCCGAAGCCGCCGCATTCTCGGCCAGCTGCTCGGGCCGCGAGGCGCCGACGATGGCCGAGGCGACGTTGGGCTCGCGAAGCACCCAGGCTAAAGCGAATTGGGCGAGGCTCAGGCCGGCCTCGGCGGCGATCGGCTTCAGCCGCTCGACCGCTTCCAGCACCGGCCGCTGGAGCAGCCGATCCATCCAGCCGCCCATCTCCTCGCTGGTCGCCCGGCTGTTCCCCGGCGGCGGGCTGCCCGGCCTGTACTTGCCGGTGAGGACGCCCTGGGCGAGCGGCGACCAGACGATCTGGGAGATTCCGTTCGCCGCGCTGAGCGGGATCACTTCCTCCTCCGGCTCACGCCACAGCAGGGAATATTGCGGCTGGCTCGAGACGAATTTCTCGACCCCCGCCATCTCCACGGCGGCCCGGATCTTGTCCACGGGCCATTCCGAGAAGCCGATATAGCGCGCCTTGCCGGAGCGGACGGCCTCGGTCAGGGCCGCCATCGTCTCCTCGAGCGGGGTCTCCGCGTCGTAGCGGTGGCATTGGTAGAGGTCGACATGGTCGGTGCGAAGCCGCTTCAGCGAGGCGTCGAGCTGCTTTTCCACCTGCGCCCGCGACAGCCCGCGGTCCGTCTCCGTCATCGGGAAGAACAATTTCGTCGCCAGCAAATAGGATGAGCGCGGCCGCCGCTCCAGCACCTCGCCCAGGAAGCTCTCCGCCGCCCCGCGCCCGTAGATGTTGGCGGTGTCGATGAAGTTGATGCCGAGCTCGAAGCTCCTGTCGACCACCGCCGCGGCCCGGTCGCGCTCGACCCCGACCCCGAAGGTGAGCCACGAGCCCAGCGAGATTTCCGAAACCTGAAGATCGCTCGAACCGAGCTTGCGATAGCGCATGCCTGCCTCCCTGCCTGTCCCCCTCAAATCCGCACGACGGCGTTCGTTCCGCCGCTTCCTATAGGCGCCTGATCCCTTCCCGCGAAGCGGAGGTTCTTCCTACCTCGTCTCTCGAAAATCGGGTGCCGAGACGGCTGGCCTCAGGCGATGGCGCCCGACCGGGTGAAAAACGCAGGCCGGCACCGATGCATCCGGCGATCTGTCCTCAGACGACGTGCCAGGATTTATTGGGAGAGAAGACACGAAGGTACAACGTAGGAGAGGGGAGTTGAGCCGCTTCGCGGCAAGCAGGGGAAGATTCAGCCGCAAGCCCCTCTTCCCGCCACCGCCCTTGCCCCCCGCGCCACGCCTGCTATATCCCCGCGCGACCGGCGGCCTAAGCGGGCGTGGCGGAACTGGTAGACGCGCCAGGTTTAGGTCCTGGTATCGAAAGATGTGGGGGTTCGAGTCCCTTCGCCCGCACCAGTCTCGCTCCGCTCGCTGACGAACAGGGCCGCACTCCCGCGAGAAGGTAAGAGCTTCCTATCATGCAGACCGTCGAGACGTTGAACCAGGGCCTCAAGCGCGCCTACCGGATCACCATATCCAAGAAAGACATCGACGCCCGGGTCGATGGCGAGCTGAAGAAGGTCGCGCCGCAGATCCGGATGCCGGGCTTCCGCCCCGGCAAGGTGCCGGCCAACCTCGTGCGCAAGATGCACGGCGCGGCGATCGAGCAGGAGGCCTTGAACAGCGCCGTCCAGGAAGGCGTCCAGAAGCTGATCGCCGAGCAGAAATTGCGCCCGGCGATGCAGCCCCAGGTCGAGCTCGAGGAAGGCGGCCCGGGCAAGGACGCAATCGTCAAGGTCGAGCTCGAGACGTTGCCGGAAGTGCCGGCGCCGAAGATTGACGCCTTGAAGCTCGAGCGGCTGATCGTCGAGCCGGGCGCCGAGGAGGTGGATGAAGCGATCGCCCGGCTGGTCGAGGGCCAGAAGAGCTTCGAGGCGGCCCCGGCCGGCGCCGCCGCCGAGATCGGCGACCTCGTCGTCATCGATTATGAAGGCAGCGTCGACGGCGAGCCGTTCGAGGGCGGCAAGGGGGAATCGATGCGCGTCGAGCTCGGCTCGGGCCGGCTCATCCCGGGCTTCGAGGACCAGCTCGTCGGCGCCAAGGCGAATGAGCAGCGCACGCTCAACGTCGCCTTCCCCGACGAATATCCGGTCGCCTATCTGAAGGGCCGGGACGCGGTGTTCGAGGTCACCGTCGGCGAGGTCCAGAAGCCGCGCGAGACCAAGCCCGACGATAGCTTCGCCCAGTCGATGGGCCTCGAGGGCATCGACCAGCTGCGGGAGCTGATGAAGGGCCAGGTCGAGCAGGAGCTGGGCGGCCTCACCCGGACGCACATGAAGCGCAAGCTTCTCGACCAGCTCGCCGAGAGCCACGATTTCGAGGTTCCGCCGTCGATGGTCGAGGCCGAGTTCGGCCAGATCTGGCAGCAGCTCGAGCAGGAGGCGAGCCAGGAGGAGGATCCCGTCGCGGCCCGGGCCGAGATGGAGAGCGAGCGCTCCGACTATCACGCCATCGCCGAGCGCCGGGTGCGCCTCGGCCTGCTCCTGT
Source organism: Allosphingosinicella sp. (assembly GCA_035719905.1). Lineage (GTDB taxonomy): Bacteria > Pseudomonadota > Alphaproteobacteria > Sphingomonadales > Sphingomonadaceae > Allosphingosinicella. The sequence goes on from DASTFN010000046.1 coordinate 33,876, forward strand.
CCGAGATCGGCCAGCAGGGCGGGATCATGATCAACGACAATGAGATGAACCAGCTGATCATGCAGGCGGCCCAGCAATACCGCCCCGAGGACCGGCAGAAGTTCGTCGAATACGTCAAGAACGAGCCAATGGCTGCGGCTCAGCTGAGGGCGCCGCTGTTCGAAGATAAGGTGGTCGATTTCCTGTTCGCCAAGGCGGAGATCAGCGAGCGGAAAGTGAGCCGGGAAGCGCTTCAGGCGGAGATCGAATCGACCCACACCGGCCACGTCCACGGGCCCGATTGCGATCACGACCACGATCACGCCCCGAAGAAGAAGCCGGCGGCGAAGAAGGCCAAGGCCGCGGAGGCCGCTCCGGCGAAGGCCGACGCCAAGTCCGTGAAGAAGGCCAAGGCCGCCGAGGCTGAAGCCGCGCCCGCGAAAAAGGGCAAGGCCGTCGAGGCCGCCGCGGAGGACAAGCCCGCCAAGAAGGCCAAGCCTAAGGCCGAGGCCGCCGACGAGGCGCCCGCCAAGAAGCCCAAAGCGAAGAAGAAGGACGCCTGAACCCGTTCGCGCCAAGCTTGTCCTTCGATACGCGGCTTCGCCAGGCTCAGCCGCTACTCAGGATGAGCGGGAACTGATAATCCGCTCATCCTGAGTAGGCATTGAGCGAAGTCGAAATGCCGTATCGAAGGACGGGGTCAGGGGTGCCGGTGGATCAGTCGCAGCTTCGAATCGCCATCCTCCTCCCCTGCTACAACGAGGAGGCGGCGATCGCCCAGACGGTGGCGGCCTTCCGGGCCGCGCTCCCGTCGGCGCGCGTCTATGTCTACGACAATAACAGCCGCGACCGCACCCGCGAGGTCGCCGAGGCCGCCGGGGCGATCGTCCGCGACGAGAGGATGCAGGGCAAGGGCCATGTCGTGCGCCGGATGTTCGCCGACATCGAGGCGGACGTCTATGTGATGGCCGACGGCGATTCGACCTACGACGCCGCCGCCGCCCCCGAGCTGGTCCGCCGGCTCGTCGACGAGCGGCTCGACATGGTCGTCGGAGCCCGCAAGTCCGAGGTCGAGGAGGCCTATCGGCGCGGCCACCGGCTCGGCAACCGGCTGTTCACCTCGATCCTCGCCGGCCTGTTCGGGCGAAGCTTCACCGACATCTTCTCAGGCTACCGGGTCTTCTCGCGCCGCTTCGTCAAGAGCTTCCCGGCTTTGTCCCGCGGCTTCGAGACCGAGACCGAGATTTCCGTCCACGCGCTCGAGCTGGCCATGCCGGTCGCCGAGACGGTGACCGCCTACGGTGCCCGCCCCGAAGGCTCGGAATCGAAGCTCAGCACCTATCGCGACGGCTGGCGGATCATGCGCACCATCCTCCATCTCTTCCGGATCGAGCGGCCGGTCCTCTTCTACGGCGGCTTCGCGGCCTTCCTCGCCGGGCTCGGCCTCGTCCTCGCAATGCCGCTGATCGTCACCTACGCGAAGACCGGCCTGGTCCCGCGCTTCCCGACCGCGATCCTCGTGACGGGCATGATGGTCGTCGCCTTCCTTAGCTTCGGGGTCGGCCTGATCCTCGACACGGTGGTGCGCGGCCGGCGGGAAGTGCGCCGGCTCCACTATCTGAGCTTCCCGGCGGTGGGAGAGGGGGGCGGCCGGGAATGACTGTCACCGCCCATCCCGAACCTGACCTCGACCAGGAAAAGCAAAGACTTGAACTCTTAAAGCTTCGTGCGGACATTAATTATTCACGCCGCTCACTTTTTGTGCAGATATCAAACACCATTATTATCGGTCTCGTGTCTGTGCTGGCATTATATTTAGTGCAAAGGCCTCAGCTCGATCAGATGCGACGGAACCAGGTTGCAGCGGAGAAACAGCAAGCAATTTCCCTGCTTATCGCTGCACAAGGGATTTCGGACAAAAGGGACCGTGCGATGGTTGTACGGGCACTGAGTGAGACTTGGCCGGAAGATCGGTTCCTGTCGGTATTCGCTGACACGAATCGCACGCTCGCGGACATTCATATCAGCAGTTCCGCCAAGCCGGTACCGGCGGCCGAGTCCGAGGCCGAATGCGCCTCAATCCGGACGTCGTCGCAGAGATTAAGGCAGGATGAGGCTCGCCTGGCCGTGTCTCTTAAGGCCGAAATTGAAAATCCTCTCAGTAGGTTTCGGGGTTATGGTCCGGCAGCTAATGCGTTAGCTACTCAGCGTAAACTGGTTGAGAAGCAGTTGGCGGTACTCGACGCTAGGGCCGAAACCCTAGGCTGCCAATAAGCAGCGAGGTTTGCAAACTACACAATCCACTGTGACTGGCCCTAGGGAATCGGGCGCGAGCCTTTATCGACGTAGGCCAATCAATTTTTCAAAGAGACGACGCGACGACGCGACGAATTCGTGCGGCTCCCGGACGCCGTGTCGTTATTTGCATCCTTCCGACGCTACTTCATGGTGTTGCGTGTGGACGGGCGTTTTTGCAGATTCATTCGACGGGCCGATGCGTCGTTGCGTTGCAAACTAGAGCACGCTGGAATCAGGTTGCCGTGCTCGTCATGCCGGACTTGATCCGGCATCCACCTTTCTTCCGCGTTTGCAAGCGCTTGAAGAAGATGGATCCCGGATCAAGTCCGGGATGACGATTCAAACTAACCCTTCAACGCTCTAAAAGAGGTCGCGGCGTCTGAAGGTCGTGAAGGGAAAATCGGTGCCTGGCACCGAATTTCGTCGGCTGCAGCCTAACGCTCGACCCTGACCGCCTCGGCGAAGGTGATCGAGTCGACGACGGCGCCGCTCTCGTCGGCGATGTCGATCCGGTGCGAGAAGTTGATCCGCCCCTCCGCCACGGTCTCGAGCATCATCTCGCGCGCTTCCTTGATGCCGTTGGCGCGGGCCGCCTCGAGATCCGGCAGGTCGAGCCCTTCCTCGTCCATCGTGACGATGTCGTTGTAGAGATGGAAGAAGTAACGGGGCATGTCGGGCAGGTAGCATTTCCAGGCGGGATGTCGTTGATCCACATCAGCACCGGCCGGCGGGCCGGCGAGCGAGATCTCCTCGGGTCAGCCGCCGAAGATCAGGACCGTCAGCATCACGCAGGCCAGCCAGACGATGACGAGGACGGCGGGGAGATAGAGATATTTCTTCCGCCACGGACGATTGCGGTGCCAGAAGGTGACCGGGGGAACCGTGTCGAGGAAGCGCATGAAGCGCAGATGGTCGGCGTCGGTGCCGCCGCCGATCCGGGCCGGCGGGTCGATGTCCCGCTTGTAGCGCGGCCGGCGCGCGTCGAGGCCCTCCAGGTCGCCGCTGGCGTGGAGGACGAGATCGGGGGCGAGGCCGAGATGGCGAAGCACAACCCGGTCGGGATTGCCGGCGGCGCCGAGCTCGGCCGTGTAGCCGCGCCTTATCAGGGCATGCATCCGCTCGAGCACCGGGGCGGGCCCGGGCTCCGGTTCCAAGGCCACCGGCAGCCGGTTCGCTTCCTCCCGGACAGCGACCCTGCGCGTCGTTGCTGGGACAATCTCACTTTCTTCAGCCATAAGCGGGAGGTAGCACGAGAGTATTAGCTGTGCAACACACCAGCCAGGTCTGCCTGCCGCGAAGCGGCCGCCAATCCCTTTTCTACGTTGTGCCTTCGTGCCTTTGTGCCTTCCCTCAAAAACAGCCGGGTCCACCGTCTTCAGGAAAAGCCCGGGATGCGTTGAGAGACCTGTGCCTTGCACTCGGTCGGGCGCTCCGCTTGTCAGCCGGACTTTTCGGCACCCTGTTTCAGGGAAGGCACGAAGGCGCGAAGGCGCAATTTAGAAGAAGGGGGATTCGCGCAAGCGCGGGACGGGAGGGCGCTCAGTGACCGGCACTAGACCGAGTGACTGTCACCAGACTGCCCGCTTTCTTGAGCTATTCGTAGAACACCACTTCGAGCTCCGGCTCGAGCTGCTGGAACAGGTCGAAATCGCCGTCGCTGGTGACGAGCGTGGCGCCGGTGCGGAGCGCCGCGAGGGCGGTGAGGGCGTCGTGAATCAGCTCGACGCGGTCGAAGGCGGTGCGGATCGATCGGGCTCCGCCGGCGATGCCGCGGGCGATCCTGCCGGCGAGCTCGCCTGCACGAGACCAGTCGGCGGCTTCGGGGAGGAGCATCTTCGACGCGGAAATGCGGGCCAGCAGGTCGTCATATCTGGCGATTACGACACCCGTGTCAGGATGGCTCGGGTCGAGACGGCCCCGAGGCCAGCTCAGCTCCGCCATGACCGGTCCCGAGACGAGAGCGAGCGGCAGGTTGGCGAGGAGGGTCCTCAATTCGGGCGGGCCCCGGCCGGCCAGGGCATGGATGAAGACGTTCGTGTCGAGCAAAACCGGGCCTCGAAGCGCAGCCGACCCAAGCCGAGGCAGAGCATCCCGACTCCGCAGCGCGAGCTTCGGTTCGGGCATTTGCTAGACGTCGATCTGCCCGAGCAACTCCGGGTCGACGTCGGCGAGGACGCCCCATTGCGTGGCCAGCCACGGACCGAGATCGTCCTGAGTCGCCAGCGCCGCCAGCGCGGCCTCGATCACCACCGCCGGCGATTGGCTGCCAACGCGGCGCGCGGCGGCCTCGAAGAGAGCAGGCTGGACCTTCGCGTTGAGATGCCTCGTCTTCGCCTCACCGGTCAGCCCGGCCGTCTTCGCCATGCGCATCGACAGGCTCGGGTCAGGCGCGCTGGTCTTGCGGGCTTGCGGGGCGCGTTCGGGATCCGGTCGCATATGGATATCCGGTATTACTATTTGATGTATTAAGTAATATACAGAGTGGCGGAGCGTCGGGCAAGCCCAAAGGATCCGAGACCCTACTCCCCCGTAGGCCTGACCTCGCTGGTATGGCTCGCGACCGCCACCCAAATGCCGTCGCGGCGGGCGAAGACGTCGGTGAAGGCCCATTTGCCGCTGGTGTCGCGGCCGTCGACCGAGGTCACTTCCTCGTCGACGCCCTGGACGATGGCGACGTCGCCCATCAGCCGGACCTTGAGGTCGCGCACGTCCATCCGCTTGACGACGTAGCGGGCGCCGAGGACGGACTTGAGCATGGTCGTCTTGGACCAGAAGCCCATCCAGTTCCCGCCCCGCCAGTCGGAGGCGTAGAAGCGCATCAGGAAGGCCCGGTCCTTCTCCATCAGGGCGCGGGCATAATCCCGCTCGAGGCGGACGAGCTCGGCTTCGTCGCGGGCGGCATCGGCCGGGGTACGGGAGGGGGAAGGTGCCTCCTTCGCCGCGCCGCGGGCGGCGGCGTCCGACGGCGCAGGTCCATTGGGCGGCTGGGGATCAGCGGGATCGCACCCGCACAGGAGCAGGACAAAGACGAGGAGAAGCGCCGGCTTCATTGACGCCTGGATCGGCATGGCGCGACGCTATGCGTCGGCCGGTGCGGCGGGGCAAGACCCTGTCGCGGCGCACGATTGCGCCGGGGAACGCTCACTCCTCGGGCGCGGCCTTGATCAGGAGGTCGAGCTGGGCCTGGCAGCCTTTGTCGATCAGCGCCCTGGCGAGGGCGGTGGGATCGTCGCCGACCGCGGCGAGGGTCTTGAACTTCAGCCGGATCGGCTCGCCGGAATCGGCCCATTTCAGCGAATATTCGGAGCCGTCGGCGATCGGCAGCTGCTGCGGCCAGCGCTGGACCAGCCGTCCGGCCGGCCAGGAGACCGGCTGGCCGGCGCCGGCGGCCGGGATGATTTGGAGGGTCGCATCCGCGGCGGCGGTCGGGCGCCAGAGGATGGCCTGGGCGGGATCGGCGAGGCAGAAATTGCCGCTCCTCGACACGTCGACGTCCCACAGGCCCGGCGAGGGCGGAACTTCCGGACCGCGCATCGCGCTGAACCGGGAGCGCGTGTTGAAGGCCGGAGCAGTGCCTCCGCCCGCCACCTTGAACGTGCCTGGGCCGCGAAGGGTGCGGGCTCCGGACGGGGCGAGCACCGTGACGACGTCGCCGGCCTTGAGGATGACGGGCGTGTTCTCGCCGACGGCCCGGCCCGGAGGATAGGCCTTCGCCGAAGGCCCGGCCGAGCGGACGACGAGCGGAGTCGCCATCAAGGCGGCGGGAGCGGCCAGCATAGCCGCCGTCGCGGCCGCCTTCAGGGCCTTGAGCGCGAATATTTGCATCGATCCACCTTCCATCCCGGAATGACGTAAATAGCCTCGGGAACGGCGGTTAATCCAGCCTTGTTGCAGGTCGATGCCGAAGCGCCCTGCGCTGCGTTTCAATTGTGACCGGCGGGGCTGGCGGCGAGGCGCGAGAGGAGGGAGTCGATCTGCCGCTGATGGCGGGCGATGGCGTCGGTCACTTCGTTCTCGCGGGCCTGGCGGGCGAGCACCACCCGGACGGCGCGCGCGACCGGTCCGGCAAGCTCGTCGAGCGCGTCGAGCTCCGCCGTGCTCAGCCGCGAACGGTCGGGGTGGGGGCCGAGCAGGATCCAGCCCAGGCAGGTGCCGTCGTCGAGCCTGAGCGGGCGCCGGAGCGGGAAGAAGGCATCGCCGGTCTCGACCCCGGACGAGCAGGCGGGATCGAGCGCGGTCGCGGCGAGCCAGGCCTCGACCTTCGCGGAATCGGTGCCGCGGCTCCCCGCCACCTCGCCGTCGAGGACCAGCGCCAGCCGGGCCGAGCGAACCCCCGCCGAGATCCGTTCCAGCACCTCCTCGATCAGCTCGGGAAGGGTCGCGAAATGCCTGAGGTCGCGGAGGCAGTCGGGCAGGTCGCGGCGCATCTCGGCGAGCCGGCGGTGGAAGCGGCGCTCGGCCCAATGCTGGACGCGCTCGTAGACGGGGCTGACCATCGCCGTCGACAAAGCGGCGCCGACGATCGGAGCGATCGAGCCCGCGTCGCGTCCGAAGAAGCGGAGGATCACTTCCTTCACCCCCTCCATCGTCGCGGCGAAGACGGCGGCGAGGATCAGAGCGATCAGGGCGAAGGAGGCCGAGCGGCTGATCGCCACCTCGGCGTCGTAGAGCCGGTAGCGGAGCAAGGCGACGAGCAGCCCGGCCTGGAGCAGGAGGAAGGCGAGCCCGAAGGCGAAGCCGGCGGTGACCTCGAGCGAAAGCTGCTGGGCGAGGCTCGGAGCCCCGGACTTCAGGATGTCGGCGGTGATCGAGACTCCGAGGAAGAAAGCGTAGCCGGAAAAGCCGAACACCGCCCATTTGAGCTGCTGGCGCTCGTCGCCCGACGCGCTTCGCAGCCGCCACAGGAAGAGGAGCACCGAGGCGGCCATCGCTCCGATCAGTATGCCGCGGTAGAAATCGCCGTGGAGGAAGAGGAGCAGGGGCAGGGCCGCCAGCAGCGCCAGTGTGATCCGGGGCGAGAGCCGGCCGTGCGGGAAGAGCAGGATGCCGCCGATCAGGCAGATGTTGGCAAGGTCGTAAAGCGCCCGGTGGACTCCCTCCGGTACGCCCAGGACCAAGGCGAGGAAGGTTGCCGACGGCTGCTCGGTCGCCATGGTCAGGAGGATGGCGAGCGAGACCACCGAGCTGACCACGTCCTCGCGCTTGCGGCGGAAGAGGAGCCAGGCCGAGACGAGCAGGAAGGGATAGGTCAGGAGGTGGAGCAGGTCGATGAAGCTCAGCAAACGCGGCGGCAGGCCGAGCGCCCGGGCGCCCTGCTCGATATGGGCCTCGCCGGTGCGAAGGCCGATCTCGCGCTCGCGCCCGTCCGCGGAGCGCAGGCGAAGCAGGATCTCGCGGTCCTCGGCGCCGCTCAGCAGGTCGCCGAACAGGAGCTGGTCGGTCTCATTGCCCTGGCCCGCCGCGGCGGCCGGCGAGCCCGGCATCGCCACCGCCGGCGAGACCGGGATGGTGTCGATGGCAAGGATCTTGTCGCCGGGACGGATTCCGGCCGCGGCCGCGGAGGGGCCGACCGGGAAGCGGATCCGGGTCAGGTCGTCCTCGGCAAGCGCGATCCCGGCGCGGCTTCCGGCGACGAGCCCGCTGTTGCGGCCCGCATCGGAGAAGCGTTGCCAGGTTCCGGCGACCGGCCCGAGCAGAGCGAGCGCGAAGGCGGCGAACCAGACCAGGCGGAACAGCAAGAAGGCCCGGGGCCCGAAATCGGGCACGCGGCGGGGGAGGCCGAAACGGAAGCGCGGCGCCGGGGTCCCCTTCTCCGCCGCGATATCAGTTGCCATCCCGAAAGCGCCCCAGCTGCACAGCCTCCAGGCCGTTCGATAGCATGAGGCGGAGTTGCGGCCATTGGGAAAATCGAGGGCGGGCGGAACCGCTCAGGCCGTCATGCTGAATTTGTTTCGGCATCCAGGGTCGAGCCGCCTCGCGGGTGGAGGGCTGGACCCTGAAACACGTTGGCGCTTATCCCCTGCGCCAAGGATGTCTATCAGTAGATACCGTTCGGGATGGGGAAATCAGTGGAACCAGCTCAATCGGGCATCGTGGCGAAGCTAGAAAAGCTGCCATGGTGGGCTGGCTTTCCCGCCTCCCTCGGATCGTCCCTAATGGGAGTCTTCGCGCCCGATGTGCTGCCAGATTGGGCTCCGCTCGTATTTTTCGCGCTGGGCGCGGTGCTGTTCATGTTCGGGTCCGTCGCAGCGGGATGGCATTTTTTGCGCGACGAGGATGCGGTTGGCCCCTCAATGCCCTTCCGTGACGTTGTGCGGCGGGCGGCGCTCCGCACCGAATGGGGACTCTCATACACCGTCCGCGAGCAATCTTGGCCAACGTGGCAAGAGGATTTGAAGCGCGAGGTTCTTCACAAGCTCGCTGGTCAGCCGCCCCAAGCCCATGGCATCAGAAACGCGAGGGGCGAGCCCGAGGACAGCGCGCCAACGCTGATTCCGGACTGGTTTTGGGCAAAGGCCGATTTCTTTCCGGAGCATATGCTGGCGGATAACGAGACAGGAATGATCTGGCAGAAGGGCGAACCCTGCCCCTTGCTGTACGTGGATGTGACGATCCGCCGAGCCGACGTGGATGAGCTTTGGCCAGCCGTTCCAAAGCGCCGGAGAGCCGGCCGGGTATCCGCCTTCGCTGAACTCGCCCGCGAGTGGCATGACACACAGGAAGACGCTCGCTTGAATCGGAATCCGGGTGCCGGGTTCGATGTGGCTTGGAACGAAAGGGCCAAGCTGGACGATCTCTCTCACGCCTCGGCAGCCCCGCCGCCTGCTGACGAAAACTTCGGCGAGCGGGTAATCCGCGCAATCGTGGACGGAGTAAACGCTCGTCCCGGCGTCGGCAGCGACATCTGGGACCGGATCGACGACAAGGAACAGCAAGCGAGAGCATACCAGGCTCAGCTTGCCGCAGGCCGCGCAGCGATCAAGGTGAAAGCTCAGCTAATGCGCGACCGTCTAGCGACCCGGAACCACAGCTACTCCAGTCCCGAATATGATACCCCATCCACCGCAAGCTATCTGGCGGCAATGTGGGATGCGGAAGAGCGAGGCCATATCTACGATGAATATCACCGGTCATCGTTCACGCTGGGGATCGGGAAAGGCGCTCCGAGGGTCGACGGCGACACCATCACCGAAGTCCAGCGCAACGTCATGGCGCTCAAAGAAAAGCGCCGGAAGGCAGGCCGGGCGTTCCAAGACAAGCGCCGCGATCTAATCGCTTCGGGAAGGGATTTGGCGCACCGCTTTCGGGAAGATAAACCCATAGAGCATTGGGAAAACTGGGTGCGTAAGCAGAGAGCATATATGGATATTCAGCCTCACCTAGGGGACGAATATCAGGCGTGGGTTATCCGCAACGCCCGTACGGTTCATTTGACAAATGACGGTTCATCTTACCCGGAGGCGATGTTCTTACGGGAGCTTGCGCGTTTAGAAAAGGAATGGGGCTTGGTATGACTCTCGCTCTCCGGCTCCGGCGCTCGGCCACTCTCGCGCCGCTCCTGCTGCTGCTCGCCGCCGCCGCCGAGCCTCAGCCGCCGCCTTCCGGGCAGTTCCTCGCCTTGAGCGACGTGCATTTCGATCCGTTTGCCGATCCCGCGATCGTCCCCCGGCTGATCGCCGCCGAGGCGGACCAATGGCCGGCCATCTTCGCGGCCGCTAAGCCCGCTCCGCCGGTCGGCGCCGGAAGCGACACCAATTACGCCTTGTTCGAGTCGACGCTCCGCCAGGCCGCGGCGGCGGGCGGGCGGGACGGCTATGATTTCGTGCTCGTCACCGGCGACCTGCTCCGCCACGATTTCGAAGAGACGTTCGTGAAATATGGCGGCAGCGACAAGGACGGGCTGCAGGCCTTTGCGGCCAAGACCGTGACCTACGTCAACCGCGCCATCGAGCGCCGCGTTCGAGGCGCGCCGCTGATCGAGGCGCTCGGCAACAACGACAATGATTGCGGGGACTATCAGCCCCGGCCCGGCTCGCCGCTGCTGGCGGCGATCGCCCGATCGCTGCCGGCCGTCGCCGCCGACCCGCAGGCGGCGCAGGATTTCACCGCCGGCGGCAATTACGCTGTCCGTCATCCGAAAGTGGCGGATCATCTCTTCCTGATCGTCGACAGCGTCTATTGGTCGACCCGCTACGAGGATGCCTGCGGGACCGCGGGCGGCGATCCGGGCTCGGCCCAGCTCGCCTGGCTCGAATGGCAATTGTTCCGCGCGCGCCTCGGCGGGAAGACGGTGAGCCTGGTCATGCACATCCCGCCCGGCTTCAACCCCTATGAATCCACCGCCGCGAAGCCGGCGCCCTTCTGGGTCGATTCCTACCGCGATCGCTTCCTCGCGCTTGCCGACGCCTATGCGCCGGTGCTGGTCGCCGGCTATGCCGGCCATACCCATATGGACGATTTCCGCCTGGTCTCGACCGCGGCCGGACCTTCCCTGCCGATCCGGATCACGCCGAGCGTCACTCCGCTTTTCGGCAACAACCCGTCCTTCGCGGTGATGCGCTACGGGCGGGGGGATGCGAGGCCGCTGGATTATACGGCCTATGCGCTTCAGCGCGGCGCCTGGCGGCGCGAATATTCCTTCTCGCAGGCTTATGGCTATCCGGCCTATTCGCCGGCGAACCTCGCGGCCCTGTCGGGCGCCATCCGCGCCGGCGGTGCGCCCCGGGCTTCCTACGGCCGCTATTATGCGAGCGGGGCCAAGTCGCCGATCACCGACGGCAACGCCTCCGTCTATGCCTGCGCGCAGACGGAATTGCTGCCAGCCGGCTTCGCCGCCTGCCTGGGACAGGATTGAGCGCTTTCCCCTCCCTGGAAGGGAGGGGTGAGGGGTGGGTCCGCCGAAGGCGGCCGAAACTCCAAGTCAGCGAAGAAGTCTCGCTGCGCTCGCCTACCCACCCCCGGCCCCTCCCTTGCAGGGAGAGGAGTTGGAGCGGCTACCGCCGCCGGCCCCGCTCGTAGGTCTGGACGCAATTGTCCGTGACCGTCGCGGTGCAGGGCGGGTGGGACGCGTCGGCGCCGGTCATCGTCGCTCCGGTGGCGGGATCGACCATCGGGCCGCCGACTCCGGTGCCGGTGGTGCCATTGAAGCCGGCCGGGACGACCGCCGGATCCGAGATGACCGCGATTCCGCGCGCGTCGCGCTCGGGATTGGCGTTGCTCGGCTGGACGACCGGGTTCATCGGCGGAGTGACGTTGGCGGCCACCACCGTCGTGCCGGTCGCCGTCGTCGTCGTGACGTCGGGCGTGTCGGTGTCCGAATTGGCGGTGCTGGTGCTGACCGTGGTCGCCGTGCCGTCGGCATTGTAGGTGGTGGTCTTCGTCTTGGTGCCGACGTCCAGGTCGACGTCGGGATCGCCGTCGGGCTGAACGCCGACGTCGACGTCGACGTCGGGCTGGGTCGTCGTCGTGGTTTGCGCGAAGGCGGTGCCGCCGAGCAACAAAGCGATCGCAATAGCCGCAGTTCTCATTGCCTTTACTCCATGGTTACAAAGTTCGAGGGCGCCGGACGCGCGGCGTCAGGCCGCGGCTTTCCGCGGCGATGCCGGTTCAACCCGCGAGCGAGCGCCTTGCGCCGCGCGGTTCGGCGGAGCGTGGCGCGGCCGGGCCGAACTGTCGCCCCGGAGCAACGATCCAGATCAAATCGTCCGTTACGGAGGTGAATCCACTCCCGCCGGCCCGCGTTTCGGCGCTACTCTGTCCTCAGGGTTCCGAAGCTCCGCGAGGGGATCGCGGCCGGAGCCCCTGGGGAGGTCGAGATGGCCGGATCGAACCTAATGCTTCGTCTCGGGGGCGCCACGTTCGCCCTGGCAATGGCCCTGGCCGCGGCGCCGGCGCTTGCCCAGCCGTCGACGACCACTCCCGACGAGCCGCTCGAGGACGCCTCCACGCCGGCCTCGCAGAACGACGAGACGATCGTCATCACCGGCTCGCGGATCCGGCGCAATCCGCTCGACCAGAACCAGCCGGTCACCTTCCTCGACGAGGGAGACATCGCCCGCACCGGACTCACCTCGGCGGCCGACGTTCTGCAGAGGTTGCCGAGCTCGGGCGGCGCTCTGAACAGCCGGTTCAACAACTCAGGGAATTTCGGCAATCCGCCCGACGGCGGCGGGGTCGGCGCCGGCTCGGCCGAGGTCGACCTTCGCTATCTGGGCTCGAAGCGGGTGCTCGTGCTGGTCGACGGCCTGCGCTACGTCAACGGCGCCTCGGCGAGCGGAGTCCCCGGCGCCACCGACCTGAACTCGATCCCGGAAAGCATGATCGAGCGGATCGAGGTGCTCCAGGACGGCGCCTCGGCCATCTACGGCTCCGACGCGATCGCCGGAGTGGTCAACATCATCACCCGCAAGAAGCAGGAAGGGTTTCGGGCCTCCGCACAATACGGCATCACCAACGAGGGCGACGGCGAAACCCGCAATCTCCAGCTGAGCTGGGGCAACGGCACCAGCGACAGCGGCTTGAGCATCGTCGTCGGCGGCAATTGGGTGAAGCAGGACGGGATCAGCTCGGCGGACCGCGACATCTCGCTCTTCCCGACTCCCGGAACCACCGCCTGCGACGCCTCGTGCAGCTCCGGAACTCCGAACGGGCGCTTCATCGTTCTCGGCCAGGACCTGACCCTGATCGCGCCGGTTCTGAACCGCGCTCCGACCGTGGCCGATTATCGCGCCTGGGCCGGAGCGCCCGACCGCTTCAACTTCGCGCCATTCAACTTCATCCAGACTCCGCTCGAGCGCTACGGACTCTTCGCCAACATCAACCAGGAGGTGGGCGACTTCAACTTCGCGGTGAAGGCGGTGTGGAACCGGCGCAACTCGAAGAACCAGGCCGCGCCTTTGCCGCTGTTCGTCGGACCCGATTCCGGCAACGGCAATCTGCTCGACCGGATCACCATCGACGCGACCAATCCGTTCAACCCGTTCGGACGGCTCGCATCGGGCCGGACCCTGCTCACCAACCTGCCCAACGGCGAGGCCGCCAATTACGCCTTCATCGGCCGCCGGGTCGTCGAGGGCGGACCGCGCCGCTACGACCAGCAGGTCGAAACCTGGTATGTGTCGGCGACCTTCGGCGGTGAGTTCCAGGTCGGGACACGCGACTGGTATTGGGACGTCAACGCCCTCTACGGCCGCAACAAGGCCGAGCAGACGGTGCTCGGCAACGTCAACGCCGCCAACGTCGCCCAGGCGCTCGGCCCGCTCGCCGGCTGCACCGGCGCCTGCGTCCCGCTCAACATTTTCGGGGGGGCGGGGTCGATCACTGAAGCGATGTACGGCTTCATCGCCTTCGAGCAGAACGACAGCAGCCGCCAGACCCTGTGGGACGTCAGCGCCAACCTTTCCGGCGAGATTTTCGACCTCCCCGGCGGCCCGCTCGGCTTCGCCCTCGGAGTCGAGCATCGCGACCAGAAGGGGCGCTTCGATCCCGACGCGATCGTCGCCGCCGGCCTCGGCTCGGACATTCCGGCGCTTCCCACCAGCGGCGGCTTCGACGTCAGCGAGGCCTATCTCGAGCTTCGCCTGCCGCTGCTTCGCGACACGCCCTTCTTCCACCGCCTCGAGCTCTCCGGAGCGGCCCGTTATTCCGATTATTCGACCTTCGGCTCGACGACCACCTTCAAGGCCGGGATCAACTGGCAGCCGATCGAGGATCTGCTCTTCCGCGGCAGCTGGGCCGAGGGCTTCCGGGCGCCGTCGATCGGCGAATTGTTCGGAACCCCGTCGCGCTTCGACCAGGAGATCGTCGATCCCTGCTCGGCGGTCGGCGGAGTCGTCCCGGCCGGGGTCGCCGCCAATTGCATCGCCGCCGGAGTCCCCGCCAACGGCAGCTACGTCCAGACCAACCCGCAGCTGCCCGTCATCACCGGCGGCAATATCGACCTCGATCCGGAGACCAGCGAGAGCTGGGTGTTCGGCGCGGTGTGGAGCCCGGGCTTCCTCCCCCGCTTCAGCGTCGAGGCCAATTATTTCGATATCAGGGTCGACGGCGCCATCCAGGCGATCGACGCCGAGACCCTGCTCGGCCGCTGCGCCGAGGAAGGCGATGCTTTGTCCTGCGCCGCCATCACCCGGACCGCGACCGGAGCCATCGCCGAGATCGAGGGCCGCCTCCTGAACATCGCCGGGATCGAGACCGACGGCCTCGACCTCACCTTGAACTACCGCACCGGCGAGACCGGTTTCGGCCGCTTCGGCCTGTCCTGGACCAACACTTTCCTGTTCAACTACCACGTCACCGTCCCGGCGACGGGCGGCACCACCATTATCGAGCGCGAGGGCACCGAGCAGGGCAGCCCGGACCAGGCCTTCCCGAAATGGAAATCGACGGCGGTCCTCGACTGGACGATGAAGGGCGGCCTCGGCGGCTCGCTGACCGGCCGCTACATCAAGGGGGTCGACGAATCGAACGGCAACCATATGGATTCGCGCCTCTACACCGACCTCCAGCTGCGCTGGGAGCCGGACAATTGGCACGGCCTCGGCTTCGCCGTCGGCGCCAACAACCTGTTCAACGTCGACCCGCCGCCCTGCTTCACCTGCGGCCTCAACAACATGGACCCGACGACCTACGACGTGCCGGGGACCTTCTATTACGCAAGGGTGAGCTGGAAGATGTGAGGAGGCGTCGCCCCAGCGAAGGCTGGGGCCCCAGTGGGTGAAGGTCTCTGCGCCTTTCACCCGCCGGGATGCCGGCGTTCGCTGGCATGACGAGCGCTCGCGCTGAATGCGCCCGCGTCTCCAAGACTGTGTGAGCTGGATGTTTGAGGGAAGGCACGAAGGCGCGAAGGCGCGACGTAGCGGCCTTCGGTCGACGATGTCGCCCGGCCGAAGGCCCATGATCTGCTGGCGACAGTCAGTCCGGCACCGACTTCACTCCCTTTTTCTACTTTTACCTTCGCGCCTTCGTGCCTTCCCTCGAATCCTGAAAGGCGGGGCATTGGAACAAGGGCGGAGGCCGCTGACCCCTTACCGATTCCTTCTGTTGGGGTGCCAGGGACGTAGCGGGCGTCAAAGGCCCCGCCCGGCCTGACCTCTCCCGCGTGGATCGCATTCAGAATTGTTTTCGCACAAAGGTCACAAAGGGCACGAAGAGTCCGCGCAGCGGCTTATCTCGCGGCCTGTCCGATAAGGCTCCAATGCCGGCGCCCGCGAGGCCCCTTGGTGCCTTTGCGATCTTTGTGCGAAAAAACCGGCCTATGGCCAGGGCTCCGCGACGGCGTAGCGACCCGTGATTGTCACGGGGGCTTTTGGTACCAGGCACGTAGCTGGGGCTTTTGGGAAGTGATTGGGGGCACATACGTTTGTGTCCCCTCGGGAAGGATTGGAGAAACAGGGACAGTTACGGAGAAACAGGGACAGTTACGAATTATGGGTGCTCACGGGCGGCTAAGCTGAAATTCGTAACTGTCCCGATTTTCTTCGCGGCTTTGCGGCTTTGCGTGATCGATAATTTGGCATCCCGGGTCTGGGCTGTGGGGGCTTTTCGGTACCAGGCACGTAGCTGGCACGTAGCTGGCACCGAAGGTCTCCCGGCCTGACTCCTTTCCCCCGCGTGGATCGCATTCAGATTGGTTTCGCACAAAGGTCACCAAGGGCACGAAGAGTCCGCGTGGCGGCCTTTCTCGCGGCCTGTCCGATTAGGCTCTAAGGCCGGCGCCCGCGAGGTCCCTTGGTGCCCTTTGTGATCTTTGTGCGAAAAAACCGGCCTACGGCCGGGGCTCGACGACCGACAAAAGAGTGACCGACAAAAGAGTGACGGTATATATTTACGTCCGAGGCCGAGGCCGAGGCCGAGGCCGGAGCACGGCCAGTCTGTTGACGAGGGCATAAATATATACTGTCACTCTTTGAGGGACGGGCCGTCCAACACGGGGAAAAACGCGGACAGTAACGATTATCATCCTGACTGGAGAGGAGGGCGGTAACGTTGGACAGGCTGAGCTTCACCGACCCGGTGTTCGCCGCCTATGCGATCGCCGCGAGCCTGATGATCCTGAAGGTCGTGGCGACGTCGTGGCTGACGGTGTGGCGGATGACCCGCGAGAAGGCCGGCTTCCGCGCTCCGGAGGATCTGAGGCGGACCTTGCTCAACCCCGCTCCCGACCCGGCCCAGCTCGCCCCTAACGAGCGGGTCGAGCGAATCCGGCGGATCCAGCTCAACAATCTCGAGAACCTGCCGGTCTTCCTCGTCGCGGGCCTTCTCTTCGTGCTCACCGGACCGTCGCCGGGCCTCGCGCAAGCCCTTCTCTACGCCTATGTCGCCGCCCAGTGGCTCCACTTCGCCGCCTATCTGGCGGCGCTCGACCACGAGGTCCGGGCGACGCTGTGGACGATCAGCTCGCTGATCCTGATCTTCATCACCCTGCGCGTCCTGCTGGCCGCGCTGGGACTGTGAGCGGGTCGGCGGGGGACCAGCGCTGTCCGAGCCCGGTTCTCGAAAATCGTGCGAAGCCGGGTTCGAGATGAGGCACGAAGGGATAAGAGGGATGCGCTGCGACGTTGCTCTCTATCTTTTACCTTCGTGCCTTCTCTCAAAAAATGGCGACAACGCATGCCGTGCGTTCCCCAGCGGCCGTGCGAACCCTTTTTGAGGGAAGGCGCGAAGGCGCAAAGGCGCGACGTAGAAAACAGGGCCCTCTATGCTGCGCCGTCGCGCCTCTGAAAAAAAACCGGGACAGTTACTGGCACCGGAACTCCTTGCATGACGACCGCAGGCGCCGTGCAGGCAGCCGACGATCCTTTTCCGCTTCCACAAGGGTCTCCCGCAGGGCTCGTGCGGTCGGGCGGCGTGATCGCCGTCACGGCAAGCGACCGCCAACAGTCATAGGCTCCGGAACTGCCGGAGTCAGAGTTGCCAGGGCCGTCGCCGGCCGAGGCCAGGCCCATTGGGCATGTAGCCGCCCAAAGAGCGTGAGCTTGGGACCGAATTTCCGAGCTCACCCGGCAATGAAAGAGGATGCGATGGCGCTCAAGGATTGGCTCACGATAATTACCGTTGGCGGATTTGCCGTCAGCTTCGTTACCGGCGCCCTGTCCCAACTCTTCAAGACTTCGATCGAGATTCAAGGCGTTCATATAAAACGCCTGACGCCGGCCGGCTGGCTTTCGCTTTGCGTTTCCGTCATCGGCCTCGCCGGATCGGTCGGGGCCGCCTTGCTGCGTGTGACGATCGAAAATCAGCAACAAAGCGAACAGCGGATACAGGCCGAAGTGAAGGCAGCCCAGGAAGTCATGCTGCGCGAGCAGGAGCAGACATGGCGGCGAAGGGTGGACGGTCTATTGTCCGAGGCGACCGAGAACATCCGCGCCAATATCGAAAACACGATCCGCGGATTTCAGCGGAACCAGCTGGGATTTCAGCAGAATCAGGCGCGTTTCAACGAAGCTCAAATCGCCCAGGCGACCAACAGGGAGACGCTATTGCGAAACAGCCTTCGGCAAACGAACCAGATCATTCTCGCCGGGCAGCCGCTGACCAGCCTGAGGCTGCGCTGGGATTTTGGGAGCGCCGATCGGTCGCTCTGGCGCACGATGAACGCGGGCGAGGAGCGCATCCGGGAAAATGCAGAGGACGTGCAAGGTGGAATGCCGGTGACTCCCTTTGCCGCGGCCGAATATCAATGGTCCCTGCTTCCATTGCTGTCTAATCTCGCAAGGACCGGCGACCAAGAAGATCGGACCGGCGACGAACCGCGCAGCGATTCCACCCTCGTCCTGATTCCGCTCGACGATTCGCAAAACGCGATCCTCTCGTTCGGAGAGGTGCCCTCGAACGCCCTGGTCGACCATCGCGGCAAACCCGTGGCCGCAGGCGAGTCCTCCGTCCGGCAAAGCGACGGCGGATCGACGCCATGGGTCACAACAAAGGAGAGGCGCGGGCGGCTTGCCCATTTTGGGATCGAGTGGAACCTCGACCCCGCAACGCTGGCCGGCGAAGTGTCGCGCCGTAATGCCCACATCGCGCCCACGGCGAGCCTCCCGCAACGGCTCGGCGTTATCCTGCTTCACGACATCAGGCAGCTGCCGGTGCAGCCGGCAAACTACAGCATCCCCCGCGCCGTGAATCTGTGGGACCGGCACGGATATGGCCGCGAGAAGGTGAGCCTGCCGCCGGGCATGGCGGCGATGCGCCTGACCCTCGAGGCGAACGGCTTCCGTCAGATCACTTATGCCTATCGCCTCGCACGAGCGTACAGGATCGACCTGCGCGATGAATATGATGACGATATCGACGCCGGATGCCTTCTGCTCGAATTCGAGCTCCTCTAATCCGGGGCGTGCCTGACGCGTCTCGGACTGAAATTCGTAACTGTCCCGAATTCCCACAGATTGGTTTCGCACAAAGGTCACCAAGGGCACGAAGAGTCCGCGTAGCGGCCTTTCTCGCGGCCTGTCCGACAAGGCTCTGAGGCCGGCGCCCGCGAGGTCCCTTGGTGCCCTTTGTGATCTTTGTGCGAAAAAACCGGCCTACCGCCGGGGCTCGGCGACGGGGGGGCTTTTGGTGCCAGGCACGTAGCTGGCACGTAGCTGGGGGCTTTTGGTGCCAGGCACGTAGCTGGCACGTAGCTGGCACCGAAGGACACGTAACTGGCACCGAAGGACCCAGGCACGTAACTGGCACCGAAGGCTGCTGCGCGGCCTGACTCCTTTCCCCCGCGTGGATCGCATTCAGAATTGGTTTCGCACAAAGGTCACCAAGGGCACGAAGAGTCCGCGTAGCGGCCTTTCTCGCGGCCTGTCCGATAAGGCTCTGAGGCCGGCGCCCGCGAGGTCCCTTGGTGCCCTTTGTGATC
>DASTFN010000047.1:0-4799 GCA_035719905.1 Allosphingosinicella sp.
TCGCTGGGGTCCCAGCCTTCGCTGGGACGACGGGGTAGGGAGGTTGCAATGGGTCACTGGCTGGCGCCGCCCGGGGCGGCGAGGCAGATGGGGTATGTGAAGCGCTTCGAGGCGCGCTTGTGGACCGTCAATTTCCCGCGGCCGATGATGGCTTCGGTGGTGACGACGGGGCCGGACTCGCTCCGGGCCGACTGCGTCTTCTACAAGGCCGACGATCTGGCGGGGCTGATCTGGGAGGCGGAGGACCGGTTCGACCATCCTTTGCTCGCCTACGAGACCCGCCGCGATTTCCGGGGCTGCCGGCTTCGCTTCCGGTGGCGGAGCGGCGGGATCCGGGCGCTCGACGCGGTCGACGGGCCGACCCTGACGATCGAGGGGCGCGATCCGGGGGGCACGGTCCGGAGCTGGTATGTGCGGCTGTGGAATTATGCCGAGGGCGCCCCGGAGGATGCGCTCGTCGAGTTCGATTTCGCGGCGCTGGCCGGCGGCTGGGAGGGCGAGGATCCGGTCTGGGCGGGCGACGTCGACCGGATGTTCCTGTCGATGGTTGCGCCGGGCTACGCGCATGAGGATCTGCCGCTGGACGCTCCGGCGGAGGGCTGGACGGAGCTGAGCGGGATCGCCTGCGACGGCCCCGGCTCGGTGCTGGCGATCGGCGATACAATGGTGCCCGAGCACCGGCTCCGGATCGCGACCGGCTATGACGATCTCTACCATTTGACCCCGGCGCGGGTGCTGAGGAACTGCCTGCAGCTCGGCTATCGCGGTCCGATCAACCATT
Organism: Allosphingosinicella sp.; assembly: GCA_035719905.1. Taxonomy (GTDB): domain Bacteria; phylum Pseudomonadota; class Alphaproteobacteria; order Sphingomonadales; family Sphingomonadaceae; genus Allosphingosinicella. The sequence continues at coordinate 782 of DASTFN010000047.1, forward strand.
ATGTCGGGATGAGCCATTATTTCCGGCTCGAGGCGGATAGCGGCGGCTATTACGTCAGCCTGGCGGGCGGGGTCCTGAACGCGCCCTGCGCCGCCTGGCATTCGGATTTCGCGGCAAGGGCGGGGGCGCTCGGCTACGAGCTCATCTGGTCGCTTTCCTACGAATTGCTCGACCAGCATGTCTGGGGCGACTGGAAGCAGAGGGCCGAGGACGGATCGCCGGCGCTGACCGGATGGTCGCCGCCTTCGACCCTGCTGTCGCCGGCGAACGACGGGGCGATGTCCTATCTGCGGCTGGCGGCGCAGGCCTTCGCCGGGCTCGCCGCGGCGGCGGGGCTGGAGGTAAGGTTCCAGGTCGGCGAGCCGTGGTGGTGGGTGATGCCGGACGGCCGGATCTGCCTTTACGACGCGGCGGCGGTCGACCTGCTCGCGCCGGTGCCGATCGCCGACGTTCGAGAGCCTCTGACCTCGGCCGAGCAGGCGACCCTCGATGCGGCCGGAGCGGTGCTCGCGGATTCGACGGCGGCCCTGCTGTCGGCGGTCCGAGCGGTCGCTCCGGAGGCTCAGACCCTGCTCCTCGCCTATCTGCCGACGATCTTCGACGGCCCCCACCTCAAGCTCGCCAATCTGCCGCACGATTGGGAGGACCCGGCCTTCGACCTGCTCCAGCTCGAGGATTACGGCTGGGTGACCGGCGGCAACACAGGGGCGAGCGCGCGCGGGGTCGCCGCGGCCCAGGCCCGGCTCGGCTATCCGCCCGAGCGGCAGCATTATTTCGCCGGCTTCGTCCTGGCCGAGGAAGACAAGGCGCAATGGCACGCCATCGCCGCGGCGATCGAGGCGGCTCGGGCGCGGGGCACGAGCGAGGTGTTCGTCTGGGCTCTGCCGCAGGTGCTTCGCGACGGTTTCACCTGGTTCGATCCTTCGACAGGCTCAGGACAGGCACTTTCGGAAGGAGACGGGGACGTGGACTCATTCGACGATGTGCGCTTTCCGGTGGCGCTCGGGCGGGAGGCGAGCGTCGAGCCGTCTTTCTCGACCGCGGTGGTGACCGGGGCCGGGGGCGGCGAGCAGAGGAACAGCGACTGGGCCGACGCCCGGCTCCGCTTCGACGCCGGGCCGGGGGTGCGGGGCGAAGCGGACCTGCACGCCCTGATCGCCTTCTTCCGGGCCCGGCGCGGGGCGGCGCAGGCCTTCCGCTTCGAGGATCCGTTCGACTGCAGCTCGAACGGCATGACCGGGACGCCGGGTCCGGCCGACCAGGCGCTGGGGACGGGGGACGGGGTCCGCACCGATTATGCCCTGGTGAAACATTATGGCGGGCAGGCGCGGCGGATCACCCGGCCGGTGGCGGGCTCGGTTCGGGTCTCCGTCGCCGGGGTGGAGCGGGTGAGCGGCTGGACGCTGGGTCCGCTCGGGACCCTGAGCTTCGAGGAGGCGCCCGCCGAGGGTGAGGCGGTCGAGGCGGGCTTCCGCTTCGACGTGCCGGTGCGCTTCGCCGAGGACCGGCTAAGCGTCAGCCGGGCCACGTTCGAGGCGGGCGAGGCCGCGTCGGTGCCTCTGATCGAGGTGCGGGAAGCTTAGCCCCGTCATTGCGAGGAGCCCTTCGACGCCGCCTGCGGCGGCGCTCAGGATAAACTGCCGCTTTGCGGCAGCGACGAAGCAATCCAGCGGGCGTCGGAAGCCGCACTGGATTGCTTCGCTTCGCTCGCAATGACGGATTCAAAGGAGACGGCCATGCCTTCCTTCCTCGAGCGGGAGCTGACCGCGCTCGCCTTTTGCTGGCGGGTGGAGCGGCGGGACGGGATATGCCTCGGCTTCACCAGCCATGACCGCGACCTCGCGATCGACGGCCTCGTCTATCGGGCGGCGCCGGGGATGCTGCCGTCGGCGGTGTCGGTCTCGGACGATTTCGACGCTTCGACGCTCGACGTCTCGGGCGCCCTGACCAGCGACTCGATCAGCGAACCGGACCTTGCCGCCGGGCGGTGGGACCGGGCGGCGGTGTCGCTGTTCCTGGTCGACTGGGAGGATCCGGACGGGGCGAGGCTCCACCTCGTCCGGGGCGAATTGGGCGACGTGACGGTGAAGTCGAACGGCTTCGAGGCCGAGCTGCGCGGCGCCGCCGCCTTGCTGGAGCGGGCGGTGGCCGAGCAGACCTCGCCCGAATGCCGGGCCGAGCTCGGCGACCGGCGGTGCCGGGTCGACATGGCCGGGCGGGTGCGGGTTTCCCGGGTGATCTCGGCGCCGACGGAGACGGCGGTGGTCGTGGCCGGGGCCTTCGGCCCGAATTACGTCTTCGGCAAGCTGCGCTGGATCGGCGGCGCGAACAGCGGGCTCGAGAGCCTGATCGTGGGCACCCAGGGATCGAGGCTGATCCTTCAGGAGCCGCCGCCCTTCGCGATCGCGATCGGGGGCCTGGTCGAGGTCCGCGAGGGCTGCGACAAGAGTTTCGCCACCTGCCGGGCGCGCTTCGCCAATGCCGAGAATTTCCGGGGCGAGCCGCATCTGCCCGGGATGGACCTGCTGACCCGCTATCCGGGAGCCTGACATGAGCCTCAGGGGACATCGGATCGCCCGGCGGGCGCGGGCGCTGGTCGGCACCCGCTTCCGGCCGCAGGGCCGCGACCCCATGCTCGGACTCGACTGCGTCGGAGCCGCGGCGGCGGCGGCGGAGATCCCGGCCGGGCGGCTGCGCCGCGACTATGCGCTGCGCGGCCAGCATCTGGCGGCGATCGAGCATGAATTGTGCGACCTCGGCTGCCGGCCGGTGCCGGCGGAGCGGGCGGTGGCGGGCGACGTCCTCGTCTGCGAGGCCGGCCCGGCCCAATTCCATATCGTCGTCCGCGCCTGGGACAGCTTCGTCCATGCCGATGCCGGCCTTCGCCGGGTGGTGGAGCGGCCGCTTCCCGTGCCCTGGCCGGTGGCCGGGGCGTGGCGCTTCTTCGAGGGAGGATGAGGAGATGGCGACCCTGGTTCTGACCGCCGCCGGAAGCGCGATCGGCGGTCCCATCGGAGGCGCGATCGGCGCCCTCCTCGGCCAGCAGATCGACGGCCGGCTGTTCGCGCCCAAGCCGCGCCAGGGGCCGAGGCTGGGCGAGCTGGCGGTGCAGACGTCGAGCTACGGCAGCCAGATCCCGAAACTGTTCGGGACGATGCGGGTCGCCGGGACGGTGATCTGGGCGACCGACCTCAAGGAGGAGCGCTCGAAGAGCGGCGGCGGCAAGGGCCAGCCCAAGACGGTCGACTACAGCTACTCGGCCAATTTCGCGGTGGCCTTGTCGGGGCGGGCGATCCTGGCGGTGCGGCGGATCTGGGCGGACGGGAAGCTTCTGCGGGGCGCCGCCGGCGACTTCAAGACGGCGACCGGCTACCGGCTCCACCTCGGCGGCGAGGACCAGCCGGTCGATCCGCTGATCGCGTCGGTCGAGGGCTCCGGCGAGGCGCCGGCCTATCGGGGCATCGCCTATGCGGTGTTCGAGGATTTCCAGCTGGCGGATTACGGCAACCGGATCCCGTCCCTCACCTTCGAGGTCGAGGCGGATTCGGGTCCGATGAGCCTGAGCGCGGTGGCGGCGGCGCTCGGCGACGGGCTGGCGACGGCCGGGGAATCGGCGGCGCTGGCCGGCTATGCGGCCGGGGGCGACAGCGTCCGTGCCGCGATCGCCGCGCTCGCCGAGCTGGAGCCGCTGTCGCTGGTCGACGACGGGCAGGGGCTGGCGATCGTCGGCGGAGCCGCGGCCCCGATCCTGATCGCGCAGAGCGAGCTCGGCGCCTCGGCGCCGGGGGCCGGAGGGCGCGGGGAATGGCTTCGGCGAAGCGGCGATTCGGTGCCGGCGGAGGCGAGCCTGGCCTATTACGATCCCGGCCGCGACTATCAGACCGGGCTGCAGCGGGCGAGCCGGCCCGGCGCCGCTCTGCTCAGCGACCGCCGGGCGGTGGCCGCGGCGCTCGACGCGGCGACCGCCAAGGCGCTGGCGGCGGACCGGCTCGACAGGCTGTGGGCGGCCCGGCGCTCG
>DASTFN010000048.1:0-65498 GCA_035719905.1 Allosphingosinicella sp.
GGCTTCGTCGCGGTGCAAAGCGGTGCAATGCCGGGGGCCGCCGCGCTCGTGGCGGCGGCCGCGGCCCGCGCCGGGGCGGGCTATGTCCGGCTGGTGGCCGACGAATGGATCGCGGGCGTGCCGAGCGCCGTCGTCCAGTCGCCCGGCGCGGCCTGGAGCCATCTCGACGATCCCCGAATCGGCGCCAGGGCGATCGGGCCGGGGCTCGGCACCGGCGAGCAAGCCTGGACTGCCCTCCAGGCCGCGCTCGCCGCCGCCGCTCCCCTCGTGCTCGACGCCGACGCTTTGACCCTCCTCGCCCGGCATGGCGTGGAGCGGCTACACGGGGCCGCGGCCGTCCCCATCCTCACCCCGCATGCGGGCGAGTTCGAGCGGCTCTTCCCGGCGCTTCGTGGAAGCAAGGTGGAGCAGGCCCGGGCGGCCGCAGCCGGGGCGCATTCGGTGGTGATCTACAAAGGGGCGGACACGGTCGTCGCGGCGCCGGACGGCCGAGCCGCGATCGCGCCCGCGGCTTCCGCCTGGCTGGCGACGGCCGGGACGGGCGACGTGCTGACCGGAATCGTCGCGGCGATGCGCGCCCGGGGCCTCGACGCCTTCGAGGCCGCCTGCGCCGGCGTGTGGCTCCACGGCCGCGCCGCCGAGCTCGCCGGGCCCGGCCTGATCGCCGACGATCTAATCGAGCGCCTTCCCGCCGCGGTCGCTTCATGCCGCTGAGCGAAGGCGACAGGATCGTCCGGCTCGCCGGCCGCGGCGACGGCGTGGGCGAAAGCGGGCGTTTCCATCCGCTGACCGCGCCCGGCGATCGGGTGGGAGCGGACGGGAGCGTCGAGCCCGGCCCGCACCGGCAGGCGCCGCCCTGCCGCCATTTCCCCGAATGCGGCGGCTGCCAGCTGCAGCATGTCGACGATGAAGCCTATGCGGGCTTTCTTCGCGACCGGATCGTCTCGGCCCTGGCCGCGCAGGGCGTGACGGCGCCCGACGTCCTTCCCGCCCACATCTCGCCGCCCAACAGCCGCCGCCGCGCCTCGCTGAGGGCGGAGCGGGGCGGACCGCTCGGCTTCAATGCCGAATCGAGCCACCGGATCGTCGACATGCGCGAATGCCATATCCTCCGCCCGGAGCTGTTCGCTTTGGTCCACCCGCTTCGGGCGCTGTTGCGGAGCCTGAAGCCGTCCGCCACCGCCGGCGTCCGGCTGACCCTGACCGATCAGGGCGTCGACCTGCTGCTCGAGAAGGTGGAGGCCGACGGCCTCGCCGCCGCCGAGGCGCTGGGCGCCTTCGCCCGCGACCATGGCCTGGCCCGGCTCGCCCTCGACGACGGCTACGGCGCCCAGACCCGCTGGGAGCCGGAGCCGGTCACGGTCACGCTCGGCGGAGTCGCCGTGCCGCTGCCGCACGGCGCCTTCCTCCAGGCCACCGCCGAGGGCGAGGCGGCGCTGGTCGAAGCGGTACGGCGCTCGGTCGGGGAAGCTCGGATCGTCGCCGACCTGTTCGCCGGCCTCGGCACGTTCGCGCTGGCGCTCGAGGGACGGATCCTGGCCGCCGAGGCCGCGCGCGACGCCGCCCTCGCCCTCAAGTCCGCGGCCGCGCGGGCCGGGCGGCCGGTCTTCGTCGACCATCGCGACCTCTACCGGCGGCCGCTGGACGTGGCGGAGCTCGACCGTTTCGAGGCCGTCGTGCTCGATCCTCCAAGGGCCGGCGCGAAGGAGCAGGCGGCCTCGCTCGCCCGCTCGTCGGTGCCGCGCATCGCCTACGTCTCGTGCAACCCGTCGACCTTCGCCCGCGACGCCGCCGCTCTCACCGAAGGCGGCTACCGCTTCGACTGGGTCGAGCCGGTCGGCCAGTTCCGCTGGTCGACCCACGTCGAGCTGGTCGGCGCGTTCAGCCGTTAGGGCGGACCCTTTAGGCGATGTGGCCGCAGATCATCCGGACCGCCTGGACGACGAGACCGGCCAGCGCCAGCGACGACAGCACCCACAGGATGAAGCGGTAGGTGATGATGTTGACCGTGGTTTGGACCAGGCTGTGCACGACCCTCAGCGCCACATAGGCCCAGGCCAGGATCGCGCTGTAGCCGCCGCCGGCATGGCCCACCGCCAGGGTCAGGGCGATGGCGTAGAACAGGGTCGGCTGCTCGACCAGGTGCATGTAATTATGCGCCTTCCACATCACCTCGTCCTCGACCACGCCTTCGAGCGCGGCGCCGCCCCGGCCTCCGACCCGGCCCTTGAGCGAGATGCCCTTGCGCTTCATCGCCGCGAAGCGGGTCACGACCATCCAGGCCATGATCAGCAGCGTCCAGGCGACCAGCGCGACGATGGGCGCGAGAATGGGACTGTAAAACATGAGTTCGATCTCCCCCTATTTCAGCGTCAGATTGGCCGCCGCCGGGCGCCGAGTCAAAGCGCCCTTTAGTGGCTGAAAAAGCCTGCTAAACAGGATGCCGGAGTAAGGGAGTGAAGAGATGAAGCGGATCGCGATCACGGCAATGGCGGCAATCCTGCTGGCCGGGAGCGCCCAGGCCCAGCAGCCCGCTCCGCGCCAGACGCAACCTCCCCCCGCCCAGGCCCAGCGACCCCCGGCCCAGGCGCCGCGCTTGCCGGTCCCGGGCCAGAGCCCCGCGCCGCCGGCCGTCCCGACCCGGGTCAGCGCCCGGACCCTGACCGCGCTGTGCGGGCAGGACCGCAACGCCTGCCTGACCTACGTGCTCGGCGCCGCCGACGCTTTCTCCAGCGCTCTGGTCGCGTCCGGGCGCCCCCAGGTCTTCTGCTTTCCAAGAGGTACGACCAACGACCAGATCGCCCAGTCGGTCGTGCGCTACCTTCGCGCCCATCCGGAGGAGGGCGGCAGCAACGCCGCTTTGGTCATCATGGCCGGGCTCACCGCCGGCTTCCCCTGCGGCTATTGAGAAAGGGGCCGGAAGCTTTCGCTCCGGCCCCTCCGCTTAATCGAACAGCTTCGCGAAGCGCCGCTCCGTGCGCTCCCGCCAGTGGCCGCGGTGATAGGCGTCGCTGGCCAGCAGGGGCAGGACGCTGGTCGCCTCGGCGAACACCATCTGCTCCATGGCGGTCGAAACCTTGCCCCAGCTCGCCGCCTCCTGAAGGGTCGAGGAGGAGCAGGCGCCGTCGCGGACGTCGGCGACGGTGATCTGCACCGCATATTTGTGGACCTCGACATCGTCGTGGCCGAGGATCTCGGCGCAGACGACCGTGTCCTGGGTGAAGTTCTTGGGAACGCCGCCGCCGATCATCAGCAGGCCGGTCGTGCCCGCCTCGATCTTGAGGTTGGTCAATTCACGAAAGTCGGCGATCGCGTCCAGCACCATATAGGGCCGGCCCGCCTTCATCGCGTCGACCTGGTGCTTGACCAGGCCGAAGCCGGCCGAGCTGTCGACGAAGGCCGGGCAGAAGATCGGCACGTCATGCTCGTAGGCGAGCTTGACCAGGCTGTTCTCCTTCTTGCCGTTCTGCATCAGCCACTTGCCCATCTCGCGGATGAAGGCGCGGGACGAATAGGGCTTGGGCTCGAGGCTGTTGGCGATGTCGCCAATCGTGTGGTCGGTCTCCTGAAGCTTCTCTTCGTCGATATAGGTGTCGTAGATCCGGTCGATATAGAGCGAGCGCAAAGTGTCGTCGTCAGGGATTTCAAGCGCTTGGTAATGCTTGTGGCCAAGCGCTTCGAAGAAATCCATGTCGACGATCGTGGCTCCGGTGGCGACGATCGCGTCGACCATGTTGTTGCGCACGAGCTCGGCATAGAGGTCCATGCAGCCGCCGGCCGAGGTCGAGCCGGCGATGACCAGGATCACCGAGCATTCCGGATCCGCGAGCATCGTGTTGTAGATCTCCGCCGCCCGGCCGAGGTCGCGGCTGGTGAAGCTCATCTTCTTCATCGCGTCGACGATCGGCCGCGCGTCGAAGCTGGTGATGTCGATATGCTCGACGACGTTCGACAGCAGCTCCGCCTTGCGGGTGTCGTTGATCTTGGTCTCGGTGTTCACGTGGATCTCCATATCCGCCGTCGCCCCAGCGAAGGCTGGGGCCCCAGGGAGAGCACTCGCTGGGATGCCAGCCTGCGCTGGCATGACGCTGTAACTACAAAGTGACGACGTGCGACGGGGCGTCCCGTTCCTCGTCGGCGCCGTACAGGGTCGCCATCGGTTCGTCCGTCATCTCGACCTTCTGCACCGCGCCGAAGCCGTTGAAGGCGGTCCGCATCGCGCAGCCATAGGCGCCGAGCATGCCGATCTCGATATAATCGCCCGCGCCGATGTCGGCCGGGAGATGGAACGGCCCCGCCATATGGTCGAGATCGTCGCAGGTCGGCCCGTAGAAGCTGAACGGCATGTCGCGGACGTTCGATTCCTCCTCGCGAACCAGCTTCACCGGGAAGCGCCAGCCGACATGCGCCGCGTCGAACAACGTGCCGTAGGCGCCGTCGTTGATGTAGAGCTGGTCGCCGCGGCGCTTCTCGACCCGGACGAGCAGGCTGGCATATTCGGCGCACAAAGCCCGGCCCGGCTCGCACCACAATTCGGCCGAATAGGAGATGGGCAGGCTCTCGAAAGCGCGCGAAATGACGTCGAAATAGGCCTCCAGCGGCGGCGGCTCCATGCCCGGATAGACGGAGGGGAAGCCCCCGCCGACGTCGACGATGTCGACCGTGACGGCCGCCTCGACGATCGCCGCCCGGACCCGCTCCATCGCCTCGGAATAAGCGGCCGGGGTCATCGCCTGGCTTCCGACATGGAAGCAGATGCCGAGCGCGTCCGCCGCCTGGCGGGTCGCGAACAGCAAGGCCTTCATCTCGTCCGGCTCGGCGCCGAACTTGGAGGCGAGGCTGAGCTTGCTGTGGTCCGAGGAGACCCGGATGCGCACGCACAGATTGAGGTCATCGGCCTCGACGCCATCGGTTGAGGTGGCGCGGACGATCTTGTCGAGCTCCTCCATCGTGTCGAGCGAGAAGGTGCGCACGCCGAGCGCATAGGCTTCGGCGATCGCCTCCTCGGCCTTGACCGGGTGCATGAAGCACTGGACCGCGTCCGGAAGGGTCTCGGCGACCAGGCGCACCTCGGCGATCGAGGCGACGTCATAATGGGTCACCCCGCTCTCCCAGAGGATTCGAAGCAGGTCCGGCGAGGGGTTCGCCTTGACCGCATAGAGCGACCGGCCCGGAAACTTCTCGACGAAGAAGCGGGCGGCGCGCTTGGCGGCGTGCGGACGAATGAGCGTGACCGGCTGGACCGGTCGAAGGGCGGTCGCTAGCCCCAGCGCGCTATGATGCTTGTGCAACTCAAGGGACCTCCAAAGGCGGTAGTTGACGAGAAAGCTGCCTTGCGGTTGTTGGAAGTCCCCATGGGGCAGCGGAGGCGCATATATGGTTCGCGTTCCCCCCTGTAAAGACCTGCTTTTTCCCTCGCAAAATCAGAGGTTTGGATGACAGAGAGAAAGCCCGGGCCGAAGGGTGTCGCCGCTGCGGCGAAGCGTGTGGCGCCGCACGTCGTGAGGACGCCCTTGCTGCCCCTCGAGTGGCGGGGCGTCCGCCTGTGGGTGAAGGCCGAGTGCCTTCAGGAGGGCGGCAGCTTCAAGCTCAGGGGCGCCACCAACCGGCTGCTCCTCCTCGATGAGGCCGAGCGCGGCCGCGGAGTCGTCGCTTTCTCCTCGGGCAATCATGCCCAGGGCGTCGCCATCGCCGCCCGCCGCCTCGGCATCCGGGCGACCATCGTCATGCCGGCGGACGCGCCTGCGGTGAAGCGCGACTCGACCCTCGCCGCCGGCGCGGACATCGTCGCCTACGACCGCGCCACCCAGAGCCGCGAGGAGATCGCCGGCCGACTCGCCGCCGAGCGCGGCTCGGCCCTGGTGCCCTCGTTCGACGATGTCGACATCATCGAAGGGCAGGGGAGCGTCGGGGTGGAAATAAACGACCAGCTCGGCGGCGCGCCCGACAAATTGCTCGTCCCCTGCGGCGGCGGCGGGCTTGCGGCGGGGATCGCGCTCGCCTGCCCCGGGGCGAGGATCGTCACCGTCGAGCCCGAAGGCTGGGACGACATGGCCCGTTCGCTCGAGGCGGGCGCTCCAATCCCGGTCCTCGACCCGCCGCCTCCGACCCGCTGCGACGCCCTCCAGACGAAATTGGTCTCGCCGCTGACTCTGGGCGCGCTGAGCGATTCGGGCGCCCGCGGAATCTGGGTGACCGAAGCCGAGATCGAGACCGCCATGGCCTTCGCCGCCCGCCACCTCCGGATCGTCGCCGAGCCGGGCGGAGCGGTCGCGCTGGCGGCTTTGCTCGCCGGCAAGGCGGGCGAGGTCACGGAGCGGACGGTGGTGGTGGTCTCCGGCGGGAACGTCGATCCCGAGCTCTACGCCGCGATCCTCGGCGCTCAGGCCGCGGAGGCGGTGCGATAATCGGCGGGATCGATCCGCTCGGCGGGGGAGACGGCCTCGACCTGCCGGGTCAGGGCCTCGAGCTGGAGCCCCAGGGTCCTCAGCTCCGCGGCGAAGACTTCGCCGTCATGGCCGGGCCGGGCCAGGGTCGCCGCTTCGAGCAAAGTGTCGAGCATCATCGACAGGCTCGGCAGGATCGTCTCCTCGATCCGCTCGAAAGCTTCGTCCAGCTGCTTCTGCGCGTCCCCGTCGGGCATGAAGGCGAAGCTATGCCCCGCGATTTAACCATTGGTAAAAGCCAGGCCCTGTTTTCCCGCCATTTTGGATGGCACAAGCGTCGGCCATGACCGGAATCATCGCCACTTTGCTTTCGATCGCCGTCCTCGCGGCTTTCGCCCTGGTCGCCGGCGGCGCCTGGCTTCTGATCAAGCGCAACGAGCGCAAGAAGGGCATTCTGATGCTGATCGCCGCCGCCGTTCTGTTCGGCAACGTCCTGGTCTGGACGGTGTGACCATGCGGGTCTTCGATTTCGACAGGGCCATCGTGCGCGAGCCCGCGGCAAGCGTCGTCGACGGCCTGCGCACGGGCTCCGAGGCGCCCGCCTACGACCGGATAGTCGCCGAGCATCACGCCTATGTCGCCGCGCTGGAGGCGGCCGGAGTCGTCGTGGAGACGCTTCCCGCGCTTGCCCGGCATCCCGATTCCGTTTTCGTCGAGGATCCGGCCTTCGTTTTGACCGAAGGGGCGATCCTGCTCCGCCCCGGCGCCTCGAGCCGCTTCGCCGAGGCCGAGTCGCTGGCGCCGGTCCTGCGGCGTCATTTCACCAACGTCGCGGAGGTCGACGAGGGCTTCGTCGACGGCGGGGATATCCTCATCCTCCCCGATGAGATCCTTATCGGCCTGTCCGAGCGCACCGACCGAAGGGGCGCCGAGCGGTTCTGCGAACTGGCCCGCGACCTAGGCCGGAGCGCCCGGATCGTCGAGCCGCCGCCCGGCCTGCTCCACCTCAAGACCGGCTGCGCGCTGGTCGACGAACGCACGTTGATCGCCGTGCCGGCGATGGCGTCGCTCTTCCCCGACTATGAGGTGCTGATGACGCCCGAGGGCGAGGAGCATTCGGCCAATTTGATCCGGGTCAACGACCGCCTCCTGATGGGAGCCGGCTTTCCGGAAACCGCCGCCCTGCTCTCCGGACGAGGACTCAAAGTGGTGCAAGTCCCCGCCGCGGAGATCGCGAAGATCGACGCCGGCCTGTCCTGCATGTCGCTCCGCTGGCACTCGGGAGATCAGTGAAAGTGACTTTTTCCGTAGGCTGACTGGCTTCAGCTTGCAGGGCCGAGCCGCCTCGCGACCTGCCGCCATCGCATCGTGCGACGGTCCTCCCGGGCCGGCAGGCCCTGGATTTTTCGAGAGAAGGCACAAAGGCACGACGTAGAAAAAAGCTCTCTACGTTGTGCCTTCGTGCCTTCTCTTTGAGATTGGCGCCCGAGGCGCCGGGGAGCAGGCGCAGGCGTTCGTCCCGTATCCGACCGTCGGAAGGGACGACGTAGGAGGGAGGCGCCTCACCGTATCGGGCAGCTCGGATCCAGCCTGAAGTCCAGATATTCGTCCACCGCCTTCATCAGCTGCGGCATCTCGTTGACGAAGAAATGGTTCGCCTGCGGGATGGTCGAATGATGGATGGTGATGTGCTTCTGGGTGCGGAGCTTGTCGACCAGCTTCTGGACCGCGTTCGGGGTCACCACCTCGTCGCCCTCGCCCTGGATGATGATTCCGGAGGCCGGGCAGGGGGCGAGGAAGGTGAAATCGTACATGTTGGCCGGAGGGGCGATCGAGATGAACCCGCGCACCTCGGGCCGCCGCATCAGCAATTGCATTCCGATCCAGGCGCCGAAGCTGAAGCCGCCGATCCAGGTCGTCTCCGCCTCGGGATGGATCTGCTGCACCCAATCGAGCGCGGAAGCCGCGTCGCTGAGCTCGCCGATGCCGTTGTCGAACACGCCCTGGCTCTTGCCCACGCCGCGGAAATTGAAGCGCAGGGTGGCGAATCCGCGCCTGACGAAGGTCTTGTAGAGGGCCTGGACGATGGCGTTGTTCATCGTCCCGCCGCCCTGCGGATGGGGATGGAGGATCAGCGCGACGGGCGCGCGGGGCCGGGGACCGGGGCTGAATCGGCCTTCGAGACGGCCTTCCGGACCGGGGAAAATGACTTCGGGCATTGCACCTGCGGTAGCTCAAGGAGAAAGAGCGGGGCTGCCCCCGCGCGCATGCCGCTCTATATAGGGCTGCGCGCCCGCCGTGCAATTTGAAAGGGAAGACGTGCCCGACCGAATCTACCTCGACCATGCCTCGACCACCCCGATCCTTCCGCAAGCGGCGGCGGCGATGGCGGAGGCGTGTCGGAGCTGGGCCAATCCCTCTTCCCCCCATGCCGAGGGACGGGCGGTGCGGGCCCAGCTCGAGGACGCCCGGCGGCGGATTGCGGCGGCACTGGAGACGGAGTCCACGCTGATCTTCACCTCGGGCGCGACCGAAGCCATTTCTTTGGTCTTCGAACGCGCCCGGGCGAAGGACCGGATCGTCGCCGCGGTCGAGCATCCGGCGGTGCTTCGAAGTGCGCCCGGGGCGCGGCAGATCGCGGTCGAAGCGGACGGCACCCTCGATCTCGACGATCTCGACCGGGCGCTGGAGGGGACGGAGGCGCCCCTGGTCGCGGTTCAGCACGTCAACAACGAGACCGGGGTCATCCATCCGATCAACGCGATCTATACGCGGGTCAAGGACGCCGGAGGACTGCTCCTGACCGACTGCGCGCAGAGCGCCGGCAAGCTCGGCATCCCCGATGTGGATTTCGTCGTCATCGCCGGGCACAAGTTCGGCGGCCCGCCCGGGATCGGCGCCCTGCTGATCAAGGACATCGCGACTCTCGAAGCGATCGGCGGCCAGGAAGGGGGCTTCAGGCCCGGCACCGCCGCCGTCCCCTCGATCATGGGCTTCGCCGCCGCCGCCGAAGCGGACCACGGCTGGTACGAGGAGGCGCTTCGCCTGCGCGAGAGGCTCGATTCCGGGATCGCCGCCGCGGGCGGCGAAGTGGTCGGCCGGGACGCCCCGCGCATCGCCACCATCGCCTGCTATCGTATGCCCGGTGTGCCCGGCGCCGCGCAGATGATGCAGCTCGATCTCGCCGGAATCGCCGTCACCGCCGGAAGCGCCTGCGCCTCGGGCAGCCTCAAGACCAGCCACGTCCTCACCGCCATGGGCTGGCCCGAGGAGGAGGCCCGCGAGATCATCCGGGTCAGCTTCGGCCCGCAGACCCGGGAGAGCGATATCGACGCCCTGCTCGGCCACTGGGCGGCGATGTACGGGAAACGCCGGGCCGCGTGATTTACCTCGACTATCAGGCGACGACCCCGCTGGCCCCGGAAGTGGCGGCGGCGATGCGCCCCTGGCTCGAAACCGGCTTCGCCAACCCGCACTCGAGCCACCGCCTCGGACGGGAAGCGGCCGCCGCGATCGAGGTGGCGCGGGACAAGGTGAGGGAGGCCCTGGGCGGGGAGGGCGGCAGGCTCTATTTCACCTCCGGCGCGACCGAGGCGATCAACTGGGCGCTGAAGGGCGCGGCGGCTCGACTTCCGCCCGCACGGCGCCGGATCCTCACCCTCGCCACCGAGCATGCCGCCGTCCTCGACACGATCGAATATCTCGCCGACGCGGGTTTCGACCTCGAGATCCTTCCCGTCGGCCCGGACGGCCTGGTCGACCTCGTTGCCGTCGAGGGCGCTCTCGCCGAGCCGACCGGCCTCGTCGCCGCCATGCTGGTCAACAACGAGATCGGCGTCGTTCAGCCGGTCGCGAGGATCGGCGCCCTGGCCCGGGCCGCCGGCGCCCTGTTCCTCTGCGACGCCGTCCAGGGCTTCGGCAGGGTCCCGCTCCCCCTCGAGGAATGCGACCTCGTCGCAATCTCCGCCCACAAGGTCCACGGCCCCAAGGGGATCGGCGCTCTCTGGATCCGAAGCGGCCTCGAGATCGATCCCCTGCTGCACGGCGGCGGCCAGGAAGGGGGGCTTCGGTCGGGCACGCTCTCGCCCGCTTTGTGCGTCGGCTTCGGCGAAGCGGCCCGGCTGCTCGTCGAGCGGGCCGAAGAGGATCGCGATCATGTCGAGCGATTGTGGGAAAGAGCGCTCGAGATCATGGAAAAGTGGACGATCAACGGCTCGGCCGATCGGCGCTACCATGGCAATTTCAACCTTCGCCGCGACGGCGTCGATGCCGCGCGCCTCATCTCCGAGCTTCGAGCAATCGCTTTCTCCGCGGGGTCGGCCTGTGCGAGCGGCTCGGGCCGTCCCAGCCACGTCCTCGCCGCCCTCGGCCTCACCGACCGTCAGGCGCGCTCCAGCATCCGCCTCGGATTCGGCCGCTACACGACGACGGAGCAGCTCGCCGACGCCTTGACCCTGATCGCCGCCGCCGCCCGCCTTCAGCTGGGGGAGCCGGCATGACCCTGGTCCGCTTCGTCTCCGCCGACGGCAACCACATCCAGGAGGTGAGGGGAAAGCCCGGCGAGCGCCTGCTCGACCTCGCCCAGGCGCACGGCCAGCCGCTCGAGGGGACGTGCGAGGGGCAGATGGCCTGCTCGACCTGCCACGTCATCGTCGCCGCCGAGGATTTCGCCAGGCTTCCGCGGGCGAGCGAGGAGGAGGAGGACCTGCTCGATCTCGCCCGGCACGTCACCCGCACCTCGCGCCTCGCCTGCCAGATCCATTTGAGCGAGGCCTTAGAAAATCTGACGGTGCGGATGCCGGGAGGCTCCCATAACATGCAGGGACGATGATCGACCGCCGAACCTTCCTCGCCGCCACCGCCGCTCTCGCCGCCGGCTGCCGCGCCGCCGAACCGGCCAAAAGCGAATCGCCCGCCCGAAGCGCCCTGGAGGCGCGCCGGCGGCTCGAGGCGATCCGGGCCACGCTCGGCCCCGGCGGCCGTCTCGGGGTCGCCGCGATCGACACCGGCTCGGGCCGCGAGATGCTTTTCGACGCCGATACGCGTTACGCGATGGCCTCCACCTTCAAGCTTCCCCTCGCCGCCGCGGTCCTCGCCCAGGCCGAAGACGGCAAGCTTTCGGTCGACGAGGAACTGCCCTTCGCGCCCGGCAAGCCGCTCGACAATTCCCCCACCGTCACCGCCAATCTCGACCGTGGACGCCTGCCGATCTGGCAGCTCTGCGCGGCGGCCGTCGAAGTCAGCGACAACAGCGCCGCCAACCTGCTCTTGCGCCGGATCGGCGGGCCGGAGGCGCTGACCCGCTTCCTTCGCGCCTGCGGCGACGAAGTGACCCGCCTCGACCGGTTCGAGATGGAGCTCAACTCCAACTTGCCCGGCGACGCCCGCGACACCACCAGCCCCGCCGCCATGGCCCGTCTCGTGCGAAAGCTGGTGCTCGGCGAGATCCTCTCCCAGGAGAATCGAAACCGCCTCTCGCTCTGGATGAAGAAATCGGTGCCCGGCCCGGACCGGCTCAAGGCCGGCTTCCCGGCCCCGCTTTGGCTGGTCGGCCACAAGACCGGCACCGGCGCCAACGGCGCGGTCAACGACGTCGCCGTCGCCTGGCGCTCGGGCAAGCCGCCCGTCGTCGTCGCCTGCTACCAGAGCGGCGGCACCGCCGACCGCCCGGCCCGCTTCGCCGCCCACGCCGCGGTGGGCCGGCTGGTGGCGGAGACCTTCGCCTGAGGGCCGCGGACCGCAGCCCGATCGAGAACCTGCCAATTTTCCACAGGTCGCCTAAGATGCTTCCGCGCCGATCCTGCGCCGGGGAGAAGATACATGCGCGACTTCAACCTTTCCCATGCCGTCTCCACCTATTCGACCTATGTCGCCTCGATGAATTCTTTGTGGGGACTCTACATCGTCGCCACATTCGCGGCAGCGGGCTTCGGCGCCTCGATGAAGGAGCAGTTCAACGCCTGGACCGCCTTGCTGATGACGATCTCTTTCCTGGCCTTCGCCGCGGCCCATCTGAGTGGGCTGATGGCCAATCTGAGGGTTCAGAAAGCGATTTCCGCCGAGGTGATGGAACGGCTGGGCGGAGCCTCGGAGGAGACCGACTTTCCCGCGACGGTCGGCGCCGTCGTCGGCAGGACGGGCCATCGAGGCCTGTCGCTCGCCGTTCACCTGGTGATCGACGCCTGCGTCGTCGCAATCATCTGGTCGAGCGTCTCCAAGGGGGTTTGATATCCGGCGCGCCGGTTTCTATATGCGCCGCGGGAGTCGGGCGGACGGCGCTCTCGCCAACCCGGTCAGGTCCGGAAGGAAGCAGCCGTAACGAGTTCAAGCGCCGGGTCGTTCCCGGCTCCCACTGACGCCGCCAGGCGTCACCCCAGCGGAGGCTGGGGCCCCAGCGAGGAAAAGATGCTGCAGCCACACGTCACTGGGATGCCAGCCTTCGCTGGCATGACGTTATAGGCTAGTCTCGCACCATGGCATCCGAATCTCCCGACGAACCTTTAGGCCTCGGCCTCGACGAGCCGCCGCAGCCGGCCAAAGCGCAGCCCTACCGCGTCCTCGCCCGCAAATACCGGCCGCAGAGCTTCGCCGAGCTGATCGGCCAGGATGCGATGGTGCGCACGCTCGGCAATGCGATAGAGCGCGACCGGCTCGCCCACGCCTTCCTGCTCACCGGGGTGCGCGGGGTCGGCAAGACCTCGACCGCCCGGCTCATCGCCAAGGCGCTCAACTGCATCGGCCCGGACGGGCAGGGCGGTCCCACGATCGACCCCTGCGGCGTGTGCGAGCCGTGCCGGGCGATCGCCGAGGGCCGCCATATCGACGTGATCGAGATGGACGCCGCCAGCCACACCGGGATCGACGACGTCCGCGAGATCATCGAGGCGGTCCGCTACGCCTCGGTGTCGGCGCGCTACAAGGTCTACATCATCGACGAAGTCCATATGCTGTCCAAGCAAGCGTTCAATGGACTTCTCAAGACTCTCGAAGAACCCCCTGGCCACGTTAAGTTTCTTTTCGCCACCACCGAGGTCAACAAGGTCCCGGTCACCGTCCTCTCCCGCTGCCAGCGCTTCGATCTCAGGCGGATCCCCGCCGAGAAGCTCGCCGCCCATTTCGGCGAGGTCGCCGCGAAGGAAGGGGTCGAGGTCGAGCCCGAGGCGCTCGCCCTCATCGCCCGGGCCGCCGAAGGCTCGGCCCGCGACGGCCTGTCCATCCTCGACCAGGCGATCGCCCACGGCCCCGGCGGGGTCGCCGCCGATCAGGTGAGGGCCATGCTGGGCCTTTCCGACCGCGGCGCGATCCGGCGCCTGCTCGGGCTGCTCCTCGCCGGCGAGGCCCAGGCGGCGCTGGCCGCCCTTCGCGACCAATACGACCTTGGAGTCGAGCCCAGCGCCGTGCTTCGCGGCCTGCTCGAATGCGTCCACGGGATCACCCGCGCCAAGGTCGGCGGAGTCCAGGACGCGGCCCAGTCGGCGGAGGAGCGCGAAGCCTATCGAGAATGGGCGAGCCGGCTGTCCTACGCCGCCGTCCACCGGCTCTGGCAGCTGCTGCTCAAGGGCCTGGCCGAGGTCCATGCCGCTCCGATGCCGCTCGAGGCCGCCGAAATGGCCCTGCTTCGGCTCATCCACGCCTCCGAGCTTCCCGATCCGGGCGCCCTGGTCGAGAAGCTGGCGAGCGGCGAGGGAGCGCCCGCGCGAGCGTCCGCCGCCGCGGCGCCGGCGGCCGGGCAGGCGCCCCTGTTGCAGGCGCCGGCCTCGTTCGAGGCCTTCACCGAGCTGATCGAGACCCGGGGCAAGGCGATCCTCGCCCACCAGCTGCGGGAGAATTACCGTCTGGTCGATTACGGCCCGCCCAGCCTGCTCCTCCAGCAGACCGGGAACGTCCGCGAGATCAAGGATCTGGAGGCCTTCATCCGCACCTTGCGCGACGCTACCGACGCGATATTCGGCCAGAAATGGCAGGTCGCTTTGTCGGACGGGCCGGCCCAGCCGACCCTTCGCGAGCAGGAGAAAGCGGCCGAGGACGCCCTTCGCCAGTCGGTCCTCGAAACCCCGATGGTCAAGGCCGCGTTGGAGGCGTTCCCGGGGGCCGAGCTCGCCCGCTACACACTGGATGAACAACGGAGCGCTTAGAAATGCCCGATTTCGACGAGATCATGAAGATGGCCCAGAATGCCCAGGCCGAGCTGATGAAGGCGCAGGAAGGGCTCGAGCGGATCGAGGTCGAGGGCCTCTCCGGCGGCGGCCTCGTCAAGGTCCGGGCGACCGCCAAGGGCCGGATCATCTCGGTCGACATCGACGAGAGCCTGCTCGTCCCGTCCGAGAAGCAGATGGTGGAGGATCTCGTCGCCGCCGCCCTCAACGACGCCCGCCTCAAGGCCGACCAGGCGGCGCAGGGCGAGATGTCGAAGATGACCTCCGGCCTCCAGCTCCCGCCGGGCTTCAAGATGCCGTTCTGATCGTCGCCCCAGCGAAGGCTGGGGCTCCGGCGGGTGAAAAGCGCTGAGCCCTTCACCCTCTGGGATGCCAGCCTTCGCTGGCATGACGGTTATTGCGCATTCCCCTCCGGAACCGGTTCGGGCTCCGGCGTCGGCTCGGGCGAAGCCTCCGGCTCCAACTGCGGCTGCTCATATTCCTCGCCCGGCAGCGCCACCGGCGGCGGCGCTTTCGCCTTCGGCGCGGCCTTGCGCCTCGCCGGCACTGCCGGCTCGCGCTCCGGCGCCACTTTCTTGCCTTCGTAGACGCAGCTATCCAGCCCGTCGCGCCCGACCACGCCGATCCGGGCCGCGATCGCGTTGCCGTAGCGCCTCGTGAAACCCTTGGGCGCGGTCGCTCCGCGCTTCTTGGGGAGCGGCAGCACCGCCGCGATCCGGGCCGCCTCGACCCGGCTCATCGCGCTGGCGTCATGGTTGAAGTAGCGCAGCGACCCGGCATTGACTCCGTAGGTGCCGATCCCGGTCTCGGCGACGTTGAGATAGACCTCCATGATCCGCCTCTTGCCCCACAGATTCTCGATCAGCAGGGTGAACCAGGCCTCGAGCCCCTTCCTGAAATAGCCGCCGCCCTGCCACAGGAAGACGTTCTTCGCGGTCTGCTGGCTGATCGTCGAGCCGCCGCGGATGACCGAGCCGCCGCGCGCATTGCGCCGCATCGCCGCCGCGATCGCGTCCTGGTCGAAGCCCCAGTGAACGCAGAATTTGCTGTCCTCGGCCGCGATCGCCGCCCGAACCGCGTCGCGGTCGATCCGCTCCAGCCCCATCCAGTCGCGCGACACTTGGCGCCCGCCGATCCGGTCGCCGATCATGGTGAAGGTGAAGGGCGGGTTCACGAAGCGGTAGGCGAAGACCCAGAGGAGGCTGAGCAGGACGAAGAGGAAGAAGGCGGCGATCAGCCAGCCGAAGATCCGGCCCAGCCAGCCGCGCTTCTTTGCCCTTACGCGGGGCATCGAATTGCCTGGAAGCAGACGGCAGAGAGGCCGTCATTGCGAGGAGCGAAGCGACGAAGCAATCTACACGTCCGAGGCCGCACTGGATTGCTTCGCTTCGCTCGCAATGACGGCTTCAGGAAGCCGGAAGCAGCCGCCGCTCGCCGGCGAGGCCCATCAGCGCCTTCTGCAATTTCTCGAACGCCCGGACCTCGATCTGGCGGATGCGCTCGCGGCTGACGTCATAGACCTGGGAGAGCTCCTCGAGTGTCTTGGGCTCGTCGGTCAGGCGCCGCTCGGTCAGGATATGCTTCTCGCGGTCGTTCAGGGCCTTCATCGCCTCGACCAGCAATTCGTGCCGGACCTGGCTCTCCTGGGCGTCGGCGACCCTTTCGTCCTGGAGCGGGTCGGTGTCGACCAGCCAGTCCTGCCACTGGCCGTCGCCTTCCTCGCGCAGCGAGACGTTGAGCGAAGTGTCCCCGCCCATCGCCATCCGCCGGTTCATCGAGATGACGTCTTCCTCGGAGACCCCGAGATCGGTGGCGATCTTGGTGACGTCCTCGGGCTTCAGATCGCCATCCTCGAACGCCTCGATCTGGTTCTTCATCCGCCTGAGGTTGAAGAACAGCTTCTTCTGGGCCGCGGTGGTGCCCATCTTCACCAGCGACCAGCTGCGCAGGATGAATTCCTGGATCGAGGCCCGGATCCACCACATCGCATAGGTGGCGAGGCGGAAGCCGCGGTCGGGCTCGAACTTCTTAACGCCCTGCATGAGGCCGATATTGCCCTCCGAGATCAGCTCGGAGACGGGAAGGCCGTAGCCGCGATAGCCCATCGCGATCTTGGCGACGAGGCGGAGGTGCGAGTTGACCAGCTTGGCCGCCGCATCGGTGTCCTGATGCTCGGTCCAGCGCTTGGCCAGCATGAACTCTTCCTCGGGGGCGAGGATCGGGAATTTCTTGATCTCGGCGAGATAGCGGTTGAGACCCGCTTCACCGCTCATGGCGGGAATCGTCGCCACGCTCTTACCGCTAGCCATCGTCTTCACTCACTCCCTGGTTACCCGCTGTTTTGATTATGCCGGGACCGTCGCCCTTATACCGCCAGCGCGCTTAACAGTTGCTGCATATCCGACGGAACGTCGCTTTTGAACGACAAGGGCGCCGATGTCACGGGATGGATGAACCCAAGCTCCGCCGCGTGCAGCGCCTGCCGTTCAAAACCCAGATTTTTCAACAACTCACGATGCGCGCTTCGGGTCCGTCCATAGGCCGGGTCGCCGAGCAAAGGGTTGCCGATCGACGTCATGTGCACCCTGACCTGATGGGTCCGGCCGGTTTCGAGCCGGCATTCGACCAGCGCCGAGTCCCGCAGCGGCCGGATCGTCCGATAATGGGTGACCGCCCTCTTCCCCCGATTCCCCTCGACGATCGCCATCTTCTGGCGGTTGGCCGAGGAGCGGGCGAGCGGGGCGTCGATCGTTCCCGACGGCGGGTTGGGCAGGCCGGCGACCACGGCCCGGTAGCGGCGGTCGATGCTGTGGCGGGCGAATTGCGCGGCCAGCCCCTCATGGGCGCGGTCGGTCTTGGCCACCACCAGCAGGCCGGAGGTCCCCTTGTCGATCCGGTGGACGATCCCCGGCCGCGCCACCCCGCCGATGCCCGACAGCCGGCCGGCGCAATGGTGGAGCAGGGCGTTGACCATCGTCCCGTCGAAATTGCCCGCCGCCGGGTGGACGACCATCCCCGCCGGCTTGTCGACGACGAGCAGGTGATCGTCCTCGAAGACGATGTCGAGCGCGATGTCCTGAGCCTCGTTATGGGCCTGGGCGGGCTCCGGGACGACGACCCGGTAGGCGCCGGCGAGCGCCTTCGTCGCCGGGTCGCGGACCAGGCCCGCGGGGCCGGTCACCCGGCCGCTCGAGATCAGCGCCTTCAACCGCTCGCGCGACAGGGTCGGAAGAGCGGCGGCGAGCGCCCGATCGAGGCGCTGCCCGGCGGCATCGGCGGCGATCGTTGCGGTGATGTTCGACTCCCCCCGGGTCATTCTGGACCCGATGTGGCGACGGACTGGGGAATATCAAGCGCCGTCCTTCGATACGCGGCTTCGCCGGGCTCAGCCGCTACCCAGGATGAGCGGTTGGTCCCTTCCGCTCATGCTGAGTAGGCATTGAGCGAAGTCGAAATGCCGTATCGAAGCACCGCTCTTGCAACCGAAAAGGACTGCCGCCAATAGGGGTGAAACCGGCGCGACAGGGGCTCCAATCGTCATGAAATCCCACGAATTTGCCAGCCTGCTCTGCTCGCGCCTGTGCCACGACCTGCTCTCGCCGGTCGGAGCCCTCAACAACGGCATCGAGCTGCTCGCCGACGAGCATGATCCCGAGATGCGCGCCCGCTGCATGGACCTGCTCGGCGAGAGCGCCCGGGCGTCGGCCAACAAGCTCAAATTCTTCCGCCTGGCCTTCGGCGCCGCCGGCGGCTTCGGCGACGAGGTCGACACGCGCGAGGCGCGGGTGGCGATCGAGGGCCTGTTCGGCGGCGACGGCCGGATCCAATTGGGCTGGATCGTCGACGAACCGACGATGAGCAAGCGCGCCCTCAAAGTGCTCCTCAACCTCGTCCTCATCGCCGGCGACGCTTTGGTGCGCGGCGGCCGGCTCGACGTCGGCGCCGAGAAGCATGACGGCGGGGTCGACATCGTCGTGCGCGCCGACGGCCCCCGGATCGTCCTCGACCCCGAATTGAAGCGCGCCCTGCTCGGCGACCTCGCCGAGGACGCCATCGCCCCGCGCGGCGCCGCCGCCTGGCTGGTCCACTGCCTGCTCGCCGATTGCGGCGGCGAGGTCAAGGTGGCCGACCAGGAGGACGGCGTGCTCATGATCGGGGCCTCGATCCCGGCCGCGCCGTAGCCGCCAACCCCGCCGCAATCCGGGGACACAATACGCATTTCCTACGGCCAATTAGGTATTGTGTCCCCGCATTGGCGTGTCCCCGCGTTGGCGGGAATGACGGGGGCAACCGTAAACCCCTCCTTAACCAACCCGCCCTAATCCCGACTCCGCGCGACAAGCGGCGGGGCCCAGTGGACGATCTGATCAACGATTTCATCGCCGAGACCCGGGAGATGCTTGAGGCGCTCTCGGGGGAGATCGTCGCGTGGGAGGCCGAGCCCGGCGACCGCGCCCGCCTCGACGAGATCTTCCGCTTCGTCCACACCGTCAAGGGCAACAGCGGCTTCTTCGACCTGCCCCGGATCCGCGCCCTCAGCCACGCCGCCGAGGACGAGCTCTCCGCCGTGCGCTCCGGCGCCCGGACCCCAGACGCCCGGCTGGTCAGCGCCGTCCTTGCCATCATCGACCGGCTCGGCGAGCTGGTCGAGGCGCTGGAGACCGGCGAGGCCCTGGCCAGCGAGGACGACAGCGCCCTGATCGAGGCCCTCACCGCCGAGGAGCCCGCCGACGCCCTCGAGGCCGAAGCCGCTCCGGCCAGCCACGCCGCCCGGTCCTCGACCCGGACCATCCGCCTGCCCGTCGAATTGCTCGACCGGATGATGAGCGGAGTCTCCGACCTCGTCCTCGCCCGCAACGAGCTCGCCCGCCGGATCCGCGATTCGGGCGACGCCGAGATGATGGCCGCTTTCGAGCGGGTCTCCGCCACCGTCGCCGACCTTCGCGACGGCATCACCCGGACCCGGATGCAGCGGATCGATAATCTGTTCGCGCCTCTGCCCCGCATGGTCCGCGACATTTCCGGCCAGACCGGCAAGCAGGTCGGCCTCGAGATAGACGGCGGCGACGTCGAGATCGACCGCGAGATGCTCGAGATGATCCGCGATCCGCTCACCCACATCATCCGCAACGCGATCGACCACGGCATCGAGAGCCCGGCCGAGCGCCGCCGCGCCGGCAAGAACGAGACCGGCCGGCTCCGGGTCTGCGCCCGCCAGGCCGGCAACCACATCCTTCTCGAAATCTCCGACGACGGCGCCGGAATCGACGGCGACAAGCTGGTCAGAAGGGCGGTCGCCGCCGGGGTCCTGACCGCCGAACGGGCCGAGCGGCTGAGCGAGTCGGAGAAGAACGCTCTGGTCTTCGAGCCCGGCCTCTCGACCGCCGTTTCGGTCACCGATCTCTCCGGCCGCGGGGTCGGGATGGACGTGGTGCGCGCCAATGTCGAACGGATCGGCGGTCTCGTCGAGATCGACAGCCGGCGCGGGCAGGGGGTCGTCCTGACGCTTCGGGCGCCGCTCACCCTCACCATCATCCCGGCGCTGACCGTCGCCGCCGCCGGCCAGGTCTATGCCATCCCGCGCTCGGCGATCGAGGAGATCGTCCGGGTCAAGGGCGGCGGGGTCCGGGTCGAGAGCGTCGGCGGAGCCGCCTTCGCCACGGTGCGCGGGCGCCGTCTGCCGCTCGTCTACCTTCGCGACTCGCTCGGCCATGAGCCCTCGGCGGATCCGACGGCGCAGAGCCTGGTCCTGCTCAGGCCGGCCGGAGCCGACCTCTACGCCCTCGCCGTCGACGAAATATACGATCATGAGGAGCTGGTGGTGAAGCCGGCCGCTCCGGCGGTGATGGCGGCCGGGCTCTACGCCGGAACCACCCTCGCCGACGACGGCAAGCCGGTCCTCCTGCTCGATCCGCCCGGGATCGCCGCCAGGGCCGGGCTCGCTTTCCACCGCGGGGAAGCCGAAGCGGCGGCGCAGCCGGCGGCGGCGGCGGCGGCGGTAGAAGGCCCCGCCGCGCTCCTTTTCCGGACTCTTGCGGGAACCAAGCGGCTGGTGCCGGTGGCTGCGGTCCAGCGCATCGAGGACGTCCGTCCCGAAGCCGTCCAGCTCAGCGCCGGACGACTCCACGTCGCCCTGGGCGATTCGCTGCTGGCGCTCGAAGGCTGCGGCTCTGCTCCGCCCGACCGGCCGATCCGGCTGCTCCGCCTCGGCGACGGCCATGACGAGATCGCCTACGGCTTCGCCGACGTCGTCGACATCCTGCCCCTGCCCGCCGGGCTCCTGCCCGCGACCGAGCCGGGCGAGGTGCGCGGGGTCGTCCTCGTCGGCGACGAGCAGGCCGAATTGCTCGACCTCCACTGGCTGTTCTCACGCCATTCCGGCCGCCCCTCGGCCGCCGCGCCGCGGCCGGTCTGCGCGATCCCGGCCGGCGATCCCTTCATGGACGCGATCCTTCGCCCCCTCGTCGAAAGCGCGGGCTACATTGTCGTCGCCAGCGGCGCGCCCGGCAGCGAGACGGCCTCGGTCGTCATCGCCGGCGCCGAAGGCGGCGAGGTCGCCCAGCCCGCGGGATCGCGGCTGGTCCGGATCCGCGCCGAGGCCGAGGGCGGGGACGGCAGCGTCCACCGCTACGACCGCGACGCCCTGCTCGCCGCTCTGGCCGGCGAAGGCGCGCCGAAAAGGAGGCGCCGCCGTGGCTGAGCTGCTTCTCATCGTCAGGCTCGGCGGCGAGCGGGTCGCGCTTCCGGCCGCCGACGTCGAATCGGTGGTCGAGATCGAATCCCTTACCCCGGTGCCCGGCGCCGCCGGCCACGTCGCCGGCCTCGCCGCCCTGCGCAGCCGGGTGCTGACCGTGATCGACTGCCTCGCCTCCCTCGACCCGTCGCGCCGGCTACCCGCCGACGCCGCCGAAGCGGTGATGGCGGTGGTCGACGGCCATCCCTACGCCTTGCTCGTCGAGGCGGTGGAGGACGTCGTCGAAGCGAGCGGCGAGCGCCAGCCCGCGGCGGCCTCGCTGGCCGGAGGCTGGCGCCGGATCGGCCGCGCCACGATCGAGGCGGAGGGCGATCTGCTCCTGCTCGCCGACGTCGAGGCCCTGATCGCCGGGCCGGCCCGCGAGGCGGCATGAGGCTTAAGGCGCTGATTAACGAATTGCGGCTAGGGTGCACCGGCCGGGAAGAGCGAGAACAAGCATGAAGAGCTGTCTGGTCGTCGACGATTCGAAGGTGATCCGAAAGGTCGCCCGCCATATCCTGGAGACTCTCGATTTCTCCGTCGACGAAGCGGAGGACGGCCGCGAGGCGCTGGAGCGCTGCGACGCGCGGATGCCCGACGTCGTCCTCCTGGACTGGAACATGCCGGTGATGGGCGGGATGGAGTTCCTGAGGACTCTGCGCCAGAGGAAGTTCGAGCCCCAGCCCAAGGTCGTCTTCTGCACCACCGAGAACGACGCCGCCCACATCCGCGCCGCGATCGACGCCGGCGCCGACGAGTATGTGATGAAGCCGTTCGACCGCGAGACGCTCGAGAGCAAGCTGCAGATCGTCGGCGTCGCGTGAGCCGGCCCGCCGCCAGGGCGGCGGGGGAGGATGCTCCGGCCGCGCGCCCTTTGAGGTTGATGATCGTCGACGATTCGCAGGTGGCGAGGGCGGTTCTGTCGCGGATGCTCGCCGCCTGTCCCGATTTCGAGATCGTCGCCACCGCGAACGATGCCGGCGAGGCGCTCCGGCTGCTTCCCTCCACTTCGGTCGACATCGTCCTGCTCGACGTCGAGATGCCGGGCGAAAGCGGCCTCGAGGCGCTTCCCGAGATCGTCCGGCTCGGCCGCGGCGCCCGGGTGCTGATCGTCTCCTCCTTCTGCGACGGCGACGCCGACGCGGCGGTCCAGGCGCTCGCGCCCGGAGCCGCGGAGACCCTTTCCAAGCCGGGCGCCGAGGCGTTCAGCGGCCGTTTCTCGGAAGTCCTCGCCGACCGCCTGCGCCGGATGGGCCGCCGCGAGGCGCTTGCCGAAGCCGTCCCGGCCGCCCAGCGCGGCGAAGCGAAGCTCGGCTGCCTCGCGATCGGCGCCTCGACCGGCGGCCTCCACGCCGTCACCGCCTTGCTCAGCGCCCTGCCGGCGAAGATCGGGGCCCCGATCCTGATCACCCAGCATCTTCCCGCCGTCTTCGTCCCTTTCTTCGCCCGCCAGGTCGAGACCGCCTCGGACCGGACCACCCGGATCGCCGAGGAGGGACTCGAATTGAGGGCCGAGGAGATAATGCTCGCCCCCGGCGACGCCCATATCCGCCTCGAGCAGAAGGGGGCGAGGGTGTTCGTCCGTCTCGACCGGATGGTCGCCCCGAGCGGCTGCATCCCCTCGGTCGACGTCATGCTCGAGTCGGTCGCCGGCATCTACGGCCGGGCCGCGCTCGGGGTGATGCTGAGCGGAATGGGCCGCGACGGCCTTGCCGGAAGCCACGAGCTGGTCGCCCGCGGCGGCACGATGCTGGCCCAGGACCGGCAGAGCTGCGCCGTCTGGGGAATGCCGCGGGTCGTCGTCGAGGCCGGCCTCGCCGGCGCCGTGCTCCCGCCGGCCGGGCTCGCCGCCGAGGTCGCCGCGCGCGTGGAGTCGGCCTCATGCAGGTGAGCGACGCTTCCAGCCGGATCCTCGCCGGGCTGCTCGAGGCCCGCACCGGCCAGCAGCTGACGATGAGCCGCCGCTGGCGGATCGAGACCGCGCTCCAGCCGCTGATGCGGGAGCGTGGGATCGGCTCGCTCGACGGCCTCGTCGCCGCCCTCGTCGCCCGCTCCGACGAGCGGCTCGCCGAATCGGTGGTCGAGGCCTTGCTCAACAATGAGACCTTCTTCTACCGCGACCGCCAGGCCTTCGAGCTCCTGCTCGGCCCCACCTTGCGCCGCCTCGAGGCGGCGCGCCGCCGCGAGCGCCGCCTCGCGATCTGGTGCGCCGGCTGCTCGACCGGCCAGGAGGCCTATTCGATCGCCATGCACTTCGCCGAGCAGAAGGCGCGCTGGAGCGGCTGGACGATCGACATCGTCGGCACCGACGTCTCCCGGTCCGCCGTCGAGCAGGCGAGGAGCGGAGTCTATTCCCAGTTCGAGGTCCAGCGCGGTCTTCCGGTCCTCCAGATGATGCGCTGGTTCGAGGAGCTTCCCGGCGCCGCCTGGCGGATCGCCCCGGATCTGAGGCGCGCCGTAAGGTTCGAGGTGGCGAGCCTGGTCGGCCCGGCCGCTCCGGCCGAACGGTTCGACGTCATCTTGTGCCGCAACGTCCTCCTCTATTTCTCGCCGGAGACGCGCCGAGCCGCCTTTGCCCGCCTCGCTTCGGCGGCCGCCGAGGACGGGGCCCTGATGCTCGGCGCCGGCGAGACGGTGATCGGCCAGACCGACGCCTTCGCCTCCGATCCGGAATGCCGGGGCCTCTATCTTCGCGTTCCGGCGCGGCCGGAGCGGCGCCGGGCCGCCTCTTGACGCCGGGCCGTTTTTGGCGCGGGAAGGGGCGATGGACGGGTATATCGACGCCCCCTCGCCCAATTTCGACGAGCGCGCGCTGCCCGTCTCGATTCTGGTCCTCCATTATACCGGGATGGCGGATGCGGCCTCGGCGATCGAGCGGCTGAAGGATCCCGCCGCCCGGGTATCGTGCCATTATCTCGTCGACGAGGACGGGACCTTGCTCCGAATGGTCGCCGAGGAGAAGCGCGCCTGGCACGCCGGCCGGGCCTTCTGGCGGGGCGCGGTCGACATCAATTCCGCCAGCATCGGCATCGAGATCGTCAATCCCGGCCACGAATTCGGCTACCGGCCCTTCCCGGAGCCGCAGATGGAGGCCCTGATCCCCTTGGTCGCCGACATCGTCGCCCGTCACGACATCCAGCCGCCCTATGTCGTCGGCCATTCCGATATCGCCCCGGCGCGCAAGCGCGATCCGGGCGAGCTGTTCGACTGGGCCCGGCTCGCCCGGCTCGGCCTCGCCATGCCCCGGCCGAAGGAGAATCTGATCGATCCGTTGTGGACGGACGGCGGCTTCCTGCTCGCGCTCGAACGCTACGGCTACGACGTCCACAAGCCCAAGGCGGCCGTCGCCGCCTTCCAGCGCCGCTTCCGCCCGGAGCTGATCGACGGCGAGATAGACGGCGAGACGAGGGCGATCCTGCTCGGTTTGCTCTTGGATAGCCGGAGCGCACCCCCTAAGTAGCCGCTGTCAGAGGATCGGGCGGCCGTCCGCCGTCGCTGAAGCTATGGCGGACAAGCCCCCGGGTTTATCCGCCGAAGCCGAAGGCGAAGGTGGAAGGAAAGTCCGGGCTCCATGGAACGACGGTGCCGGATAACGTCCGGCGGGGGCGACCCCAGGGAAAGTGCCACAGAAAGCAGGTCGCAAAGGCTTCGGCCCTGCGACGGTGAAAGGGTGGGGTAAGAGCCCACCGCGGCCCCGGCAACGGCGGCCGGCACGGCAAACCCCACCGGGAGCAAGACCGAATAGGGATGGCTGGGCTCGTTCCGCCCTATGCCGTCCGGGTTGGTTGCTTGAGGGGCGGAGCGATCCGCCTCCCAGACGAATGGCCGCACAGCCCGCCGAAGCCATTTGGCGTAGGCGGGTGGACAGAACCCGGCTTATAGATCCTCTGGCATTTTTTCCGGAAGGTTTGGATAGAAAGCGAAATGGCTCGACAAACCCGTTCCAACGATTGGGGATTTCCGCGCTGGCGAGGCTATGGCACCAAGCGCGAGGCGACCCAGGTGCGCCTGTGCGACCGCGAAGGCTGCGACTCGCCCGGCGACCGTCCCGCGCCCAAATCGCCGCACAGCCCGGACCGCTGGTATTTCTGCGAGGCCCATGCCGCCGAATACAATCGCAACTGGAATTATTTCGAAGGCCTGACCGCCGAGGACGCCGCCGCCCGCGAGGCCGAGGAGAGGCGCGGCGCCAACGGCTACAAGCAGGCCAATCACTATAGCTGGGGCGGCCCCGGCGACGGCAGCCGAAGCCGCGACGAGATGCGCGCCCTCGAGACCCTCGAGGTCGAGGCCGACGCCCCGTTCGAGGCGGTCAAGGCCGCCTGGCGCCGCCTCGCCAAGGCCAACCACCCCGACGCCGCCCCGGGCGATTCGGAAGCGGCGAAGCGATTCCAGGCCGTCCAGGCGGCCTATGAGGTGCTGAGGAAGTCGGAGGAAAGGCGGGGAACCTAAATCCTCCCCCGGATTTCCGGGGGAGGGGGACCAGGCGAAGCCTGGTGGAGGGGTTCTTATTGAGCCCGAAGAACCCCTCCACCGCGCTTCGCGCGGTCCCCCTCCCCGGCAAATGCCGGGGAGGAATTCAGCCGCCGGACATGAAGGCGACCATAATATGATCACCATGCTCTTTCGTACCGCAATCCTCGCCGCCTTCGCCTGTCTCCCCGCCTGCGGGATTGAGGGCGAGGCGAATGCCCAGCCCGCCGGCGGCGCCTCGAACCCGCAGGCCTGGGTGATCGGGCCGATCGTGCGCGGGCGCAATTATTCGCGGGGCGTGCCGCTCCATCCCACTCCGCGCCGCGGCGGCGGCTTCCAGGTCGACCTGCCGCCGGCGCCCGGCAGCGTCCATGCCGTGACCTTCCGCCACGGCCCGCTCGCCGGCAAGCGCCGGATCGTCATGCGCTACCGGATCGAGACGGCTCGCGGAGCCGCCCTGCTCGCCGCGAGCGACGGCCGGTCGCCGTCGATGATCACCCTCTATTTCCAGCGCTCCGGCGACAATTGGAGCGGGCGCGGGCGCTTCGAGGCCTATCGCTGGTATGCGACCTTCGCCACCCAGACTCCGCTGACCCCGGGCGATCATGTCATGGTGGCTCCGCTCGACGGCGCCTGGACGGCGGTCGAGACCAGCCGGGCGGGCACCAATCCCGTCGCCTTCCGCCAGGCCCTCGCCGCCGCCGACCAGGTCGGCTTCGTCCTCGGCGGCGGCGACGGCTTCGGCCACGGCATCTTCGCCACCGGCCCGGCGCGCCTGATCGTCACCGATTTCAGGGTCGAGTGATCCAGACCGGAAATTCGGTGTCTGACACCGAATTTACGCGGTGAACATGAAGGTGCCCGTCACGTGCGCCACCGGATCGCTCGCATCGCCGTCATGGGCCAGCCCGCGGACGAAGCCGACGCTCTTGGTCACTCCGTAGCATTCGCCGCGGCCGACGATGCGCTTGCCGGGCGCCGCCGGGCGGAGATAGTCGACCCGCATGTCGAGCGTCGCCTGCGGCCGGAAGCGGCCGAGCTTGACCCAGATCGCCATGCTCGTCGCCATGTCCATCAGGCTGATGATCGGGCCGGAGGCGAGCACCCCCGTCGCCGGCACTCCGACCAGCTTCTCCTGCCAGTCGAGGCCGAGCTCGACCCAGTCCGGGCCGTGGCCGACATAGAGGATGCCGAGCGCCCCGCCATGGCCGACCCGGCGCGCATATTCGGTGAACAGCGCCGGATCGAAGCCGCCGTCGGTGCCGGGCCGGCTCATCGCCTTGCCCCCCGGAAAATGGGGACAGTTACCAATTTCCCGACGCGGCCGGAGTCGCTGCGGACGCCGCCGCGTAATTCGTAACTGTCCCCATTTTCTTTCATTCCGCCAGCCTGGCCGCCGTCGCGCGGACGAGGGCGATCATGTTGGGTATGCCCTGGGTCCGGTTGGAGCTGAGCTGGTTTCTAAGGTCGAACGGCGCCAGCGCTTCCTCGATGTCGGTGCCGAGAATCGCCTCCGGGCTGCGGTCCTGGACCGCGAGCAGGACCAAAGCGACGATGCCCTTGGTGATCGCGGCATTGCTGTCGGCGAGGAAGTGGAGCCGGCCGTCGGGCCCCGGCACCGGGTAGAGCCAGACCGAGGCGGAGCAGCCCCGGACCAGGGTGGAATCGGTCTTGAGCGCGTCCGGCATCGGCTCCAGCGCCCGGCCGAGGTCGATCAGCAGCCGGTAGCGGTCGTCCGCCTCGAGCAGCTCGTAATCGGCCTGGACGTCGGCGAGGGAAGGGGAGGGCATGGTTGCCCGCTATCAGAGCGAGGGGGCGCGGCAAAGCCGTGGTTCTTAATTCCTCCCCCGGATCTCCGGGGGAGGGGGACCGCGCGAAGCGCGGTGGAGGGGTTCTTCGGACTCAGCAAGGCCCCTCCACCATGCTTCGCATGGTCCCCCTCCCCGAGAAATCTCGGGGAGGATCTAGATCTCGCCGCCGCTCGCGATCCTCTCGAGGCGGCGCACCCGCTCCCGAAGGTCGGCGACCTCGAGCCGCCCCCCGGGCCGCCGCCCGCCGCCGCGGCGCGAGTCGAGCTCCACCCGCCTCAGCTCCAGCCAGCCGTGCCAGGCCTTGAGCAGAGCCGCGCTGGCGAGGCCGACGGCGATCAGGCCGGAGGCGGTCAGAGCGGCGAGGCTTGCGGGGTCGGTCATCGTCTTCGTCCTAGCGGTCGCGAAGCTTCTCGATCTCACGCTCGAGGCTGTTCTCCTTCTCGACCGTGATCCGCTCGAGCACGGCGATGCGCTCGTGGAGGGCCCGTATCTCCGACTTGAGCCGGGCATTCTCCTCCGCGGTCTGCGGAGTCTCGCCGACCCGGCGGCGGCCGCCGCCCATCCGCGCCTTGGCGACGCTCGCGATCATGACGATCGCCACGATCAGAACGATCATCTCGAACTGGTTCATCGATCTTCCTCCTCGCGCTCGGCCGGCTTCAATTGACCGGCCGGTCGTCGCGCAACCGCTCGATCTCGTCGGCGACGTCGATGCCCTTGTCGGTGACGATCCGCTCAAGCACCCGCATCCTTTGCTCGAGCCTTTCGGTATGGGCGGCATATTGCGCCGCTTTCTCGGCCGACTGGGTGGAGACGGCGTCGATCTGCCGCTCCTTGAGCTTCAGCCATTTGTGGGCGACGCCCGCGGCGATGGCCGCGAGGGGTATCAAGATCCAGATCCAGCTTGCGATCACCTGTTCCTCCTCAATTCTTCGGCAGGCGCAGGGCTTCGATTTCCTGCGTCAGCCGGTGGCTGTCGTCGGTGACGATGCGCTCGACCGTCGCCAGCCGGTCCTTGATCGAGCCGAGCTCGGCGCGAAGCTGGGCATTCTCCGAGGAGATCAGCTTGATCCGCTCCAGCGCCTCGTCCCCGGTCTTGGGGTAGATCGCCTGGCCCCAGGCGCCGTCGAGCGGATAACCGTGCTTGATCCTCAGCCAGGTGGTGAGGATCCAGCCGCCGATCGCCAGCACGCCGAGGATGGCGATGAGGGGGGCGAGCTCGCCAAAACCTATGTTCATCTCTCTCTATTCCCTGTTTCGAGTTTCAGCGCAGGCTCTCGATCTCGCGGGCGGTGCGCTCGGCCGGATCGGTGGCGATCCGCTCGAGCACGGCCATCCGCTCCTCGAGCCGGCCGACGGTGCTCCGCAATATCTCATTCTCCCGGGCGAGCCGCTCATTCTCCCGGATGTCGTCGGCGCTTCGGCCCTGATGCCGGCTCTGCAGATATTTGAGGACGTGGACGATCACTCCGGCGGTCGCGAGGATGGCGACGATCGGGATCAGGACTGCGAGGTTCATGCTCTTTCCTCTTCGTGGCCGAGGGTGCGCAGGCTCTCGATCTCGCGGGCGGTCCGTTCGGCGGGATCGGTGGCGATCCGCTCGAGCACCGCGAGCCGCTCCTCGAGCCGGCCGACCTTGCCCCTGAGCCCGCTATTCTCCTGGCTCAGAAGCTCGATCTCACGCTCGGTTTCCGGCTTGTTCGCGGCTCCGGCGCGGAGCTCGGCGATCCGGTGGCGGCCCCTCATCCAGCTCAGGATCAGCATGGTCGTCGCGACCAGAGCCGTCATGATGATGATGAAGATCAAGATTTCGTCCCCGCCCATCGTCCTCCCTTTCTATTGTCTCGGCGACTAGCGCAGCTGCTCGATCTCGCGGGCGAGACGGCTGTTCGAGCTGGTCACATAGGTCTCGACCTCGGCCAGGCGGCGGTCGATCTCGCGGAAGCGGGAGCGGACGTCGCGGACCGTGCGCGCCGGCGAGGCCCGGACGCCCTGCCAGAATTTGGTCTGCTCCGGGGTCTCGTTGGCGATCGCCTGCGGTTTGACCGGGGCCAGCCAGGCGGCGATCATATAGGCGATGATCGTCCACGGGCCGCCGCCGACGAAGGTCAGGACGACCAGGCCGATGCGGATGATGGTGACGTCGATCCCGGTATAATCGGCGATTCCCGCGCAGACGCCTTTGAACTTCTTGTTCTGCTTATCGAGATAGAATTTGGTGTGCGGGGCGCTCATTGGCCGATCCTCCTCACGGCGGTCCGGCTGTCGGTGAGGTCCTCGATACCGGTCGCGGCGGGATCGCAGGCGATCGCCCTCCAGTTCGGATTTTCCGCCGTCATGATCCGCTCGATCGAGCACATCCGGTCGTCGAGGCGTCGGGCGAGGTCGTAAAGCTCCTCCATCAGCCGCTCGTCGTCGGTGGTGAGGGTCGCCGCCGTCTTCCAGCGGGTGATGTAGTGGAAGACCAGCCAGGGCAGGCCGATGAACAGGATCGGCACGACGACGATCGGGATGATGATGTCTTCCATCGCCTCAGCCTTCCTTCTTGCTCATGCGGGCCTTGAGCGCTTCGAGCTCGGCATCCACTTTCTCGCTATTGCGCAATTCGGCGATCTCCTCGTCGAGCGTCTTGGGCGGGGCGCCGAGCGCCAAAGCGTCGGCGCGGCCCTCGGCATGGTCGGCGCGCCGCTCGAGCACGTCGAAGCGCGAGAAGGCCTCGTCGACCTTGGGGCCGGCATACATTTCGCGAAGCCGGGCGCGCTGGTTGGCGCTTTCGAGACGGCTCTGGATGGCGTTCTGGCGGGTGCGGGCCTCGCGCAACTTGCCCTGGAGCTTGGCGATGTCGGCTTCGGACGCGCGCAGCGCATCGTCGAGCACCTCGATCTCGCTCTTCAGGCTGTCGGCCATGTCGGCCGCCTTCTGCTTCTCGACGAGGGCCGCCTTGGCGAGGTCCTCGCGATCCTTGCTGAGCGCGAGCTCGGCCTTCTCGGTCCAGCTTTCCTGGAGCCTGTCGAGGCGCGAGATCTGGCGGCGCATCTCTTTCTGGTCGGCGATCGTGCGCGCGGCGCTGGCGCGGACCTCGACCAAAGTCTCCTCCATCTCGAGGATGATCATCCGGATCATCTTCGCCGGGTCTTCGGCCTTGTCCAGGAGGTCGGCGAAATTGGCGGCGACGATGTCGCGGGTGCGGGAGAAAATACCCATTCAATCACTCCTTACGCGTGGGATTGAGGCGGCGGCTTGGGAAGGCAAGGGGGCCAACCCTCCCGCGCCGCCGCCCGCGGGTCAGGCTTGAGCCTGGCCCGAAACCGAAGCGGCGACAAGGCTGATCGGAGCGGTCTCGATCGCCCGGGCCGGCCCCACCGCCGCGCCCACTGCCGTCGCCGTCAGAATTATCGCTCCGATCGTCGCCAGGATCGTCTGTCCCAGTTTGCCCATGTCGACCATCTTCTTCCTCCCTGAAATCCGTTCCGCCCTTCGGCGTTATGTCCAGAAGAATACAAGGGGCGTGCCAATCGCGAAAAGTGGCGAAAAACTGCGATTCCTCAACCTTCCACCACATTGCTGAACATGTTTTTCTTGCCAAAGCATGGGAATCCGTCCCAATCTTTGGTGGTGGAACGCAACACGCAATTGGTCGGCCAATCCTCCTCCTTCCTCGACGCGGTCGAGCGGGCGAGCCGGGCCGCGCCGCTCGACCGGCCGGTGCTGGTGATCGGCGAGCGCGGCACCGGCAAGGAGCTGATCGCCGAGCGCCTCCACCATCTCTCGGGGCGCTGGGACGGGCCTTTGGTCGCGATGAACTGCGCCGCTTTGCCCGAGACCCTGATCGAGGCCGAATTGTTCGGCCACGAGGCCGGCGCCTTCACCGGCGCCACCAAGGCCCGCGCCGGCCGCTTCGAGGAGGCGGACGGCGGCACCCTGTTCCTCGACGAGCTCGCGACCCTGTCCCAGGCCGCCCAGGAACGGCTGCTCCGGGTCGTCGAATATGGCGAGGTGACGAGGATCGGCGCCTCCCGGCCGGTCACCGTCGACGTCCGCATCGTCGCCGCGACCAACGAGGACCTGCCCCGCCTCGCCGAGCGCAACCGCTTCCGCGCCGATCTGCTCGACCGGCTCTCGTTCGAGGTCGTCACCCTTCCGCCGCTCCGCCACCGGAGCAGCGACATCCCCGTCCTCACCGACCATTTCGCCCGCCGGATGGCGCTCGAGCTCGAATGGCCGAGCTGGCCCGGCTTCAGCAACGGAGCCATGGACAGGCTCTTGAACTACACCTGGCCGGGCAACGTCCGCGAATTGCGGAACGTGGTCGAGCGCGCCGTCTACCGCTGGGAGGATCATGAGCGGCCGATCGACCGCATCCAGTTCGACCCGTTCGAATCCCCCTGGCGCCCGCAGCCGCCCAGCCAGAATATGGCGATCGAGGTTCTTCCCGCCGCGGCGGCCGAGCCCGGCGCGGTGCAGGTCAATTCCTGGGACCCGGAAAGCTGCGCCGATTTCCGGCTCGCCATCGCCGAATATGAGAAAGCGATCCTCGCCGCAGCGCTCGAGAAATGCCGCTGGAACCAGCGCGCCGCCGCCACCGCCCTCAGCCTGAGCTACGACCAGCTCCGCCACGCGATGAAGCGCCACCAGCTCCAGGGCAGCTGATCGACCAACCCGTCGCCCCGCGCGACGAAGCCGGCCGCGACGAATGGTGTGGCAGGGGCAAATCTGTTACGGTCCTTCCGTCTGAACGGGAGAACTCGCCATGCGCAGTCATTTCCTCTTCGCCGCCGCGGCCCTGCTGGTCGCGACACCCGCCATCGGCGCCGTCAGCGTCATCGGCAATTCGGCCGCCCGCAGCTGCTATCTGGCGGCTGAGACGCGCGGCGCTCCCACCTTGGACGTGCTTCGCTTCTGCGACGACGCGCTCCGCCAGGACGCGCTCGGCGAGGACGATCTGGTCGCCACCCTGGTCAACCGCGGCATCCTCAACGCGCGGCTCGGCAATCTCGACAAGGCCATCTCCGATTACGACGCCGCGCTCAGCCGCGATCCGGATGAGCCCGAGGCCTATCTCAACAAGGGCTTCGCCCTTCTTCACCTTTCGGATACGGGCGAGGAAGCCAGGCCGATGTTCGACACCGCGCTCGCCAAGAAGACGCGCAGGCCCGAGCTCGCTTATTACGGCCGCGGCGTCGCCAACGAGCTGAGCGGCGAGGTCCGCGCGGCCTATCGCGATTACCGGCAGGCCAGCCAGCTCGATCCGAAATGGCGCCAGCCGAAGATGGATCTGGCCCGCTTCCGGGTGAATTAAGGATCATCAAATCCTCCCCGCGATTTCGCGGGGAGGATTTGCTTCAGCTCTTCAGCCGGTATCCGGTCCGGAAGATCCAGGCGACCACGCCCAGGCACAGCAGCAGGAAGCCCAGGGTCGCCATGAGGCTGATCCCGACCGGCACGTCGCCGACGCCGTAGAAGCTCCAGCGGAAGCCGCTGATCAGATAAACGACCGGGTTGAACAAGGTCGCCGTCCGCCACGGCTCGGGCAGCATGTCGACCGAGTAGAAGGCGCCGCCGAGGAAGGTCAAAGGGGTGACGATCAGCATCGGCACGAACTGGATCTGCTCGAAATTCTTGCCCCATATGCCGATGATGAAGCCGAACAGGCTGAACGTCGTCGCGATCAGCACCAGGAAGCCGACCATCCACACCGGATGGAGGATCTGGAGCGGCACGAAGAAGGCCGCCGTGGCGAGGATGACGAGGCCCAAGGCCACCGACTTGGTCGCCGCCGCTCCGACATAGCCGATGACGATCTCCAGCGGCGAGATCGGCGCGGAGAGGATCTCGTAGATCGTTCCGGTGAACTTGGGGAAGAAGATCCCGAACGAGGCGTTGAAGATGCTCTGCGTGAACAGCGACAGCATGATCAGCCCGGGCACGATGAAGGCGCCGTAGGGCACCTCCTGCACCTCGGTCATTCGCGAGCCGATCGCGGCGCCGAACACGACGAAGTAGAGCGAGGTGGTGATGACCGGAGTGACCAGGCTCTGCCAGAGCGTGCGCAGCGCGCGGGCCATCTCGAAGCGGTAGATCGCCCAGACCCCGTAGCGGTTGAACGACGCGGCGCTCATGCGCGCGGCTCGTGGACGAGGGAGACGAAAATGTCCTCCAGCGAGCTCTGCCTTGTGTTCAGGTCCTTGAAGGCGATTCCGACGTCGCGCATCCGGCCGAGCAGGGAGGGGATCCCGGTCCGCTCGGCGGTGCCGTCGAACACGTAGAGCAATTCACTGCCCTCGGCGCGAAGCTCGAGCTGCCATTCGGCCAGCTCGGCTGGTACCGCCTCGAGCGGCTCGGCGAGCTGCAGGGTCAGCTCCTTCTTGCCGAGCTTCTTCATCAGCTCCGCCTTGCCCTCGACCAGGATCAGCTCGCCTTTCGAGATCACCCCGACCCGGTCGGCCATCTCCTCCGCTTCCTCGATATAATGGGTGGTGAGGATGATGGTGACTCCGGTGTCCCTCAAGTGCCGGACCAGCGCCCACATGTCGCGCCTCAATTCGACGTCGACTCCCGCGGTCGGCTCGTCGAGGAAGAGGATGTCGGGCTCGTGGCTCAAGGCCTTGGCGATCATCACCCGGCGCTTCATCCCGCCGGACAGCTCCATGATCTTCGACTTGCGCTTGTCCCACAGCGACAAATCCTTGAGGACCTTCTCGATATGGGCCGGGCTCGGCGGCTTGCCGAACAGGCCGCGGCTGAAGCTGACCGTCGAGAGCACGCTCTCGAACGCATCGGTGTGAAGCTCCTGGGGCACCAGGCCGATCTTGGTGCGCGCCGCGCGATAATCGCGGACGATGTCGTGGCCGTCGACCTCGACCTCGCCCTGAGTGGCGGTGACGATCCCGCAGACGATGCTGATCAGGGTCGTCTTGCCGGCGCCGTTGGGGCCGAGCAGGGCGAAGATCTCGCCCCTGGCGATGTCGAGGCTGACGTGCTTCAGCGCCTCGTGCCCGCCGGCGTAGCGTTTCGACAGGTCGCGGATGGAGACGACGGGAGGGGGAGGGGCGTCAGGCATCGTGACCACTCCCCGTCATTGCGAGGAGCGCAGCGACGAAGCAATCCTGTACGGCGTTCGCGACAAGCGCTGCGCTGGATTGCTTCGCTGCGCTCGCAATGACGGCCTCGGCGCTCATTGGACCGGCGGCACCGGCGGCTCTTCCTCGCCCTTCTCCAGCTGCATTCCGTGCTTCATCAGCATCGGCACGTTGGCGATGGCGAACAGGAAGGTGGCGGGAAGGAAGCCCCACAATTTGAAGCCGATCCAGAAGCTGGTGTCGGTATTGCGCCACACCGCCTCGTTGACCGCCGCCATGACCAGGAAGAAGACCGCCCAATTGCGGGTGAGAAGCTGCCAGCCCCGTTCCGAAAGCCCCGGATAGGCGGCGCCGAGCACCATCTTGAGCAGGTTGCGGCGGGTGGCGAGGCCGAACAGGAGAAGGCTGGCGATGAAGACGTAATAGACGGTCGGCTTCATCTTGATGAAGACGTCGTTGTGAAGCCAGATCGTCACTCCGCCCAGGATCACCACCATGATCCCCGAGAACCACAGCAAGGGCGAGATGTGCTTGTAGCGCAGATAGGAGATCATCATCGCGACGATCATCGCCGCCATGAAGGCGCCCGTCGCATAGAAGATCTTCAGCACGTCCGGCACCGGCGCGAGGAAGTTGACCAGGAAGAAGACGAGCAGGGGCCCGAGGTCGATCAGCAGCCGTCCGGCGACCGAGGGTTCTCTTTTTTCCGCTGTCGTCACGCTCACTCTCTTCCCAGTCCGGCGATCGCGCGCGCCGTCTCGCGCGCGTCGAACGGCCGCAGATCGTTGATCCCCTCGCCGATCCCGATCGCGTGGATCGGAAGGCCGAAGCGCTCGGCCGCCGCGACCAGTACGCCGCCGCGAGCGGTGCCGTCGAGCTTGGTCATGACGAGGCCGGTGACTCCGGCGACTTCCCTGAACACCTCGATCTGGCTGAGCGCGTTCTGCCCGGTCGTGGCGTCGAGCACCAGCACGACGTTGTGCGGCGCCTCCGGGTTGAGGCGGCCGAGCACGCGCCGGATCTTGGCGAGCTCGTCCATCAGCACCTTCTTGTTCTGGAGCCGCCCGGCGGTGTCGACGATCAGGGTGTCGATGCCTTCGGCCGTGCCCTTCTTGACCCCGTCGAAGACGATCGCCGAGCTATCGCCGCCCTCGGGGCCCGAGATGACCGGCACGCCGATCCGTTCGGCCCAGATCTTGAGCTGCTCGATCGCCGCCGCCCGGAAGGTGTCGCCCGCCGCGAACAGCACTCCGTAATCCTGCTCGAGCAGGAGATGGCCGAGCTTGGCGATGGTCGTCGTCTTGCCCGAGCCGTTGACTCCGACGACCAGGATCACCTGCGGCCTCGGGAAAGCGTCGATCTGGAGCGGCACCGCCACCGGCGCGAGGATCTTCTCCAGCTCCTCGGCCATGATCTCGCGCACCGCATATTCGGAAAGCCCCCGCTCGAACCGCTCCCCGGCCAGCCTCGAGCGGATCTTCGCCGCGGTTTCCGGGCCGAGGTCGGAGGCGATCAGCGCCTCCTCGATCTCGTCGAGCGTCTCCTCGTCGAGCGCGGCCTTGGTGAACAGCCCGGTGAGGTTGTCGCCGAGCCGCTCCGAAGTCTTCCTGAAGCCGGACTGAAGCCGGTCGAGCCACGTCGCCTCGCTCATCCGGGGACCCCGACGAGGGCGGCGTCGTCGACGGCGGCGATGAGGACTTCGATCACTTGCCCGTCGCCCCAGCGAAGGCTGGGGCCCCAGTGCGAGTTCTCGCTGGGGTCCCAGCCTTCGCTGGGACGACGCAAGCGGACCGGCGCGAAATTCTCGGCGTGGCCGCGGCCGTCCTTCTCCACGAGCACCCGCTGCCGAGTCCCCACCAGCCCCTCCAGCCAGGCCGCCCTGCGCCTCGCGCATGCCTCCCTCAGCGCCCGCGCCCTTTCCTTCACCACCGCCGGCGCCACCGCGGGCATGCGCGCCGCCGGAGTCCCGCGCTTGGGCGAGAAGGGGAAGATATGCCCCATGACGATGTCGCATTCCTCGATCAGGCGGAGGCTGTTCGAGTGCATCTCGTCCGTCTCGGTGGGGAAGCCGGCGATGAGGTCGGCGCCGATCGCCAGCTCCGGCCGCTTCGACTTCAGCCTGGCCACCGTCGCCACCGCCTCGGCCCGCCGGTGCCGCCGCTTCATCCGCTTCAGCACCATGTCGTCGCCGGCCTGGAAGCTCATGTGGAGGTGGGGCATGAAGCGCGTCTCGCCGGCGACGATCTCCTCCAGCCTTTCGTCGATCTCGATGCAGTCGAGCGAAGAGAGCCGGAGCCGCGGCAGATCGGGCACATGCCGGAGGATCCGCTCGACCAGCAGGCCGAGGCTGGGCGCTCCGGGCAGGTCGGGCCCGTAGCTGGTGACGTCGACCCCGGTCAGGACGATCTCGCGGAAGCCCTCGCCGGCCAGCGCCTTCACCCGCTCGACGACGAGGCCCGCCGGAACGCTCCGGCTGTTCCCGCGGCCGTAGGGGATGATGCAGAAGGTGCAGCGATGGTCGCAGCCGTTCTGGACCTCGACGAACGCCCGGGCCCGCTCGGCGAAGCCGGCGAGCAAATGAGGGGCGGTCTCGCGCACCTCGAAGATGTCGGAGACCTTCACCCCCTGGCGTTCCAGCCGTAGTTTATCCTGAGCACCGCCGCAGGCGGCGTCGAAGGGCTGGAATGACGAGGGATCGAATTTCTCCGCATTGCCGACCACCCGGTCCACTTCGGGCATCGCCGCGAACGTCTCCGGCTCCACCTGCGCTGCGCAGCCGGTCACCACCACCCGCGCCCCGGGCCTGGCCCGCTTGGCGCGTCGGATCGCCTGCCGGGTCTGGCGGACCGCCTCGTTGGTCACCGCGCAGCTGTTGACGATGACGAGATCGTCCTCGCCCCCGGCGAGAAGCCGCATAGCCTCGCTCTCGGCGGCGTTGAGGCGGCAGCCGAGCGTGATCACCTCCGCCCCGCTCACAGCATCACCTCGCCCTCGAAGACCCGGGCCGCGGGCCCGCTCATCGCGATCGTGCTCCCCGGCGCCCAGGCGATGCTCAGGGTCCCGCCGGGCAGCCTGATCCTGACCGGGCTCGCGACGAGCCTGCGGCTTATCGCCGCGACCGCGGTCGCGCAGGCGCCGGTGCCGCAGGCCATCGTCAGCCCCGCGCCCCGCTCCCAGACCCGAAGCCGGACGGCGCCGTCCTCGACCGAGGCGATGTTGACGTTGATCCGCTCCGGGAAGAGCGGGTCGTTCTCGATCAGCGGGCCGAGGCGCTCGAGATCGACGGAGTCGATATCGTCGACGAAGAAGACGACGTGCGGATTGCCGACATTGACCGCGAACGGCTCCCGCAAATCCTCCCAGCCGACCGGCATGGCCGCCGTGTCCATCGGATAGGCGAGCGGGATCTCGTCCCAGCCGAAGCGGGGATCGCCCATGTCGACGGTCGCCGACTCGCCGTTGGCGGAAGCCGCGAGCAGACCCCCCGCTGTCTCGATCCAGGCCGCGCCGCCGAGCAGGAGGGCGACGCAGCGCGCGGCATTGCCGCAGGATTCGACCTCGCCGCCATCCGAGTTCCAGATCCGCATCCGCACATCCGCCTGGTCCGACGGCTCGAGCACGATCAGCTGGTCGCAGCCGATCCCGGTCCGCCGGTTGGCGAGCGCCCGGGCACGGTCCGGGCCCATCTCCAACGGCGTCTCGCGCGCGTCGAAAA
The DNA here is from genome assembly GCA_035719905.1 of Allosphingosinicella sp. GTDB lineage: Bacteria > Pseudomonadota > Alphaproteobacteria > Sphingomonadales > Sphingomonadaceae > Allosphingosinicella. The sequence continues at coordinate 38,354 of DASTFN010000048.1, forward strand.
TGGCGAAATCGTTGCCGAGGCCGTGCATCTTTAGAAAGCGCCGCTTCATCGCGCGGAGCATCTAGGGAGGGCAGGGGAGCAAGTCCACCTCACCCCTCCTCGAGCGGGCCCTCGGTCTCGACCCGGACCCAGGGGCAAATGCGCTCGGCATACCAGGAATAAGCGGGCTCGCCGAAGCCCGGGTCGCCGAAATTGCCGGCCGGAATGGTCACCATCCCGGGCCGGGCCTCGATCCGGTACCAGGCGGTCGAGCCGCATTCGGGGCAGAAATGGTCGGTGATCCAGCGGCCGCCTTCCTCGGTGATCCGGGTCCAGCTTCGCGATTCGCCTTCGGTCTCGACCTGCTCCTCGAGCCAGGTCGAGTTCCAGGAGAAGGCGCTTCCGGTGCGGGCCTTGCAGGCGAGGCAGTGGCAGACCGAGATCCGCGCCGGCTCGCCCCGGGCCGTCGCCTTGAGCGCACCGCAGCGGCAGCTCGCCGTCCTCGTCTCCATCTCCCTCTCCTCAACCAGCTCGAAAAGGTCTATCATAGCGGCTCGAAAGGAGACGTCATGCGCCTTGCTTTCCTCGCTTTGGCTTTGACCGTGCCGCCCGCGTCCTCGGCCCTGCCGGCGTCGCCCCCGTCCGCGGCACCGCACAGAATCGCCGGCAGCGTCATCCCCTCGCGCCTCTGCGGGGACGCGATGAAGGTCCGCCCGGTCCGCTCGCGGGAGGGCGCCAAGGCCAGGCGCCTCGGCGAGCTTCCGCCGGGCGATCTCACTTTGACCGTCCTCAACCGGGTCGGCGATTGCATCGAGCCGATGGTCGTCCGCCAGGGCTATGGCGCCGCCGACGGCAGGCCGGGCCGCTGAGTCCTGCCCGGGCGCCGCCGAGCGGCCCTCCGACCCTCCGGATCCTGGTCCTCACCAGCCGCTTTCCCGACGCCCTGCGCCCCAATCTGGGCAATTTCGTCGAGCGCCAGACCCTCGAGCTGGCCTCGCGCCCGGGGGTGGAGGTGGAAGTGGTCGCGCCGATCGGACGCTCGCCTTTCCTGGCCGCGCACCGGGCGCTGGACGGGCTTCCCGCAGAGGAGGAATGGAAGGGCCTGAACGTCCACCGCCTTCGATTCCCTCACGTCCGCTACTTCCCGTCGCTGCGCCCCCGGGCGCTCGGACGGCGGCTGTTGCCCTTGGCGAGCGAACTGCGCGAGCGTTTCGCCTTCGACGTCATTTCCGCGGAATTCTCCTGGCCCGACGGACCCGCCGCGATCGCCGTCGGGCGGGCGCTCGGAGTGCCGGTCGTGATCAAGGCGCGGGGCATGGAGTTCGAGCGGCGCTCGGAGAAAAGGCCGACCCGGCGACAGCTTCTGGCTTCGGGGCTTGCGGCGCGGGGGCTGCTGGCGGTGAGCGGGAGCGTGAAGCGGAAGATGGCGGCGATCGGGCTTCCGGCCGAGCGTATCGCAGTCCATCATCCCGGGGTCGATTCCGATCTCTTCCGACCGGGCGACGGCGGCGCCGTCAAGGCCCGGCTCGGGATTTCGGGCCCTTTGCTGCTGGCCGTCGGCAACCTCATCCCCGAAAAGGGCCACTGGCTCGCCCTCGAAGCGCTCGCCAGGCTCGACGGCGCGACCCTGATCATCGTCGGCAGCGGCCCGGAGCGCCCGGCCTTGCTCGCCAGGGCGCAAAAGCTGGGCGTGGCGGAGCGGCTGCGCCTGCCCGGCTCGCTGCCCCATGCCTTGCTGCCCGCCTTCTTCGCCGCGGCCGACGTGACCGTCCACCCCTCGCTCGTCGAAGGCTTCGGCAATGCGCGCCTCGAATCGCTGGCCTGCGGCACTCCGCTCGTCACCACCGCGGTCGGCGACGGGTCGTTCATCGTCGACCGCCCCGCCGCGGGCCGGATCGTCGAGGCGGAGCCGCAGGCCATTGCCGAGGCGGTGAGGAGCCTGCTCGCCGAACCGCCTCCGGCCGAGGCGGTCCGCGCGCGCGTTCACGATTTCAGCTGGGCCCGCCAGGCCGAGGCGCTGGAGCGGCATCTGGCGGCGGCGGCGGCCGGTCGATGGCCCGGCCCGGCCGGCTAGGACAAGGCGGCGCTGCCGTCGACGCTGGTATCGCCGCCGAAACCGGCCGATCCGGTCACCATCTGGCGAACCTCGGGCTTCGTCCAGGATCTCGCCGGCAAATTCTCTTTGCGCTTCCGCATGGCATCACCCCTCGATCGTTACGGGCCGGGCCTTAGCGCAATAGGCTCGCGGCGTCACTCTCGTTCGGCTCAGCCGCGTTTCAGCCGCACCAGGGCCTCGTCGAGGGCCGACAGGAAGCGCGAGCGGTCCGCTTTGGCGAAGGGCGGCGGCCCGCCGCCGGGGCCGTCCATGCCGGCGCGAAGGTCGGCCATGATCGCCCGGGTCGCCACCGCCGCGCCGATCGACGCCGCGGTGAACGGCTTGCCGTTCGGCCCGATCACCGCGCTTCCGGCCTTCAGGCACCGGTCGGCGAGCAGGATGTCGCCGGTGACCACCAATGTCTGCGGCCCGGCGCGCTCGGCGATCCAGTCGTCGGCGGCGTCGAAGCCGGCGCCGACCACGATCCGCTCGATCGAGGGATGCGCCGGCACCCGCAGATGCGAATTGCTGACGATCTTCACCGCCGCGCCGTGGCGGAAGGCGACCTTGTAGATCTCCTCCTTCACCGGGCAGGCGTCGGCATCGACCAGGATCAGCGGCGGCTCGCTCATTTCCCCGCGACGCGCTCGTAGCGCAGCCGCGCTCCGCCGCGCTCGACGATCAGGGCCTTCTTTTCCGCCCTGATCGTCACGCCCGCGAAGTCCAGAACGCCGAGATCGTTGGGAATGAGGGTGAAGGCGAGGGCGTTGCCCGCGGCGAGGTCGATCGGGAAGCGCGGCGAGACCAGCCCGTGCATCGGCACAGCCAGCTCGATCCAGCGCGGGATCCGCTTCTCCTCCGCCGCCAGGCTCCACCCGTCCTCCTGGGTGTAGGACTCGATCGGCTCGCCTTCGTCGAAGCCGATGCGCAGGTCGATGCCGGCAATGCCGCGGCCCTCCGGCGAGCCGACCGTGACGGTGAGCGCCGCCGAATCGGTCGGCCGGGCACCCGCCGGGGTGAACAGCGGCGGGACCGGCTTCGGCTCGGTCACCAGGCTCACTTTGTCGCCGGCCACGCTCCAGCGCCCTTCGGCCTTCTCGTCGAGGGCGCCGGCGATCAGGAAATATTGGAAGCGCCCGTCGGGCTTCAGCCTGAACCCCGACGCCACGTCCTGCTCGCCCGTCAGCCGATAGTCGCCGGCCGGGCTCCGCGCTTTCGCCTCCGCTCCGCCGGCGACGGCGAGCAAGATCAGCAATCCGAGGCGAAGGCGCATGGCCGGCTTATCGGCCACTTTGTATCGGCCGCGCAATCATCTACTCTGGCCGCCCGTGCCCTTTTCAAGGAGCGGCTCATGGCCGACCTCGAGCCCGCTGAGGCGCTCGCCGCCAAAGCGAGCAAGCCCTATCCGAACGACAGCGCCGAATATCGCTCGGCCCGCACCGCCCTCCTCGCCGAGGAGATCGAGCTCCGCCGCCATATCCAGCGGGTGGCGGCGCAGCGGCGGGCGCTTCCGCCGGGCGGCGAGATCGCCCGGGATTACGAGCTAAGCGACGAAGACGGCGGCACCGTCCATTTCTCGGACCTGTTCGGAGCGCACGACACGCTCGTCACCTATTTCTGGATGTACGGGCCCGAACGCGAACGGCCCTGCCCGATGTGCACCTCGTTCCTCGGCTCCCTCGACATCCCGGCGATCGACATCGCGCAGCGAGTCGCTCTGGCCGTGATCGGCCGTTCGCCGGTGGAGCGGCAGCTCGCCTTCGCCCGCGAGCGCGGCTGGCGCAACCTCAAATTCTACGCGACCGTCGGCGACGACTTTCCCCGCGACTATCGCGGCCTCGCGCCCAACGGGGACGAATGGGCCTCGCTCAACCTGTGGGTGAAGAAGGACGGTGCCGTCCGCCATTTCTGGGGCGCCTCGGAAGCGATGGGGACCGAGGACCCGGGGCAGGATGCGCACCTCGCGCCCGATCCGACGCCTTTGTGGAACATCCTCGACCTCACGCCCGGCGGCCGCGGCAAGGACTGGTATCCGTCGCTCGAATATTAGGGAGGAAGACATGGCGAAGATTTTGTGCGTCCTCTACGACGACCCGGAAGACAGCTATCCGACGAGCGGCGTGCGCGATGACCTGCCCGTGCTGGAGCTTTATCCCGACGGCCAGACCCTGCCGACTCCGCGCGCGATCGATTTCACCCCGGGCGAGCTGCTCGGCAGCGTCACCGGCGCGCTCGGCCTGCGCCGCTGGCTCGAAGGGGAGGGGCACGAGCTGGTCGTGACGTCCGACAAGGACGGCGACGGGTCCGAATTCGACCGCGAGCTTCCGGATGCCGAAATCGTCATCTCGCAGCCTTTCTGGCCCGCTTACCTGACCCGCGAGCGGATCGCGAAGGCGCCGAAGCTGAAGCTCGCGATCACCGCCGGCATCGGCTCCGACCATGTCGACCTGCAGGCGGCGATCGAGCGCGGGATCACCGTCGCCGAGGTCACCTATTGCAACTCGATCAGCGTCGCCGAGCATGTCGTGATGTCGATCCTCGCTTTGGTCCGCAACTTCATCCCGTCGCACGACGTCGCCCGCGGCGGCGGCTGGAACATCGCCGATTGCGTCACCCGCTCGTTCGACATCGAAGGCATGCATGTCGGCACCGTCGCCGCGGGACGGATCGGAGCCGCCGTGCTCCGGCGCCTGAAGCCGTTCGACATGCACCTCCATTATTACGATCGCCACCGCCTGCCGGCCGAGGTCGAGGCCGAGCTGGGGGTCATTTGGCACGAGAGCGTCGAGGACATGGTCGCGGTCTGCGACGTGGTCACGATCAACTGCCCGCTCCACCCGGAAACGGAGAATCTGTTCGACGAAGCGATGATCGGCCGGATGAAGCGGGGCGCCTATCTGGTCAACACCGCGCGCGGCAAGATCGTCGACCGGGAGGCGGTAGCCAGGGCGCTCGAGGAAGGCCGGCTGGCGGGCTACGCGGGCGACGTCTGGTTCCCGCAGCCGGCGCCGCGCGACCATCCCTGGCGCACCATGCCCCACAACGGCATGACCCCGCACATCTCCGGAAGCTCGCTCTCCGCCCAGGCCCGCTACGCCGCCGGCACCCGCGAGATACTCGAATGCTTCTTCGAGGGACGGCCGATCCGGGACGAATATCTGATCGTCGAGGGCGGCCGGCTGGCCGGGGTCGGTGCCCATTCGTACAGCGAGGGTGACGCCACCGGCGGCTCGGAGGAAGCGGCCCGGTTCAAGGGCTGAAACCGCGAGCGGAGGAAGAAGCGCCATGACGGACGAGCTCAAGCATCCGCCGCCCGGCAGGGCCCAGGCCGAGCCGCCTCGCGAGCGGCCGGGCGGACCAACCCAGGACGAGTTGCTCGACGAAGCCCTCAAGGAGACCTTCCCCGCCAGCGACCCGATCAGCGTCTACCGGCTCGACTGAGCACAACTTGCCGGCCGCGCACCCGGATTGCGCTGGGTGACGGGCGCGAACTAGGATATGTTCCGTCTACCTCGCGGGGGTAGGGGTAATGGGCGCGGAAGGGGCAGTGCCGAAATCGGGCCGGCGGACGCGCCGCCGGCGCGGGGCGCTGCCCGACACGCCCGACCCGGTCGACATCGCCATGGCGGCCCTGAACGGCGGCACCGCGCTCGCCGACCCGGCCCGCGCCCTGCTCCTCAGCCACGAGCGCCTCATCCAGCTCCAGATGACGAGCGAGCGGCTCGATCAGGTCGCCCGCCGCATCGCGATCGGGCTGAAGCTGCTGCTCGGCCTAGCCGGGCTGGCGATCGTCGCCGCGGTCGCGGCAATGATCTGGGACGCGGCCAGCCATCGCGGTCTCGTCGTCGAATCCTTCCAGGTTCCCCCGGCGCTCGCCGCACAGGGCCTTTCCGGCGAGGTCGTCGCCGGCCAGATCGTCGACCGGCTGGCCGACCTGCGCGGCGGGACCGTCAGCAGCCGCGCCGTCGACGAACTGAAGAGCGGCTGGCGGCAGGATTATCGAGTCGCCATCCCGCAAACCGGAGTCTCGATCGGCGAGGTCCAGCAGGCCTTGCGGGGATGGCTTGGCGAGGAGACTCGGATCAGCGGCGAGATCTATCGCGCGCCGGCAGGGCTCGCCTTGACCGTGCGCAGCGACAAGGGATCCGCCGCCACGTTCGTCGGTCGCGAAAGCCAATGGGGCGATCTGGTGCAGCGGGCGGCCGAAGACCTGTTCGCCAAGACCGATCCCTATCGCCACGCGCTCTATTTGAGGAACCATAAGAGATCGGCTGAAGCGCTCGTCGCCCTGCGCCGCCATTCCGAAGCCATCGCCGATCCGATCGAACGGGGATGGGCCCTGAACGGCATCGCCATGATCACCTATCAGGACCAGGGACGCTGCGCCGAGGCCATTCCCTTTGCCGAGCGCGCCATCGCCCTCGCCCCCGTTCTTCCCAATCCGGTCGACGTTCTCGGTAGCGCCCATTCTTGCCTGGGCCAGGACCAGAAGGCTTGGGATCTTTATGCGAAGGCGGTCGGGCTTTACCGCAAGGGGCGACACCAGGATTCGAGGCGCACGGTCGGCAGTCGCCTTAGCGTGGAAATCGATCTCGCTTTCGGCATCGGAGATTTCAAGCGGGTTCTGGCGCTCATCAACGAATATGAGCGGCTGGGTTTCGGTTCGCAGTCTTTCACGAGCGCGGCGACCTATGCACTTTCGCATGACGTGCGGCAGTCGCTCGCCATCCTCGCCCGCTATCGCCCGGAGGCACCCTCGGCGACCGAACGCCTGCTCTTTTGGAGCGTCCGCCTCAACCAGTCCTGGGCTGTCGAAGACTGGCTTGACGCCAGCCGGCACCTGGAGCGCGTCCATGCCGCCGCCGGTCAGGCGGGCCCTTATTTCGCAGCTTACGAGATGACCCATGGCCGCCCTCTTCGGGCAGCGGCGCTGGCACGATCCGGGCGCATGCCTCTTGCCGTGACGCTGCTGCAGGGGTTGCCGGCCGATTGCTACGACTGTGCGCAGGGCCGCGCGATGGTCGCCGAGGCCGGCGCGGACCGCGCTTCCGCGGACCGGTGGTTCGCCGAAGCGGTGCGGCTCGGCCCTCGCCTGCCATCCGCCTACGTCGAATGGGGCCAGGCGAAGCTTGCCCGGGGCGATTCGGCAGGGGCGCTCGACCTGTTCGAGCGGGCCGTGGCGGTCGCACCCGAATTTGCGGACGCGTACAAAGGCAAAGGGGATGCCCTCTCCCGGCTCAATCGCGCCTCGGACGCCCTGGGCGCCTACGAAGCCTCTTTCCGGCGGACCCCGCGCTGGGGAGCGCTGCACATGGCCTGGGGCCGCGCGCTGTGGCGCCTGGGCCGCCACGACGAGGCGCGCATCAAGTTCCATGCCGCCGCGAGCATGGACCTCAGCATCGCCGACCGCGCCCGTCTCCAGCGCATCCGCGAGGTCGCCCGCACGGTCGCCTAGACGCCCCACCCTTGCCAACTCTTCCCCTCGCGGCTATGCGCCCCCACATCCCTTTGGGATAAGAACAGCGCCTCAGGGGGCGCGCGCTGGCCGGCGAGTTTCGCCCGCCGGCGTTTTTCGCGTTTTGGCCATGGTGGAAGGCAGTAGAGCATGTTCGACAGTCTGAGCGACCGCCTCGGCGCCGTCTTCGACCGGCTGCGCGGCCGCGGAGCGCTGACCGAGGCCGACGTTCGGGCCGCGATGCGCGAGGTGCGGATCGCCCTGCTCGAGGCGGACGTGGCTTTGCCGGTGGTCCGCGAATTCGTCGACAAGGCGACCGAGCAGGCGGTCGGCCAGCAGGTCCTGCGCTCGGTCACTCCGGGCCAGCAGGTCGTCAAGATCGTCCACGACGCGCTCGTCGAGATGCTCGGCGCCGAGGCCTCCGAGCTCGAGATCGAAGTCACTCCGCCCGCCGTCGTGATGATGGTCGGCCTCCAGGGCTCGGGCAAGACCACCAGCACCGCCAAGATCGCCCTCCGGCTTCGCGAGAAGGCCGGCAAGAAGGTGATGATGGCGTCCCTCGACGTCGCCCGCCCGGCCGCCCAGGAGCAGCTCCGCGTTCTCGGCGAGAAGGCCGAGGTGGCGACCCTTCCGGTCGTCGCCGGCCAGCAGCCGGTCGACATCGCCCGCCGCGCCCTCCAGGCCGCGAAGCTCCAGGGCTTCGATGTCCTCCTCCTCGACACCGCCGGCCGGCTCCATGTCGACCAGGCGCTGATGGACGAGATGAAGGCGGTTGCCGACGTCTCGTCGCCGGCCGAGATCCTGCTCGTCGTCGATGCCTTGACCGGCCAGGACGCGGTCAACGTCGCGTCGAGCTTCTCGGGCCAGGTGCCGCTGACCGGAATCGTTCTCACCCGCCTCGACGGCGACGCCCGCGGCGGCGCGGCTTTGTCGATGCGCGCCGTCACCGGCAAGCCGATCAAGTTCGCCGGAGTCGGCGAGGCGATCGACGCGCTCGAGGCCTTCCATCCCGAGCGGGTGGCGGGGCGGATCCTCGGCATGGGCGACGTCGTCAGCCTGGTCGAGCGCGCCCAGGAGACGATCCAGGTCGAAGAAGCCGAGGCGATGGCCCGGAAGATGGCCAAGGGCCAGTTCGACCTCGACGACCTTCGCGCCCAGCTCGGACAGATGCAGCGCATGGGCGGGTTGACCGGCCTCGCCGGGATGCTTCCGGGCATGAAGAAGGTCGCCGGAGCGATGGAGGCGAGCGGGGTCGACAACAAGGTGCTGGTCCATCTCGACGCGATCATCTCCTCGATGACCCCCAAGGAGCGCAAGCGGCCCGAGCTTCTGAACGCTAAGCGCAAGATCCGGGTCGCCAAGGGTTCGGGCCGGACGGTGCAGGAGGTGAACAAGCTCCTCAAGATGCACCAGGACATGTCCGGAATGATGAAGAAGCTGCGCAAGATGGGCGGCCTCGGCAAGCTCGGCGCCCTGTTCGGCGGCGGCGGCGGAATGGGCGGCATGGGCGGGCTCCCGGGCGGCGGTGCGGGCGGCATGCCCGGCCTTCCCGGCCCCGGCGCGGCCCCGATGAACCTCCCGCCCGGCTTCGAAAAGTTCATGAAGAAATAAGCTCAAATATCAGAGAAGGAACGTAAAATGGCAGTTTCAATCCGGCTTTCCCGGGGCGGCGCGAAGAAGCGCCCTTACTACAAGATCGTCGTCGCCGACGCGCGCACCGCCCGCGACGGCAAGTTCATCGAGCGGATCGGAAGCTATAATCCGTTGCTCCCCAAAGACAGCCCGGACCGGGTGAAGCTCGACGCCGATCGTGCCCGCCACTGGCTTTCGGTCGGCGCCCAGCCGAGCGACCGTGTCGCCCGCTTCCTCGACGCCGCCGGAGTCCGCGAGCGCGCCGCCCGCAACAACCCGAACAAGGGCGTCCCCGGCGATAAGGCCAAGGAGCGCGCCGAGGAGCGCGCGACCCGCGAGGCCGAAGCCGCCGCCGCCCCGGCTGAGGAAGAGACCCCCGCGGTCGAGGAGACCGCCGAAGAGGTCGTCGCCGAGGAAGCCGCCGCTGAGACTCCGGCCGCCGAAGAGGCTCCGGTCGCTGAGGAGGCTCCGGTCGCTGAGGAGGCTCCTGTCGCTGAGGAGGCTCCTGTCGCTGAGGAGGCTCCCGGTGCCGAAGAGGTTCCGGCCGCCGAAGAGGCTCCCGCTGCCGAGGAAGCTCCCGCTGCTGAGGAGGCTCCCGCCGCTGAGGAGGCTCCCGCTGCCGAGGAAGCTCCCGCGGCTGAGGAGGCTCCGGCCGCCGAGGGCGACGCCACTCCGGCCGACGAGGCGACCAACGAGGGCGAGTCGGCCGGCGCGCCGGCCGAAGGCTCCGACGAGGCCGCTCCCGCCGAGGGCGCCGAAAAGGCGTAACGTCCTTTGGCCGACGATCAGGTCGCCCTCGCCGCCATTGCCGGAGCGCATGGCATTAGCGGCGAGGTGCGCCTGAAGCTGTTTGCCGAGAGCGCGGACAGCTTGAAGCATCACAAGCAGGTGAGGGCAGGGGACCGGCTCCTCACCCTGGTGTCCCTGAAGGGCGACCGCACCCCGATCGCCCGCTTCGCCGAGATCGCCGACCGCAACGCCGCCGAGGCGTTGCGCGGCGCGCTGCTCACCGTCCCGCGCTCGGCGCTTCCGCCGCTCGGGGAGGGCGAATATTATCACGCCGACCTGATCGGCCTGCCTTGCCAGAGCTCGACGGGCGAGCCGCTCGGCAGGGTCGTCGGAGTCGAGGATTTCGGCGCGGGCGACATTCTCGAGATCGAAAAGCCCGACGGCCGAAGGACGATGGTGCCGTTCCGAAAAGGAGTCGCGGAGCTGGAAGAAGGACGGATCGTCGTGGACCCGCAATTCCTCGCATAACCGTCATCCCGGACTTGATCCGGGATCCATGAACATTGTTGCCGGCAATCTTGACCCCTCGGTGTTCATGGATCCCGGCTTTCGCCGGGATGACGGCCAGCCCCCCTATCCCGAAGCGCCTGTTTATGATATGTTCCGGTCCGGCTCTTTGAAATGGTGGATGATCGGGATCGGGCGCAACGCCGGCCGCGAGGGAAAGTTTTCTCATCCTATGGAAGCCTAAACTTCGAAACTTACGAACCTTCCGCCGAGCCTTTGGCGCGAACCGATCCGCTCAGCGCCTCGCGCTTGATCGGCCGCTCCTGGGCCAGATCGTTGCGGATCGTGGTCGCCGCGACCCCGCCTTCGCCCATGGCGTGGCTGATCTGGTCGAGGCCCAAGACGACGTCGCCCGCCGCGTAGAGGCCGGCCACGCTGGTGCGCTGGTGGCGGTCGACGACGATGCAGCCCGTCTCCGGTGAAAGCTCCGCGCCGACCTGCTCGGCGAGCTCGGTATGGGTATCCGAGCCGAGCGCCGGGTAGACGCTGTCGAACGTATAATGGCCGTCGGCCGTGTCGACGACGATGCAGTCGTCATGGGCGGCGACGGCCGAGCAGGGGCCGTCGACCGTCTTGATGCCATATTCCTCGAGCCGGGCGCGATCCTCGGGGCTGAAATCGTGGGCCGAGTCGGGGGCGATCAGGGTGATGTCTGTCGTGAACCCGCGCAGGAACACGGCTTCGGCGACTCCGTGGCTGTCGTCGCCGATCACCCCGACGGCCTTGTCGGTCACCTCATAGCCGTCGCAGATCGGGCAGTAGCGGATGAGGCCGCGGGCGAGCGCCTCGTCGTGAAGCTCCTCGTCCATCGGGGGGCGCCGGTTGGTGACTCCGGTGGCGAGCAGGACCTTGCGGGCGACCACCGGTCCCTCGCCCCAGTCGGCACGGAAGCCCCCTTCGAAACGGTCGAGGCGGGTGACCCTGCCGGCGACGATCGAGGCGCCGTATTTCTGCGCCTGCGCCTTCATCCGCTCGATCAGCTCCTGGCCGGAGATGCCGTCGGGATAGCCGGCATGGTTGTGGCTGCACGGGATCCAGGCGGCGCGGCTGGTGCCGGCGTCGACCAGTTTGATCGAGAGGTGGAAGCGGGTGAGGTAGATGGCGGCGGTCAGCCCGGCGGGGCCGCCGCCGACGATCAGGCAGTCGAAATCGGGTTCGGTCATGGCGGCGGAGCGCTTCGCGGCGAGGGCGGTTCCACTTGTCATCGCGCACACCGATGTATATACTCAAAGTATATACGGAAATCGCATGAAGAAAACTAGGACATTCAAATCCGGCAACTCGGTGGCGGTCCGGCTGCCGAAATCGCTGGGCGTGGAACCCGGCGTCGAGATGACGGTGCGGGAGGAGCGCGGCCGCTATATAGTCGAGCCGGTCGAAGTCCCTCGTAGGAAGATCGATCTCACCAAAATTTGGGGTTCCTGCCCGGGCCTTAAGCTTCTGTCGCCCGAAGACCGGCTCTTTGAGGAGAGAGAGTTGGACTGGACTGGAAAGCGGTTGCGCGATGAGTGAACCTCTCTTTCTCCTCGACTCCAATATCTGCATCTACTTACTCGAAGCCCTCTCTGTTCCGGCTCGGACTAGAGTCGAAAGCTATTACCCTGGTGAAGTGGTGACCTCAGCGGTCGCTTATGCCGAGGTTATGCGGGGCGTGAATCCGGACGATCGGAAGGCGGTGGCGGATAGCGAAGCTTTGTTCGCCGTCATACCAGTGCTTCCATTCGAAACAGCGGCTGCTGCGGCTTATCGCCGTCTTCCATTCAAACGGGGCTCTTTCGATCGGCTGATTGCGGCCCATGCCCTTGCGCTCGACCTGACCTTCGTCACCAACAACGAAGACGATTTCAAGGAAGTAGCAGGGCTCCGCGTTGAGAATTGGACCCGGGCTTGAGGTGGTCCGCGACAGTTTTGACCCTGTACCCGGAAATGTTCCCCGGCCCGCTCGGCGTTAGCCTTGCTGGGCGGGCGCTGGAGCAGGAAACCTGGTCGCTGGAGACGGTCCAGATTCGTGATTTCGCTACCGACAAACATCGCTCTGTTGATGACACCCCGGCCGGAGGCGGGGCGGGAATGGTGATGCGAGCGGACGTGCTCGGTGCAGCCGTTGACGAGGTCCTGCAGAGACACCCGCAAGCTCCGCTCCTCGCCATGACGCCCCGCGGCAAGCCCCTCACCCAGGCCTTCGTCCGCGAGCTCGCCGCCGGCCCCGGCGTGTCGATCCTGTGCGGCCGTTTCGAGGGGATCGACGAGCGCCTGTTCGAGGCCCGGCCGATCGTTCCCGTCTCGGTCGGCGACTATGTTCTCTCAGGCGGGGAGATCGGCGCCTTGGTCCTCCTCGACGCTTGCGTTCGGCTGCTCCCCGGGGTAATGGGCGCGGCCTCCAGCGGAGAGGAGGAGAGCTTCGAGAGCGGGCTTCTCGAATATCCGCATTATACCCGACCTGTCGAATGGGAAGGGCGCAGGATCCCTGAAGTGCTGCGATCGGGGGATCATGCGAGGATCGCCGCTTGGCGCCAAGCCAAAGCGGCGGCCGACACACGGTCAAGGCGGCCGGACCTGGTCGAGCGTCATCGGGACGCTCGAAGGCCACCGCCCTCTGGCGCGCAGCGCGAAGAAGAGAGCGAAGAGAAATGAACCTCATCCAGCAGCTCGAGGCCGAGGCCATCGAGCAGGCCGTCAAGGGCCGTCCCATCCCCGAATTCCGCCCCGGCGACACCGTCCGCGTCGGCGTTCGGGTGGTCGAAGGCGAGCGCACCCGGGTCCAGAATTTCGAAGGCGTCTGCATCGCCCGCGCCAATCGCGGGCTCGGCTCCTCGTTCACGGTCCGCAAGATCAGTTTCGGCGAGGGCGTCGAGCGCGTCTTCCCGCTCTATTCGCCGAACATCGAGACGATCGAGGTCGTCCGCCGCGGCGCCGTCCGCCGCGCCAAGCTTTATTATCTGCGCGGCCGCACCGGCAAGGCCGCCCGAATCGCCGCGCGCCGCGACACCCGTCCGGACAAGGCCGCCGCGGCGGCCAAGGCGGCGGCCGCGACCCCCGAGACCGAGACCGCCGAGGGCTGAGCCCTCGCGAATCGCGTTTCGAAAGGGCGGGGAGGGCAGTGCTCTCCCCGCCTTTTCCTTGTCGCTAGAGCCGGATCCGGGCGACCGCGAGCGTCGTATCGGGGACATATTGCGGCTGGACATTGCCCGGCCGCGCCCCGGCCAAAGCCGCCCCCTGCGGCGGCAGGCCGCTTCGGCCGCCGACGACGGTCGCGTCGAGCGGCGCCGTGCCGGCAACCCGCAGGGTGACGTCGAGGCCGTCGCAGCTGCGTCCGTGGCAGCGGAAGATCGGCGCCTCCTCCGCGCCGCCCTCGCCGAATATCCGGACCGAATTGCCCGCCCGCACGCTCAGGAAGCGAGCGCCCTTGGGACCCACGATCCGCACCACCTCCGAGCCGAGCATGCGCAGCCGGAAGCGGATCAGGCGGTTGCCGCCGACGATCCGCTCGCCGAGCCGCTCGAGCGCCGGCGCGGCCACTCGCGGCCCGCGCGCCTGCGTCGCCCAGCGTTTGTAGCTCGACCAGGGGATTTCGACGCCGCGCTCCCATTCGCCCAGGGCCTTCACGGCCGCGGGCAAAGGCCCGCGATCGTGATAGGCCATCCATCGCGCCTTGCCGCTCGCCTCGTCCCAGACATATTCGAGGCTCAGCCGTTGCTTGCGCTCGAGCGAATAAGCCGGAGCGAGGGCGGCGGGCAGCCAGGCCAGCGCCGCCATCGCGGCCATCGCCGCCGTGATCCGGCCGCGGCCGAGACGCGCCAGCGCCGGCCTGGCTTCGATCAGGAAGGGGAAGAGGATCAGCACCGACACCGGCGCGAACACCCAGCCATGGTCGAAATCGAGCAGCACCTGGCTGAGATGGAGCAGCGGCAGCCAGTGGACGACGAGGGCCAGCAAAGCGAGACCGGTCGCGGCCCGTTCCGCTCGCGGCCAGAGCAGGCCCGGCACCGCGAGCAGCGGCGGCAGCAGGAAGTAGAAGGCCGCGCCGGGTGCGACGAGGGAGATGCCGGCGCCGAGGATCAGGAAGACCAGCCAGAAGGCGAGCCGAAGCCGGTCCCGAGCCACAGGCCGGGCGATCCAGAGCAGGGCGACCGCCGCCGAGGCCATCGCCGTCGCGTCGATCGCCAGCGAGATCCATTCGGGATGGGCGCGCCAATATTCGCCGGGCCGGAACCAGCCGATCAGCGCGTGGAGCAGGAAGGCGGTCAGCGCCGCGTCCGCCATCGCCAGGACGAGCGCGGCCGCGCCTCGGCCGATCCCGCCGCGCCGCGACCAGGCGAGCCAGGCGAAGCCGAGCAGAAGCGCGCCGAGCAGCGCCAGCCCGAGCCAGAGGGGCAGGGTGACGAGTCCGATCCCGAGCACGTCGCCGTAAAGAAGCACCCCGCCGGCCGGGACTCCGCCGCCGCCGGCCAGGTCCGCCGTCACCTGCAGCGTCTGCTCGCCCATGTGACGCAGGCTTCGCGGGTCGAGATTGGCGATCGTGTCGTCGGGGCTGTGATAGCGGGTCTCGTTGCCGATGATGGCGAAGTTGAGGATCGTCCAGGGCTGGTCCTTGAAAACGGCGACGTCGGTCTGGTTCGGGATCAGGCGCGAGAAGTCGGTGGTCAGCGAATTGGCCGCCGGGCGGTCGACCGAACGGGCATAATGGCGGATCGCGGCGCCGTTGGGACGGCTCGTCTCGAACATGATCGCGGGACCGGTGGTGCCGCGCGATTCCAGATTGACCAGGCTGTCGACCCAAGCCGCGAGCGGATCCTTGTCGAGGAAGGCGCGGGCGCCGATCAGCCCGGTCTCCTCGCCTTCGTTGAACAGGAGGCTCACCGGCCGTCGCAGGGGCCGGTCCTTCAGCAAGGCGGCCACTTCCAGCATCGAGGCTATTCCGATGCCGTCGTCCGCGGCGCCCGGGCCGGCCGGGGTCGAATCGTAATGCGAGACGAGCAGCACGTGCCGCCCCTCGGCCGGCCCGACCTGCGCGACCACGTTGCGGATCCGGGCGCAGGAGACGGTCTGGCCCGTGGCGGCCCCGTTGCAGGTGAAATCGTCGGTGATCCGCGGCTTCAGTCCCAGCGCCCGAAGCTCGTCGACCAGGCGTCCGCGGACCGCATCATTGGCCGCGCTGTCGACTGGGTGGGGCCGCTGGTCGCCGAGGATCCGTTGCAGCCGCGCCAGAGCCCGGCCGGTGTCGAACCCGGCCGGCGCCGCCCGCTCCGGCACCTCGGGGAGGGTCACCAGCCCGCCTTTCAACCCGAAGGCCGTCAGCAGGAGCACCAGAAGCGCCGCGACGAACCCTGCTCGTTTCATCTTGTTCCCCCTGTCCGCGTCGCCATATCGCCTAAGCGTCGCGCCTGCGCTAGGACGCTCGCTCAAGCTGGAGTTTCATCATGGGTTATCGGGTGGTCGTCGTCGGTGCGACCGGCAATGTCGGGCGCGAGATGCTGAACATCCTCGCCGAGCGCGAATTCCCCCTCGACGAGATCGCCGCCGTCGCCTCGCCCCGGTCGACGGGCGACCTCATCGACTTCGGCGACAGCGGCACCGAGCTCAAGGTCCGCAACATCGAGCATTTCGACTTCGCCGGCTGGGACATGGCTTTGTTCGCCGCGGGCTCGGCCGTATCGAGGGAATATGCCCCGAAGGCCGCCGCGGCGGGCTGCACGGTGATCGACAACAGCTCGCTCTACCGGATGGACCCCGACGTGCCTCTGATCGTGCCGGAGGTGAACGCCCATGCGATCGACGGCTACCGGCGCAAGAACATCATCGCCAACCCCAATTGCTCGACCGCGCAGATGGTGGTCGCGCTGAAGCCGCTGCACGATGCCGCCGGCATCAGGCGGGTCGTCGTCTCGACCTACCAGTCGGTCTCCGGCGCCGGCAAAAAGGGGATGGACGAGCTGTTCGAGCAGAGCCGCAACATCTTCGTCGGCGACACAAACGAGGCCACTGTCTTCACCAAGCAGATCGCCTTCAACGTCATCCCCCATATCGACGAGTTCCTCGACGACGGCTCGACCAAGGAGGAATGGAAGATGGTGGTCGAGACCAAGAAGATCCTCGACCCGAAGATCAAGGTTACTGCGACCTGCGTCAGAGTGCCGGTCTTCGTCGGCCATTCGGAAGCGATCAACATCGAGTTCGAGCGCGAGATCTCCGCCGAGGAGGCGCAGAGGATCCTGCGCGAGGCGCCGGGCGTCATGCTCGTCGATAAGCGCGAGGACGGCGGCTACGTCACTCCGGTCGAGGCGGTAGGCGAATATGCCACCTACATCAGCCGCGTCCGCGAGGATCCGACCGTGGAGAACGGCCTCAACCTCTGGTGCGTCTCCGACAATCTGAGGAAGGGCGCGGCGCTGAACGCGGTCCAGATCGCCGAATTGCTCGGCCGCAAGCACCTCCAGAAGGCGGCGTGACTCTGCGGCTGGTCCCGATCACGGGGGACGCCGATGCGGGACTCCTCGCGAACGCGCTCGCCCCGGCGTTCGGCGGCGACCCGGAGGGCGCTCTCGAAGTCCTGACCCAGACGGTCGAGCTCCTCACCCGCGATCCGCGTCCCGATCCGTGGGGCAGCTACCTGGCCCATGACGGCGACACCCCGGTCGGCCTGTGCGCCTTCAAGGCGGCGCCCGACGCCGCGGGTGCCGTCGAGATCGCCTATATGACCTTTCCCGCTTTCGAGGGACGCGGCCATGCCGTCGCCATGGCGGCGGCGCTGACCGACATGGCCTTCGCCGCGGGAGCGCCGCTCGTCGTCGCGCACACCCTGCCGGAGGAGAATGCGTCGAGCCGCGCACTACGCCGCAACGGCTTCACCTTTGCGGGCGACAGGGTCGATCCCGAAGATGGCCCGGTGTGGCGCTGGGAGCGGCGGCTCGAGCTGTGATCGCCGCCTGGCAAGCCCTTCCGGCGCGGCAAAGGGCGATGCTGGCCGGCCTCGCCATCCTTCTCGCCCTGGTCCAGCTGAAGCAGCCCTATCCGGCGACAGCTCCGCTCCATCACCTGCCGACGCTCGCGCTGCTTCTCGCCGCGCCCTTCCTGCTTCGGCGCCGCCCTCTGTCGGATGCGGCACTGGCCTGCATCCTTCTGTTC
Source organism: Allosphingosinicella sp. (assembly GCA_035719905.1). Taxonomy (GTDB): domain Bacteria; phylum Pseudomonadota; class Alphaproteobacteria; order Sphingomonadales; family Sphingomonadaceae; genus Allosphingosinicella. The sequence goes on from DASTFN010000048.1 coordinate 55,936, forward strand.
CTCGCCCTGCACACGATCGGCGGCCGCTACACTTATACGAACGTGCCGTACGATGCGTGGGCCCGGGCGCTGTCCGGGCACACGCTGAACGAGTTGTTCGGCTGGTCGCGCAACCATTACGATCGGCTCGTCCATTTCGGCTATGGCGCGCTCGCCATCCTGCCGGTGCGCGAGGCCCTGCAACGCCACGCCGGCCTGCGCCCGCGAACATCGCTCTACATTGCGGTCGAGAGCGTGCTTGCGGTCAGCGCCCTCTACGAGATCTTCGAATGGCTGCTCACCCTCACCATGGAGGGATCGGTCGCCACCGCCTATAACGGCCAGCAGGGCGATCTGTGGGATGCTCAGAAGGACATGGCCCTGGCCGCGCTCGGAGCGTTGCTCGCGGCCTCAGCGCTGGCGATGAGGAGGAAGCATGACGGACGAGATGAAAGGCGGCTGCGCCTGCGGCCGGATCCGCTACACGGCGAAGGTCGAGAATGACGAAGCCTATCTTTGCCATTGCCGGATGTGCCAGCGCGCCACCGGCGGGGTCTCGATCGCCTTCAAGAACATGAACAAGGCCGACGTCGCCTGGGAGCATGAGCCCGATTGGTACGCCTCCTCGCCGATTGCCCATCGTCCTTATTGCCGGGAATGCGGCACCTCGCTCGGCTTCGCCTTCCCCGACAGCGAGAATATGGACCTCACCATCGGCTCTTTCGACGATCCGTCGCGTTTCAGGCCCAAGCACCATTTCGGCGCGGAAAGCCTGCACCGCGCCTGGATCAACACCGAAGGCCTGCCGGAATATCGAACCGATGAATACAAGCCCCTCGTCGACCGCTGGATCCACGCCACCGGCAAGATGCCGGATTAGGCGTCGTCCCCGTCATGCCGGACTTGATCCGGCATCCATGAACACCGTCCCGGGCGGCTTCATGCAACAATGTTCATGGACCCCGGATCAAGTCCGGGGTGACGGTTTTCGGGGGAATGAATGAGCGAACCCGCCACCCACCGATTCACCGCCTCCGACGGCGCCGAGCTCGCCTGGCACGAGCTGGGCGAGGGGAGGGCGGTCCTGCTCCTCCACGGCCTCTTCTCGAGCGCCGACATGAACTGGATCCGCTTCGGCCACGCCGCGGAGATCGCGTCGCGCGGCTTCAGGGTGATCATGCCCGATCTGCGAGCGCACGGGGTTAGCGCGGCGCCGCACGACGAGGCCTCCTACCCGCCCGATATCCTCGCCCGCGACGGACGGGAATTGATCGCCCATCTCGGCCTCACCGATTACGATCTCGGCGGCTATTCGCTCGGCGCCCGCACCTCGGCCAGGATGGCGATCCTCGGCGCCCGGCCGCGGCGGCTGGTGATCGCCGGAATGGGCCTTCGCGGAATGCTCGAGACGGGCCGCCGCTCCGCCCATTTCCGCAAGGTCCTGACCGGAATGGGCACGCATGAGCGCGGCTCCGACGAATGGATGGCCGAGGCCTTCCTCAAGACCACCGGCGGCGATCCCGAAGCGCTCCTTCCACTGCTCGGCAGCTTCGTCGATTCGAGCGAGGCCGAGCTTCGCGGGATCGCGATGCCGACCCTGGTCCTGTCCGGAATCGAGGACCAGGATAACGGCCCCGCCGAAGACCTCGCCCAACTGCTTCCCGACGCCCGCTTCGTCGAGGTTCCGGGCAACCATATGAACGCCGTCACCAAGCCCGAGCTGGGCCGCGCCATCGCCGATTTCCTGTCGCTTGATTCAGCCCGACCCGAGGCGCAATAGCCGCGTCAACCAGACCAGAAACGAGGATGCCTCCCCGATGAAATCCACCGTCTCCGCGCTCGCCCTCGCCATCTGCCTCGCCGCCTGCAGCAGCGGTTCGGCCGACACCGGCGTCGACACGGCCTCGACCGCTCCGACTCGCGAGCCTGTCTTGGCCGCCGAAATAGTCGACGCGACTCCCAGCCTGGAGGAAGCCCGCGCCTTCGTTGCCGGCGCCGAGAAGGCGCTGGCCGAGTTCGCGGTCCTCAACAGCCGCGCCCAATGGGTCAATGCGACCTACATCACCGACGACACCGACGCGCTCGCCGCCCATTTCGGCACGATCGGAACCGAGATGTCGGTCCACTTCGCCAACCAGGCGGCCCGCTACGCCAATGTCGAGGGCCTCGACTACGACACCAAGCGCAAGCTCGATATCCTGAGGGGCGCGCTGGTGCTTCCGGCGCCGACCACGCCGGGCGCCGCCGCCGAGCTCAACACCATCGCTACCCGGCTGAGCTCGACCTACGGCAAGGGCCGGGGCACGCTCGACGGCAAGGTGATGACCGGCAACGACCTCGAGGAGAAAATGGGCACGGTCCGCAACCCGGCCCAGCTCAAGGAGATGTGGACGAGCTGGCACACCAATGTCGGCCGACCGATGCGCCCCGATTACATTCGCCTGACCGAGATCGCCAACCAGGGCGCCAAGGAGCTCGGCTACCCCGACACCGGCGCCATGTGGCGCTCGCGCTACGACATGTCGCCCGAAGACTTTGCGGCGATGACGGACCGCCTGTGGAGTGAGGTCAAGCCGCTCTACGACGAGCTCCATTGCTACACCCGGGCCAAGCTGAACGACAAATATGGCGACCAGGTCCAGCCCGAAACCGGCCCGATCCGCGCCGACCTCCTGGGCAATATGTGGGCTCAGGAATGGGGCAATATCTACGACGTGGTCGCCCCCAAGGGCGCCGGCGACGTCGGCTACGACCTCACCGACCTTCTCGTCGCCAAGAAGTACACGCCCGAGAAGATCGTCCGCACCGGCGAGGGCTTCTTCACCTCATTGGGTTTCGCGCCGCTGCCCGAGACCTTCTGGACGCGCTCGATGATCACCGCGCCGAGGGACCGCGAGGTGATCTGCCATGCCTCGGCCTGGGACGTCGACAATGTCGAGGATCTGCGCATCAAGATGTGCACCAAGGTCAATGCCGACGATTTCGTCACCGTCCATCACGAGCTCGGCCATAATTTCTACCAGCGCGCCTACAACAAGCAGCCCTTGCTCTATCTCGACAGCGCCAATGACGGCTTCCACGAGGCCATCGGCGACGCCATCGCCCTGTCGGTGACTCCCGAATATCTGGTCCAGATCGGCCTCCTGCCGCGCAGCAAGGTACCGAGCGCCGACAAGGATATCGGGCTCCTGCTTCGCCAGGCGATGGACAAGGTCGCCTTCCTGCCCTTCGGCCTGCTCGTCGACAAATGGCGGTGGAACGTGTTCAGCGGCGAGATCGCCCCGACCGGCTACGAGCAGGGCTGGAACGACCTTCGCCTGCAATATCAGGGCATCGTTCCTCCGACGGCGCGTACCGAAGCGGATTTCGACCCCGGCGCCAAATATCACGTCCCCGCGAGCGTGCCCTACACGCGCTACTTCCTCGCCCGCATCCTCCAGTTCCAATTCTACCAGGCCGCCTGCAAGCAGGCCGGCTGGACCGGGCCGCTCCACCGCTGCTCCTTCTACGGCAACAAGGAGGTCGGCCAGCGGCTGAACGCGATGCTGGCGATGGGCGCCTCCAAGCCCTGGCCCGACGCGCTCGAGGCCTTCACCGGCACCCGTGAGATGTCGGGCGGGCCGATGCTCGAATATTTCCGGCCGCTGATGGGCTGGCTCCAGCAGCAGAATCGCGGCCGCAAATGCGGCTGGGAGGCCTAGCCGCTTTCCGGACGCTCGAAGGGGCGGCCGGCTAGATCACTTCGTCAATGGTCAGCGCCGTGATTTCGGCGCTGGTCGCCGTGGAGCCGGTGACTGCGATCCGGTTGGTCGGGGCGGTGATGGTGATGACCTGATCGAAGGGGCCTGTCGTGGTGAGCACCAAGCGGCTCGGATCGCTTGTAAGCCCATATTCGTAGATGACGACGATCCCGCTCAATCCACCGATGGCAGCGACATTGCCCTGTATGCGCAGCTGGGTGCCGATCGGGTAAGTGGTCGGCAGGTTGATTAGCGCCATCGGTCCGATCCCGGTGTCCAGCATCTCCAGCTTCTGGGGCGCGAACCGACGAACCAACTGGATCGCCGGGTCGGGGAAGGTGAAGAGTCGATTGTCCGCGAGGGCAGGTGCGACGGCGGTGATCGCGATGAGGGTGGCGGCGAAGCCGAGCCCGATTCCACGTAGACGGCGCATTGACCTTCTCCTGAAAGTGCGGAGTTGAGCAGAAGCGCTATCCCCCGCGGACAGGAGGCTAAGCTTTCCCGACGGCCGCTGGCAACAGTTGCGAGCGGGTGCGTTCAGCCTTTATTATCATGCTGGACTTGATTCAGCTGTCAGAGACTAGGCGCAGAACTTGGCCTGAGCGCGAGGTGACTGCCGTTCTCAGCTGGGATGACCCTCGGCCTCGCCGTCGCCGGGCTCCGTCTCGGTCGTCGGATCGGGCGCCTGCTGGCAGGCGGCGGCCACCTCGGTCGCGGTGATCGCGGCCGCCAGCACCTGGTTGACGGGCTTGCCGGCGCGGGCGCCGTTGCGCCGGGCGAGGGCCCGGGCGCCGAGCACCGTTCCAGCCACCGCCGCGGCGGCGCCGCCGGCGATCGCGGCCGCGGCGAGCGGGCTTCGCTTGATATCCTCGGCCAGCTTCAACGCCGCCGATTTGCCTTCCCGATTATCGGGCTTGTCGGAATTGGCAGCCATGGATGATTTTCCCCGCGATCGGATCGAAGCAAAGCCTGAACGCACGTGCGCCGCAGGCGTTGCCTGCCTCGCTTACAGCCGCTCCATCAGATAATCGGCGCTGCTCACGTTGAAGGCGCCGGGCTCCTCGACGTTGAGCTGCTCGACCACCCCGTCATTGACGATCGCCGACCAGCGCGAGCCGCGCTCGCCGAGGCCGAACTTGGAGCCGTCCATGGTGAGGCCGAGCGCCCGGGCCCAGTCGCCATTGCCGTCGGCCAGCATCGTCACCTTGCCGACTGCGTCGGCCGATTCGGCCCAGGCCTGAAGGACGAAGGCGTCGTTGACGGCGACGCAGGCGACCTCGTCGACACCCTTCGCCTTGAGCTCGTCGGCACGCTCGACGAAGCCGGGAAGGTGACGGGCCGAACAGGTCGGAGTGAAGGCGCCGGGCACCGAGAAAAGCGCGATCCTGCGGCCGCGAAAATAATCCTCGCTGTCGACCGGCTGCGGACCGTCCGCGGTCGCCTTCACCAGTACAGCCTTGGGAAGGCGCTCGCCTACGCTGATGCTCATCTTGGCTTCCTTTCGCTTCGCCGGTTTGATTGGCGCCGCCCTAGCAGCGCCTTCCCTCTGCGCCTATAGCTTCGAGCGATGGACCAGCCGCCTTTCCTTTCCGGTCAGCTCCTCCTCGCCATGCCGGGCATCGGCGACCCGCGCTTCGAGAAGGCGGTCATCGCCATGTGCGTCCATGACGACAATGGGGCGCTCGGCATCGGCCTCGGCCGCATCGTTCCGCGCATCAGCTTCCACGATCTGCTCGGCCAGCTCAACATCGACCCCGGAGTCGCGCCCGACGTCGCCATCCATGCCGGCGGCCCGGTCCAGCCGCAGCGCGGCTTCATCCTCCACTCGACCGACTGGGGCGGCGAGGAGACGATCGAGGTCGTCGAGCGCTGGGCCCTCACCGCGACCCTCGATATCCTGCGCGCCATCGCCGAAGGCCGGGGCCCGAGCCGCTGGCTCGCCGCTTTGGGCTATGCCGGCTGGGGCGCGGGCCAGCTCGAGGAGGAATTGCGCGGCAACGGCTGGTTCGCCACCCCCGGCAACGACGAGCTCCTCTACACATGCGACGTCGACAACCGCTGGTGCGCCGCCTTCCGAAGCGCCGGCGTCGACACGAGGATGCTGACGGCGGACTTCGGCACGGCCTGATATAATTGCGCCACTTCTATACTTTTACCTGTCGCTTTTATGTGTATCATCTCCTTCGCCTCTTTAACAATTATGGCGTGGGATGAACGATCGTTCCGTCAGCGCGGGCCAAATTGCTCAAAGCATCGTTATTACCGGCGACGGCAATCAGGCAACGATTCGCTTCGGCAGCGATTTCTCCTTGCCGCTCGAACGCCGCCAGATTGCATCGCCCCGGCGTCGTGCGCGCGGCGACTATAATCCTCTTCCCTTGCTCGCGCCCGACGCCGGCGTCATACCTCTGGTCGGCCGCGACCGTCTGCTGGAGGAGCTGCGGGGCTGGCTCGACAGCGATCCAGACATCTCCGTCCACGCCTTGATTGGTTCCGCGGGCACCGGAAAGACGCGTCTCGCCATCGAGCTTTGCAAGGCGGTCGACGGCGCCAGGCGGCCCGGTGCGGCCGGCTGGTCAGCCGGCTTTCTGCGACCGAGCGACTTGATCAGCGTCGTCGAGCAGCTGGCCACCAGATCCTACGAGTGGACTGGCCACACTTTGATAGTGGTGGATTATGCCGCCGCTGTTCATAGGGAGCTAGCTCGCTGGCTCGATCGACTTGCCGGGGACGAAATTGCCGGCAAGCTTCGCTTTTTGCTCCTCGATCGTGTCGCACCACGAGACTTTGGCTGGTGGATCGATCTCACCCAAGTGTCGACGCATCGCGCGACGACCCGCGCCGACTTGTTCCTGGACCCAAACGAGCCGCAGCTCCTTCCGGGAATAAGCGAGCCGGCGGGGCGCCGCGCCGTCCTGGCCGCTGCGCTGGCTGCGGCATCGAAACTGGCGGGCGGCAAGTCATCGGGCGAGGCGGTTCCTGCAGAAGGCGCAGATCTCATATTCGACCAAATGCTGGCGAATGCTCGATTCGGAAATCCTTTGAATCTTGCAATGGCCGGGATAATTGCCGCCGAACGCGGGCCCATGGAGGCGCTGGCGCTTCGACGACTCGAGGCCGCTCGCCATCTTGCCCGTCGCGAGCGGGACCGAATGGTTCTGCTCGGACGAAGCGAAGGCATCGCCGACCGGGCGATGTGCCATGCCCTCAGCTTCAATGGACTGGTTAGCGGCCTGATCATCCGCTCTCTCCGCCGCGACCTCGCGGCGGAGCTAGGGGCGGCGAATATTGCCGACGACGTCGACAGCCTTGCCAAGCTTCTGGAGCAAGAGCTTTCGCACCAGGAGCCTGATCGCGAAGCCGGAGCCGAGCTCCGCCTTGGCACGATTCAGCCCGACTTGATCGGAGAGGGCCTGATCGTCGAAACCATGCTGGTAGGTCCCCAGAATTTCGTCGCGACGGCGCCGGAGACCTTGCAGCGTGCCTATGCCCTCGCTGGCACCCGCTGTGCCGAGGCGCTCATGCGGCTCGTCCAGGATTATGGCTACGCCCTCGAGGACCCGCAGGCGAGCGAAGCGGAGCAACAGGTGGCACAGCCTTTGGTGCGGTTACCTTTTTCGCTCGCCGAAGCAGTTCCAGACGGTGATATCCGACGTTTGGAGATGTTTGTTGCCGCCATTCCCGACGATACTACAGTTTTACGGGAACTAGCGGCACAACAAACCGAACGCGTGGCCAACTTCTGGAAGAATGCTGCTGACTCTTACGATGGGGATGACGAAGAACTGCTGCTATTGCTACAGAGTAGAGCGGCGGGTTCAAAAAATGACTTGGCGAATCGGCTGGGTGACCTGGGAAGGCGAGAGGAAGCACTCTTGGCGGCGCAGGAAGCAGTTGACTCATATCGAAAGCTTTCTGCCGTACATCCAGACATATACACCTATTATCTGGCATTGGCGCTTAACAACCTGACCGGCTTCCTCAGAGATGTTGGAAAGGGAGAGGCTGCGCTGGCTGCATCCGAGGAAGCTGTCGAACTTCGCCGATTGCTTGCCGATGAACACCCTGACGGACAGACCGACGAGTTGGCGATGGCGCTCGGTAATCTTGCCAATCGCCTGTCAGAAATGGGGCATCAGGAGCGAGCACTGCTTGCGTCAAAGGAAGCCGCTGCGCTTTTCCGTGAGCTCGCTGAGCGCCAGCCTGAACTTTTCGGACCACACCTCGCCAAAGCCCTCAGCAATTTAAGTGTCATCCTAAGCAGCCTGGGGAGGCTCGAAGATGCGTTGGCGGCTGTAGAGGAAGCCGTGCGGATGCGGCGCATGCTCGCTGCCGCAAAGCCGGATGCATTTACGCCGGGCCTGGCCACATCGTTGAACAATCTTGCCATTCGATTGACGGAACTAGCCCGTCACGAGGAAGCTCTGCCCGTGGCACAGGAGACAGTGGCACTTTTCCGTATGCTTGCCCGCACGCGTCCCGAAGCTTTCAATCCGAGCCTCAGCGCTGCTCTGGGTAACTTGAATGGCGTCCTGAGCAACCTTGGCAAGCGCGAGGCGGCTCTGGCAACGGCGCAAGAAGCGCTGGAGATGCATCGTGTGCTGGCCGATGCCCATCCCGACGTTTTCCGGCCACACGTTGCCATGTCGCTCTCCAACCTGGCCATTCATCTACTCGAAGCGGGCCAAGAGGAGGCCGCGCTAACGGCAATGGAGGAGGCGGTCGATCTCTTCCGCGCCTTCTCGAAGGTCCGCCCCGATGCCTTCATCCGGCATCTTGCGACATCGCTGAACAACATGTCCAGTTTCCTGAGGACACTCGGAAAGCACGAAGCCGCCCTCGCCATGGCACGCGAAGCGGTGGACCTTCGGCGGGGGCTCGCCGCCGCTCAACCTGAAGCGTTTACATCTGCACTGGCCCAATCCCTGCGGGGCTTGGCGAACAGTCTAGAGGATAACGGAAGAATTCAGGAGGCCGCCCAAACTAACCTCGAGTCGCTACGCCAACTCTTGCCTTATTTTCAAAATGCTCCGCATATGTTCGCCCATGAAGTATCATCCCACTTACGCAATTACCTGCGCCGCTGCAGCGAAGCCGGTATAGTGCCGGATGAAGACCTGACTCGCCAATTTGTCGAGAAGCTCGCCTCGTTCGTGGAGACAGAGGATGAACACCGATCATAATCGCTCCGTCAACGCTGGTGGAAGCATAACAGGCAGTATTGTTCAGACCGGCGACCTGAACCAGGCATCATCGACGTTCGTTCAACTTCCGCAGCCTGATGCGGTAGACATCAACGCCGTGATCGCGGCGCTCAGGACGGAGCTGCTTACTCTCGAGGCTCCTGACAAGAGCAAGATCGAGCGTGCGCTCGCCGATGCGCAGGAAGAAGCGGAAAAGGCGGAGCCCGACCGTGAGGAACTCGGCGGGGCTCTTCACCGCGCCCTCGGTTATGCTCAAAAAGCGAGCGATTTTTCCGAGCACGCCACCAACATAGCTGACCTCGTGACGAAGGTGGGCGGTTGGCTTGGGACCACTTCGCAATTCATTGGGCCGCTGCTCGCAATGGTGGGCCTCTCGGCGCTCTGATCGTCAACAGGTCGGGTTCCCTAGAGAGCTCGCAGGTTTGTTGTTCACGCTCGGCGGCTGAACACCCCCGTACCGCGTAAACCGTTGTGACGGTCGCATTAACCACGCACCGCCATCGCTCGCAAACCCGATCATGAAACCTTGCCCCGATTGCCGGCCCTGACGGCGCGATAAGTTCGTCGTCCCAGCGTAGGCTGGGACCCCAAGGGGTGAAGAACATCCGCGCATTTCACCCGCCGGGGCCCGACCTGCGCT
>DASTFN010000049.1:0-8866 GCA_035719905.1 Allosphingosinicella sp.
GTCTTGTCGTGCGCCCACTCCTCGTTGACGTCCTCGTTGAGCCGCGGAAGCGCGCGCATCACCTCGCGGAAGCGGTGGTCGATCCGGATGTTGGTCCCGACCGCGTCCATGACGTCGATCCCCGGCACCTTCCTGAGCTCCCACGGCCGCGCCTCGAAGCTGTACGGCTTGGAGACGAGCGCTCCGACCGGGCAGAGGTCGACGACGTTGCCGGAAAGCTCCGAAGTCACCGCGCCCTCGAGATAGGAGGTGATCTCCATATTCTCGCCGCGGCCGATCGCTCCGATCTCCTCGACTCCGGCGACTTCCTCGGCGAAGCGCACGCACCTCGTGCACTGGATGCAGCGGGTCATGATCGTCTTGACGACCGGGCCCATATATTTCTCGGTCACCGCCCTCTTGTTCTCGGCGAAGCGGCTGTGGCCGCGGCCGTAGGCGATCGACTGGTCCTGGAGGTCGCATTCGCCGCCCTGGTCGCAGATCGGGCAGTCGAGCGGGTGGTTGATGAGCAGGAACTCCATCACCCCCTCGCGCGCCTTCCTGACGAGCGGCGACATGGTCGAGATCTCCTGCCCGTCCGCCGCCGGCAGGGCGCAGCTCGCCTGCGGCTTGGGCGGCCCCGGCTTCACCTCGACCAGGCACATCCGGCAATTGCCGGCGATCGACAGCCGCTCATGGTAGCAGAAACGCGGAATCTCCTTCCCCGCCAGCTCGCACGCCTGAAGGACGGTGGCGCCCTGGGGCACCTCGATATCGACGCCGTCGACTTTGACTTTGGGCATCAGGTTTGACCTTCGAATACTTCGGGCTGCCCGGCGGCCACACGGTAGGCCGCCTCGGCCAGGAAGGCACGAAAGATAGCTGCGGTCAGCTTGATCGGCTCGCCTTTGGTCAGGCATTTCGACAAAGCCGGCGCCATTTCCGACACCTTCGCGCGCTCCTCGGCGCTGTCCCTTTTCAGCCGGAAGAAATTGTAGGCCTGCTGCGGGTTGCTGCGGACGAGGCAGGACGCCGCATCGAGCATTGCCAGCGCGGAGACGGCCTTGGGCTCCTTGGCGAGATAGTCAGCGCCGACGGGCGGGAAGACGGGCGCCGGCCGCCTGCGCGAGGCAGCGCCGATCGACGAAAAATCGCGATAAAGGAACCTCTCGGCCAAGGCGCCGCGCTTATAGAAATAGGCGGCCGGGATGGGGCGATCCTCCTTGAGGCATTCGCCCAGGGCCGCTTTGAACCAGTGCCTTTCGAGGCCACCTGGGGCCGGAACGGTGGACAGGGCTTTTTCGAGCTCGCGATTCCCGGCCGCGATCATGCAATCGACCATCCAATATACGTTGTCGACCGACGGGAGGGGCTTGGGCTTGGACACGGGGGCGGCCTGAGCTGCGCCGGCCGCGGCCAGGAGGGCGGCAAGGGCGGCGGAGAGGAGAAGCGGCCTCATTTCGCCGCTCCCGGCGCGCGGACGGCCGCGTAGGCCGCCCGATAGGCCGCTTCCGCCAGGAACCCGCGCAATTGCGGCTTGGCGATTGTCATTTGCGCGCCCTGCGGAAGGCACGGGCTCAAATGCGGTCCGAGCTGCTGGATGGCCCGAGCCTCCTTCGAGGAAGCCGGTCTCGTCTTCAGCATCTCGGTCACCGCGTCGGGCGCTGCTGCGACGATGCAACCGGCGAAATCGAGCGCCCTGAGCGCGCTTCGCCCCTTTTCATCGAGAGACGCGATGGTCGCGGCGGTCAGCCCGGTGAAGGGCGTCGCCAGCGTGCCCTTGGGACCGTCGGCATCGAGCACGACCTCGGCGATAACGCCCCTCAGCATTTGCGGCTCGTAGTCGATATAGAAGACCTGTCCCTGGCCGCTGAGGCAGCGGTCCGTCGAGATCTTCTTCAGCAGGGCGCGCTCCTCCGCCGAGCCGGGCGGGACGGTCAGGATCCGCCTCGACTGGGAAGGGTCTGCCTGCACAACGCACCAGCCGTAAGTGTACATGCGCCGGATCGAGTCGTTGGTGGAGAAACCCGGCGCGGAAGCCAAAGCGGGAGCGCTCGCGAACAGCGCCAGGGCAAGCAGTATCCGGCGCATTCCGCCGCTTCGCTGCAACAAGGTCACGGCACGCAGAATCCCGATCCCGTCGACTTTGACCTTAGCCATTGCCGGAAGACCCTTCGAAGCTGAGCGAGGCTCGGGGGCTTTGCTGCGACACCAGGCGATAGGCGGCGAGGGCGAGGATCGCGCGCAGGCCGGGAATGTTGATCCGGGCGGCGGCACCGGCGCGCAGGCACGGCCCCAGACGAGGGCGCAGGCCGCCGACGGCGAGACGCTCCGCCTCGCTCGCCGGCCGAGTCGCGAGCAGGCCTGCAACCTCCTCCGGCATCGTCCTTACCGCGCACAAAGCGAGATATTCGCCGTCGTCGCGGGCGGGAACCGCCGGCGCGGTCGGATCGAAAGCGACCCGGTCGGCGAGCCGCGATCCGTTCAGCGCCCCGGGCAGGAGCTTTTCGGCGAAGGCGCCGGCCATCAATACTCCGGCCGAGCGCAGCTTGCCGAACGCGAAGGGCGCGCAGCGCGAGCCCTCGCGGGAAAGCGTTTGCAGGGCGCTGTTGTAGGCGCGGCTGCGATAGTCGAGGGCGAGCAGCCGACGGACTCCGGGACGATACCGATCGACCATGCAGTCGGCGACAACATGCAGGGTCCCGATATCCACGGCCGACGAAGCCGGCTCGGCCCCGGCCAAAGCGGCGGCGGCCAGCAGGCCGTTGGCCAGAACGGTCATTCCGCCGCCTCCAGGGTCCGGCCGCGCCGCTCGTTGATCCGCCGCTCCAGCTCCGGCCGGAAATGGCGGATCAGGCCCTGGATCGGCCAGGCGGCGGCGTCGCCCAAAGCGCAGATGGTGTGGCCCTCGACCTGCTTGGTAACGTCCCAGAGCGTGTCGATCTCGTGGATCTCGGCATTGCCCTCGACCAGCCGCTCCATCACCCGCCACATCCAGCCGGTACCCTCGCGGCAGGGCGTGCACTGGCCGCAGCTCTCATGCTTGTAGAAATAGGAGATCCGGCTGATCGCCTTCACCACGTCGGTCGACTTGTCCATGACGATCACCGCCGCGGTGCCGAGGCCCGAGCCGAGGTCCTTCAGGCCGTCGAAATCCATCGGCGCGTCGATGATCTCGTGCGCCGGCACCAGCGGCACGGAAGAGCCGCCCGGGATGACGGCGAGGAGATTGTCCCAGCCGCCGCGAATGCCGCCGGCGTGGCGGTCGATCAGCTCGCGGAACGGCACCGACATGGCGTCCTCGACGACGCAGGGCCGGTTCACGTGGCCGGAGATCTGGAAGAGCTTGGTGCCCTCGTTCTTCTCGCGGCCGATGCCCTTGAACCAGCCCGCACCGCGGCGCAGGATGGTCGGGACGACCGCGATGCTCTCGACGTTGTTGACCGTGGTCGGGCAGCCGTAGAGGCCGGCCCCCGCCGGGAAGGGCGGCTTCAGGCGAGGCATGCCCTTCTTGCCCTCGAGGCTTTCGAGCATCGCCGTCTCTTCGCCGCAAATATAGGCGCCGGCGCCGCGGTGGACGAAGAGGTCGAAATCGTAGCCCGATTTGGCCGCGTTCTTGCCGAGCAGGCCGGCGTCATAGGCCTGCTGGACGGCCGCCTCGAGCGTCTGCGCCTCGCGGATGAACTCGCCGCGGATGTAGATATAGCCGGCCCGCGCCCGCATCGCGAAGCCGGCGATGAGGGCGCCCTCGATCAATTTGTGCGGATCGTGGCGGATGATCTCCCGGTCCTTGCACGAGCCGGGCTCGGATTCGTCGGCGTTGATGACGAGGAAATTGGGCCGGCCGGGCGTGGGCGCCTTGGGCATGAACGACCATTTCATGCCGGTCGGGAAGCCGGCGCCGCCGCGCCCGCGAAGCCCGCTGGTCTTGATCTCGTCGATGATGGCGTCCTCGCCGAGGGCCATCAGCTTTTTGGTGTCGTCCCAGTCGCCGCGCGCCTGCGCACCCTTCAGCCCCCAATCCTGGAAGCCGTAGAGATTGGTGAAAATCCGGTCCTTGTCCTCGAGCATCAGCCGCCCATTCCGAAATAGGCCGCGGCCACCAGCGCGACGATGACGGCGAGGGCGACCAGCTTCACCATGCCCTTGACCATTTTCAGGACGACGACCAGGGCGACGACCCCGACGGCGATCGGAAGGACCTGTTCCATCAGGACCATTCCTCCCGATAGTCGTGATTCTCGCCCACCATCGCCTGCAGGCTGGTCACGCCGCCCTCCGGGTCGCTGGTCCGGCGGTCCACGCCCTGCGGTCCCGGCTTCGGGGTCTCGCCGCGGGCGAGCGCGTCGAGGATCGCGGCGGTGGTCTCGAAGGTCAGATCCTCGTAATTGTCGTCGTTGATCTGGACCATCGGCGCGTTGGCGCAGGCGCCCAGGCACTCGACCTCGGAGAGGGTGAACAGGCCGTCCGGTGTCGTCTGCCCCTTCTTCATCCCCTTCGCCTTGCAGGCGGCGAAGACGTCGTCCGAGCCGCGCAGCATGCAGGGCGTGGTGCCGCAGACCTGGACGTGGAAACGGCCGACCGGGCGAAGGTTGAACATCGTGTAGAAGGTCGCGACCTCGTAGGCGCGGATGTAGGGCATGGAGAGATAGCCGGCGACATATTCGATCACCGGAATGGGCAGCCAGCCCTGCGTGCCGGTCTCCTCGCCGACCTGCCGCTGGGCGAGGTCGAGCAAGGGGATGATCGCGCTCTGCTGCCGGCCCGGCGGGTAGCGGCCGACGAAGAGCTTCGCCTGCTTGTCGTTCTCCTTGGTGAAGGAGAACGACCCCCAGCGGGCGCGAAGCTCGTCCATATCGACGCTGGCGGAGAGGAATTCAGCCATCTTTGCCGTCCTCCTTCCCCTTGCGCCGACGGGCGCTGATCGCGGCGAGCACGAGCAGCAGCAGCAGGGCGCCGGACGTGCCGATGATACTCCCCTTCCCTCCCGCCTCGCCGGGACCGGGGTCGGAATTCAGCTTGAGGAGCAGCATGACGATCGCCGCGATCGCCAGCGCGGCGGCGAGCACGATCAGCCAGAGCCTTTGCCGGTTCACCGGTCGATCTCCCCGAAGACGATGTCGAGCGAGCCCAATATGGCGGTGACGTCGGCGAGCATGTGGCCCCTGGTCATGAAGTCCATCGCCTGGAGGTGGGAGAAGCCCGTGGGCCGGATCTTGACCCGATAGGGCTTGTTGGTGCCGTCGGCGACGAGGTAGATCCCGAACTCGCCCTTGGGGCTTTCGGTGGCGACATAGACCTCGCCCTCGGGGACGTGGAAGCCCTCGGTGTAGAGCTTGAAGTGGTGGATGAGCGCTTCCATCGACTGCTTCATCTCGGCGCGCTTGGGCGGCACCACCTTGCGGTCGAGCGACGCGATCGGCCCCTGCGGCATCGCGTCGAGGCATTGCTTCATGATCCGGACCGACTGCCTCACCTCCTCGGCGCGGACCATCATCCGGTCGTAGCAATCGCCCTTGGTCCCCACCGGCACGTCGAACTCGACCCGGTCGTAGACGTCGTAGGGCTGGGACTTGCGGATATCCCAGGGAATGCCGGCGGCGCGGATCATCGGTCCGGAGAAACCCCAGGCGATCGCGTCCTCCTTCGAGACGACGCTGATGTCGACGTTGCGCTGCTTGAAGATGCGGTTGTCGATGACAAGGCTCAAACTGTCCTCGAACATCGGCAGCAGCTTGGAATCCATCCAGCCGCCGATATCGTCGAGCAGGGCCTGCGGAACGTCCTGATGGACTCCGCCGGGCCGGAAATAATTGGCGTGCATGCGCGCGCCCGACGCCCGCTCGTAGAAGTTCATGATGTCTTCGCGCGGCTCGAACAGCCACAGGTTCGGAGTCATCGCCCCGACGTCCATGATGTGGCTGCCGATGTTCAACAGGTGGTTCGACACCCGGGTCAGCTCGGCGAAGAAGGTCCTCAGATACTGGGCGCGGAGCGGCACTTCGAGCGCGAGCAATTTCTCGATGGCGAGCACATAGCTATGCTCCATCGACATGGGCGAGACGTAATCGAGCCGGTCCATATAGGGGACGGACTGGATGTAGGTCTTATACTCGCAGAGCTTCTCGGTGCCGCGATGGAGGAGGCCGACATGCGGATCGACACGCTCGACGATCTCCCCGTCGAGCTCGAGGATCAGCCTGAGGACGCCGTGCGCCGCCGGGTGCTGCGGCCCGAAATTGATCGTGTAATTGGCGATCTCGGACTGGGTCGCGCCAGAGCGGGCGATCTGCTCCTCGCGGGACATGTTCTCGGTCGCGAGGGTCACTTCTTGATCTCCTCGGCCTTCAGGGGCGTAGGCGCGCCGGGGGCCTCGGGCGCCTTCTCGTCGCCGGGCAGGATGTAGGCGGCGCCCTCCCAGGGGCTGAGGAAGTCGAACGGGCGGAAGTCCTGGGCGAGCTGGACCGGCTCGTAGACGACCCTCTTCTGCTCCTCCGAATAGCGAAGCTCGACATAGCCGGAGAGCGGGAAATCCTTGCGGAAGGGAAAGCCGCGAAAGCCATAGTCCGTCAGGATCCGGCGAAGATCGTCATTGCCGTCGAAAATGACTCCGTAGAGGTCGAACACCTCGCGCTCGAGCCAGCCGGCGACCGGCCACAGCGACGTCACCGACGGCACCGGCTGGTCCTCGTCGGTCGACACCCGAACCCGGATCCGGTGGTTCCGGGTCAGCGACAGCAGATGGTAGACCACCTCGAACCGCTCCGCCCGCTGCGGGTAGTCGACCCCGGCAATCTCCATCAGCTGCTGATATTCGAACTTGTCCCGCAAGGTCCTGCAGACGTCGAGGATGCTCTCGCGGCGGACGGTCAGCGACACTTCATCGACGGCGTCCTTCGTATCGATCAGAGCGTCGCCGAGCGCGGCCTTGACCTCGTCGATCAGGCCTTCGCGGGGCGCGATTCGGGGGGCGGAGTTGTTCGCCATCTCAGCGCTCTATCGTACCGACGCGGCGGATCTTCCGCTGCAGCTGCATGACGCCGTAGAGCAGGGCCTCGGCGGTAGGCGGACAGCCCGGGACGTAGATGTCGACCGGAACGATCCGGTCGCAGCCGCGGACCACCGAATAGGAATAATGATAATAGCCGCCGCCATTGGCGCAGCTGCCCATCGAGATGACGTAACGCGGCTCCGACATCTGGTCGTAGACCCGCCTCAGAGCCGGGGCCATCTTGTTGCAGAGCGTCCCGGCGACGATCATCACGTCCGATTGACGAGGGCTGGCGCGGGGCGCCACTCCGAACCGCTCGAGATCGTAGCGCGGCATGTTGGCGTGGATCATCTCGACCGCGCAGCAGGCGAGGCCGAAGGTCATCCACCACATCGAGCCGGTCCGCGCCCATTGGAACAGATCCTCGGTCGAGGTGACGAGGAAGCCCTTGTCGGAGACTTCGGCGCTGAGGTCGCTGAAGAAGGCGGGGTCCGGCTGCTGGAGATCGGACGGCCGCTCGTTCTCGTGGCGCGGGTCGAGGATCACTCCCATTCGAGCGCGCCTTTCTTCCAGGCGTAGGCGAAGCCCAAGGTGAGCTCGACGAGGAAGAGCATCATCGCCGCCCAGCCGGCGATCCCGATATAGCCCAGGGTCACCGCCCAGGGGAAAAGGAAAGCGGCCTCGAGGTCGAAGATGATGAACAGGATCGCGACCAGGTAGAAGCGGACATCGAACTTCATGCGGGCGTCGTCAAAAGCGTTGAATCCGCATTCATAGGCGGACAGCTTTTCCGGATCCGGCTGCTGGAACGCGACCAGGAACGGGGCGATCAAGAGCGCCAGACCGATCAGGCTCGCCACCCCGATAAACACGACAAGTGGAAGGTAATTCTGCAGGATGCCGGTCATCGGCGAAGCCTTTTCCTGCGGTTTCGGACTGCCGCAGATTCGTTGATTGGAATTGTTCTTGAGGCTTAGCGCAGCGCAACAGAGGGCGCAAGACAAGCTATCTTTACGCCTGTGGGGCATCGACGGCCCAGGAAAAATGCGCGCTCTCGCCTCTGCCAACCAACGCAAGACCGGCAAGATAGTGCCAGGATTTCAGCTCGGAATGTTTCTCGGCCGCGCGCATCGAGCCGGCCGCGCCGCGTGAGCCGATCGATCGAACAGCACCACCAAGGGTCCCTCTTCGCCGTACCGTTCCGGGACCGAGCAGCTGCGTTTGCAATCATGCCGTCGATGGCTTCGGGCCTCCGGACCGGATGCCGGCTTGCCGGCCATCGCCGCACCGAACGGAGCGCCGATCAAATGTCCCGGCGACGCCACACCGGCAGGCCCTGCTGTGTGGTCACCACCACACGCGCGGTGCTGTTGTCATGTGGGAGCGCACGTCGTCCCGATATCCGGCGAACTGCCGGACCGGACGTGCGACCTCGCGCTTTCTCATTGTTTTTATTCGAGTTTTTATCCTAGCGCATCGACGTGCGGCCGATGGCACGCCTGTTGTGTGTCCTCCATCACGGAAACCGGTGACAAAACAGGCCCAAAAACCGGCCGAATGAAACCATTTTGAGGAAACCGCGAAACCATCCTGAAACAGATGGGGCGTAGGTCTCTAGGCAACAGAGGACGCAGAGTCGTCCGGGAGACTCAGATGAACCACTCAATTCACTCGGCGGATCGCAGCACCCATCTGAAGATCGTGGTTGTCGCCCTCGTGGCGGGCATTGCGGTTGCGGCTTTCGGCATTTCGGCTCGGACCGGTTCGGATTACAGCCAGACTGCCCAGGTCGTGAAGGCAGGCAAGGCGGTGGTTATTACCAGCGCGAACACCTCGACGGTCCGCTGAGCGATATCGACTTCATTGGAATAAAAACGGCCGCCCTCGGGCGGCCTT
>DASTFN010000050.1:0-11955 GCA_035719905.1 Allosphingosinicella sp.
TCATCCCGGCCCTTGCCGGGATGACGACAGGTGCGTCGTTCAGACCCGTTCGGGTTCGCCGAGCGGCTTGGCGACGATGTCTTCGTGAAGGCCCGACGGATTGTCGATCCCGAAATGGGCGAGCTCCTCGCCGTCCGGGACTCCGACCGCGAACGAGGCGGAGGTGCGGCCCTCGCTGCCGTCGGGCAGGCGGTAGCGCGCATCGGCCACGACCACCGGAAGGACGGCGTCGCCCTCGACCTCGGCGGTGGGCAAGGCGACCGAGGCCTGCAGGGTCCGCGATTCGCCGGCGCCGATGGTGACGGCCGGGGTGTCGGCGGGGGCGTGCGGGACGATCAGGGCGCTCTCCGCTTCGGATGAGCCGGCGGCGAGCATCCAGGTCGAGATTCGCACGTCCTCGGCCGCGACCGGACCGCTGTTGCCGACGGTGAGCTCGAACTCGACGCGGGCGTCGGAACCGCTCACCCCGGCGCGGACCGGGCGCATCGCCAGGTTGAGCTCGGGGCGGCCGGCGGGAATCGCGGTGCCGACGATCGGAGCGGCGGCGGCGACCGGAGCGACGGTCACCGGAGCCGGCTCGTAAGCCTCTTCCCGGACGTCGTCATAGACGTCGGTCCGGCGGCGGCGGCGAAGCGCGAAGAAGGCGAGGGCACCGACCAGCAGCAACCCGGCGAGAAGCCAAGGCAGGAGGGAAGCTGCGCTGTCCTGGGTCTCGACCGTGGTCGTCGCCGGGGCCGGCGGAGTCTCCGGAAGCACTTCGAGCGGCGGGGTCTGGGCGACCGGCGGGGGCAGCGTCGTCGCGGCCGGCGGAACGGTCTCGATCGGGGCCGGAGCGACGGCGACCGGAACGGCCGGCCCGGGAACGGTCGCGGGCGCCCGCCTTATCGTCCGGGTCTGGGTGCGCCGGGTGGTGGTGGTACGGGCCGGAGCGCGTGTCACGGTCGCGGGCGCCGGCGTGGTGGCTTCAACTTCGGTGACGGGAGTCTCCGGCGGCGGCGTGGTCGCCTCGGGCGCCGGGGTGGTCACGACCGGCGGCGGGATCGAGGTGGTGGCGTCCGGCGGCGACGTGACGACGACCGGCGGGGCGGTCTCCTGCGCGATCACGGGGGTGAGGGGGAGCGCGGCGGCGGCAAGAAGGAGCGTGGCGGCGCGGGTGAGCGAGGGGGCTTGCTGTTTCATATCAGAGGCACAACGAATTCGCGGCGCTTCGGGCTCGTTCCGTCGCACGAAGCGGGGCGGGGCGTGGCCGGGCAGCGGTGAGACGCATAAAAGTCCTCGCCGCGATTTTCGCGGGGAGGGGGGCCGCGCGAAAGCGCGGTGGAGGGGTTCTGCCGAGGCTCGAAGACCCCTCCACCAGGCTTCGCCTGGTCCCCCTCCCCGGCAAATGCCGGGGGGGGAGTCATTTGCCCGAGTAGAGCTTCACCAGCCGGTAGAGGAAGGTGCGGCCGTCCATCAGCGACTTGACCCGGATCCGCTCGTCGAGGCCGTGGGCGTGGCTTCCCTCCTTGTCGGCGAAGAGGCCGGAAAGGCCGTAGGTCGGGATCCCGGCCGGGGTGAGGAAGGCGGCGTCGGTGCCGCCGGCGGCCATCAGCGGCACCAGCGGAACGCCGGGGAAGGTCTCGGCCGCGGCCTTGCGGGCCGGCCCGAGCATTCTTTCGGTCAGCGGCGGCGGCGGCGAGATCTGGCTTCGGGTCTCAAGGGTGGTGATCTTCACCTGTGGATCGGCGACGACCCGCTCGAGCGCCTGGCGGACCTGCTCGACCGAGGTGCCGGGGAAGATCCGGCAATTGACGTTGGCCCGGGCCCGCTGCGGCAGGGCGTTGGTGGCGTGGCCGCCGTCGAGCAGGGTGGCGACGCAGGTCGTGCGCAGGATCGCGTTCCAGGCCGGCTCGGCCGCGGCGAGCGTTGCGGCGGCAGCCGGGTCTGCCGGATCGGCGGCGAAGGCGGCCATGGCGGCCGAGGAGGGGCCCGGGAGAAGCTTCGCCATCGCTCCGAAATAGCCGCGGGTCGCATCGTTCGACTCGACCGGGAAGTCGTGAGCGCGGATCCTGACGAGAGCGTCGGCGAGCCGGTAGATCGCATTCTCACGCACCGGCCGCGAGCTGTGGCCGCCGGGGTTGGTGACCTCGAGCCGGTAGTTCTGGGGGAATTTCTCGCCCGCCTGGATATTGAGCACGACCGGCTTGCCGGCTTCGTCGAGCAGGCCGCCGGCGCCTTCGTTGAGGGCGAATTCGGCGTCGATCAGGTCGCGCCTCTCGGCGGCCAGATACTGGGCGCCGTTGAACGCCCCCGCCGTCTCCTCGCCGCAGGTCAGGGCCAGTTTGATCGTGCGCTTCGGCCGGAAGCCCTCACGCTTGAAGCGGGCCAGGGTGTCGACCCAGATCGCCGCCTGGGCTTTGTCGTCGGAAGCGCCGCGGGCGTAGAAGAAGCCGCCCTCCTCGACCAAAGTGAAGGGGTCGCGTGCCCAATCGGCGCGGTCGGCCTCGACCACGTCGATATGGGCGAGGAGCAGGATCGCCTTCGCCTTCGGGTCCGAGCCGGGAAGGATTGCGACGAGATTGCCCTCCTTGGGATGGGAGGGCTCGACGATCAGATGAAGGTCCGAGGCGGGGAAGCCCGCCGCCTTGAGGCGGGCCGCCATCCGCTCGGCGGCGAGCGTGCAGCTTCCGGCCGAGAGGGTGGTGTTGGTCTCGACCAGCTCCTTGTAGGTGGCGCGGAACGCCGCCTCGTCGGAGGCGGGCTGGGCGGAGACGGGAGCGGCCGCGAGCAGGGCCGCGGCCGCGAAGGTGTGGAGGCGCAGGGCCACGCTTACGGGCTGGCCGGCTCTTCGTCGTCCTTGGTCAGAAGAACGACGCCGAGGATGATGGCGATGATGATCGCCAGCGGCAGAAGGAAGCCGCCGCGGATCTGTTCGCCGTCGACCGTTTCGGACTGCGGCGCGACCTCGGCCGCGGCCGTCGCCGCCAGCTTCGGAGCGGCGGCGACCGGGGCGGCCGCCATTGACGCTGCGGCGATCGCGGCGAGGATGGAATTGATACGCATGTATTATTCTCCTGAACGGGCCGAGCCTTATCGGCGGTGTCAGGTCAGTCAAGCTTGCCCGGCTCGAAAAAGCGGCGGGGCGAGCGGGACGGGCGGGCGTTGCGACTCCGCGCCGACCGACGGGTTTTACCGGGCGGCGAGGCCGAGCTCGGCCCTTATCTGTTCCTTGGATTCGTTCTTGTGGCGCTCGGCGAAGGCCCGGTCGGCCGGGCTGGCATAAGCCTGCAGCGCCTCGGGCGGCGGCGCGATGTGAAGCGCCAGCAGCAAGGCGGTGGTCAGGAAACCGGCGATCATCGACTTCATCGGACTTCTCCAGCGGATGAAGCCGGAATGGTCCCCGACCGTCACTCTTCGATGCCGCGGGCTCGGGATATGTGTGTCAATTGTGTCGGCACCTCCTGCCTTGCCCCGGCCTCTTTTGAAGCCCACATGGCCGTCATGCCCTTCGAGAACCTCCCTCCGCGCCTTGCCGGCGCCTTGTCCGCACGCGGCTATGCCACGCCCACCCCCGTTCAGGCCGCCGTCCTGGAAAGCGAGGCGGAGGGGCGGGACCTCGTCGTCTCGGCTCAGACCGGCTCGGGCAAGACCGTGGCTTTCGGCCTGGCGATGGCGCCGCAGCTGCTCGGCGACGATTCCGGCACGGGAGGCGCGGCGGGGTTCGCGCGCGAGCCGCTGGCCCTGATCATCGCTCCGACCCGCGAGCTTGCCCTCCAGGTCAGCCGCGAGCTCGCCTGGCTCTACGCCCCGGCCGGGGCCCGGATCGCGACCTGCGTCGGCGGGATGGACGCCTCGAAGGAGCGGCGGGCCTTGCAGCACGGCACCCATATCGTCGTCGGCACTCCGGGGCGGCTTCGCGACCATCTCGAACGGGGCGCGCTCGACCTGTCGAAGCTTCGCGCCGTCGTCCTCGACGAAGCGGACGAGATGCTCGACATGGGCTTTCGCGAGGATCTCGAGGAGATACTCGACGCGACCCCGCCCACCCGGCGCACCCTGCTCTTCTCGGCGACCATGCCACGGCCGATCGTCGCCCTGGCCAAGCGCTACCAGAAGGACGCATTGCGGATCTCGACGGTCGGCGAGGAGCGCGGCCATGGCGACATCGCCTATCAGGCGATGACCGTTGCGCCCGCCGACATCGAGCATGCCGTCGTCAACCTGCTCAGGCTCCACGAGGCGGAGAGCGCGCTCCTCTTCTGCGCGACCCGGGAGAACGTCCGGCGGCTGCACAGCTCGCTGGTCGAGCGCGGCTTCAGCGCCGTCGCCTTGTCGGGGGAGCATAGCCAGAACGAGCGCAACCAGGCGCTTCAGGCGCTGAGGGACGGGCGGGCCCGGGTGCTGGTCGCGACCGACGTCGCGGCGCGCGGGATCGACCTGCCCAACCTCAGCCTGGTCGTCCATGTCGAGCTTCCGAGGGACGCCGAGACCCTCCAGCACCGCTCGGGCCGGACCGGTCGGGCGGGGCGGAAGGGCATCGCCGTGCTCGTCGTCCCCTATCCGCGGCGCAAGCGGGTCGAGATGGTGCTTCGCGGGGCCCGCATCGAGGTCGAGTGGATCAAGCCGCCGACCCCGGAAGACATCCGCCGGAGCGATCACGACCGGCTGCTCGCGGCACTGCTCGAGCCGGCCGAGATCGAGGAGGAGGATCGCGACCTCGCCCGCCGGCTGATGGAGGCCAAGCCGCCCGAGGAGATCGCGGCGGCGCTGGTGCGGGCGCACCGGGCGCGGATGCCGGCGCCCGAGGAGATGGTCGATTCCGG
This sequence comes from Allosphingosinicella sp., assembly GCA_035719905.1. GTDB lineage: Bacteria > Pseudomonadota > Alphaproteobacteria > Sphingomonadales > Sphingomonadaceae > Allosphingosinicella. The sequence continues at coordinate 4,803 of DASTFN010000050.1, forward strand.
CGCCGCCGGCGAGGTCCGCCGGCCGGAAGGGCCGCGGCCGGGCTTCGAGGATACGATCTGGTTCCGGATGGACATCGGCCGCCGCCACAATGCCGATCCGCGCTGGCTCCTGCCCTTGCTCTGCCGCCGGGGCCACATCACCAAGTCCGAGATCGGCGCGATCCGGATCGCCGCCGGCGAGACCATGTTCGAGGTGCCGCGCGCCGCGGCGGGCCGCTTCATGCAGGCGGTGAAGCGCACCGCGACCGACGAGGACGGGGAGGGCGGGGTTCGGATCGAGCCGGTCGAGGGCAAGCCCCGCGATGCCGCCCGGCAGAACCGCAGGACGGGACCGCCGCCGCAGAAGCGCTACAAGGCGAAGCCGGCGAAGCGCGCCTGAGGGGGCGGAAAGCTCGGCGGAAGTTTCACAAGTTTCGAAGTTTCGGCTTCCCTGGAAGCGAAAAAACTTCCGCGGCCCGACGGCATTCCAGCGCCTGGTGAACGATGACGGGCGACGGCATGCCATGAGCAGAACATAGCACGAACACGCTCAGGCGTGAACCCTGCTCACACTCGCGTCGGCGACGCTCAGCCCCGGCGTGAGGCCGCGGCCGACCAGGGCGACTGGCAATAGCCGCCGGCCGGCGAGGCGCGAAGCTCGGGCCTGGGGCTCGGCTCCTCGCGCCCGGGGCGGAGCGGCTCGGGGCCGGCTTGCGCGGTGCGGCGGAAGTCCAGCTCGAGGCGAAACGCGGCGAGCGCCAGCAGGGCGATGGTCAGCAAGGCGAGGAAGGCGATCGGGTGCATGTCCGGGCTCCTTGCTCAGCGCTCGCCCGGTTCGAGCCGGCGCCGGAAGCTGAGCTCGGCGCAGAAGGCCTGGAGAGTGACCATCGTCCCCATCATCAGCCCCAACACCGCAACCCAAGCCATCGCGAATTCCCTTCCTTGCTTCGGGCGGCGGGCGATCGGCCCGCGCCGTTGCAGGGGGTGTAGAAGGCGCTCGCGTCAGGACGATGTCTCGGGCGAAGCTTCATTGTCGCAATTGTGACGATATGAGGAGGACGGAGCCGGGCTCAGCCGCCGGAGCGCTTGGCCGCCTCGAGCTCGTCGAGCATCGCCTCGACCCGATCGAACGCCGCCTCCACATCGGCGACCCGACCCGCCTTGATGTCGTCGAGGCCGCGCTCGATGGCGGCACGGAGCGCGTCGAGACGAGCGTCGCGCCCGCGGCCCGAGGCGGCGGTGGAATCGTCGTCGTCGTCGCCGTTGGAATCCAGATGGGGGCGTTCGTCCATTCCTTTCCCCCTATCATTGCCGAAAGATTATGCAAAATCCTTGAGTTAGGCTCGGGCGCCGCAGGTGATCGACATGGCAATGTTCCCATCACCGCGCGCGATTGCGCGGAAGTAGGCTTCCAATTCGGCAAACGCTTCCGCGGCGTCTATCGTACGCCCGGCCTCGACATCCGCCTTGCCGCGCGCGACCGCAGTCCGGATATCCTCGAGCGTGACGCTGGCCGATGGGTGAAAGTCGCGTGCGCACATTGTTACCTCCTCGGCCAGTGGCCTTGCAGCAGAGCCATCCAATCACGGGCAGCGTGAATGACTCGGACGACCTCAACCTCTCCCGGCAGAATTCGGTAGAAGATGAAGTGCCCCCGATAGAGTCGCTTGCGAATGCGATCCCCGTCCACATTCAGAGCCCACCGGGAAGCGCGCCGGGCGCGAGCTCAACGACTCGCAGGCCCGTTCGAGTTTGTCGACGAAGGCATAGGCGGTGTTTTCATCGTCTCGCGAAATCCAAAGCCAGATCGCCACGAGATCGTCGCGCGCCTCCGGCGTCAGGCGAACGATCACGCAGCGTCTTTCCGCCCATTCCTCTTTTCGCGAATTTTTGCACGGACCTGCGCGAACGCCTCTTCGAGCGGAATGCCCTTGCCGCCGTTCAGTGAGTCGATACCTTTGCGGAGTTCCGCCTCAAGGCGCTTCCACGCCGCCTCTCGGTCACGGACTACTCCAAGCCCTTCGCGAAGAACCTCGGCGCGCGAGGCGTAGCGGCCGGATTTCATCGCTTCCTCGATGAAGCTTCGTCCTGCGGTTCGAGTGCGGGCTGGTCGTCCATGGGTCCGAAATTTAGGCGCCTTCGACGAGCGGGGCAATGCGCGCAGCTACGCTATGCGAAGATCGTTTATAGCGCGGATTGAGCCCGGGCGTCTCTCCGGGAAACCGATAACAGTCCCGGATTATCTCAATTCGGATTGAAAGTAGTTACGGTCTCAGCGACGGTGAGGCCGCCGACATTACGTGGGGCAAGTCTCTCGATCCGTGAACTATGCGGATGATCTCCACCCGTCGGTCCGATTCCACGTACAGGATCAAATAGTCGCGATAGACGCGCCGGCGTATGCCTACATCCTCAAGGCCGGCGGCAAACGGGTAGAGGCGAGGGTTGCGGCCGACCGCGAGAGCACGAGTGCGCAACGCCGCGGTGAAGCGGCGAGCGGTGGGAATGCTGTCCTTGCCGATGTGGCGGGCGATCTCGGCGAGGTCCGCCCGCGCGGCCTCGGTGAGAACCGCCTTCATGCCCGCTTGGCTGCCTCCATCTCGTCGAGCATCGCCTCGACTTGATCGAATGCCTCGTCCAGATCGACCACCCGGCCGGCCGCGACATCGTCAAGCCCGCGCTGCACGGCGGCGCGCAAAGCGGTGAGGTGGGCTTCCCGCTCTCGTTCGCGATCGTCGCTGTCGCCCAGCGTCCGGTCAGGACCAATCTGAGGAGGGTCGTCCATAAGCAGGGTCTACCACCGGCTTGAAGCTATGCAAAATTCGGGTGCAAACGCGATAATCGGTCACTGTCCCGGAATATCTCGGATCACCGGCGATAACGAAATCCGTTGACCGCCGACTTCTCTAGCGCGACGCCCTCTCCACACGCTTGTAGGGTACGAAATCGCCGAGGAAGACGACCCCGCTCAGCATGCGCGAGCCGGGAGAGTACATCTGGACCACGTCGACCCTGCAGAGACGGGTGCCGAACGGCCTGGTGACCATGACGTCCCAATCCTTGAGCGCATGAGCGCCGGAGCGCGGGCGGTTGACGTAGATCGTGCCGCCGGCGTCGTAGACGATGGCCGTCCGGTTGACGATCCGGCTCGAGCGGACCCGCTGAAGGTTGATGCAGTTTACAGGCTCGCCGGCAACGCGGCCCTCGAGGGTCCGGGCAAGCTCGCGCTCGCCCTTGCCGGGATCGGGCGAGAAGGCCTGCGCGGGCGCGAAGGCGGCGGCCGCCGAAACGAGGATCAGAAGGGCCCTTTTCATCATTCGCTCCTTCGAGCTGTTGAGCGAAGCTCAAACTAGCGGCTCAGGCTGAACGGGGGCTGAGCGAGGCTTTTTCCTTGGCGCCCGCCACGTGCCTGGCACCAGAAGCGAATCCTGCTTCATTCGCGGGCCTTAGACGAGTTCAGCTTGTCGATGGCCTGAGGTAAATCGGCCAAGCGTCCGACCACGCCGTCGGAGAGGTGTGGCAACGTTGAACGCACGAGATGTGAAAAGCGCCTGTCGCCTCTCCACAACGATACGTGGGGAAGGTATAGCGCGTGAACCAAGTCCCCTCCAAAGCTGCGCTCGATCTTACCAGTTCCCTGAATGCCAGTAGTCTGGCTCGCGTAAGCAGACATGACCTCGCCAACGATCAGGCATGCTGGCACCTGTGCCGCTCGATCGGGATCGCGTTTTAAGACCTCCAAGTCTGTCGGATTCAATCCGAACTCGTCGAGGTCGCTTGCCGCCAACGCAAGAATCGTGGCGCCAAGGCCACGCCTGCGATTTTGCAGCTCAGTTTCCATGAAGGCTCGAAATTGCGGGTTGTCGGTGTATGGTGCCAGCTTCGCCTTCAGTTCCTCAAGCAGTCTTTGCAGATTGGCTCCCACACCGCTGATCCACAACGGGAGGGACTTCTCGCCCTCGTAACGACGAAAATATATTTCAACGAACGCCGTGGGGCGCGCAATGGCGCCAAATAGCACATGGCTCGCTTCCTCCGACGAAACCCGACCTTCCAGCACGCCCACAATCGATTGTGTCACAGCTGCAGGCGGTAGGCCGTATTGCTCGGCCACGGCTGGTGCCGCCTCCCGTGCTACCTTTGCAAGATTGAGCTTTTTTGCATTCGCTTTAATGGCTCGCTTAAGAGTGCGGCCGGAAATCCCCAATGCGCCAACCTCATCCGTCAGTTGGCGCTGCATCTGGGCTTTCAGGCCATCAAACACGTCGGCAACGTTGGGATACCAATAGTTAGAGCTAGAAAAGGCTAAGGCGCTCGGTTCCGAACGATCCGCAGCCTCTGGATACAGCGCCCTCGCTACTTCTAATGCAACCAGCCTTCCAGGATATATTAGAACATTATCCGTACAGAGCTGTTCAATCGCTCTCGCTTTGCACTCCGTAGTTTCGGCATGTTCTTCACTGAACTGCAGAAGCTCACCAAGAATGGCCATCGAGTAGACGAATAGGACGTCTCCATCATCGCGCCGATCAAGCAATTCTCGATACAGGTGCTCGTGCTTAGCGTCACCCTTGCCTCGGAGGACATCTCCGAAGCGCGAATAATCCTGCGTGTCCAGATAGACGAGAGGCGGAGAGGTGGGAGGCACTCTCGAGGCTGCAGTTCCGATCATAAGAGCTATATGCGAAGCAGCGCATCCGGGTCCAACCCCTTGACCCAAACCCCTCCCGCCCCTATCTAGCGCCCACACCCCATCGTATCGGAACAGGACGCGCCGTCGCGCAGCGCGTTCAACGCATTGATCGGTAAGGGGTTTTCAAGACGCTGAAGCTGCGGTTCCACAGGCAGGGACTCGCGGCTTTTTGCGTCTTCTGCGTTCCGCATCGGGCTTTCGCCCTCGCTTTGGCGGGGTGTCGAGGCCCAGAATGGATCCCGGCTTTCGCCGGGATGACGAGAAAAGGCGAGACACATCTCCATGGCGACCAAGACGGCCCGGGCCAGCGACAACCGCTCGATGGCATCCAAGCGCATCCGCAAGATCTTCGGCAACATTCACGAAGTCTCCGAAATGCCGAACCTCATCGAGGTCCAGCGCGAGAGCTACGAGCAGTTCCTCCGCTCGCGCCCGCAGGACAGCTATGTGTCGGGCCTGGAGAAGACGCTGCGCTCCGTCTTCCCGATCCGCGACTTCGCCGGCACCGCCGAACTGGATTTCGTCCATTACGAGCTCGAGGAGCCGAAATACGACACCGACGAGTGCCGCCAGCGCGGGATGACCTATGCGGCGCCGATGCGGGTCACGCTTCGCCTCATCGTCTTCGAGGTCGATCCCGACACCGAGACCCGCTCCGTCCTCGATATCAAGGAGCAGGACGTCTACATGGGCGACATGCCGCTGATGACGAAGAACGGCACGTTCATCGTCAACGGCACCGAGCGCGTCATCGTCTCGCAGATGCACCGCTCGCCGGGCGTGCTGTTCGACCACGACCGCGGCAAGACCCACGCCTCGGGCAAGTATCTCTTCGCCGCCCGGGTCATCCCCTATCGCGGCTCGTGGCTCGACTTCGAGTTCGACGCCAAGGACATCGTCAACGTCCGGATCGACCGCAAGCGCAAGCTTCCGGTGACGGCGCTCCTCCACGCCCTCGACATGTCGAGCGAGGAGATCCTCAACACCTTCTACGACCGGGTGACCTTCGTGCGCGGCAAGAACGGCTGGGCGATCCCGTTCGTGCCGGAGAATTGGCGCGGCCAGAAGCCGAGCTACGACGTCGTCGACGGCGATTCCGGCGAGGTCGTGTTCGCCGCCGGGACCAAGATCACGCCGCGCGCCGCCAACAAGGCGGCCAAGGACGGCCTCAAGAACCTCGTCATCCCGACCGAGGAGATTTTCGGCCGCTATTCCGCCTTCGACCTCGTCAACGACAAGAGCGGCGAAATCTATGTCGAGGCCGGCGACGAGATCAGCTCCGAGAATCTCGAGCGCCTCGACCAGGCCGGGATCGACCGGATCGAGCTGCTCGACATCGACCATGTCTCGACCGGCGCCTGGATCCGCAACACGTTGAAGGCCGACAAGTCCGAGGACCGCGACCAGGCCCTCTCCGACATCTACCGGGTCATGCGCCCCGGCGAGCCGCCGACCCGCGAGACCGCCGAGGCCCTGTTCGGAGGCCTGTTCTTCGATCCGGAGCGCTACGACCTCTCGGCCGTCGGCCGGGTCAAGCTCAACATGCGCCTCGACCTCGACGTCGAGGACACGGTGACGACCCTTCGCAAGGAGGACATCGTCGCGGTGGTGAAGACCCTCGTCGGCCTCAAGGACGGCAAGGGCGAGATCGACGACATCGACAATCTCGGCAACCGCCGCGTGCGCTCGGTCGGCGAGCTGCTCGAGAATCAGTATCGCGTCGGCCTGCTCCGCATGGAGCGCGCGGTGAAGGAGCGGATGAGCTCGGTCGACGTCTCGACCGTCATGCCCAACGACCTCATCAACGCCAAGCCGGCGGTGGCCGCGGTCCGCGAATTCTTCGGTTCCTCGCAGCTGTCGCAGTTCATGGACCAGACCAACCCGCTCAGCGAGGTCACCCACAAGCGCCGCGTTTCGGCCTTGGGCCCCGGCGGCCTGACCCGCGAGCGCGCCGGCTTCGAGGTCCGCGACGTCCACCCGACCCATTACGGCCGGATCTGCCCGATCGAGACTCCCGAGGGGCCGAACATCGGCCTGATCAACTCGCTCGCCTCGTTCAGCCGGGTCAACAAATACGGCTTCATCGAGACGCCCTACCGCAAGGTGGTCGACAACAAGGTGACCGACGAGGTCGTCTATCTGTCGGCGATGGAAGAAGCGAAGCACACGATCGCCCAGGCGAACGCTGAGTTGAACAAGGACCGCACGTTCAACGAGGAAATCGTCTCGGCGCGCCGTGCCGGCGACTTCCTGATCGCTCCGCGCGACCAGATCACCCTGATGGACGTCAGCCCCAAGCAGCTGGTGTCGGTCGCGGCCTCGCTGATCCCGTTCCTAGAGAACGATGACGCCAACCGCGCGCTCATGGGATCGAACATGCAGCGTCAGGCTGTGCCGCTGATCCGGGCCGAGGCTCCGGTCGTCGGTACCGGCATGGAAGAAACCGTTGCACGCGACTCCGGCGCGGCCATCGCGGCACGC
>DASTFN010000051.1:0-113816 GCA_035719905.1 Allosphingosinicella sp.
CTCCGGCTCGGCGATGACGTCGATGTCGCCGAAGCGGATACTGCCGTCGGTCGGGGTCTGAAGCGTCGCGACGTTGCGCATCAGGGTCGACTTGCCGGCGCCGTTCGGGCCGAGCAGACCGTACATGCCGCGCGGGATCGAAAGCGTCACATGATCCAGAGCGCGCGTGCCATTCGGATAGACGTGGCTGACGTCGACTAATTCCAGCATTTCAAGGAGTTCCCCAACCCGGATTTGCGGCACGGTCTGCCAGAGCGTTTTAGGAGTGTAAAGCAGGGCGGCTTGCCTGCGCTTGCCTATTTGAGGTTTCGCCTCGCCTCAGATTTCCCGCAGATTTTCGAGGATCCGAACGTCGGCTCCGTAACGCAGCCCGCAAAGGCGAGCAGCGATTCGAACGCGCGACGCAACCTGCTCGGCCGACAAGTTGGTGTCGAAATACCAGCCGTCGGCCAGCAGCTCTGCGTGATCCTTCGCGAGATGCGGCGAGGCGCCGTACAATCCCCCGGGCGTCCGCGCGACGAACCGTCTCGATCGGCCTTTTTCCTCGGCAAATCGGGTGAGGAATTCCGGAGATCGTTCACTCAGCGTTATCAGGAATGTCCGGTATGCGGCCTTGAGGCTCCCGGCGGCGATCCTGCGACCCTCAATCTCTACAGTCCATTGGCCGCGGTTTCGGGTGCCGGGCATTGGGGACGCCGAGCCGACTCTGATCGGCGAGGGTGGAGCGGCCGGCGGTATCAAGGGCAGAATTCTCGAAAGGATATCGTTGGTGCTTTCCAAAAAGGACCGGCGATGCTGCTCGATCAGCCGGTGTACCTCGACATCGATCCCGACCTGTTTCAGACGCCCCATTTCCTCCTCCCTTATAAGGGAGGTGCCTTATAAGGGAAAGAGGGTTACGTCGCAATTGTCGGCAGGCCCTTGGAAAAGGGGTGGGCGGAACGAGTCTTCGACTGGCGTTGGACCGGCTTGCCAATCTGCTGCCGTGGGAGCAGAGGCCCGGGGTATGAGAAAGCTCGCCCTGCTCCTCCCCGCCCTTCTCCTCTCCACCCCTGCTCTCGCCGCCACTCCCCAGGAGATAGCCGACGCCGTAAGCCAGGAGCGGATCCACGCCATCGTCGAGAAACTGGTGAGCTTCGGCACCCGCCATACCCTGTCCTCGCAGACCGATCCGAAGCGCGGCATCGGTGCCGCCCTCAGATGGACCGAAGCCGAATTCGGCCGCTATTCGCGGGCCTGCGGCGGCTGCCTCAGGATCGAAAAGCCGTCGGACGTGGTGACCGGTCGGCGGGTGCCGACACCGACCCGGGTCACCAACGTGATCGCGATCCAGCGCGGCAGCGTCGATCCCAACCGGGTCGTGATCATCTCCGGCCATATCGACAGCCGGGTGACCGACCCGATGAACGCGACGTCCGACGCGCCCGGGGCCAATGACGACGGCTCCGGCACCGCGGCGGTGATCGAGGCCGCCCGAGTCCTTTCGAAGCACAAATTCCCCTACACGATCGTCTTTGCCCCGCTGACCGGCGAGGAGCAGGGGCTTCTCGGCGGCAAGATCCTCGCCGAACATGCCAAGGCGCAGGGCTGGGAGGTGATCGCCCAGCTCAACAACGACATTATCGGCAACAGCTGCAGCTCCGACGGCATTTGCGACGACGCCCATGTCCGGATCTTCTCCGAAGGGCCGCGCTGGCAGGGCCACGAGGATCTCGCCGCCCGTCAGCGCAGCCTCGGCGGCGAGAACGATTCGCCGTCGCGCAACATCTCGCGCTGGATGGACGGCCTCGCCGACGATCTCAGCCTCGGCCTCGACGTCCGCCAGATCTGGCGCAACGACCGCTTCGGCCGCGGCGGCGACCATACCGAGATGCTCAACGCCGGCTTCCCGGCTGTGCGCATCACCGTCGCGATCGAGAATTACAACTGGCAGCACCAGGATCTGAGGGTCGAGAACGGGATCCGATATGGCGACACGATCGACAAGATGGACTTCCCCTATCTGACCAGGGTGGTGAAGCTGAACGTGGCCGCGCTGGCGGCGCTGGCAAGCGCGCCGCAGCCGCCGGCGCCGACGGTGGAAGGCGGGGTCGCGACCGACACGATCCTCACCTGGCAGCCGGTGAAGGGCGCCGATTCCTATATCATTCGCTGGCGCCCGACCGACTCCGCCCAGTGGGTGAGCAGCCTGCGCGTGCCCGGGACGAGCGCGAAGCATGTCCTGAAGAGCGTCAGGGTCGACGATTTCGTGTTCGGCGTGTCGTCGGTCTCGAAGGACGGCTATGAAAGCCCGGTCGCCTCGGCGGTGCCGGGCGGCGCCTTCAGGCCCTACGCGCCGCCTCCGCCGGTACAGCCGTAAGGGGATTCGTCATGCCGGACTTGATCCGGCATCCATGAACACCGAAAGCGTCCCGTGTTCATAGACCCCGGATCAAGTCCGGGGTGACGGGGTTGGAGCGTAAATGGCCAAGCGACCTATCCGAACCGGCCTCCCCTCGCGCCAGCAGATCCTCGACTTCATCGCCTCGAGCGACGCTCCGGCGGGGAAGCGCGAGATCGCCCGCGCCTTCGGCCTCTCCGGGCACGACAAGATTGCGCTCAAGGCCCTGCTCCACGACATGGCCGACGAAGGGCTGATCGACGCCTCGCCCGGCCGCGCCTTCCACCAGGCCGGCGGGGTGCCCAAGGTGACGGTGCTGAGGATCGTCGACGTCGACGAGAGCGGCACAATCTGGGCGGTCCCCGAAAGGTGGGAAGCCGAGCTGCCCGAGCCGAGGCTCCGGGTTCTGGAGCGAAAGGGGCGGGGCTCCGCCCTCGGGGTCGGCGACCGCCTGCTCGCCCGCACCGAGCAGCGCGGCAACGGCTACGCAGCGCATCCGATGAAGAAATTGATGAAGGGCAGCGAGCTCGTCCTCGGGGTCGTCCACCAGGAGGCGCAGGGCTTCTGGCTCCGGCCGGTCGAGAAGAAGGAAAGGCGCGAGCTGCCCATCTCCGACGTCGGCAACGCCCAGCCGGGCGACCTCGTCCTCGCCGAGAAGGTGGGCCGCCCGCCGCGCCTCTCCGCCCGGGTCTCCGAAATCCTCGGCGACCCGTTCGCGCCGCGCAGCTTCAGCCTGATCGCCATCCACAAGCACGGCATCCCCCACGAATTCCCGGACGTCGTCCGGGAGGAAGCGGAGCGGATCGCCGGGCAGGATCTCGGCAAACGCGAGGACCTAACCCACGTCCCGATCGTCGCCATCGATCCCGCCGACGCGCGCGACCATGACGACGCCGTCTGGGCGGCGCTCGACGACGATCCGGCCAATCCCGGCGGCTGGCGGGCGCTCGTCGCCATCGCCGACGTCAGCTTCTACGTCCGCTCCGGATCGGCCCTCGACAAGGAGGCGAGGAAGCGCGGCAACAGCGTCTATTTCCCCGACCGGGTGGTGCCGATGCTGCCCGAGACCCTCAGCGCCGAGATCTGCTCGCTGAAGCAAGGCGAGGACCGCGCCGCCCTGGTCTGCCACCTGCAGGTGTCGAAGGCGGGCCAGCTCAAATCCTGGCGCTTCAGCCGGGCCCGGGTCCGGATCGCCGCCAACATCGCCTATGAGGACGCCCAGGCGGCGATCGATGCCCTGGCCGGGCAGGAGCGGATCGAGGTGAGCTCGCCGACCTGCTCCATGCCCGAGCTCGAGGCGGGCGATCCGCCGGTTCCCGCCGCGCTCGTCGGATCGACCCTGAAGCCGCTCTGGGCCTGCTGGCGGGCGCTCTTCGCGGCGCGCGAGAAAAGGGCGCCGCTGGACCTCGACCTGCCCGAGCGCCAGGTCGTCCTCGACGAGAAGGGCCGGATCGTCTCGGTGGCGCCGCGCGAGCGGCTCGACGCGCACCGGCTGATCGAGGATTATATGATCGCCGCCAACGTCGCCGCCGCCAAGGCGCTGGAATCGAAGAAGGCGCCGGTCATGTACCGCGACCACGAGCCGCCGGGCCGCGAGAAACTGGTCGCGCTCAAGGATTATCTGAAGACTTTCGACGTCGAGTTCGCGCTCGGCCAGGTCGTCCGCCCGGCCACCTTCAACCACATCATCGACCGGATCGGCGAGGCCGATTTCCGGCCGCAGGTGATGGAGCAGATCCTCCGCACCCAGACCCAGGCTTATTATTCGCCCGACAACAAGGGCCATTTCGGCCTGGCGCTCGGCTCCTACGCCCATTTCACCAGCCCGATCCGGCGCTATGCGGACCTCGTCGTCCACCGCGCCCTGGTCCGCGCCTGGGGCCTCGGCGAAGGCGGCCTCAGCGATTCCGAAGCCGAGTCGATGGAGGTCACCGGCGAGCTCATCTCGCAGCTCGAGCGGCGGGCGATGGAGGCGGAGCGCGAGACCCTCGACCGCTATGTCGCCGCCTATCTCTCCGAGCGGGTCGGCGATCTCGTCGACTGCCGGATAACCGGGGTCCAGCCGTTCGGCTTCTTCGCCACGGTCGAGGGCTTGGGCGGCGACGGGCTGGTTCCCGTCTCCACCCTGGGCTCGGATTATTATCGCTACGAGGAGGCGAGCCAGAGCCTGGTCGGCGACGACAGCGGCGAGCGCTTCAGCCCCGGCCAGCGGCTCAAGCTGCGGCTGGTCGAGGCCAATCCGGTCTCCGGAGGGCTGAGGTTCGAGCTTCCCGACGCAGGCTACACTCCGGCGCGGCCCCGCGGCGGCCCGCGCCGCGACGGCCGGCGCGGCGCCGAGGATCGCCCGCGTCCCCAGGGCCGCCGGGGCCGCCCCTCGAACATCCGCCACCGCGGCCGGTAGGCAGACGTCATTGCGAGGAGCGAAGCGACGCGGCAATCCAGTGCCGCGTCCGAGACCGCTCTGGATTGCTTCGCTTCGCTCGCAATGACGGCAAGCACGAGCGATTCGCGGCCCTCGAGCCCGCCTTTTCGATAAACCGACTCCAGGCTTCTGCCGACGACCCGCGCGCCTATAGGGTCCGCGGCGGGCAGTGCCTACTCTTGGGGAAGGGATGAAGACCCGAGGAGAAAGTGGATGAATATCAAGACGATTTTAGCGTCGACCGCCGCGTTCGCGATGGTCGCCGGGACGCCGGCCTTTGCGGCCAAGAGCCAGAACCAGAACCAGCAGGCCGTCGCGTCCGACGCCGGCGGCGGCGCCGGCGTCGACAAGGGCAAGAAGATCTGCCGGAGCTTCGCCAACACCGTCTCGCGCATGAAGCGGGAGAAGCTCTGCCTCACCAAGGCGGAATGGAAGAAGTTCGAAGCGGATGAGATGTAAGCTTGTGCCGCGCCGATACCGTCATCCCGGGCCCGACCCGGGATCCATGAACACAGGTCAGCGAAATACCTCGACCGTCCATGTTCAGGGGTTCCGGCTTGCGCCGGAATGACGGTGCGGCGCTACAGCCTGGGCAGGGTCACTCCGCGCTGGCCCATATATTTGCCGGCGCGGTCGGCATAGCTCACCTCGCAGGGCTCGTTGCCCTGGAGGAACAGGAACTGGCAGGCGCCTTCATTGGCGTAGACCTTGGCGGGAAGCGGGGTCGTGTTCGAGAATTCGAGCGTGACATGGCCTTCCCAGCCCGGCTCGAGCGGGGTCACGTTGACGATGATCCCGCAGCGCGCATAGGTGGATTTGCCGAGGCAGATGACGAGCACGTCGCGCGGCACCCGGAAATATTCGACGGTGCGGGCGAGCGCGAAGCTGTTGGGCGGGATGATGCAGACCTCGCCCGGCCGGTCGACGAAGCTGTTCGACTTGAAGTCCTTGGGGTCGACGATCGCATTGTCGACGTTGGTGAACAATTTGAACTCGTCCGAGACCCGGGCGTCGTAGCCGTAGCTCGACAGGCCGTAGCTGATCGTTCCCTCGCGCTTCTGGCCGTCGACGAACGGCTCGATCATGCCGTGCTCCAGCGCCTGGGTCCGGATCCACTTGTCGGACATGATGCTCATGCGTTCGAGCCCCCGTCATCCCGGACTTGATCCGGGATCCATGAACACCGCCGTGACACGTTTCGCTCTCCTGCGTTCATGGATTCCGGCTTTCGCCGGAATGACGAAAGGGAGCAAGCCTCACTTTATGTGGAGCACGCAGATCAGGGTGAACAGGCGCCGGGCGGTGTCGAAGTCCATCTCGATCCTGCCCTTCAGACACTCTTGAAGAAGCTCGGCGGCCTCGTTGTGGAGGCCGCGGCGGGCCATGTCGATCGTCTCCAGGCCCTTGGGCGAATCTGAGCGGACGGTTTTGAAATAGGTTTCGCAGATCGCGAAATAGTCCCGGATCGGGCGCTTGAAGCGGGTCAGGCCGAGGCGGATCGTCTCCAGCGGCTCGCCCGCTTCGTTCCTGAGATCGATGGCGAGGCTGTTGTCCTCGATCCTCAGCAGGATCCGGAACGGCCCCTCGTGCCCGGCCGGCTGGAAGCTGTTCGATTCGAGCAGGTCGAAGATGGCGACCTTGCGCTCGCGCTCGATATCCTCGCTTCGGCGGATGATCGTCCGCTCGTCGAGCTCGATGTCGAGGATCCGCGGGTCGGCCATGCGGCGCGTGTAGACGCGGCGCATGCGTCTGTCATCGTCATCCCGGGCCTGACCCGGCTTTCGCCGGAATGACGATAGAGTGACGATCCACAGGCTTTTCCGGGTTTAAGCCCCGGATTTCGCGGCCCCCCGGCTGTACCGATTACCGGAAAACCGGTAGTTTGCTCCCATGGCCGACAACATCATCCGTCTCGCCGGCGCGCCGGAGCCCGAATCGTCCGCTCTGCCCCAGAATGTGGAAGCGGAGGCGGCTCTGCTCGGCGCCCTGATGATCGACAACCGGCTCGCCGAGGACATCCAGATCAAGCTTCGGCCCGATCATTTCCACGAGCCGCTCCACGCCCGCATCTACGAGCAGATCCTGAAGCTCGTCGACCGCAACATGATCGCCTCGCCGGTGACCCTGAGGCCCCTGTTCGAGGCGGACGAGGAGATGAAGGAGCTGGGCGGCCCCTCCTATCTCGCCCAGCTCACCGGGAGCGGCGCCGCGATCATCGGCGCCCGCGACTTCGCCGAGCAGATCTACGAGCTCGCCTTGCTCCGAGCCCTGATCGGGGTCGGCCGGGAGATGGTCGAGCAGGCGCTCGACACCAGCGAGGACGTCGATCCCAAGGGTCAGATCGAGGCGGCCGAAGCGGCGCTCTACCGGGTCGCCGAGGAGGGCGGCGGCGAGGGCAGCGTCAAGAGCTTCGCCGAAGCGACAAAGATGGCCGTCCAGATGGCCGAAAAGGCGCTCAACACCGGCGGCGGCCTCTCCGGCCTCACTACCGGTCTCGAGACCCTCAACGCCAAGACCGGCGGCCTGCACAATTCGGACCTCGTCATCCTCGCCGGCCGTCCGGGCATGGGCAAGACCGCGCTCGCCACCAACATCGCCTTCAACACTGCGCGCCGCTTCATCCGCGACACGGTCGACGACGGGATCGCCCCGGAGAAGTCGGCCGGCGCCGGAGTCGCCTTCTTCAGCCTCGAAATGTCGGCCGACCAGCTCGCCACCCGGATCCTCGCCGAGCAGTCGGGAATCAGCTCCGAGAATCTGCGCATGGGCAAGATTGGCCAGCAGGATTTCCGCAACCTCGCCCGGGCCGCGGCCGACCTCGAGAGCCTTCCGCTCTATATCGACGACACGCCGGGCCTCACCATCGCCGCGCTGCGCACCCGCGCCCGGCGGCTGAAGCGGCAGCGCGGCATCGGAGTCGTCGTCGTCGACTATCTCCAGCTCCTCCAGGGGACGGGCAAGGGCGGTCACGAGAACAGGGTCAACGAGATTTCCGAGATCAGCCGGGGCCTCAAGACCCTGGCCAAGGAGCTCGCCGTGCCCGTCATCGCCCTCTCGCAGCTCAGCCGAGCGGTCGAGCAGCGCGAGGACAAGAGGCCGCAGCTCTCGGACCTTCGCGAATCCGGCTCGATCGAGCAGGACGCCGACATGGTCTGGTTCGTCTATCGCGAGGAATATTATCTCGCCAACAAGCAGCCGGCCGACGATCATGCCGACTTCCCTGCGTGGCAGGAGGAGATGAACCGAGCCTACGGCCTCGCCGAGCTGATCGTCGCCAAGCAGCGCCACGGCTCGACCGGCAAGGTGAAGCTGAAGTTCGAGGCGAAGATCACCAAATTCTCCGACTATATGGACGAAGGCTATCTGCCCGAGGCCCGCGGATAACCGTCATTCCGGCGAAAGCCGGAATCCATGAACGCGGCCGGTCGAAAGCTGATGCGACCGTGTTCATGGATCCCGGATCAAGTCCGGGATGACGGCCTGGAGCGTCACGGATCGAGCAAGATCGGCCCATTGTTCCCGCCTCCGGCCGCGACTAGCCTGCCCGGCCAACTGTGCCCGGAGACTCGAATGGCCTTCCTTTCCAAAGCAATGACGGCGGCACTCTTGATGACGGCATTTCCGGAAGTGGGCTCGGCGCAGGCTTCGGATCCGGTCGATCCAAATCAGTGGCTCGAGGATGTCCGCGGCGAACGGGCGCTGGGCTGGGCGAAGGCCGAGAGCGAGCGGACTCTCAAGGGCTTCCAGTCCGACCCGCGCTACCAGGGTCTCTACGACCGGGCGCTCGAGGTGCTGGAGGCGAAGGACCGGATCCCGTTCGTCCAGATGCGCCCCGACGGCCTCCACAATTTCTGGCAGGACCAGAATAATGTGCGAGGTCTTCTGCGGCGGACCAGCCTCGCCAGCTATCGCACCGCGGAGCCGGCCTGGGAGACGTTGCTCGACATCGACGCGCTCGCCAAGGCGGACGGCAAGTCCTGGGTCTACAAGGGCATGCAGTGCCTGCCCCCGGCGATGGATCGCTGCCTGGTCTATCTTTCGGACGGCGGCCGCGACGCCAACGTCGTTCGGGAGTTCGATATCGGCGAGCGCCGGTTTGTCGACGGCGGCTTCGTCCTTCCCGAGAGCAAGGGCGGCGGCGACTGGGAAGACCGGGACACGATCATCGTCGAGCGCGAGTGGGGCCCGGGGACGCTGACCGAATCGGGCTACCCCTTCGTCGCCAAGCGCCTTCGCCGCGGCCAGAGCCTCGACCAGGCGGTGGAGATCTTTCGCGGCGAGCCCGGCGACGTCAGCGCCGGGGCGATGGTCCTGCGCGACAGCGCGGGCCGTATGCACGCCCTGGTCGGCTATCGCTACGTCGGCGCCCAGGAAGCCCGCTTCACCCTGCTTCGGCCGAAGGGCAATGTCGCGCTCAACCTTCCCGAGCGGGCCAATTTCTCCGGAATCGTCGACGGCCGGCTGCTGGTGCAGCTGAGCGAGCCCTGGCAGGGGCCGGGCGGAACGCGTTTCGCGACCGATTCGCTCATTTCCTACGATCTCGAGCAATGGAAGCGCGATCCGCTGACGGCCCGGCCGAGCCTGGTCTTCGCACCCGGCCCGCGCCAGACCCTGAGCGGAGTCGCGACGACGAAGGGCCGGCTGCTCATCGATGTGCTGGACAATGTCCGCGGCCGCGCCTTCGTCTATGATTATGTCGGCGGCAAATGGCGCTCGAGCGAGATCGCCCTGCCGCGCAACGCCACGATCAACATCGCCGCCGCCTCCGATACCGAGGACCAGGCGATGTTCGCGGTCACCGATTATCTGACTCCGAACACCTTGTGGTTTTACGACGCCGCGACGGGCAAGCTCGAGACCCTCAAGACGACTCCGCCGCGGTTCGACGCCTCGCGCCACGTCGTCGAGCAGCTCGAGGCGACCTCGCGCGACGGCACCAGGATCCCTTATTTCCTGATCCGGCCCAAGGCCATGAAGCCGGACGGCTCAACGCCCACCCTGCTCACCGGCTATGGCGGGTTCCAGAGCGCCCAGGTCCCCAATTATTCCGGGACGATGGGGCGCCTCTGGCTCGAGGCGGGCAATGCCTATGTGGTCGCCAACCTGCGCGGCGGCGGCGAGTTCGGTCCCAAATGGCATCAGGACGCCCAGGGCGCGAACAAGCAGCGGACCTGGGACGATTATATCGCGGTGGCCGAGGATCTGATCCGCCGCAAGGTCACCTCGCCGCGCCGGCTGGGGGCGATCGGCGGAAGCCAGGGCGGCCTCCTCGTCGGCACCGCCATCACCCAGCGGCCGGAATTGTTCAACGCCGCGATCGTCCAGGTGCCTTTGTTCGACATGCTGCGCTACCATCTGATCGGCGCCGGCGCCTCGTGGATCAGCGAATATGGCGACCCGCGCAAGCCGGAGCAGCGGGCCTGGCTCGAGGCTTATTCGCCCTACCAGAAGCTCGCCCGCGGCGTGAAATATCCGATGCCCTTCATCCACAGCTCGACCGCGGACGACCGGGTCACCCCGGTCCACGGCCGCAAGGCCGCGGCGCGTCTCGCCGAGCTCGGGGCCCCTTATTATTATTACGAGAATATGGAGGGCGGCCATGCCGCCGCCGCCAACCTCCCCGAAACCGCCCGCCGCCTCGCCATGGAATATATTTACGCGACGCAAAGGCTGGTGGACTGAACATCCTCCCCACGCAGAGCGTGGGGAGGGGGACCAGGCGAAGCCTGGTGGAGGGGTAACTGGCAGAAGCCTGCGCTATTACCCCTCCACCACCCTTCGGGTGGTCCCCCTCCCCATCTGACGATGGGGAGGATGCTTACCCTTCCAGCTCTTTCGCCGCGAACGGGTCGCTGAGGCCGACGCCGATGCTGGCGCGCGCCGCTTCGGCTTCCGAGCTGGTCACCGGATAGGCGCAATAATCGGCCGCGTAGAAGGCGCTCGGGCGGTGGTTGCCGGAGAGGCCGAGGCCTCCGAACGGGGCGTTGCTCGGGGCGCCGTTGGTGGGCTTGTTCCAGTTGATCACGCCGGCCCGGATATTGGCCCAGAAGCGGTCGTATAGCTCGGGGCTGCCGCCGACCAGCGAGGCGGCGAGGCCGTAGCGGGTGGCGTTGGCCTCGGCGAGGGCGGCGTCGAAATCGGCGACCCGGATCACCTGCAGGACCGGGCCGAACAGCTCGGCATCCGGACGCTCGGCGACGTCGGTGACGTCGATGATCGCCGGAGTCAGGAACGGCTTGTCCGCGACCGGCCGGTCGAGCCGCTTGATCGCCCGGCCGCCCTTGATCATCAGGTCGAGGAAGGCCTCCTGGAGCTGGTCGGCGGCCTGGTTGTCGATCACCGGGCCCATGAACGGGGCGGGATTGGCGTGGGGATGGTCGACGATCAGCCGCTCGGCGAGCTTGACGATCTCGGCGAGCAGCGGCTCGTGCTCCCCCTCCTGGACGATCAGCCGCCGGGCGCCGGTGCAGCGCTGGCCGGAGCTCATGAAAGCGGATTGGACGGCGATCACCGCCGCCGCGTGGACGTCCTTGGCGTCCCAGACGACGAGCGGGTTGTTACCGCCCATCTCGAGCGCCAGGATCTTCTGCGGCGTGTCGGCGAACTGCTTGTGGAGGGCGAGCCCGGCGCGGGCCGAGCCGGTGAAGAGCAGGCCGTCGATGCCGGGGCTCGCCGCAAGCGCCTTGCCGATTTCGACTCCGCCCTGGACGCAGCGGACGACGTCCTCGGGAACCCCGGCCTCGTGATAGAGCCGGACGAGCATCTCGCCGACCGCCGGGGTCTTCTCGGAGGGCTTGAACACGACCGCATTGCCGGCGATCAGCGCCGGGACGATATGGCCGTTGGGAAGATGGGCCGGGAAATTATAGGGCCCGAGCACGGCGAGGACCCCGTGCGGCTTGTGGCGGACGGCGACCCGGGCGCCGAGCGCGCCTTCCATCTGCCGCTTCGAGGTCCGCTCCGAATAAGCCGAGACCGAAATGTCGACCTTGTTGACCACCGCGTCGACCTCGGTCGCCGTTTCCCAGAGCGGCTTGCCGGTCTCGCGGGCGATGAGGTCGGCGAGCGCGTCTTTCTGGCCGCGAACCCCATTGGCGAAACGGCGCAGGGCCTCGATCCTGACCGCAAGCGGCTTGGCCGCCCAGCCCGCCCAGGCGGAGCGGGCGCGGGCGACCTCGGCGTCGACGTCGCCCACCTCGCCCGTCCACAGATTTGCCCCGGTGGCCGGTTCGATCGAGCTCAATGTCGCCATAGCGGCTGACCCACCATTTTTGGCTGCGGTGGTCAAGCGCTCGACCGCAAGGCCTCGCCCATCCGCCGGACCGCCTCGATCTTCCGGTCGAAGTCGAGCCAGTCGTCGGCCTCGTCGATGCGGCTCCAGATCGCCTCGACCTCGTCGATAGTCATCGAGCAGGGCGCCTCGTCCGACCAGTAATCGTGGTCGAGCGCGCCCTCCACGGCGTCATAACCGGCGATAGACTGACGAAAAGTGGCAAAAGCATCACTTTCATAAGCTTCGTCGGCGGGGCCGCGCCGGCGGCCGCCGCGCCAGTCGAAGAAGAAGCGGTCGATCGCCACCGTCTTCGCGGCGAGCGCCGCCTCGAACGCGACGAGGAGGCGGGCGTCCCGCTCCGGCTCGGTCGGCCGGATCCCGAGCCGGTCGAAGATCGCGGCGATCAGCCGGCGCTGGAACTCGCCCGGAAAGGCGTCGAGCGACGGATTGAGCACGTCCGCCTCGGCGATCGCCCGAAGCGACACGGCGAGCTGGAGGACGTCCCAGTGGATCGCCTCCGGCTGGCGGCCGAAGGAATAGAGGCCGGCATGGTCGAAATAAGCGGCGGTGAAATGCCCGTCCCAAAAGGGCGTGAACCGCCACGGCCCATAGTCGAAGCTCTGCGCCGTGATCGCGATATTGTCGCTGTTGAGCACGCCGTGGACGAAGCCGGCGGCGATATAGGAAGCGGCGAGCCCAGCCGCCTCCCGAGCCACGTTCGCCAGGAGTCGGGCGGGGGCGTCCTCGCCGCCCTCCTCACCATAATAATGGCGCAGGCAATAGTCCGTCAGCTTCGCCAGATTCTCAGTCTCCTGGAAATAGGCGAGGCGCTGGAAGGTGCCGATGCGGATATGGCTGTGCTGGAGACGGACCAGCACGGCGGAGCGCGTCGGGGAGGGCTCGTCGTTCCGCTCCAGGGCCTCGCCGGTCTCGATCAGCGAGAAGCTCTTCGAGGTCTCGACCCCGAGCGCCTCCAGCATCTCGGTGGCAAGAACCTCGCGCACTCCGCCCTTCAGGGTCAGCCGCCCGTCGCCGAAGCGGCTGTAGGGGGTCTGGCCCGAGCCCTTGGTGCCGAGGTCGAGCAGCCGGCCGTCCCCGTCCCTTAGCTGGGCGAAGAGGAAGCCGCGGCCGTCGCCTATGTCGGGATTGTACACCCGGAACTGGTGGCCGTGATAGCGAAGCGCCAGCGGCTTCGCGAGGTTGTCCGGCAGCGGCTCGAAGCGGCCGAAGTGCCGGATCCATTCGGAGTCGGTGAGGTCCGCGAGCCCGACCGACGGCGCCCAGCGGTCGTTGCGGAAGCGCAGACGGGTCTGCGGGAAATCGGCCGCTTCCACCGGATCGTAGAAGGCGTCGCCGAGCTCGAGGATGGCGGGATCGGCGCGATAGCTCGCGGCTTGCGGAAGTCGCTTCATCAGGGGATAGGACAGGCGGGCAAATAGGGGAGGGGCATGGCGGATTGGTCCGATGGCTATTGGACGTCGAGCGACGGGCTCCGGCTCCATTACCGCGATTATGCCGGAAACGCGGCCCGCCCGCCCATCCTTTGCATAGCCGGACTGACCCGTAACGCGCGCGACTTCGAAGGGGTTGCCGACCGCCTGAAGGGCGAATGGCGGCTGATCTGCGTGGAACTGAGGGGCCGCGGGCAGAGCGACTATGCCAAAGATGCGATGAGCTACGTCCCGCCGACCTACTGGCAGGACGTGGAGGCGCTGATCGCCGCGCTGGAGCTGAAACGCTTCGTCCTGTTCGGAACCTCGCTGGGCGGGCTGATCACCATGCTCCTGGCGCTGGCCGACAGGGGCCGGATCGCGGGCGCCCTGCTCAACGACATCGGGCCCGAGCTCGAGCAGAAGGGGCTCGAGCATATCCGCTCCTATGTCGGCCGCTCGCAAAGCTGGCCGACCTGGCTCCACGCTGCCCGCTTCCTCCGCGAGGCGCAGAGCGACCGCTATCCCGATTGGGACATCGGCCGCTGGCTGACCTATTCCAAAAGACTGTGCAAGCTGAGCCAGAGCGGCCGGATCGTCTTCGACTACGACATGCGCATCGCCGAGCCCTTCCGCCAGCCCGGCGGCGATACCGGCTTCGACCTGTGGACCGCGTTCGCCGCGTTGAAGGATATCCCGTCCCTGGTCGTCCACGGCGAGATTTCGGATCTGCTGAGCCGGGCGACGGTCGAGCGCATGCTGGCGGAGAACCCGGCGATGGAGGCCGCGACGGTGCCCAACGTCGGCCACGCGCCGACGCTGGAGGAGCCGGAAGCGGTGGCGGGGATCGATGGGCTGCTGGCGCGGGTGGAGAGAGGTTGAGCCGCCGTCATTCCGGCGAAATCCGGAATCCATGAACTCCGAAAGTGCAAGCTTCCATGTGGCGGTGTTCATGGATCCCGGATCAAGTCCGGGATGACGAACGGACGTATGAGTTGATTTCTTAGTCTTTCTCCCCCATATGCCCCTCAGCGAAACGTCATTGCAGCGTGAACGCCCCGTCAGGGCCGGCTCCGTTTCGTAATTACCAAGTCTTCCCTTTTCACGCGGGTTGGCAAAAACCCGCCGCGTTTCCGCGCGCCTTTCCGGCTGCGCGGGCGCCGCTCAATATAGTGAGTTATCATGTCTTTTGAAAATCTCGGGCTGTCGCAGCCCGTCCTCCAGGCGCTTGCTCTGAAGGAATATTCCACCTCGACCCCGATCCAGGAGCAGGCGATCCCGATGCTGCTGAAGGGCAAGGACCTGCTCGGAATCGCCCAGACCGGCACCGGCAAGACCGCCGCCTTCATGCTTCCGTCGATCGACCGGCTGGCCGCGTCGGGCAAGCGCCCGCAGCGCGGCACCTGCCGGATGCTGGTGCTTGCGCCGACCCGCGAGCTCGCCTCGCAGATCGCCGAGAGCGCCCGGGCCTACGGCCGCTTCAGCCACATCAGCGTCGCCACCGTCTTCGGTGGCACCTCGATCAACAAGAACCGACAGGATTTGTCGCGCGGGGTCGACGTGCTCGTCGCCACTCCGGGCCGGCTTCTCGACCTCGTCGAGCAGCGCTGGCTCGACCTGAGGCAGGTCGAGATCCTCGTCCTCGACGAGGCCGACCAGATGCTCGACCTCGGCTTCATCCACGATCTGAAGAAGATCGTCCGCTTCCTGCCCGAGAAAAGGCAGAGCCTGTTCTTCTCGGCGACCATGCCGAAGGCGATCCGCGATCTCGCCGACCGCTTCCTGACCGATCCGGCCCAGGTGGCGGTGACGCCCGTGGCCTCGACGGTCGAGCGGGTCGAGCAGTACGTCACCTTCGTCAACCAGGCCGAAAAGCCGGCCTTGCTGACGATGATGCTGCGCGTCGGCTTCGGCGCCAAGGGCTCGATGGACCGGGTTCTGATCTTCAGCCGCACCAAGCACGGCGCCGACCGGATCGTGAAGCAGCTCGCCCAGACCGGGATCCCGGCCAACGCCATCCACGGCAACAAGAGCCAGCCTCAGCGTGAGCGGGCTCTGGCCGACTTCAAGGACGGCAAGGTCAAGATCCTGATCGCGACCGATATCGCCGCGCGCGGAATCGACGTCTCGGGCGTCAGCCACGTCATCAACTTCGACCTGCCCAACGTCTCCGAGCAATATGTCCACCGCATCGGCCGCACCGCGCGCGCCGGAGCGGCGGGCGTGGCGGTCGCCTATTGCGCCGAGGACGAGCGGCCCTACCTCAAGGGCATCGAGCGCCTCACCAAGCAGCTGCTGACCCCGGTGCCTCTGCCCGACGGCTTCAATGCCGAGGCGGCCCGGATCAAGGCGGCGCGGGCTTCGTCGCCGATCCAGATCGTCGAGCGCCCCGAGCGCGAAGATCGCCACTCCCGCGGCCGCCCGTCCAAGCGCTTCAGCGCCCGGCCGGCGCGCCCGCAGGGCGAAAGCCGCAGCGGCGGTCGCCGCCGCTACGCTTCGCGCTAGTTCGTCATTGCGAGGAGCGCAGCGACGAAGCAATCCAGCGGACCTCTGAGGCCGAACTGGATTGCTTCGCTTCGCTCGCAATGACGAGTTGGGGATATGGATTCCCGCTTTCGCGGGAATGACGTGGAGGGGTAGAGCGGGCTCGTGCCGTTTCTCCTTCCGCTCCTGCTCGCGACTGCCCCCGCGGCGGCGCCCGACATCGTCGTCACCGGCCGGGGCCTCGGCGCGGCTGCCGGGGAGGAGGTGTTCGACACCCTCGTCATCGATCGCGACCGCCTCGCCGGCGCCGCCTCGGGTCGGCTCGAGGAGGTGCTGCGCGACGTTCCCGGTTTCCAGCTCTTCCGCCGCGCCGACGCTCGCTCCGCCAACCCGACCAGCCAGGGCGCGACTCTCCGGGCCCTGGGCGGCAATGCGTCGAGCCGGCTGCTGCTCCTGCTCGACGGAGTCCCCCAGACCGACCCGTTCGGCGGCTGGGTGAGCTGGCCGGCTTATTCTCCCGAGCGGCTCGGCGAGGCCCGGGTGACCCGCGGCGGCGGCAGCGGCGTGCAGGGGCCGGGGGCGCTGGCCGGGACGATCGAGCTTGCCAGCGCCACTCCGGCCGAGCTTCGCGGAGCGCGGGGGCGCTTCTCTTACGGCAGCCGCGACGGTCTCGACGCCTTTGCCGGCCTCGGCCTGCCGATCGGCGGAGGCTTCGTCGCCGTCTCGGGCGCCTGGCAGCGGGGGGACGGGTTCATACCCGTCGTTCGCGAGCAGCGCGGCCCCGCCGATCGCCCGTCGCCTTATCAGCAGATGAGCCTCGCGGTGCGCGGGGTCGCGCCGCTTCCCGGCGGCGCCGAGCTTCAGGCGAGCGGACTGGCATTTTCGGACTCGCGCGAGCGGGGAACGGCCTTTTCCGGCATCCGTACCCGGGGCGCCGACGCCTCGCTTCGGCTGGTCGGGCGGCGGTGGAGCGCGCTCGGCTATGTGCAGACCCGCGACTTCTACAACAGCTTCGCCAGCGTCGCTTCGGGGCGGACGGCGGCGAGCCGCGCCTCGGAGCAATACAGCGTCCCCGCCACCGGGCTGGGCGCGCGGATCGAGGCCCGGCCCAGGCTCGGCCCGGGAATCGAGCTCAGGCTCGGCGGCGACTGGCGGCTGACCGAGGGCGAGACCCGCGAGCTGTTCGCCTTCGTCGCCGGGGCGGGCACGCGCGGCCGTGAGGCGGGCGGCCGAAGCCAGACTTTGGGCGCCTTCACCGAGGCCGCGTGGACGGCGCAGGCCCTGACCCTCACCGCCGGCGGCCGGATCGACCGCTGGACGATTACGAACGGCCGGCTGCACGAGCGGGTGCTGGCGACCGGCGCGGTGCTGACCGACACGGCCTTCCGCCGCCGCTCGGGCTGGGAGCCGACCGGCCGGGCGGGAATCGCCTGGCGCGCCGCGGACGCGCTCACCCTTCGCGCCGCCGCCTATCTAGGCTGGCGGCTTCCGACCCTGAACGAGCTCTACCGGCCCTTCCGGGTCGGGGTCGACGCCACCGCCGCCAATGCCGAGCTCGAGCCCGAGCGGCTGCAGGGCGTGGAGGCAGGCCTCGACTGGCGGCCGGCGCCACGGGCGCGGATCGGCTTCACCGCCTTCGCCAACCGGCTCGAAGGGGCGATCGCCAACGTGACCCTGGGGCGGGGCCCCGGCAATTTCCCGGGAGTAGGCTTCGTCGCCGCCGGCGGCGACTATCGCCGGCGCGGCAATCTCGACGCGATCGAGGCGAAAGGCGTCGAGCTGGAAGGGCGCTACGCGCTCGGCGCCTGGACCGTCGCGGCGGGCTGGTCCTGGGTCGACTCCGAGGTGGAAGCGAGCGGGGCGGCGCTGGCGCTGGACGGACTGAGGCCCGCCCAGACGCCGCGGCACAGCCTGTCGTCGACCCTGGCCTGGGCCCGCGGCGAAGCGCGCGCCTCGCTCACGGCGCGCTACGGCGGCGCGCAATATGAGGACGATCTCAACCGCCAGATTTTGCCGGGCGCCTTCACGCTCGACGCGGCGGGGCTGTTGCCGATCGGGCGCGGCCTGGCGATCGAGGCACGGGCGGAGAATGTCACGGACGCCCGTATCCTCGCCGGCGTCAGCGGCGACGGCGTCCAGGAGCGGGCTACTCCGCGCACCCTCTGGGTCGGGCTCCGCTTCGGCGGCTTGCGGTAGCGGAGGAGCCGGTTTAAGTTGCGTGTTGAAACTTAAAAAGGAGACAATCCCATGATCGTCTACGGAGCGTCGCTGTCGCCGTTCGTGCGCAAGGTGCTGGCCTACGGGGCGGAGAAGGGGCTCGAGCTCGAGCACAAGCCGCTTGGCCTGGGCTCCGACGATCCGGATTTCCTGGCGTCGAGCCCGTTCCGCAAGATCCCCGGCTTCAGCGACGGCGACTTCGCCATCTCCGATTCGTCCGCGATCATCCATTATCTCGAAGCGAAATATCCAGAGCCCGTCCTGATCCCCGCCGAGCCCAAAGCGAGGGCGCGCACCATCTGGTTCGACGAGTTCGCCGACACCATCCTGTGCGCCTGCGGCGCGAAGATGTTCTTCAACCGGATCGTCGCTCCGCGCTTCCTCGGCCGCGAGGGCGATCTCGAGACGGCCGACAAGGCGGAGAAGGAGGAGCTGCCGCCGATCCTCGACTATCTTGAGCGCACCTTACCGGAGAGCGGCTGGCTGGTGGGCGAGGGCATCACCCTCGCGGACATCGCCGTGGCGACGGCCTTCGCCAATTTCCGGCATCTCGGGATCGCGATCGACGGCGCGCGCTATCCGAAGGTGGCGCAATTCGCGGACCGCATGCTGGCCCGGCCGAGCTTCGCCGGCTGGGTCGAGCGCGAGGCGGCTTTCCTGGAGAAGACGGCAGCCTGAGGGAGGGTAAGCCGTCATCCCGGACTTGATCCGGAATCCGTGAACTCCGATCGCGACAAGACGGCATCCTCGGTGTTCATGGATTCCGGCTTCCGCCGGAATGACGAAGTGGAGGACGCGACATCATGGCCGATTATCTCGCGACGGTGGACTGGCGCTCCGACGGCGGCTTTCGCGAGGGACGTTACAGCCGCGCCCATCGCCTGAGCTTCGACGGCGGCGCCGTCGTTCCGGGATCGTCCTCCCCGCACGTGGTTCCACCGCCGCTGTCGGATCCGGCGGGCGTCGATCCGGAGGAGGCGCTGGTCGCCTCCGCCTCCGCCTGCCACATGCTGTGGTTCCTCCACCTCGCGCGCGACGCCGGGCTCGACGTCGCAGCCTATCGCGACGAGGCGCGGGGCACGATGGCGAAGGACGAGCGCGGGCGGATGGCGATGGTCCGGATCGTGCTTCGGCCCCGAATCGAGTTCGCCGGCGAGGGCCCCGGCCCGGAGGCGCTGGCCCGCCTCCACCACGAGGCGCACGAAAGCTGCTTCATTGCCAACTCGCTGCGCACCGAGATCGTCGTCGAAGGGTGAATCGCGCCGTCCGTGCAGCGATGCTATAGGCGGCCGGGCAGGGGGATCCACTCCAGAACAGGAGTAGTGCGCCATGTCTCGCCTTCGCTTGCTCGCTTTCGCTTTCTGCCTCGCACCGGCCGCGGCCCAGGCCCAGGCCCAGGCGCCCGACTGGGCGCACGCCCAGCGAGTCGAGGTGCAATTGTCCAGCTTCGACTTCACGCCCTCGACGCTTCACCTGCGCGCGGGGCGGCCGGTCATCCTTCACCTCGTCAACACCGGCTCGGGCGGCCACGATTTCACCGCCCCCGCTTTCTTCGCGGCGGCGCGGGTGCGGTCCCAGGATCGCCGCTCCGCCGGCCGAATCGAGCTGCGCGGGCACCAGAGCGTCGACATCGGGGTGGTTCCGAAGGCTGGAAGCTACCCGCTGAAATGCAGCCACGCCTTCCACAAGACCTTCGGGATGTCGGGCCGGATCGTCGTCGACTAGGGGCCCAGAATCCGCTCCCGCCGGGCGAGGCTATTGGCCGGCCAGACCTCCTTCGACGAATAATATTCGGGCACCGCCAGAGCGCCCTCGGGAAGCTGCAGCCAGGGCAGCCTGGTCGATGTGTAGATGTGAATATCCGGCGGCAGGCGCTCGGGCTCGTCGAGCGTTCCGACCCGGACGAAGGCGAGCTTCGCTCCTCCGCCCGGATAATGGCTCCACAGCGCCGTCGCGCAGGCCGGGCAGCGAAAGATTTCCTGCGGTTTGCCGCTAGCGCCGACGACGTCGACGATGCGGGGTTCGCCTTCGAGGGTCTCCAGCTGTTCGGTCTCGATTAGCGCGTTCAGCGCGAAGGCGGTTCCGGTCAGCCGCTGGCACTCGGTGCAATGGCAGGCGTGGACGATGAGCGGCCCCGAGCGTAGCCGGTACCGCACGGCGCGACAGGCGCAGCCGCCCTCGTAGTCGGTGTGGTTGTCGTCCATGGCGCCTCCTCGCCGGAATATGCCGCCTTGCGTCGCACTTCGCCACCTCGGCTTGCCTTGTGACGGCGTTTCGATACTCGGGAGCAAACCCTTCGATGAAAGTCCCGTCCATGCGTATTCTTGCCGCCCTCCTGATCCTCTCCGCCGCCGTCCCGGCCGCGGCCCAGCCGCCCTCGGGCACGCTCGAAGCGATGCGCCGCGATTTTCCGATCGACCATCAGGCGCTCGCCGCCGGCCTCGCCGGCAAGACGCCCGACGAAGCCCGGCGCTCGGCTTATGCGGGAATCGACCGCTTCCTGCGCAGCCGGAGGGACTCGATCCTGGGAGCGCCCGGCGCCGCCCTGGCGGCGATCGAGGCACGGCAAGGGGCGATGTTGCGGGCGCTGGTCAGGCAGGACGTCCGGCTTTGCGCGACCCTCGGCGACCGCGGCTTCTTCAGCAGCGAGGCGGCGGCCGGCGCCGCTCCCCCGGGGCTCGACGATTATGGCGCCGCTCTGATCGCCGCCGCGAAGGCGGGCGCCGGAACCGGACGCGCCGCAACCCTTGCGACGAAAGACGATTTCAATGCCTGGCTGACCGCGGTCGAAAGGATCGAGCCCGGGATTCCGGTCCGCCGGATGCTGTTCGACCGCGAGCTGCGCGCTCGCTCCAGCCAGGATCATCTCTGCCGGGGCGCCGCGGCCATGCACGAGGCGGTCGCCACTCTGGCGCCGGAGCCGCGCGAGCGGGTCGCCCGGACCCTGCTGAGCTCGGTGATCGGCACTCCCGCTCCCTAGGAACCGGCAGCCGGAGCTATGCCCAACGCGCCCGGGTGGAGAGGGCAGAGCGTGAGCTCTAACCCGTCTTGCTGAACTCGTTTCAGTATCCAGGGGCGAGCCGCTCAACAATCTGCCGTCATCGCATCGTGCGATTTTCCTCTACGGGCCGCAGGCCTGGACTTTTTGAGAGAAGGCACGAAGGCGCAACGTAGAAAAAGGAGTTCTCTACGTTGTGCCTTCGTGCCTTGCTCTTTGAAAACGGCGCCGAGGCGCCGGGGAGCAGGCGCAAAGGTCAGGCCCGCAACCGGACGTCCGAACGGCGACGCGCCGGACCCTGAAACGAGATGGTGGCGGCGGGGACGGAGGGCGCGCGCGGCGCTGCCGAGTCGATCGCGATCCAGAATGAAATGGAGACTGCCCCAAAACGAAATGGAGGCCGGCATTGCTGCCGGCCTCCACTGTCCCTAGGTCCGTTGGTCCTGCCCGAAGGCGAGACCGCCTTTCCCAGGGAGGTTCCGGCCGAGGCCTTGCGGCCCCGGTCGGTCCCTCAGGTTCCTTCGCAGGAATATTGCTATTCCGGTTCCGGTTCCTGCGGGTTCCGCGCCCTGCCTTGCGGCCGGCTTCGGTTCCCTGGCGGGGACCTTCCTTCTCGGCCTTGCGGCTTCGAATTCCGGTTCCCTATCGGACGTCCGAGAAGCGAAGCTTCGCGGTCGCCCTTTCGCGGTTCCTTCCGCCCGGGGGCTTCAGGTTCCGCCGGACCCTTGAAGGAAAGTGGGTTCGGCATTGGCTTGCGCCGCCGCCTCGCGCTTCTTCCTTCCGGTTGCCCGGACCCTGCTTCGACCAGCTTCCGTCCGAAGACTTCCGCCGCGCTCCGCGGGGCCGTGCCTGGGAGCGTCTCTCCGTTTCCGGAAGGCCGCGCCCTGCCACAGGAAGGACATTGGCACTCGAATCCGATTCGCCGCAAACGCTATTTCGGGGGTCAGGCCTGTGGATAACGGGGATAACGGGGATAACAGGGATTAAAGTCGGGCGAGACCCCGTCATGCCCGCGCAGGCGGGCATCCCAGCGGGCGAAAAGCGCGGTACTCTTCACCCGCCGGGGCCCCAGCCTGCGCTGGGGCGACGAGCTTGCAAGCGGCCGCGCGCGCCTTCATGGACGGGCCATGCGCCGCAAAGCCCGAACCGCCGCCAAGCCCGAGAACCGCCCTCGCTTCTGGGGGCGGCACGCCGTCTGTGCCGCACTCGCCAATCCCGAGCGCGAGATCGTTCGGATCTGGGCGACTCGCGAGGCGGCGGCGGAGGTCGATCTGCCGAAGGATGTGCCGTTCACCTTCGCCGACGTGGCCGATCTCGGCCGGCTCGTGCCGAAGGACGCGCCGCACCAGGGGCTCGTCGCCGAGGTCGGGCGCCTCGACGATTTGCTGCTCGCCGACATCCTCCAGGACGCTCCGGAACGCCGGCCCCTTTTGGTCCTCGACCAGGTCACCGATCCGCACAATGTCGGCGCCATATTGCGCTCGGCGGCGGCGTTCGACGCTCTCGCTCTGGTTACCCAGGACCGGCACGCGCCGCCCGAATCGGGGGCTTTGGCCAAGGCCGCGAGCGGGGCGCTGGAGACGATGCCCTGGGTTCGGGTGGTCAACCTCGCCCGGGCGCTCGACGAGATGGCCGAGGCCGGCTTCTGGCGGATCGGCCTCACCGGCGATTCGGAAATGACCCTGGCCGAGGCGGTCGGCCCGGCCCGAGTGGCCCTGGTGCTCGGCGCCGAAGGGGAGGGGATGCGCCCGAACACCGAGGCGCATTGCGACGCTCTGGCCCGGCTTCCGATCAGCGGCCGGATGGAAAGCCTCAACGTTTCCAACGCCGCCGCGGTCGCGCTATATGCGGTGGCGACACATCGGGGCTAGTCTGGGGGGTATCATTCAATGTCGTTCATGCGTTTTGCGTTCGTGGCCGCGGCCGCGCTCCTGCTTTCGTCCTGCATCCTGAGCCCGGGCAAGTTCGTCTCGACGCTCCACATCGCCAAGGACCGGAGCTTCACCTTCACCTATGTCGGCGAGGTCATCCTGCTCGATCCCGCCGCCGCGATGCAGCAGGGGATGCAGGACGGCCTCGCCGGCGCCGCGCCTTCGGGGGACGAGGGAATGAGCGACGAGGAGGACGTTTCGTCCAACCTCGCCGAGTCCGCGCCGCCCGCACCCGCCGCGCCGGCCGCAGAGACGGCCCAGCAGATCGCCGAAGCCAAAGCGATCGCCGAGGCGCTGTCGAAGGAGGTCGGCTACCGCTCGGTCGAATATCTCGGCAAGAACAAGTTCCGGGTCGATTATTCGATGACCGGCAAGCTCGACCGGAGCTTCGTCTTTCCGATCAACATGGACGCCAAGTCGATCATCCCCTGGCTGGTCGTCGAGGTGCGCAAGGACCGCACCGCCCGGCTCCAGGCGATCGCCTTCGGCGACCAATCCACGGACATGGGCAGCGCCGCCAAGCCCGATTCGCAGCCCAAGGAGCGCGACGGCACCTTCACCTTCACCACCGACGCTGAGCTCGTCATGCAGAATAACGAGGACGGCATGGCGCCCGGCCCGGGCAAGAAGGTCGTGTGGCGGGTGACCCCGGCGAGCAAGACCGTTCCGACTGCGGTGGTGCGCTTCGCGATGTGATTTGCACAGCCTCCCCTCCCTGGAAGGGAGGGGTCGGGGTGGGTAGGCGAGCGCAGCGAGACTTCTTCCTGACTCGGAGTTTCGGCCGCCTTCGGCGGACCCACCCCCGCCCCTCCCTTCCAGGGAGGGGGGTCTCAGTAAGGATCCTCGGGCGCGATCTGCACTCTCAGCCCGTCGAAATCCGGTCCGAACTTGATCTGGCAGGAGAGCCGGCTGCTCTCGACCCGGTGGTCGGTCGTGTCGAGCAGGTCGTCCTCGTCGACGCCCATCGGCGGCAAAGCGGGCAGCCATTCCGGATCGACATGGACGTGGCAGGTGGCGCAGCTGCAGCAGCCGCCGCACAGAGCGAGAAGCTCGTCGAAGCCGGCGTCGCGGATATTCTCCATGACGCTCCAGCCGTCCTTGCCCTCGATGGTCTTCTCCGCGCCGTCGCGGTTGATGATGGTCAGCTTCGCCATGGGCCGGGCCTATGCTAGGCGGGGCAGGCGAAGACAAGGGAGCAATTGTGGGAATCGCCGCCGAAGACTTGCGAATTTCGCTGGACGAACTTGCGGCACGCGAGCCGAGGATCGCCGCCGCTCTGGCCGCGGCCGGCTATCCCGAGCCCCGGATCAGCGCGCCGGGCTACGAGACTTTGCTTCGGGCGATCGTCGGCCAGCAGGTGTCGGTCAAGGCGGCGGCGTCGATGTGGGCGAAGCTGACGGCCCTGGTCGGCGATCCGCCCGAGCCGGCGGCGCTGATCGCCGCCTCGGACGAGACGTTGCGGGCGGCCGGGCTGTCGCGGCAGAAGGCCTCCTATTCTCGCAGCCTCGCCGAGGAAGTGGTGTCGGGGCGGCTCGATTTCGCCAGGCTTCCGGCGGACGACGAGGAAGCGATCGCCGAGCTGGTCCGGGTCAAGGGGATCGGGCGCTGGACGGCGGAGGTCTATTTGCTCTTCGCCGAGGGCCGGACCGACATCTGGCCGGCCGGCGACCTCGCCGTCCAGATCGAGACCGGGCGGATCATGGGCCTCGACTCCAAGCCGACCGAGAAGCGCGTCCGCGAGCTCGCCGAAGCCTGGCGCCCCCACCGCGGCGCCTTCGCCATCTTCACCTGGCACCACCGGCGCAATTCGGCCGCTCCGGTCTGATCCTTCGATACGCCGGTTCGACAAGCTCACCGGCTACTCAGGATGAGCGAGAAGTTATCCTCAACCGCTCATCCTGAGTAGGGACCGAGCGAAGGCGAAGGCCCGTATCGAAGGACAGGAGTCTCGAACCGGCTACGGAACATCCCTCCCGTCGGCGCGTCTAGATAAGCGATCCGCGGCCGAAAACAGGGGCCCGGAGATCAGTAGGAGTAATAGCTCATGGGTCTCATCGTCGCACTTATCATCGGTGGCATTATCGGCTGGCTCGCCAGCATCGTCATGCGCACCAATGCCCAGCAGGGCATCCTGCTCAACATCGTCGTCGGAATCATCGGCTCGCTGCTCGGCAGCTTCCTGCTCGGCCGCTTCTTCGGCGCCGACGGCAACATCATGAACAACGCGCTCGACGGCGGAGTGCTTCTCGCCGCCTTCGTCGGCGCGGTGATCCTGCTCGCGATCGTCAACCTCTTCCGCCGGGGCGCCGTCCGCTAAAGCGGACCGCACGGCTGAGAGCGGAGGCCCGCGGGAGCGATCCCGCGGGCCTTTTCGCGTCCCGTCATCCCGGGCTTGACCCGGGATCCATGAACACGGTCGTTCGAATTTGAAGCGGTGCGTTGTTCATGGATTCCGGCTTTCGCCGGAATGACGAGCTACAGCGGCTTTTCGTAGATGCGGTAGATCCGGTTGACGTCGCTCTCGATCGCCTGGGCGATGGAGATCATCGGGCCGTTGTCCTCGAGGATCCAGCCGACCTCGGCCCGGCTGATCCCGTAATGGCCGGTGCCCGCCTTGCGGATCTGCTCGATCATCATGAAGGCGAGCTGGCTGGCGAGGCGGGTCGAGTGGAGGCGCCTGACCACGCCCATCAGCGGCACCCGGCCGCCGGCCGGACGCATCCGCCGGAGCCGCCACAGCAGCTTCGCCCAGCCGAACGGGAAGAGGCTTCCGTCGAGGTCGCGGAGGAACTGGTTGATGTCGGGAAGCGCCATCATGAAGGCGACCGGCTCGCCGTCATATTCGGCGACGAGGATCATGTCCTCGAGCACGATCGGCTTCAATTTCTTGCCGGCATAGGCGATCTCGGCCTCGGTCAGGGGCACGAAGCCCCAATTGTCGGACCATGCGTCGTTCAGGATCCCGAGCAGGAGCGCGGCTTCCGCCTCGAACCTCTTCTTGACCGTCCGGCGGATCCGGATCCTCGGATTCTTCTCGCCGGCGGCGACGATGCGCTGGACGATCGGCGGGAAGGGCGCGGTGACCGCGAGATCGTAGGTGAGCAAATCCTTGGCCTTGACGTAGCCGGCGGCCTCGACCCAGGCTTCATATTCGGCCTTGTTGTGGCCCATCATCACCATCGGCGGATGGTCGTGGCCCTTGATCAGGAGGCCGGGCTCGTCCCAGATCGACAGGCTGAACGGGCCCATCGCCCGGGTCATGTCGCGGCCTCTCAGCCAGGCTTCGGCGCGGTGGATGAGCTCCTGGGCGACCTCGGCGTCGGCCGCCTCGAACATGCCCCACTGGCCGATGCCCGCCCCAATATGCTCGAGCACCAGGGCGTCGACCTGGGCGGAGATCCGGCCGACAGGCTCGCCATCGCGCTCGGCCAGGAAGAAGCGCGCCTCGGCATGCCCGAACCAGGGATTGGTGCGCGGGTCGATGAGGCCGTGAACCTCGGTCTTGAGGGGCGGGATCCAGTTCGGATCGTCGCGGTTGAGCGAATAGGCGACGTCGACGAAGGCCTTGCGGTCGGCGGCGTCCTCGACGGGGCGGATCGTAACGGTCATGGCGTGAACCTAGCGAAGCCGGCCTGCCGACGATAGGGGCCGCGCCGCCTCCGGAGCGGCCTGACCGCCGCCAAAACGCCGGCGCCGGGCGCAATTGCGCTTGAAAAGCGGATCAAACCGCCCCTTTGATCTTGCCGTGACGCTCGCGACCCAGATCGACCGCTACCTCGCGAGGCTCATCCTCGTGCCTCTGCTGGCGACCCTGACGCTGGCGGCGATGCTGCTCATCCTCGACAAGATGCTGCGCCTGTTCGATTTCGTGGTCAGCGAGGGCGGGCCCGTGGGGGTGGTGTGGCGGATGCTCGCCAACCTCGTGCCCGAATATCTGGCGCTCGGAATCCCGATCGGCCTCCTGCTCGGCA
The DNA here is from genome assembly GCA_035719905.1 of Allosphingosinicella sp. Classification (GTDB taxonomy): domain Bacteria; phylum Pseudomonadota; class Alphaproteobacteria; order Sphingomonadales; family Sphingomonadaceae; genus Allosphingosinicella. Next base: position 27,107 of record DASTFN010000051.1, read on the forward strand.
CCCTGCTCGCCTTCCGCAAGCTCGCTTTGTCGTCGGAGCTGGACAGCCTGAGGGCGGTCGGCCTGGGCTATACGCGGCTGCTGCGGGTGCCCTATCTGTTCGCGATCGCCCTGATGGGCCTCAACGTCGCCATCGTCGGCTTCGTCCAGCCGGTGGCGCGCTACGGCTACGAGCAATTGCGCTTCGACCTTCGCTCCGGAGCGCTTGGCGCCTCGATCAAGGTCGGCGAGTTCACCAACCTCGGCAAGCGGATGACGCTGAGGGTCGAGGCGAGCGAGGACAAGGGGCGGCTGCTCCACGGGGTCTTCGTCCGCGCCGAGACGAGGGACGGCCGGACGATCGCGGTCACCGCCGATCACGGCACCTTCCTCGCCACCGACGATCCCGACGTCATCCTGCTTCGGCTGTCGAACGGCCGGCTGGTCCACAATTCCCCCGCCTACAAGGCGCCGAGGGTCTTGAGCTTCCGGATCCAGGACCTGCCCGTAGACCTGCCGACGGTGGCCCGCTTCCGCGGCCGAGGTCGCGGCGACGAGGACGAATTGACCCTCCCCGAGCTGTTTCGCTTCGGCGAGTCGAAGGCGGCGGTGCCGCCGGCAACGCTCAACGCGATCCGCGCCAATTTCCACTATCGGGTGGTCGAGATCGTGATGATGCTGCTCATGCCCCTGCTGGCGGTGGCGCTGGCGGTGCCGCCCAAGCGCAGCACCTCGGGCCTCGGCATCTTCCTCTCCATCTTCATGGTCGTCGCCTATCACAAGGTGAACCAATATGCGGAGCAGATGGCGGCCCAGGGCCGGATCGACGCGGTGATCGCCTTGTGGACGCCCTTCTTCGCGTTCGCCGGGCTGATCCTGTGGATGTACTGGACGCTGGCCTACCGGCCGGGCGGCCAGCCGATCGGAGCGCTCGAGCGCGGAGTCTCCAGGCTCGCCAAGGGGATCGGCCGGATCCTGCGCCTCGGCGGCGGGCGGCGGGAGGCGGCGGCGGCCAAATGATCAACCTCAATTTCTTCCCGTCGAAGCGGATCGCCTTCTACATGGCGCGGATGTTCGTGCTGCGCTCGCTGGCGGTGCTGGCGGCGCTGGTGGTGGTCCTGATGACCCTCGACCTGCTCGGCGAATCGGGCAAGATCCTGCGCGTGCCCGGCAATGGCGACGCCGAATTGTGGCGCTACGTCTCGCTTCGGATCCCCCAGCTCATCTCGCGCTTCCTGCCTTTCGCGGTCCTGCTCGGCACCCTGATCACGCTGGCCACCCTCAACCAGAACAGCGAGGTGGTGAGCATGAAGGCGGCCGGGATCTCGGCGCACCAGATCATCGCGCCCCTGATCGTCGCCAGTCTCGGCATCGCGGCCGTCAGCTTCGCCTTCAACGAGCGCATCGTCACCCGGGCGACCGAGACCCTGTCGAGCTGGGAGAAGGTCGATTACGGGCCGGTGCCCCGGGACAGCGGGATCCGCCCCAACGTCTGGGTGCGCTGGGGCGACGACCTCATCCTGGCGCGCGAGGTGCGCGGGCAGGGGAAGGCGACCGAGCTTCGGGGAGTCAGCATCTACGACCGCGATCACGAGACCCTGAAGGCGATCGTCACCGCCGCCCGGGCGGCCCGGCGGGGCGACGGCTGGCGGCTCGAGCGGGTGGAGACGTTCGACGTCGCCAGAGGCACCGGCCAGCGCCTCGCCGCCGCCGATTTCGGCGAGGGGCTCGATCCCACCCAATTCACTCTCGCCGGAGTCTCCGCCGACGAGCAGGATTTCGTCACCCTTCGCGATTCGGTCCGGCAGCTCAAGTCGGCCGGCCGGCCTACGGCGGAGCTCGAATCCGGCCTCTGGCACAAGCTTTCCGGCCCGCTCTCGGCGATCCTGATGCCGCTCCTCGCCGGGGTCGCCGCCTTCGGCCTCGCCCGCTCCGGCCAGCTCTTCGTCCGCGCCGTCATCGGCATGTTCCTCGGCTTCGCTTATTTCGTCGCCGACAATTTCGCCCTCGCCATGGGCAATCTCGGCGCCTACCCGCCCCTGCTCGCGGCCTGGGCGCCGTTCGCGCTCTTCGCCCTGATCGGCGAGACCGTGCTGATCCGCACCGAGGAATAGCCGTCGCCCTTTGACCAGCCTGGCGCGCGACGGCCGAAAAATAATGCCAATATGCTGATTTCAGTTATTGATCGGGACCGCCATCCCGCTACAAGTCGGGCGTCCGGGGGCGGGCATCAGCGGTGGTTGGGGGGAACGTCTGATGCCGCGGGATTCCGCTTTTCCTAGCCGTCGCATGCTCTTGGCCGGTCTCGGCGCCGGTGCCGTCGGAGTCGCGGCGGCCGCCGCTCCGATCCTCAGCCTGCGCCTCGCGCCGTCGCCTTCGCGCCGGCCGGAATCCTGGTGGGACCGAACCTTCCTGTCGCTGAAGACCGCCGGCCTCGCCGACTGGAAGAGCGTGGTCGGGGAGACATTCAGCCTGGCCTCGCCGAACGGCTCGCACGCCCTCAAGGTCGTCGCCGTCACCGCCTTCGCCGCATCGGGTTCGCGCCCGGCGAAGCTCGGCCGTGCCCAGGCCTTCTCCGTCGTCTTCGAATCGCTGGGCGGTGCGCCGCTGCCCGCCGGCGACCGCCTGTACGAGCTCGCCCACCGCTCCTACCCGTCGCTGCCCATCTCGATGGGCGCCCCGACCATGCTCGGACGGAAGACCCGGCTGATCGCCGTCTTCAACTAGAGCGCGCCGGCGTCAGGTTGAATCGTCACCCCGGACTTGATCCGGGGTCCACCTTGTTCAAGCCACGGCGCTGAAAGGGAAAGGTGGATGCCGGATCAAGTCCGGCATGACGGGGATGGTGCAATCTAATCCCTCGGTGCTCTAGCGCCCACATCCGGCCGAACCGCGCTTCGGCGCTCCCGGACTTTCACCGCAAAAGTCCGCAATCGCTGCACACCCGCGTCGATTGACCCGCCTGTATCAGTGTATTAGGTATCTAATACAGATGGTTGAAATGCGATTGGAATCCAGAGCGATAGCCGAGCGGAAGCGGGACCTCGGTCCTCGTTCCCGGCCGCTATTTCAACGGAAATCCACCGATCGCTCATCCCGCCTGCACGCCTGGCCCTCAGGCAGGCGGCCGACCGCGAATCCATGAAGGCAGCAACACGCATGCAGACCCGCCAGCTTCAGATTCACAGCTCCCTCATCGCCGTCGCGGCCTGCCTGGCGGTGCCCGGCCTCGCCCAGGCGCAGACCGCTCCGGCGCCGCCGGCCCGTTCTTCCCCGGAGGCCGGGCCGAAGCCTGGAGCGGCCGGCGACAGGCCCAACGACGTGGTGGTCACCGGCACCCGCTCCGACGTCGTCGCGACCCCCGATCGGGTGAGCTTCAACGTCGCCAACGACCTCCAGGTCCAGACCGGAACGGTCGCCGACGCCCTTCGCGCCGTTCCGGGAGTCGAGGTCGACCTCCAGGGCCGGGTCAGCCTTCGCGGCGATCCGGGCGTGACGATCCTGATCGACGGCCGCCCGTCGGCGATGCTCCGCGGCGAGTCGCGCGGCGACGTCCTCCTGTCGATGCCGGCAGGACAGATCGAACGGGTCGAGGTCATGACCAATCCGTCCGCCGCGCTCAGCCCCGAAGGGTCCGGAGGCGTGATCAACCTCGTCACGAAACAGGTGCGCAAGGACACCCGTTCGGCGACCGTCCGGGCGACTCTCGGAACCGAAGGCCGCGGCGCCCTGAACCTCAGCGGCGCCCACTCCGGTTCCGGCCTGACGGTGACCGGAGACCTCGGCTATCGCCGGATGACGGGCGAGGCGACCGCGACCCAGCTCCGCTCCCGCCTCGATCCCGTTTCAGGAGCCGCGGTGACGAGCCGCCAGGAGACGGAGCTCGACAATTCCAACTCCTCCCGGACCGCGCGGCTCGGGATCGAATATGATCTCGACAAGAAGAACCGGGTCAGCACCGAGCTGAGCTATCGCGACGTCGGCGGCGACGTCGAGCGGACCGACAGCTTCGTCAGCCAGAATGCCGCCGCCTCCTACGAGCGGGAGTCCGAGATCGACCTGTTCCAGCGCGGCCTGAGCGCGAGGGCTTCCTGGCGCCGGACCCTGCCCGGAAAGGAGCATGAATTCTCCGCCGACCTCGAGGTCGAAACGGGCCGGTTCGAGCGGGAGGTGGAGGCGGTCACGACCTTTGCGTCCGGCCAGCCGGCCTTCGAGCGGATCGGCAATGTCGGCAAGCGCGGGGAATATAGCGTCAAGCTCGACTACAAGAAGCCGATCGGCAAGGAGGGTTCGCTCAACCTCGGTTACCAGGGCAATTTCGGCGACAGCCATTTCGACTATTCCGGCGCCCGCGGCGCGGCCCTTGGCGCCCTGCTTCCGGTCCCCGGCCTCTCCAACAGCTTCGAATATGATCAGGACGTCCACGCCGTCTTCGGCACCTTCCGCTTCCCGCTCGGCAAGCTGGACGTCCAGGCCGGCCTTCGGCTCGAGCAGGTCGAGACGCAGATCCGCCAGATCACCGACGGCCTGCGCTTCGAGCGCGATTACTTCCGCGCCTATCCGACGCTTCACCTCGGCTACGAGCTCGCGAAGACCGACCAGTTGCGCGGCAGCTACAGCCGTCGGATCCAGCGCCCGTCGCCGCAGGACCTCAATCCCTACACCTTCTACATCGACCCGCAGAACGTCCGCCGCGGCAATCCGGCGCTGCTTCCGGAGGTCACCGATTCGTTCGAGCTCGCCTGGCAGCACCGCAAGGCCGGCAATTTCTACTCGCTCACCGGCTTCTATCGCCGGTCGAGCGGCGGCGTGACCGACATCCTGAGCGATCTCGGCGGCGGAGTGTTCCTGACGACCCGCGCCAATCTGGCCACCGCCCGGCGCGCCGGAATCGAGCTGGTCGCCAACGGCAAGCTGAGCAAGACTTTGACCTACAACACTTCCGGCACCTTCCTGTGGAACGAGATCGATCCGCGCGTCGGCGGAGTCTCGGCGCCGCGCTCCGGGACCACCGGCACGGTCCGGACCAACCTGACCTGGCAGCCGACGAAGAAGGACTTCTTCCAGCTGAACGGGGTCTATGCCGGCAAGCAGCTTCTGCCGCAGGGCTATCGCAGCTCCGGCGGGATCCTCAACCTCGGCTACCGCCGCAAGGTCGACGACAGGCTCAGCCTGCTCCTCACCGGCCAGAACGTCCTCGACAGCGCCCGCCAGGTCACCGTCTTCGAAACCCCCACGATCCGCGACCGCTTCGCCCAGCGGGGAACCGGCCGGATCGTCCTGCTCGGCCTCGTCTACAATCTGGGCGGGCAGAGCGGACGCAAGAAGCCGGAACCGGCCTTCGACTTCCAGCAGGGCGGCGGGGTGGAGACCCCGCAGTGACGACGGCGCGGTCGGCGGCCCACCTCCGGTTAGCGACGGTTTGTGGCATAGACTACGATCCCCGATCGAATGGCCGGCAGAGATAGGCCAACACCTCGTCCGAGGTCCCTGGAGCGTGGCGGTCCAGCAGCTCGGGTGTCCAGAGAGGGAAGCTGGGCTCGACGGCTCGTATGTCGCGAACGAAGTCGGGGAAGGCCATGAGCATCGCAGCCACCTCGTTCCGTGGCCGATCATAAGCCGGGTGACGGCCCGGCGTCACGCCGCGGACCGCGCTCTGGCTTTCGGCGAACAAGGTCGCGAGACCTTCCTCGAAATTCGGCGCGGTCGACCCGCCCGTCGGAGCGAGCAGATGGATCGCCTCGTGAGCCAGCTCGGAGAAGGCGACGCGGGGACACGTCGCCGCGGCGGTCGTCAGGCGAACCGCGACGTGGCCCCGATTTCCGGGATACCAGATCATCGGGATATCGCCGCCGAATTCGACACCCAGAATTGTCCAGCTCCGGTCGCGCGGACCATAAGCGGCCTCGGCCGCCGCGATGAGTTCTCCCAAATAAGTCGTCCAAGTCCAACCCAGGCCCGGGCTGCCGCTATTTTCCACGAAGGCGACCATTCCGATGGCCGGGGCCGGATGGCGAATCAACTGCAGGTCGAGCTCGGCCAGTTGCGGAATCGATGTCATGACCGCGTGATTACCGCCTGCGAACCATAAGCCAAGACCGGCATTGGGCGCGATCGGCACGGGGACTTGACTCCGTACCATGGTACGGACCCTATAGGGCGACCGGCAAGTTCACTGGAGACGTGAGATGTCGGACATGACCAACCCCTCTGCGGCGGCGAAGACGGCGGTGATCCACCGCATGGTGATGCCGTCCCACACCTGCCCCTATGGCCTGAAGGCGCTCGATCTCCTCGGGCGCTCCGGCTTCGAGGTCGAGGATCGGCACCTCGAGACCCGCGAGGCGACCGACGCGTTCAAGGCGGAGCAGGGGGTCGCCACCACGCCCCAGATCTTCATCGGCGGCGAGCGCATCGGCGGCTATGACGATCTTCGCCGCTTTCTCGGCAAGCGCGTCGCCGACCCCAAGGCGGTGAGCTACACGCCGGTGGTCGCCTTGTTCGCGATGACCGCGCTGATGGCGATGGCGGCGAGTTATTCGGTGACGGGCAGCATCCTCACCCTTCGCTCGGCCGAATGGTTCATCGCCTTCTCGATGATCGTCCTGGCCTTGCTCAAGCTGCAGAACGTCGAGAGTTTCTCGACCATGTTCCTCAATTACGACCTGCTCGCCCGGCGCTTTGTGCCGTACAGCTACGTCTATCCGTTCGCGGAGGGGCTGGCGGGGGTTCTGATGGCGGCGGGGGCTCTTCCCTGGCTTTCGGTGCCGGTCGCTTTGTTCATCGGCTCGGTCGGCGCCGTCTCGGTGCTCAAGGCCGTCTACATCGAGAGGCGCGAGCTCAAATGCGCCTGCGTCGGCGGCTCGAGCAACGTCCCGCTCGGCTTCGTCTCGCTGACCGAGAATCTGATGATGATCGCGATGGCGGTGTGGATGGGCCTGGCGGCCTCGGGGCTCACCGCCGGCGGGGTGCACCCGGCCCGCTAGCGCACGGGCGCTTGCCACTGCGCCCCTCTCCGCGCCAAAGCAGGCGCCGATGGCCTCCACCCTGCCCCCCGATCCCGACGAGAACGTCACCCGCGGCGAGGTTGCGCGCGGCGCCGGCCTTGCCGGCCTCTCCCGGGCGACGGCTCTGATCGACGCGGTCGCCCAGCCGCTCTACATCGGCCTCTACGGCCTCCCCGCTTACGGGCTCTATGTGGCGCTGTGGGCGGCGATCAACTTCCTCGAGAATATCGTCGACCTGTCGCTGACCAGCGCCCTCCAGCGCATCGTCCCGACCGAGGATGACGAGACCGCCCACGGCGCGGTCAAGGCCGCCTTCCTCGTTACCGTCCTCCCTGCCGCCCTGATCGCCCTCATCGTCACCTTTAACGCGTCCTGGGTCGCCGGCCTCTTCTCGGCCGCGGCAGAGGACAAGGCGAGCCTGCCCACCGCCGTCGCCCTGTTCGCCTGGGGCCTGCCCCTGTGGACCTTCATCGAGATCGCGACCTCGGCCGCCCGCGCCCGCCGCGCCTTCGGGCCCGAGATCCGCCTGCGCCTCTTCTGGGAGCAGATCGCCCGGATCCTTTTCGCTCTGGGCTTCTTCGCGCTCGGCGCCGGGAGCGTCGGCCTCATCTTCGCCCATCTCAGCTCGCTCGCCCTCACCGCCTTGCTCTGCGTGCCCTTGCTCGGCCGCTATTACGACCTCAGGCTGCTCGTCCGGGCCCCGATCCCGCGCGCCGACGTCCGCCTCCTGCTCGCCACCGGCCTCGCCTTGCTCCCCGCCAACGCCGCCCGCCGCCTGCTCACCGACGCTCCGGCGATGATCCTCAACTTCCTCCTCCCCGGAGAGCGCGGAGCGATCGCCGCCGGCCTGTTCGAGATCGCCCGCAAGATCGCCACTTTGCCGCTCGCCGTCCGCCAGGCCTTCCAATATGTGATGGCCCCGGTCGCCGCCCACCAGGCCCGGGCCGACCGGGCCCAGATCGCCCCGCTCTACCGCTTCGCCAGCCGGGTCTCGACCGCGCTCGTCGTGCCTTTGGCCGGCCTCCTCGCCTTCACCGGCCCCGACATCCTCTCCGTCTTCCGTCCCGAAGTGATGGCGGCTCTGCCCTTGCTCTACATCCTCGTCGCCGCCCGAGCCGCCGAGGCGATCGTCGGCCCCGCCACCCCGATCGTCGAGATGACCGGCCACCGCATCCTTCCCCTCGTCAACAGCTTCGTCGGGGTCGCGGTCTGGGCTTTGCTCAGCCTGGCTCTGGTCCCCCGCTACGGCGCGGCGGGGATGGCGGTCGCGGTCGGCGCCGCCACCGTCGCCATCGCTTATGCCGCGACCCTCGAATTGAAGCTCGCCGAAGGGATGAGCCCGTTCGACCGCAAGCTCTTCCGCGGCCTGTTCGTCGCCCTCGTCGGGGTCGCCCTGATGGGCCTCGCCGCTTATTCGACCCGCGGCCCGATGCGCTTCGCCTCGGTCCTCTCGCTCTGGGCCCTGGCCAGCTGGTGCGCGCTCCGCTTCGGCCTCGTCCGGGGCGACCGCGAGGCCCTCGGCGGGCTTGCCCGCCGCCTTCGACTGATATGACTCGCGGCCTCGCCCGGACGCTGAGGCTGGTGCCTTCCCCGCAAAAGCCCTAAAAGCGCCGCATTGCGTATCCAGGGACGTAACCCATATTGGCGAGCCGCGCTTGCGCCGCGGCCCCCCAGGCGAACCGAGGAATCGAACGACGTGAAGCCCGCTTTGACGATCCGCCCGAGCTTCTGGAGGCGCGAGCATCATCTTGACAGGATGACGCTCCGCGAGCTCGTCTCGGCCTATTTCACCTACCCGGCGATCATCGCCTATCTGGCCCTGGCGGCGGCGGCGATCGCCTTCTACGCGGCCCGCCCGGCCCCGCTCGCGCCGACCCTGATCGCGGTCGCGGTCGCGACCCTCATCTACCCGTTCGTCTGGTACCTCCTCCACCGCTGGGTGCTGCACAGCAAGTGGATGTGGAAGAGCCGGCTCCTCGCCCCGACCTGGAAGCGGATCCATTACGACCACCACCAGGACCCGAACCACCTCGAGGTCCTGTTCGGAGCCCTCCACACCACTTTGCCGACGATCGCGGTCGCGACCCTCCCCATCGGCTACGCCATCGGCAGCTTCTGGGGCGGGACGGCCGGCTCCAGCGCCCCCTGGGGCGCCGCCGCCGCCGCCTTCGCCACCGGCCTTGTCACCACCTGCTTCTACGAGTTCGTCCACTGCATCCAGCACCTCGCCTACAAGCCCAAGAAGAAATGGCTCGCCGAGATGAAGCGCCGCCACATGGCCCACCATTTCCACGACGAGACCGGCAATTTCGGCATCACCTCCTTCCTGTGGGACCGGCTGCTCGGGACCTTCTACGACAAGGCCAGCGACCGGCCGAGGAAGAGCCCGACGGTGTTCAACCTCGGCTATACGCCCGAGGTGGCGGAGGTTTACCCGCATGTGGCTCGGCTGAGCGGCGGAGTCGCCACCGACCACCCGCGCGAGCGCGTCCGCCAGAAGGCCGGCGCGGGCCGCTGAGCCGCCGGTCACGAAAAGTGACCGCGAAGGCCCGGGCTCGAGGCGTAAACGCGTGGCCGTATCCTGGCGCGTAGGCGTGCGGCGCCGGCGGGCCTACTTGCCGGCGGGTGGCGGCGGCGCCTCGCCGAGAGGACCAGGCGCAAATGGCTGGCCGAGATGAAGAAGCGCCACACATTTCCACGACGAGAACGGCAATTACGGAATCACCTCGTAGCGGATCCCCAAGCGGCGTCCGGGGACGCCGCGCCGCGACGATCCTGTGGGACCGGGTGTTCGGGACCTATTACGACCGGCCGGAACGGCCCCGCAAAAGCCCCACCGTCTTCAAGCTCGGCTACACCGAAGAAGTCGCGAAGGTGTACCCGCACGTTGCCAAGCTGAGCGGCGGCGTCGCGACGGGCCACCCGCGGGAGCGTATCAAGGGCTGACGGTGGTCCGCTTCAAAGCGCTCTCCTGAGCAAAGGCGAAGGACCGACGGTGTTCAACCTCGGATATTCAAGCCTGTCCTGAGCGAAGTCGAAGGGCCGGAGGTGGCGGAGTTCGGCTGGGCCGGATTGCCCCCGGCAATCCTGAAACATGCGGGACATGTTTCACCCACCGAAATCCGCATGTGGCGAGGTTGTCGGGCGGGGTGGCGACGGACCACCCGCGGGAGCGGGTTCGGCAGAAGGCCGGCGCGGGCCGCTGAGCCTGCGCGGTTACGAAAAGTGACCGCGAAGATCCAGCTTCGAGACGATTGACGCGGGTCCGTTTTCGAGCGTGCGGCGTTGGCGGGGAGGCTTGCCGGCGGGCGCCGACGGCACCTCGCCTGCAAGCCCAGGCGCAAATGGCTGGCCGAGATGAAGAAGCGCCACATGGCCCACCATTTCCACGACGAGAACGGCAATTATGCTGCCCTTCAAGGCCGTCCTGCGACAATCCATTGCTGGAGTTCGGAAAGTGATTGGGGCTGCAGCCGATCCGCTCGGTGAGCGCGCCGGTGGCACGTGGGGCACAGCACGATCAGATGTTCTGCGAGAGTTGTTCTTGCCCCTACTGCAAGAGGCGTCGGATGGTGGGCGTCGAACATCCCAAGGTCTGCATGTGAGAAGCGGCAAGCTTCACAGGTCGGTTTCCCGTACTTCTCCGCGTTGAGGCGCTTAGCTTCTCGAGAAAGCCGGCTATCGCGCTCAACAGCGAGCTGTGACGTCCATCGCCGCGCTCCCTCTTCAGAGGAAAAGCCTTCAGGAAGTTTTCGGGAGCGAGGCGTGATAAGAGTGGAGGTAGGTCTGTCATAGAAGTTCACCGGGAGTCGCAACGCCGTCGGCCTGACGGGCCATTTGCGAAGTGCGCTCCACAGTTGATCAATCTTCAGGGCAGGCCGAACGACTCCATCCATGGCTGCGGCGAGTACGGTGCGGTCCCCCATTCCCAAGTCTGTTACGAGGTGGGGAAAGCCGTCCAATTGCCAGACATCGTGGAGCGCTACGGCCACAGGCCATTGCTGAAGGCGCTTCACCTCCTCCGGATCCTCCAAGAAAGTGGAAGTAAGACCGTACGAGCCGGATGATCTTGCGAGATTGAGCACTCGCCCATTGAGGTTGTCTCGCACATGGCTTCCACCCGCAATCGCGAGGATAAAGGGACGGGTTGCAGCCCGCTCTGCCACTCCCCTTGCGACGCCATAATAACCTGCGGAATTGGGCGGGCCCCGTCCCCCGAAACACAAGACGTGTGAGGAGAGCGGACCGAACACAGCCTTAACGCCCATCAGCAGCTCTGGCGATTGGACCACATCGCCTAGCGTGACTTGTGACGACGCTGTCTCGGCCTCGAACTTGAAATATTTTCGGGCAGCGGTTCGGAGGTTGGCCATGCCCGTAACGGGATCGCCGACGATGTAGAGTTCATCGGGAATGGGGCGACCCCGCCGCCCGTCTTCAGCCGTGTATTCAAGCCGGTCCAGGATGCGCTGGGATTGGCCCTGCCTATATGCGGTATTCAGGTCACCAAAGGCTCGTTGAACCCGCCTTGCACGAGAAAGCTGGTCTTCTATTGTCTTTGGATCAAGCGGTCCGGCCTCGAGCCAAGCCCGGTAATCTGATTCGCGCATATCCAGTGTTTAACTTGCCAAGGGATGCAAGTCAGGAGCGTATCGTGATGCCAATGCGGCTGGAAAGCAGGGGGGTAGCCGTGCCGACTATTTGGGATGACCTATTTGAAAACTATGGCCACAAAACCGTTTCGAGCACGGACAAGAGCAGAAGTGCCTACGTACTTACTGCTGCCCAGCGTGACGCGCTAACCGCAGCAGGAATGGCACCTTCCGAGGAACGGCCCGCGCGTCCATTCACCGTCAATGTCCTGTTCGAACCGTCTAGGCCAACCTTACAAGCTTCTTATTACCTCTCGATGAGGTCCGAAGAGGCTGAGCGGGAACCGGAGCCTCGTTTAGGCCGCGAGATAATCTCTTCATGGATGAATGTCGGCGATGAAGTCATCATCGGCAACATTGGCTCGCAGATATTCGTCGCAAAGGCAGCGGCCGCTCGCGCTGGTGCCGAGGTCGTTGGGCAACAAATTGCCAAAGACGTAAATCCTAAAACTGTCTTGCGCCGTGCGCGGCGAGCAAAGGGGAAACCTGCCACCGCCGTTAAAACAAGCACGGTCTTCATACGCAATCCATACGTTGTGGCGGGTGCACTCGTTCGCTCCCACGGTGCCTGCGAGATGCCTGGATGTACAATCCCTCTCTTTAGAAGAGCCGATGGCACTTCCTTTTTGGAGGTTCACCACGTCGTCCCACTAGCCGAAGGCGGAGATGACACACTGGTCAATGCCGCAGCGCTATGTCCGATGTGTCATAGAGAGCTGCATTTTGGGGCTCGGAAAATGAAAAAACGAAAGGCTCTAGCCGCGAAAATCAGCAACGCCTCATAGGGTGGCCAAGTTCTCTCGGTTTCGCACCAGCTCCGCAAAGCCAGCGAGTGACATCAACCACTGCCGCTGCTGCGGCTGGTAAGTTGCTTGAATACTCAACGGCACAACCAACTGCAGATTCTCTGACTGCATCTGATTTGTTTGAGCCGTCGAAATCGCGGGCTCCAACGTTACGAGGTGTTTTGGCCACACCTTCTGCGCTTCGGACAGCGCTTGCCGCCAACGGTCTTTGCAAGTGGATTTGGCCGCGAGCATTGTGAGCTGCCCAAGTGGGAAATTGGGATCGTGATAGGCACCTGCGCTGGGGAACAAAAAATCTGCCGTGTGGCCGTGCTCAGTCCGCACCTGAGTTTCAAATGAGAGTTCAAGGGACCGAAAGGCTGCTTGGAGATGGTGCTCAAACGCTCGACCCATGCGTGACTTCCGGCGGTTCTGCACCTCAAGAGAATATCGGAGAAAGCCATCCACATCGGCCTCGTCCCCTGATCCGAAGCCGGCGGAGAGACGCTGGCTAACAATGCGGCGCTCAAGACGGCGGAACATTGCTTCCTCGTGGCCAATCCAGGCAACGACAGCGGCGTCGATGCTGTCACGGGCGTCCACCTTAGGCAGCGTTAGGCGCGCTAGGTCAGAAAACTCGCGTGTGCTCGGGAAACTCATCCCGAACCGCTCGATAATGGTGTCGAGCGTGTTGGCCTCGGGATCCTCATATTCAATGCCGATTTCGTCGAGGATCAGCCGCGCGGCGAAATCCAGTTCAGCGTCCTCGTCGCCCGCGATAGTATGCGCTTCGAAGCCGAACTGAGGCTGGGCATCGAAGCCGAACAGCCACAGGAGCTGGTTTTGAACCGTGCTCTCCGCTGGAGTGACGATAAAGAACAGGGTGCCATCCGTTCTCTTTGCGAGGAAAAGCGTCTCACCCTCATCCATAGCCTCTGTAACTGCGTTGGATGGGTAGTAGAGTCGCCACTCCGGTCCGCGGTACTCCTGCCTTTCGCGACAGTCGTAAAGGGTCAGAGATCCTAGTTCCGAGATGCTTTCCTGCTCCCGCCCCAGCCAGAGGAAGAGGGTGATGAATTCGCGCTTCTCTTCGCCAAGGAAGCGTCGCATTGCGGTTGTCGTGCCGATTTCGTGTTGGTTCGACCTTGGAGTTGCGTCGACGCGAGTTAGCTTCTTTACGGAGACCCCTTCGAAATATTCAGAGAGATAACCCCGTTTCATCGCCGATAACCTCCAATGTGGGATCAGACGATAGGAGCCATTTCTCGCACCTGTCCAACACCTCTGTCACATCCAGGCGAGAGCGGCCCTTCAAGGCACACTCCCAAACCTCGCCGATCCTCCAGCCCGCCACGCGCAGCTTTTCGGAGGACGTTCTATCGCGATCACGGTTCTGGGTGATCTTTGTGCGCCAAAACTCATTGCGGGTCTTGGGCCATTTGAAAAGCCGACACTGATGGCCATGCCAGAAGCAGCCTTGGGCAAACAACACACCCCGGTAGCGGGGGAATACCAAGTCCGGCTTTCCCGGGAGATCTCGGCGATGGAGCTGGTAGCGGTAGCCACGAGCGTGCAACCCGCGACGCAAGATTATCTCGGGTTTCGTGTCCTTGCCGCGGATGCCAGCCATCATTCGGCTGCGAACAGCCGCCGAAACGACGTCAGCCACTTGCGACCATCAGTTTCGGCGGCGCTTCATCGGTGTCCATTGATGTGACTGCCGAATGGATTTGCGGTGCCATGAGTTTGGCGACGGCCCGAACGACAGGCACAACAACGGCGTTACCAAACTGCCGATAGGCCTGAGTGTCAGATACCGGAATCCGGAAGCTCTCCCCCTGCGGCTCGTCAAAGCCCATGAGTCGCGCGCATTCGCGCGGCGTAAGGCGGCGAGGCGGCCTTCCCTTTTGCTCAATCAGCACCTCGGAGCCGTCCTTGTAATATCGAGCAGAAAGGGTGCGGGTGACGTCGTGGGGACCGAAAACGGAGAAGCCGAATCCATTCCCGGCCTTTTGATGCTTGGCCTTGTAGTTCTGGAGGTAATTCCAGAGGTGATGGGTGAGCGTATATTTTGGACCGGGGTTCTGCTCGAGAATGTCACCTAGGACTGGCTGCCGCCCCTCAGGCACTTCCAGTTCGTCAAAATCGAAATTGGTATCGTCGCGGAAGCCAGCGATGAAAATTCGCTGCCGTCGCTGGGGCACCCACGAATGTGAGCTGATCACCCTGTACTGGACGCGATAGCCAAGCTCGTTCTCAAGCACATTCATGATGGTGCTGAAGGTGCGGCCGCCATCGTGACTCTCAAGATTCTTCACGTTTTCCAGCAGGAACGCCACCGGCCTGTGGTGCTCTATGATCTTCGCCAAATCATAGAAAAGCGTGCCTTGGGTGTCGCACAGAAAGCCATGAGGACGCCCGAGGGCATTCTTCTTCGATACTCCAGCGATGGAAAATGGCTGGCAAGGGAAGCCCGCCAACAAGACGTCATGCTCCGGTACCCGCCAAGGCTCCTTCGCATAAGGCCGGACATCCTCGGCAAACTCATGTTCGAATGGATCGTCGTGGAAATTGGCTGAGTAGGTCTGACGTGAAAACCGATCCCACTCAGCCGTGAAAATGCATTTTCCTCCGATTTCCTCAAATGGCCGCCGTAATCCACCGATGCCCGCAAAAAGATCGATGAATGTGAAGCTGTGCGAGCGAGGCTGAAGTTGCAAAATGTGGCCAGCGCCTTTCCCGCTCCTGTTAAGCTGCTCAGCGATCGACACCGCACCCCGCATTTTCTCCATTACGAGCGCATCGGGATCCGAGCCGGCCTCCGTGATATCCTCATAGCGCCGGACAGTTCGTGCCGACCGTGACAGAAGCATGGCGGCCTCTTCCACCGAGAGTTCTGCCTGCTGCCGCAACCTCTGAAATTCCAGCCTGGCTTGGATGTTCACACGGCGCTCCCTGGGTCTGTTTCTGACAATATGTCATATCGATTCCCAGCAGTGGAACAAGTAGGAAACGCTCAGATGCGAAATTACTATGTGCATAACTTCCCTATCTCCACCACCTTGGCAAACTGATTGACGATGCAAGGTAGCCGACCGGTAAGGCCAGTCGCGGCAAGCGTTGCGCCTTTCACCTGTCGTAGCGGGCGGCGTTACTGGGAAGCACGTCCTCATCGGCGCAAATCGCTGAATCCCCGCACCTACCTCACCTTATAGAGTGTAGACTGATAGTCTGCATCCGCCTCCCATGCGGGCCATGCCGAAGGCGCGGAAGCAGGGTGGGTTGCAGGCGGTGATCGCGGCCAACGTGCGGCGGTTGCGGGAAGGGAAGGGGCTGTCGCAGGAGGCGCTGGCCGACGTCTGCGGCTATCACCGGACCTATATCGGCGGGATCGAGCGGTCGGAGCGGAATATCACGATCGCGACGCTCGAGGCGCTGGCGGGGGCGCTCGACGTCGATCCCAAGGCGCTGTTGACGCCCGGGGCGTCGCTGCACTGAGTCAAATCTCTCTGGCCCGCGCTGAACCGTGCCCCGCACGGTTCAGATTTCGCGAGCTCGGGTTTGAAGCCTGCCCCACAGGCTTCAAATTTCCCTCGCTTCCCTCAGATAATCGTGAATCCTCGCCGCCGCCTCGTCGGTGAGGCGGACGATCGTGCCTCGGCCTCGGGCGGGGTCGGGGGTTCGGGCGACCAGGCCTTGGGCTTCGAGGGCGGCGAGGCGGCCGTGGACGGTGGAGCCGGGGGCGGCGGCGGCCTGGGTGAGGGCGGCCAGGGTGAGCGGCGGCCCATCTTCGAGATGGGCCGCGTAGAGGGCCAGGAGGACGCTCCAGCCGGGCTCCGGGGCGAGGGCCGGGCCGAGGCGGTCGGAGCGGAGGCGGCGGGCGGCGATCAGGCTTTGGACGAAGCGGGCGGTGAGGGCGATGCGGCCGTGGTCGGTCATCCGGCGGAGCCGCTCCGCCTCGGCCGCCTCGACCAGCCTCGCCGCGAGCCGGCAGGCGTCGAGGCTGAGCAGCTCGAGAGTCGGGCCGACCTCCTCCAGTCCCATCGCGATTCGCCCGCTCCCTCCTGACCGGCCACCCTTCGGTTAGCGCAAGTCTGATGACTATAATAGACATTTTCGAGGCACCGAAAAGGTTGGCGAAACGCTGTCCAGCGACGACTGATCGTTCGCATAACGTTCTTCCCTTGTCGGATTTCCTGTGAGAAGCTGGATCCCGGATCAAGTCCGGGTCCTTCGGCGGGGCCCAGGATGATCGGAGGGAGAAATGCCGAGGCCGAACCCGCTGACCCCCGCCGTCCGGGCCGCCTTCCTCGCCGCTCTGCGCGGAGGGGCGCTGGTCGAGGCGGCGGCGGCGGAGGTGGGCGTTCGGCCCGGGACGCTCTACCGGCGGCGCAGGCGCGATCCCGGGTTCGACGCCGAGTGGACGGCGGCGGCGGAGGCGAGCCAAAGGTGGGAGTATCGCAAGGCGCCGGGGGCGAAGGCCAGGCTGGTCAGGACGAAAAGGCGGCTGCGCTTCGGCGGGGCGCGGCGCGCCGCTTACCTCGCCGAGCTGGCGCGGACCTGCAACAGCAGCGACTCCGCGCGCTGGGCCGGGGTCGACCCGACGACGATCTGCCGGCATTTGCGGCGCGACCCGGGCTTCGCCCGCGACTGCGCGGCGGCGCTCGCAATGGGCTATGCGGCGCTCGAGCTCCGGCTGGCGGAGGAGCAAGCGGCGGCGCGGCGGCGGCTCGACTGGCGGGCGATCGAGCCGACCGGGCGGATGACCGGGGATTTCGACGAGGGGATGCGGCTGCTGGCGCGCTGGACCCGGCCGGACGGGTCGATCGGGCCGCGCTTCGTGAGCCGGGGGCGGCAGCGGCGGTGGAGCTTCGAGGAGGCGATCGTGCTGCTCGAGCGGCGGCTGCGCGGACTCGGGATAAAGATCATTCCTTCGAGCTGACGTGGTTGAGGGCGATCACCCAGCGGCCGTCGACATAACGGAACAGGCGGGTGTTGATCCCGTCCTGGGGCTTCTCGCCGCCTTCGAGGCGGTAGCGGCCGGTGAGCATGGCGGCGTCGGCGCCCAGGAGCTCGATCCTGAGGTCGAAGAAATGGAGCTTTCCCCGGCGCCCGGGATCGCCGCCATAGTCGCGGACATAATGGTCGAGCGTGCCCTGCCAGTCTTTCTGATACTCGCCCTTGGAGACGAAGACGACGTCGGGCTTCTTGAAGGCGGCCATGTAGCCGGCGAAATCGCCGCGGTTCCAGTCGGCCTCCATGCCGGCGACGACCCGGCGGATGGCGGCTTCGTCGTCCTTTGCATCGGTGATTGTGACATAATTGGGCTCGCCGCCGGGCCCGGGCGCCTTCGAGCAGGCGGGGGCGAGGAAAAGGAGGAGGAGGCAAAGGAGGACGGAGCGCATGGCCCCGTCATACGGGCTGAGCGGCCGATGCTTAAGCAAGTCGTAACCTTCCCGGGCGATGACGGGCGCGACCTCGAAGGGGAATGGAAAATTGCGCAAACTGAGACATTTGCTCCGCGACGAGAGCGGCGCGACGGCGATCGAATATGGCCTGCTGCTGGCCTTGCTGGCGATCGCGATGCTGGCGGCGCTGAGCCGGCTCGGCTTCACCCTCGTCGGCCTGTTCGAGACGATCGCGGCGGCTTTGGGCGGGTGACCGCGGTCACCGGGTCAGCTTCTCGCCGGCCTCCGCTTTCCGCACCAGAAGCTCCGACAGGCTGAAATCGGGGCCGAGGCGGTCCTGCTGGCGCCGCAGGCCCTCGACGATCTTCGCCAGCCCTTCGGTGTCGGCCCAGAACATCGGGCCGCCGCGCCAGACCGGCCAGCCGTAGCCGTAGACCCAGACGACGTCGATGTCGGAGGCGCGCTGGGCCATGCCTTCCTCGAGGATCTTCGCCCCCTCGTTGACCATCGTATAGAGGGTGCGCTCGATGATCTCCTGGTCGGAGATCTGGCGCGGCTCGACGCCCTCCCTGGCCCGGAAATCCTCGATGATCTTCGCCACCACCGGCGAAGGCGAGGGGCGGCGCTTCTCGTCATAATCGTAGAAGCCGGCGCCCTTCTTCTGGCCCCAGCGGTCGGCGGCGCAGAGCGCGTCGCGGACGTTCTCGATCCGATCGGGGTCGCGGTGCCAGCCGATGTCGACCCCGGCGAGGTCGGCCATCTGGAACGGGCCCATCGGCATTCCGAAGTCGACATGGACCTTGTCGATCTGCTCGGGGGTGGCGCCTTCGAGGAGCAGCCGGTTGGCCTGGACCTGGCGCGGCATCAGCATCCGGTTGCCGATGAAGCCGTAGCAGACCCCGGCGACGACGGCGACCTTGCGGATGCGCTTGGCCAGCTGCATCGCGGTCATGAGGACGTCGGGAGCGGTCTTCGCGCCGCGCACCACCTCGAGCAATTTCATGACGTTGGCGGGCGAGAAGAAGTGGAGGCCGACGACGTCCTCGGGCCGCGAGGTCGAGGCGGCGATCTCGTCCACGTTGAGGTAGGAGGTGTTGGAGGCGAGGATGGCGCCCGGTTTGGCGATCTTGTCGAGCTTTCCGAACACCTCCTTCTTGACGTCCATATTCTCGAACACGGCCTCGATGATGAGGTCGCAATCGGCGAGGTCGTCGAGGCTGAGCGTGGGCTTCAAAAGCCCCATCGCGCCTTCGGCCTGGTCGGCGGTGATCCGGCCCTTGGCGGCGCTCGCCTCGTAATTCTTGCGCATCACTCCGGTGCCGCGGTCGAGCGCTTCCTGCTGCATCTCGACGATGGTGACCGGGATCCCGGCGGAGAGGAAGTTCATCGAGATGCCGCCGCCCATGGTGCCGGCGCCGATCACGCCGACGCGCCTTATCTCGCGCGGAATCGTGCCTTCGGGGAGGCCGTCGATCTTGGCGGCCTGGCGCTCGGCGAAGAAGAAATATTGCTGGGCCCGAGCCTGGGTGCCGCTCATCAGCTCCATGAACAGCCGGCGCTCGTCCTGGACCCCTTCCGCATACGGCTTGGCGACGGCCGCCTCGATCGCCTGGATGTTCTTCTCGGGCGCTTCGAAGCCCTTGAACTTGCGGGCATTCTCCTTGCGGAACTCGTCGAACACGGCGGGATCGACGTCGGCCAGCTTGTCCTGGCGCTCGGAGGATCTGGGCAGCGGCCGGGCATGCTTCACCTCCTCGGCGAAGGCGACGGCGTGCGGCTCGAGCTCGCCTTCGATCAGCCGGTCGACCAGGCCGGCCTCGTAGGCGTCCCTGGCGGAGATCGGGTTGCCGGTGGCGGCCATCTCCAGAGCCTTGCGGACTCCGGCGACCCGCGGCAGCCGCTGGGTGCCGCCGGCGCCGGGGAGGAGGCCGAGCTTGACCTCGGGGACGCCCAGCTTGGCCGACGGCAAAGCAACCCGGTAATGGCTGGCGAGCGCGACCTCGAGGCCGCCGCCGAAGGCGGTGCCGTGGATCGCGGCGATCACCGGCTTGGTGCAATTCTCGATGATGTCGACCACCATCGGCAGCATCGGCATCTGCATCGGCTTGCCGAATTCGGTGATGTCGGCGCCGGCGAAGAAGGTCTGGCCCTGGCAGATGATCACCACCGCCTTCACCGCCGCGTCGCCGTCGGCCTCCCCGATCGCCGCGACCAGCCCCTCGCGAACCGCATGGCCGAGCGCGTTGACCGGTGGGTTGTTCGAGGTGACGATGAGGATGTCGCCGTGGCGGCGGGTGGTGATCGGGCTCATGGAGGGTCTCCTTCGCGGCGGCGATTGGAGAGTCTTTACGTGAACGTCAACTGTTGGGGCGTTGGGCCTTGATCGGGCAGAGAGGAAAGTTGAGCGGCCGCTGTAGACTTTCCGCTCACGGCCGGTGCGGGCTCCAGCGCTGGGATTGGTTCACGCAAAGGCGCGAAGGGGCCGAGCCTGTCGGGGACGGTGGTGCTAACCGGTGGCGGGGGAGGCTGGATTGGCGGTAATTGCATACTGCCACGGTTTCCGCCCGGCTCTACCAGCCAGCCTAGGCAAGTGCGACCAGCTTGTCCCCATCGATCTCCGCTGGGATAGGCTCGTCGATAATGGTGAGGAGCTTAGGATCGCAATGCTCGCCAGCCATCAGCGTGGTCTCAAACATCGGGACGCTCGTCGTGATCGGCTTCGGCGTGTCGCTGACGGGGATCTCGGCCTTGATCCGCAGGAGGCCACTTTCCTCTGACACAGCCAGCCTGAGTTGCGCCATCTTGCCGTCGGTCATCTTCAACCGAGCGCCGTGCATGATATTCAGCGCGTAAAGGCTCACAAAGGGCGAGACGGCTTCGAAGCTGCGCCTGTCCTCCTTAGCCAGCGAACCTTCTTCTAGGAGCAGGTCGACAAAGTCTGACCACAGCGCCTTGTCGCTGAACGCGAACTGCCACATCATGCTGAGACCGAAGACCTTCAGGACCTGAAACTCCCGCTCCTTTAGCGGGCGGCCTGCTTCGAACTTCCGGATCGCCTTGTTGAAGGATTGCTCGGCCGTCTGGCGAGAGATGCCGAGGCTCTCCTTGATCCGCTCTTCCGGCATGATTCTGAGGTTGGCACGCCCGGCCTCCCTAAGGTGCTCGGCGTTCGGCTTGGCGCCCTCAAATTGGCGGTGCCAGAGCTTGGCGCTGGTCTGAATGTCATTGGCGCGCGCCAGGCTGATGCCCGCGTCCCTCTCGTGGCGGTGGGCGGCGAAATGTCCGATTTCCTGGACGCTGGCACGCCCCGGCTGGTGCATGCGCAGGTCAGAGAAGAGGCTATGAAGGTCGGTGACCTTGCGCTCGCCGCGGCGAAGCCGGGCGACGCGGCGCCTATGATCCTCGAGTAGCATCGCTCATCCCACCGTCTCGATTGCAGTCAGTGAAAACAGGGGCAGCATACAATTTCGGTGCCTCCGTTTCCTGCAAGCCTCTCGGCAAAAAATATACTGTCACGATTTTTCTCCCGGCGACGGGGTCGGCGCTTGCGCCCTAGTCTCCGCCCGAGTCGATTCGGTTTGTCCTTGTCCGCACGTTTCGGCTCGCTCTAATTCAAAGAACTCTTTGATCTTTGGATCACTGAGTGCTGTCTTAAAATTAGCATCCGTCTTCCCTAAGTCTTTAATTGCAACATTCTTCAACGCGTCCACTTGGTCATCGATTTCATCGTACATCGCCAAAGGATTTGCGCCCTTAAAGCCATCTACCTCTTCCTTGTAGAACTCCCAGTAGGGCCCCATCCAATAATAAAAGCCGACAAAAGCCATCTGCTTATCCACGTAATCTCGGCTAGAGTACATCGAAAGCTTATCGAAAAAATCCATCACGCCCCAAACCGATGAGGGCACGTTTTTATAGGGGATTGTGCCGTGCCTTAGCGTGTCCATATGCGCCAGGGCAAAACTGGCAGCAACGCACCTCGCATCCGCCAACTTATCAAAATCATTTTTGAAGTCGTTCAGGATTGAAGCTTGCATTTGCGTACGAGAGTCAACGCTATTAACGTATGTACCCAGAGCGGTGCCGATTAACGCCACAAAAGCAGCGATTACTCCTAGCGCGCCGGAACGTTCGTTAAGCCACGCGATCATATCTCTGTCTCCCCCAAGACACCCGATGAATTGTGGAGGCTCAGGCTTTAGCAGAGTTCCCGTTTTTATGTACATGCAGCCGGCATCGAACCGGAACAGCGCCAGGCAACGCATCAGCGGATCAGCGGCGAAACCACGGTTCCGCGTTGCGCTCAATCTTCGTAAGCTCGCCGGAGAAGCCGCTACCGGGACCGCTCGGAGGTGCCGGGATGGGGTTGTGCGGGCGATCGGCCGTCACCATTTCGAGTGCTGTAGGAGCGCATGATGGCCGATGACCAATTCAACCTTGAGTGTGATCGCCTGTCGCGGGTCGTCGACCCCGAGGCGTTCGAAAATCTCGAATGGGCTCGGACCGATGGCGCTGCGCTGGAGGCAGCGGCGAAGCGTGCGATGCAGGCACTTGAACACCGGGAGGACCTAGAATTGGTCGCCGAGCCTTCGGACGACCGGAGGCGCCGTTTTGTCCTTAGGACCAAGGGCAGTAACCCCATTGATATTGCCACGCTGTGGATGAAGGTCGAAGGCGAAATGATCGCCCTCTGGCCCGAGGCGATTGTGGATAGCAAGTTCAAGGTTTCGGGCGCGGGTAGGCCCTTTCTCACCAGGGTCGAGAACGCCGATGAGGCTTGGCTCCATTCTGCGATAGGACAAGCGATGGCCCGGGTTGATCATCGATAAGGCTGGGCTCTGGTTATGGCTCAAAAAGTGCCGCAGGTGAGACGCCCAGCCCACGCGCCAATTTGAACAGCGCCTTCACGCCGACGTTGCTCTCGCCGCGCTCGATCCTGCCGATATAGTTGGGATGGAGGCCGGCGCGGTCGGCCAGCTCCTCCTGGGTCAGGTCGCGCGCCTCGCGCAGGCGCCGCGCCTCGCGTCCCAATGCCAGCAGGTCCGGATCGTCCTTCACGGCGGCGAGCGTTTCCCGCGAAGCGCCACTCCGATCAGCCGCCTTATCGCCTCTGGCCTGGACGGCTTCGGGTCCGGCTGATCCGCGATCCAGGCGTCCAGCTCGGCCTGCATGTCCGGATAAAGGCGGACGCCGACGACCGGGCCGATGCCGGTTTTCGGACGCCCGCGGCCTCTTTTTTCGTTAACCGGTATTGCGCTGCCTTCGAATATACGTTAACGAGTATTCCTGCCGGAGCAGGACCCTGCTCCGGCTCTTACCACCGCACGCCTTGTGAAGGAGGCGAAGGATGGCTGCTGGGCAGCATAACCCGTCGCGTCGCGCACTGCTAGGCGCGGTTGTCGCGCTTCCGCTCCTTCCCCGTCATTGCGAGGAGCGTAGCGACGAAGCAATCCAGTGTGGCGTCGGAGGCAGCGCTGGATTGCTTCGCTCCGCTCGCAATGACGGGATTCGGTGGCAGCGCGCTCTCGCCCGCCTCGAGGCGGCGGAAGCGGAGGTGCGGGCGGTGGAGCGGGCGACGGCGGGCGGCACGGCGGAGGAAGAGGAGGCGCTGGAGCCGGTCTACAGGGCGCGGCTGGGGGCGCATACGGCCGCGCTGCTTCGGCTGATGAAGGTTCGGGCGCCGGACCTGCCGGCGCTTGCGCTGAAGATCGAGCTGGCCATCGACCAGGAGGTGGGGAGTCTCTGCGGTGGCGAGCTTTGCCTGGCGGTGCTGAAGCGGGACGTTCGGCGGCTGATGCGGTGAGGGTGGGAGCGAGGGGCTGGGACAGGGAAAACAGTGACAGCGTATATTTACCCGGGTCCGTAATGGTGGAGGGATAGGAGCTCCGAGTCCTGCGGGTCGCGCGCGAGCCTGTTGAGGCCTGCGCCAGTTACCCCTCCACCGCCATGAGCATGTGCGAACGTCCCCCGGACGTCCGCAGCCACGTCCGGGGGACGTGGCGAGCTGCTCATTTGGCGGTCCCCCTCCCCATCTGGCGATGGGGAGGAAAGAAAATATCAAGCCGCCGCTGTTACACCTCCACCCGCCATGACCCGCCTCAAGCCTTGGTGGGCGATTGCCCTCGCCTTCCTCGTCACGCTCGCGCTCGAGCTGGCGCTGGTCGAGCGCAAGTACGGCCTGTTCGAGGGCGGGTTCGGGGCGTCGCACGTGATCGACCGGTCGGCGGAGCTGGCCCTGTTCCTGCTCGCCTTGCTTCCCGCCCACGCGCTGCTCGTCGGCTTGCTCTACCTGCTCATCCGCGCCCTCCACCGGCGGCGCCGCGATAGTCCCGTCTTCCTCCTGAACTTCCTGTTCTTCGCGGTCGGCGGGTATGCGGCGGCGCTGATCGCCAAGTTCGAGGCGCTTGCCTATTTCAGCGACGCATTGGGCTTCGAGCTGATCCGGAGCCTCGGCGGCGGAAGCCTCGCCGACGCGGCTTTGTTCGTGGCGAGCGATGCGGCGCTGGCGATCCTCGCCGCGGCGGGCGCGGCGATCGGCTGGTGGCTGGCGCTTCGGCTGGGGCGACGGTTCCTGCCGGAGCGGGTCGCGACGGCGCCGCTCAAATGGCGGCATTGCCTCTGGCTCGCTTTGCCTTTGCCCCTGCTGCTTTACGCGGCCGGGAGCGAGCCCGACGCCCGCTATGCGCTCGCCCGGTTCACCGCTCCGGGGCTGGCGCTGCAGGGGCTGAGCGAAGCGAGCGACTTCGACCGCGACGGCTATAGCGGGTTCACGCCGCAGCGCGATCCGGCGCCGTTCGATGCGTCGCGCCACCCGTTCGTGCTCGACGTGCCGAACAACGGCGTCGACGAGGACGGCTATGGCGGGGACTTCCGCTTCGCCGGCGGGGCGGCGAGCTTTCCGGCCCCTGATATTCCGGACCGCAAGCATGTCGTCATCGTCGTTCTCGAAAGCGCCCGGGGCGATGCGATCGGGCGGGTCGTCGACGGACGGCCGCTGACTCCGGCGATGAACGCGCTCGCCCAGGGCGGCAGCTACGCCCGGGAGGCCTACAGCCACATCGGCTTCACCACCGAATCGCTCAAGAGCCTGTTTTCCGGAGCGCTGAGCCCGCGGCGGGGGGCGCCGTCCCTGTTCCGCGATTTCAAGGCGAACGGCTATCGGATCGGAATCTTCTCGGGCCAGCCGGAAAGCTTCGGCGACATCGCCGCGACGGTGGGGATGCGGGAGAATGCCGATATCTTCGTCGATGCCGAGACCTTGAAGGCCGAGCGCGCTTTCTCCTTCGCCGCCAAGGGCTCGCTGCTCGTCGACGGGCGCAAGCTGCTGCGCGAATTCGACAAGAGCCTGGGGCGCGGCTGGGAGCGGCCGACCTTCGTCTATGTCAATTTCCAGGAGGCGCATTTCCCTTATGCGCATCCCGGCATGCCGAGGATCCTGCCCGGCGATCCGATCCCGCGCGGGGAGATCGGGCCGGCCAGCAAGGATCGCGTGGCCCGCACCTATTGGAACGCGATCGCCTACGACGACTGGCTGGTCGGGCAGCTGGTCGAGCGGCTGAAGCGGCTCGGGGTGTGGGAGGATACTTTGCTCCTGGTCACCGCCGATCATGGCGAATCGCTGTTCGACGACGCCTTCCTCGGCCACGGCCATGTCATCAACCGCCAGCAGACCCAGATCCCGCTGATCCTGAGCAGGCCCGGGATCGCCATCGCCGAGCCGATCGGGCTTTCCGACTATCGCTCGCTGATCCTTCGCGCCCTCGGCGCCAGGGTGCCGGAGCGGCGCGGCCCTGTATTCCAGCACGTCAGCCGGCTCGGCGCTCCGGCGGCGATCGGCCTGGTCGGGGCGGGGCAGGTGTGGACGACCTTCCAGCTCGAGACCGAGGAGGTGGGGTATAGCGAGAGCGGGCGGCGGGTGCGCTACTCCGATCTCAAGCCGGGCAGCGCGGAGAAAGCGCGGGCCGACGCGGTGATCGACGAGTGGAACCGGCAGAGGTGGCTGGCGAGGTAGCCGTCATTGCGAGGAGCGAAGCGACGCGGCAATCCCCTCGCAGCGTTCGTGACATCCGCAGCACTGGATTGCTTCGCTTCGCTCGCAATGACGATCACACCGCCGTCTTGCCATATTCCTGGTGGTTGTAGGGGTGGCTTATCGAGAGGCCGCCATCCACCACCAAAGCGTGGCCGTTGACGTAGCTGGCTTCGTCGGAGGCCAAGAAGAGGGCGGCGTTGGCGATCTCGTCGGGGACGCCGCCGCGCTTGAGCGGGTTGAGGTGGCCGATCCGGTTCTCCTTGCCGGCCGCACGCGCCCATTCGTAGACGGGGCGGGTCATCCCGGTCTCGATCAGGCCGGGGCAGATGGCGTTGACCCTGATGTTGGCGCCGGCGAGCTGGGTGGCGGCGACCCGGACGAGGTTGATCACTCCGGCCTTGGACGCGGAATAAGCCGGGCCGCCGGCGCCGGCGCGAAGGCCGGCGACGCTGGCGGTGCAGATGATCGAGCCCCGGCCGTTCTCCTTCATCGCCGGAGCGCCGTGCTTGATGGCGAGCGAGGGGCCAATGAGGTTGATCCGGAGGATCTCCTGCCAGTCGGCGACCTCCTGCTCGAAAATCGAGGCGAGCCCCCCGGAGACTCCCGCATTGGCGAAGAAGATGTCGAGCGCTCCGAAACGCTGGAGAGCGGCCTGGACGAGGTCCTGGACGTCGTCCTCGCTGCCGGCGTCGGCCTGGACCGCGATGGCGGCGGCGCCGATCCCGGCCGCGGTCTCGTCCTGGCCCTTCAGATCGGCGCAGATCACTCTGGCGCCCTCGGCGGCGAAACGGATCGCGCTGGCCCGGCCGATTCCGGAGCCGGCGCCGGTGACGATGGCGATCTTGTCGGCGAGTCTCATGGCGCTTCTCCTCGTCATCCCAGCGTAGGCTGGGATCCCGGCGGGTGAAAGGCACCTGTGGTCTTCGCCCCCCGGGGCCCCAGCCTTCGCTGGGGCGACGTTAGAGCCCGACCCCGGTGGTGCTTCCGCCGTCCACCACGATCGCCTGGCCGGTGACGAAGGTCGAGGCGTCCGAGGCCAGGAACACCGCCGCCCCGGCAATCTCCTCCGGCTCGCCGATGCGTTGCAGCGGCGTATGGGCGGTGACCATCTTCAAAGTGTCGGGATTCTCCCACAATGCCCGGGCGAAATCGGTGCGGATGAGGCCGGGGGCGATGCAATTGACCCGGACCTGGTGGGGGCCGAACTCGGCGGCGAGGTTGCGGGCGAGCTGGAAGTCGGCCGCCTTGGAGATGTTGTAGGCGCCGATCACCGCCGAGGCCTTGAGGCCGCCGATCGAGCTGACGATGATGATCGAGCCGGCTTTGCGCTCGATCATCTCGGGGGCGACCATCTGGATCAGCCAGTGGTTGGCGATGACGTTGTTCTCGAGGATCTTGCGGAACTGGTCGTCGCTGATCCCGCCCATCGGGCCGTAATAAGGGTTGGAGGCGGCGTTGCAGACGAGGATGTCGATCCGGCCGAGCCGGCGGCGGGTCTCGTCGACGAGGGTCTGAAGGGCTTCCTTGGAGGAGATGGAGGCGGGGACGACGATGGCGGCATCCGGGTGCTTCGCGTTGATCGTATCGGCGACCTCCCGGCAGGCCTCGGCCTTGCGGCTGGAGATGACGACCTTCGCGCCCTGATCGGCCATCGCTTCCGCGATCGCCCGGCCGATGCCGCGCGAGGAGCCGGTGATGATCGCGACTTTGCCGGTGAGATCGAAGAGGGACATTTTTTTCTCCGTCATTGCGAGCGAAGCGAAGCAATCCAGTCCAGCGTCTGTCGCGGGCGCCGCGCTGGATTGCCGCGTCGCTTCGCTCCTCGCAATGACGGTTCTGCGACCGTCATTCGAACACCACCACCGACCTGGCCGCGTCGCCGCGCTTCATTCGCTCGAAGCCCTCGTTGACGCGCTCCAGCGGGATGGTCTCGGCAATGATCGA
Source organism: Allosphingosinicella sp. (assembly GCA_035719905.1). Taxonomy (GTDB): domain Bacteria; phylum Pseudomonadota; class Alphaproteobacteria; order Sphingomonadales; family Sphingomonadaceae; genus Allosphingosinicella. The sequence continues at coordinate 54,913 of DASTFN010000051.1, forward strand.
GTCGAGGTCGAGCAGGCCGCGCAGGTAGAAATCGACCAGGCGCGGGATGTCGACCGGGAAGCGGTTGGCGCCCATGAAGGCGCCCTGAAGCTTCTTGCCGGAGAGCAGGTCCATCGCTCCGAGCCCGACCTTCTCGTTCAGCGGCATCATCCCGAGGATGGTGGCGGTTCCGCCGCGGCGAAGCGCGGCGACGGCGAGCGCGGCGGAAGCCGGGCGGCCGACCGCTTCGACGGCGTGGTCGACCCCGCCTTTCGTCATCTCGACGATCTCCGCGGCGGCGCCTTCCGCGAGCGCATCGACGACGTCGGTGGCGCCGAGCTTCCTCGCCAGCTCGCGCTTCTCCGGCACCGGGTCGGCGGCGATGATCCGGCCGGCGCCGGCGATGCGGGCGGCGTTGATCGCGGCGAGGCCGACCCCGCCGCAGCCGATCACCGCCACCGTCTCGCCGGGCACCAGCTTGCAGGCGTTGAAGATGGTTCCGGCGCCGGTCGTCACCGCGCAGCCGATCACCGCGGCGCGGTCGAGCGGCATGGCCTTGTCGATGGCGACGCAGGCATGCTCGTGGACCAGCATCGCCTCGGCGAAGCCGGAGAGGTTGAGCATCTGGGCGACCGCGCTTCCGTCCTCCGCGGTGATCCGGGGCGGGGCGCCCCGGGCGCGGCGGGTGTCGCCGCCGGGGCAGAGCGACATCCGTCCCGTGACGCAATATTCGCAATGGCCGCAAAAGGCCGAGAGGCAGGTGACGACATGGTCGCCGACCTTCACCGTGCGGACCTCGCTGCCCACCGCCTCGACCACGCCCGCCGCCTCGTGGCCGGGGATGCAGGGGAGGGGGTGGGGGTAGGTGCCCTCGATGAAGTGGAGGTCGCTGTGGCACAGGCCGCAGGCGGCGGTGCGGATCAGGACTTCGCGCGGGCCGGGGGAGTCGAGGGTCGCCTGCTCGAGGGTGAGCGGAGTGCCGGGCGCGCGGAGGAAAGCGGCTTTCATTAGCCCCTCATCCCAGCGAAGGCTGGGATCCCAGCGAGTGAAGGGCGTTGGTGCTTTTCACCCCCTGGGGCCCCAGCCTTCGCTGGGGCGACGGGGTTGCGCATTTCCTTTCCCACCCCCTCACACCGCATGCTTGGAGAACTCGATCCGGGCGATGGCGCGGTTGTGGACCTCGTCGGGGCCGTCGGCGAGGCGCAGGGTGCGGATCCCCGCCCAGCTCTTGGCCAGCTCGAAATCCTGCGAAACGCCGGCGCCGCCATGGGCCTGGACGGCGTCGTCGATGATCCGGAGCGCCATGTTCGGAGCATAGACCTTGATCATCGCGATCTCGGCCGCCGCGGCCTTGTTGCCGGCCTTGTCCATCATGTCGGCGGCCTTGAGGCAGAGGAGGCGCGACATGTCGATGTCGATCCGGGCGGCGGCGACCCTCTGCTCCCAGACGCTGTGCTCCATCAGCCTCTTGCCGAAGGCGGTCCGGGACTGGAGGCGCTTCACCATCGCCTTCAAGGCCTCCTCGGCGACTCCGATGGTGCGCATGCAATGGTGGATCCGGCCGGGCCCGAGCCGCCCCTGCGCGATCTCGAAGCCGCGGCCCTCGCCGAGCAGCATGTTGGACGCCGGGATGCGCACGTCCTTCAATTCGATCTCCATATGGCCGTGCGGGGCGTCGTCGTAACCGTAGACGGTGAGCGCCCGCTCGACCGTGACCCCGGGCGCGTCGAGGGGCATCAGCACCATCGACTGCTGGCGGTGCCGGTCGGCGCCGGTGTCGGTCTTGCCCATGACGATGGCGACCTTGCAGCGGGGATCGCCCGCTCCGCTCGACCACCATTTGCGGCCATTGAGGACATAATCGTCGCCGTCGCGGCGGATCTCGCACTGGATGTTGGTCGCGTCGGACGAGGCGACGGCGGGCTCGGTCATCAGGAAGGCGGAGCGGATCTCGCCGTTCATCAGCGGCCTCAGCCACTGCTCCTTCTGCTCGCGGGTTCCGTAGCGGTGGAAGACCTCCATGTTGCCGGTGTCGGGGGCGGAGCAGTTGAACACTTCCGACGCCCAGCCGATCCGGCCCATCTCCTCCGCGCAGAGCGCATATTCGAGGTTGGTGAGCTGGGTGCCCTCGAACTCGAAGCTCTCGTCGACATGGCGAAGCGCCTGGCCGGGGGGCATGAACAAATTCCACAGGCCGGCCGCCCTGGCCTCGGGCTTGAGCTCCTCGATCACCTCGATCGGCTGCCAGCGGTCGCCGGCATTGAGCTGGTCCTTATAGTCCTTGTTCCGCGGCCTGATCCGAGTCTCGATGAACTCGCGAACCCGGTCGCGGTAAAAAGCCTGCCGTTCCGTAAGGTCGAAGTCCATGACCGCCGGATCCCTTTGCCTGTGTGATTGCCCCCGCTGCCAGAAAGCGGGGTTTCGCGCCAGTGGCGAGCGGCTCAGGGGGCTGGAAGGGCGCCGCCGATCGAGGCGGCCGGGGCTTTGGATGCGGCTTCGTTACGGCTCCGATTCATGCTATTGCAGATGCGGGGCATTGTGGGAGACGGACGATGTGGGGATCGAGCCGGCGGGGCGGCCTTGTCGCCCTGATCATCAGCATCACTCTGGCCGTCGGAGCCTCGGTGCCCGGGCAGGGCGCGGAGCTCCTCGTCGATCCGATCGGCGGCACCGGCCATGGGGTCCTGTTCGATCCGTCCGGCCGCGAGATCAACGTCACCCCCAGCTTCATCCGCGAGGTTCAGGATTTCTACATCCGCCGGCTCACCGCCGAGGCCGACCCCAAGATCCGGAAGGAGTTCGACAAGCTTCGGCCGATCGTCCAGACCGAGGCCCTGTCGGAGCAGGCGCGGATGGTCGGCAATGGCGAGCTGATCGCCTGGCTCATCGCCCGGGTCCGCCCGGCGGATGCGGCGGCTCTGTCGGGCAAGAACAACGTCCTTCGGACTTTGCTCCGGCGGCGGCTTTCGCCGCTCAACCAGCCGATCATCGGCGACGAACCGGTCTTCGTCCTGCCCAATGAGCTGCTCGCCAGATTCGCCCCGCTCAGCGCAGGCCTGGAAGGGGTCAACACCTTCGTCCAGGTCCCCGAACCGGCGAGCTACGCCAAGGAGTGCGCCGCCGCCGGCGTTCCGGTTCCTCCCGACTGGGGGGACAAGAGATGGGTGAGCAAGGGCCTGGTGACCGACGTCTTCGTCAGCGGCGTGTTCGAAGCGGAGGTGTTCGTCTACGACAGCACCAGCCCGGCCGGGCTGTGCATCGCCCTGCCGAGGTCCAAGGGCGCCCGCACCGAATTGCTCGGGATCATCTGCTCGGGCAAGGAATCGGGCAAGGCCTGCTTCTGGGACAACCAGGAGAAAGATATGACGGTCGCCATTCCCAAGGGCCTGTTCAAGCCGCTTGCCAGCTTTGCCGGCGGACCGGAGCTGGAAGGCGGATCGGGCGGAATCTGCACGTCCTGCCATCGCGGCGAGAACCCTTTCATCATCCACCCCCGCACCAATCTCGGTCTTCCCAACCTCGCCGGGCTCAAGCTCAAGACGGACCGCTGGTACAAGCCGCTCGTCGCCGCGGCCTGGCCGCAAAATCCCGGCCCCGGCTCGTACGCCGCTCCGGCCGACAGCGCCGGGGATTGCGCGGAGTGCCACACCCAGTCCCGGGTCGGCCGGTTCCCGAGCCTCGAGGCGGCCTCAGAATTTTGTGAGGCCGTGCTGAAGCCGGCGATCGCCAGGACGATGCCGACGGGCCGGCCGGGCCATGCCGATTATGCCGCGCACGCCAGGGTCCTGCTCGACGCCTGCCCGAAGATCTGAACTTCGAGGGCGGAGGGAACAGCCGCGGTCCGGCTACGTTACGGCCCCGTGCCAAGCGTATCCCCCAATTTCCTTCTGCTCACCCGGATCGGCTTCGCCGCTCGCGGTCTGCTCTATCTCATCGTCGGCTATCTGGCGCTCCAGCTCGGGCGGGCTGAGGATGCGAACGGGGCGCTGGATTGGCTGCAGAACAAGGCGGGCGGGGTGGTGCTCTTCGCGCTGGCGCTCGGCTTCGTCGCCTACGGCATCTGGCGGGTCGCCGATGCGATCTTCGACACGCAGAGCAAGGGCAAGGACGCCAAGGGCATTGCCGGTCGGCTGGCTGGCGCCCTGAGCGGCTTCATCCATCTCGGACTGGCCTACACCGCCGCCAAGCTGGCCACCGTCGGCGGCTCGGGCGGCGATTCCAGCGAGAGCGCCGAGAGCGGCGCCGCCGCGGCGATGAGCCTTCCGGGCGGCGACATCCTCCTCTACGCCGCCGCGGCGATCCTCGTCGTGGCCGGCATCGCCCAGCTCGGCATCGCCGTGACCCGGCGCTTCTGCAAGCATCTCTCGCCCGAGGCGAAGAATCGCTGGTGGGTGATCGCGGCCGGCCTCGGCGGCCATGCCGCGCGGGGAATCATCTTCCTCGCCGCCGCTTGGCTGGTGTTCAACGCGGCCCGTCATCACCAGGCCGAAGAGGCCGGAGCGCTCGGCGACGCCCTGCTCAGCCTGCCGGACGGATTGCGCGCCGCGGTCGCCGCCGGCCTGTGCCTGTTCGGCGTCTACAGCCTGATCGAGGCGCGCTACCGGGTGATCCCGGACCCCCATGTCAAGCATCGGGTCGCGGACGCCTTCAGTTGAGCGGCCGCAAAGGCATCTTCCCCACCTTCTTCCTGTCGGGCTTCGAATGCTCGACCTTCTATTGGCACGAGGGCGGCCGCCGCGACCTTTGCGAGGAGACCCAGCATCGCAGCCATGCCGACGAGGATTACCGGATGCTCCGGGAGCTCGGGATCGGGGTGGCGCGCGAGGGCATACCCTGGCCGCTGGTCGACAAGGGCGGCGGCGCCTATGATTTCACCTGCATCGACCCGTTCCTCGAGGCGCAGCGGCGCTATTCGATCCAGCCGATCTGGGATTTGTGCCATTACGGCTATCCCGACGATTGCGACCCGTTCGACGAGGGCTTCGCCGGCCGTTTCGCCGCTTTCGCCCGAGCCGCCGCCCGCTATGTCGCGGAACGGGCGCATCACGGGCCGCTCTTCTTCACCCCGGTCAACGAGCCGACCTTCTTCGGCTATATGGCGGGCGAATGGGCCTGGGCGGCGCCGTTCGGCAGGGACCGGGAGACCCGCCGGCGCCTGACCCTGGCCATGGCCGAAGCGGATATCGGGGCGGTCAAGGCGTTAAGGTCGGATTTCCCGGATTCGCGAATGATCCATATCGATCCTTTGATCTGGGTGGTGCCGCCGCGCGACCGTCCCGACCTCGCCGAGGCTGCGCGGCTCGAATCCTGCGACGACGCCTATCTCGCCTGGGACGCGATCTCGGGCCGCCGCTTCCCCGAGCTCGGCGGCTCGCCCGAGATCCTCGATATAATCGGCTTCAACAATTACAGCTTCGGCCAGATGGAATATCGCGAGAAGGGGCCGCACGAGCCGCTCGAGCCGGGGGACGACCGAATCCGGCCGCTGTGCGACCTGATCGAAGAGGGCGCCAGGCCCTACGGCCGCCCCTGCATCGTCGCCGAGACCTCGGGGCTGAACGGCGGGCGGCCCGATTGGCTGAACGACGTGGTCGGCGAGAGCCTGGCGGCGGTCAACCGCGGCGTCGACCTGCACGGGATCTGCCTGTTCCCGGCGATCGACATGCCCGATTGGGGGACGGGCGAATGGGTCCATAACGGCATCGCCGACGTCGAGCGTCTGCCGAGCGGGGCGCTGATGCGGGTGCCCTATCTGCCCTATGTCGAAGCGCTGCACCGCTGGCAGCGGCGGCTCAACCGGGTGACGGAGCTCGACGGGGATCCGTTCGATACGGCGGTGGACCTCGAGGACATCGTCATGGCGGCGAAGGAGATGAAGCCGGAGGCCGACGCCGACTGGCATTGACCGCAACGGCTTTATTCGGTGTCAGACACCAATTTATAAGGCGTTGAATTTGCAGGCGAGGCTTGGCGGAGTTCGCGACGGGGCCGGTCGGCTAAGCCGGCGCGTGGGCCAGGCATTCGACCTCGACGAGGGCGCCGAGCGCGAGGCCGTCCGCTCCGAAGGCGCTTCGGGCGGGCAGTCGGTCCGGCTTGAAATAGGTCGTGTAAACCTGGTTGAACGCCTGCCACTGCTTCATGTCGTCGATCATCACCGTGCATTTGAACACGTCGTCGAACGAGCGGCCGGCGCGGGCGAGCAACGCCCCGATATTGTCCATCGCCTGGCGGGTCTGCGCCTCGATCCCCGGGGCGAGCGTGCCGTCGCCGCCGGTGCCGATCACGCCCGAGAGGTAGAGCACTTCGCCGACCCGCACCGCCGAGGAGAAAGGCAGGCGGAAACCGCCGGCCCGGGCCGCCGCCTGCACCGCTTCGTCGGGCGGATAATATTCGACCCGAGGGCGCTCCAGGGCGGCCGCGCAACCCGCCACCAGCATCGCCGCAGCGACGGCCGGAAGGAGCAGGACGCCAAATCTCTTCATGGCGGAGATCCTAGCGAGACGCCCCGGCCCGGTCCATGTCCGGTTGACGCCTTCGCTCCTCCGCGCCATTGACGTTAACGTAAAGCTGAGGAGCCTCCCGTGAGCGATCTCGATATTTTCCGCCTGGAGACCCGAGCGTGGCTCGAGGCGAATTGTCCGGCCGAGATGCGCGAGCCGATGCGGGACGAAAGCGACGCCTGCTGGGGCGGGCGGGGCGCGGTCTTCAAGAACGAGGCCCAGAAACGCTGGATGGACGTGATGGCCGAGCGCGGCTGGACCGTGCCCGACTGGCCGAAGGATTATGGCGGCGGCGGCCTGTCGCCGGCCGAGACCAAGATTTTGCGGCAGGAGATGGCGCGGATCGGAGCGCGCAACCCGCTGATGAGCTTCGGCATCTCGATGCTCGGGCCGGCCTTGCTCAAATATGGCCGCGAAGAGCAGAAGAAGCGCTTCCTCCCCGAGATCGCCCGCGGCGAGATCCGCTGGTGCCAGGGCTATTCGGAGCCCAATGCCGGCTCCGACCTCGCCTCGCTCCAGACCAAATGCGAGGAAGCCCATGATGAAGAGTGGGGGGACCATTGGCTGGTCAACGGCCAGAAGGTCTGGACCAGCTATGCCGACAAGGCCGACTGGATCTTCTGCCTGGTGCGCACCGATTTCCAGGCGCCCAAGCATAAGGGGATCAGCTTCCTCCTGTTCGACATGGCGACGCCGGGCGTGTCGACCAGGCCGATCCTGCTCATCTCCGGCAACTCGCCCTTCTGCGAGACCTTCTTCGACGACGTGAAGGTGCCCAAGGACCAGGTGGTCGGCGAGGTGAACAAGGGCTGGGACGTCGCCAAATATCTGCTCGGCCACGAGCGCGAGATGATCAGCGGAATGGGCCTCGGCGGCCAGACCGGAAGCCTCGGCGAGGCCCTGGTCGAGAGCCTCGGCCGCGATGAAAGCGGGCGGCTAGCCGATCCGGTGCTTCGCGCCGACATCGCCCGCTTCGACGTCGACGCCATGGCCTTCCGGGCGATGTCGGAGCGCTTCATCGACGAGCTGAAGGTCGGGATGGCCCATCCGGCCCAGCCCTCGATGATGAAATATGCGGGCACCGAGCTGAACAAGGCGCGCCACGAGCTGGTCATGGCGGCGGGCGGCTCCGGCGCGCTCGAATGGGAGAGCGACCGTAGCCGCAAGGGTAAGTCGGCCCGCGAGTGGCTGAGGACCAAGGCCAATTCGATCGAGGGCGGGACGAGCGAGGTCCAGCTCGGAATCATCGCCAAGAGAATATTGGATCTGCCGGGGGCCTAAGCTCGTCATCCCGGCGAAGGCCGGGATCCCAGCGAGAACTTGCACCCTTGCCCTTCACCCCCTGGGGTCCCAGCCGTCGCTGGGACGACGAGGAGAAGAAATGCCGCTCTACCTCACCGAAGACCAGGCCATGCTTCGCGACACGGCGCGGCAGCTGATGGCGGACGAAGGGTCTGTTGCCGGCCAGCTTCGCAAATATCGCGACATGGATTGCAAGGACGGCTTCGGCCACGCCTTGTGGAAGCAGCTCGCCGAATTGGGCTTCACCGGGATCCTGATCGACGAGGCCGAGGGCGGCCTCGGCCTCGGCCATGTCGAGGCCGGGATCGTGCTCGAGGAGATCGGGCGCAACCTCACGCCTTCGCCCTTCCTGATCAGCGCCGTCGCCGTGGTCGAGGCTCTTAAGGGGACCCCCCATGCCGCGCGCTGGTTCCCCGGCATCCTGTCCGGCGACACGGTCGCGGCGCTGGCGGTGGACGAGGGGCCCAAGCACCGGCCCGAGGCGATCGCGATGCGGGCCGAGCGGGCGGGCAACGGCTTTCGCCTCACCGGGCGCAAGCAGTTCGTCGTCCAGGGCGCGTCGGCGGACGTGATCGTCGTCGCGGCGCGAAGCGACGAGGGCGTGACCCTGTTCGCGGTGGAGAAAGAGGCGAAGGGCCTGGACGTGGAAGGCGTCCGCCTGGTCGATTCCAGCATCGGCGCCCGGCTCGACTTCCAGGGCGTCGAGGTGAATAGCGACGCCGTCATCGGCGAGGTCGGCGGCGGCGAGGCTTTGCTCTCGCGGGTGCTCGATGCCGGACGCGCCGGCGCCGCTTCGGAGATGGTCGGGCTCGGCTCGGCGGCGATGGGGATGACGGTCGACTATCTCAAGCAGAGGAAGCAGTTCGGCCGGCTGATCGGCGAGTTCCAGACCCTCCAGCACCGCGCCGCCCATCTCTATTCGGAGCTCGAGATCGCCCGCTCGGCGGCGATCAAGGCGCAGCAATTGCTCGACGAGGGCAGCCCGGAAGCGGAGGCGATGGTCTGCGTCGCCAAGGCCAAGGCCGGCCGGGCTTCGACCCTGGCGGTCCAGGAAGGGGTCCAGATGCACGGCGGCATCGGCATGACCGACGAATATGACATCGGCCTCTACATGAAGCGCGACCGGGCTTTGAACGAGCTGTTCGGGGACTCCAATTACCATTCCGACAAGCTGGCGCGGATGAAGGGATACTAGCCGTCACCCCGGACCTGATCCGGGGTCCATGACCACGGATCGTGGGATTCTCGTCCGGCGGCGTTCATGGATCCCGGATCAAGTCCGGGATGACGATTGACGGAGACATCAATGCCCCTCGACTCCGAATCCTTCGACCTCCTCCTCGCCACCGTGCGCCGCTTCGTGCGCGAGCGGCTGCGCCCGCTCGAGGAAAGGGTCGACCGCGAGGACGAGGTGCCGACGGAGATCGTCGCGGAGATGCGCGAGATGGGCCTGTTCGGCCTCTCCATCCCGGAAGAATATGGCGGCCTCGGCCTGACCATGTCGGAGGAGGTGAGGGTCGCGCTCGAGCTCGGCGGCACGACTCCCGCCTTCCGCTCCACCTTCGGCACCAATGTCGGCATCGGCAGCCAGGGCCTGGTGATGGCCGGGAGCGAGGCCCAGAAAGCCGAGTGGCTGCCGCGCATCGCGACGGGCGAGATCGTCACCAGCTTCGCTTTGACCGAGCCCGGCGCCGGCTCCGACAGCGCCTCGGTCCAGACCAAAGCGGTGCGCGAGGGCGATTTCTACCGCCTGACCGGGACCAAGCGCTTCATCACCAATGCCGACAAGGCGTCCCTGTTCACCGTCATGGCCCGCACCGGAGAGCCGGGCGCTCACGGCGTCTCGGCCTTCCTCGTCCCGGCCGACCTGCCCGGGGTCGGCGTCGGCAAGCCCGAGCGGAAGATGGGCCAGCAGGGCGCCCATGTCTGCGACGTCAATTTCGACGGCGCCGAGGTGCCCGCCGCCAACCGGCTCGGCGAGGAGGGGGAGGGGTTCCGGATCGCGATGCGGGTGCTCGACCGCGGCCGGCTCCATATCGCCGCGGTCTGCGTCGGGATCGCCGAGCGGCTGATCGCCGACGCCGTCGGCTATGCGGCCGAGCGCCGCCAGTTCGGCAGGCCCATCGCCGAATTCCAGCTCATCCAGGCGATGATCGCCGATTCCAAGACCGAGACGATGGCGGCGAAAGCGCTGGTGCTCGAGGCGGCGGCGCTCAAGGATCAAGGCGAGCCGATCACGCTCGAGGCCGCGGCCGCCAAATATTTCGCCAGCGAGACCGTCGGCCGGGTCGCCGACCGGGCGGTGCAGATCTTCGGCGGCGCCGGCTACATCGCCGATTACGGGATCGAGCGGCTGTACCGCGACGTCAGGCTGTTCCGGATCTACGAGGGCACCAGCCAGGTCCAGCAGCTGGTCATCGCCCGGGAGGTGATGAAAAGGGGCGGGTGACTCCCCTCCCTGGAAGGGAGGGGCCGGGGGTGGGTCCGCCGAAGGCGGCCGAAACTCCGAGTCAGTAGAAGTCTCGCTGCGCTCGCCTACCCACCCCCAACCCCTCCCTTCCAGGGAGGGGAGTCAGGCTCTCCGCACCATCAGATTCATCCGCGCCGCGGCGATCGGCCGGGCGCGGTCCTGCTGCCAGGCATGCGCCTCGACGTTCGCGACCCGGCTTCCGAGGCGGGTCACCACCGCCGAGGCATAAGTGTCGTGATCCAGGCCGCCGCGCATGAAGTCGACGCTGACGTTGATCGGCCTCGCGGTCGCGCCGTCGCCCAGGGCCTCGTAGAGCGTGCCCAGAGCCGCGAATTCGAGCAGCCCGGCGATCGCCCCGCCGTGCAGGAAGCCGGGCCGCCCGACCACCTCCTCGCGGAACGGCATCACCCAGAGCAAGGCGCCGTCCTCGCCGCGCTCGGTGCGGAGGCCGAGCAATAAGGCGTAGGGCGGGAGCGGGTGCATGGCGCGATCCGATACCGACTGCATCAGGCCCCGTCACCCCGGATCAAGTCCGGCATGACGAGCAGGTCTTCCGGCTCGTCCACGTCGCGAAGCGTCTCCCCCAGGTGCAGCGACCAGCCCAGCGCTTCGATCCGGGCGATCGTTTCCGCGGCGACGTCGCCGGTGCTCCATTCCATCCCTTCGAACAGCGAGCGATCGAGCGCCGTCAGGCCCAGAAGCGCATAGCCGCCGTCCTGCGCCGGGTGGATCACCGAATCCCGCGCTTCCAGCGCCGCCGCGGCTTTGAGGATCGTGCGGCGGTCCATCTCGGGGCAGTCGGCGCCGATGAGCAGGATCCTCTCCTCGCCCAGGACTCGCTCCGCCGCCCGGGCCAGACGTTCGCCCAAATCCCCGTCGCCCTGAGCGGTCAGCGCAAGCCCCGGCCGCGCCTCGTGCCATTCGGCGGCATCCGGATCGCCGCAAAGCTCCACCGGGAGCCCCGTCGCCAGCGCCTCCGCCACCGTGTGCTCCAGCATCTGCCGGGCCAGCCTCGCCGCTCCTTGCGCGCCCAGGGCCGGGATCAGCCGGGTCTTCACCCGGCCCGGCACCGGCGCCTTGGCGAAGATGACGATCCGGGTCACCCGCGCCGCCAGGCGTGATAGCGCTCCAGCCAGGCGAGAAGCCGCTCGGGCTTGTGCGCCTTCTTCCATTCGCCGGCGGCATATTTGTTGGCTTCGGCGAGGGTGGGATAAGCGTGGATCGTGCCGAGCAGCTTGTTGAGGCCGAGGCCGTGCTTCATCGCCAGCACCGGCTCGGCGAGCAGCTCGCCGGCATTGGCCGCGACGATGGTGGCGCCGAGCAGCCGGTCCTTGCCCGGCTGGACCAGCAATTTGACGAAGCCCCGGTTGGCGCCCTCCGCCAAAGCGCGGTCGAGGTGGGAAAGATCGTAGCGCACCAATTCATAATCGATCCCGGCTTCCCGGGCCGAAAGCTCGTTATGGCCGACATGGGCGACCTCGGGATCGGTGAAGGTCACCCAGGGCAGCACGCGATAATCGGCGCGGAAGCGCTTCAGTTGCCCGAACAGCCCGTTGACCGCGGCGAACCAGGCCTGATGGGCGGCGAAATGGGTGAATTGATAAGGGCCCGCGACGTCGCCGACCGCGTAGATGTTGGGGAAGCGTGTCTCCAGCCATTCGTTGACGGCGATCGTCCGGCCGGTCTCGATTCCGAGCGCCTCGAGCCCGTAGCCGCCCAGCCGAGCCTTGCGGCCGACCGCGACGACGATCTCGTCGAAGGGGATGGAGCGTTCGTCGCCTTCCGCGCGGACGACCAGGGTCCTGCCCTCCACCCGGACCGCCTCGTGCCCGGTGAGCAATTCCACTCCCTCCTCGCGAAGCACCGCCTCGACCAGCGCCGAAACCTCCTCATCCTCCTTCGGCAGAAGCCGCGGCCCATGCTCGACCTGGGTCACCGCCGCGCCCAGCCGGGCGAAGGCCTGGGCCATCTCGGTGCCGATCGGGCCGCCGCCGACGATCGCGATCCGCCCGGGCATCCGCTCGCGGCCGCGCAGGCGCTCCCACATCGTGTCGCTGGTGAGATAGCCGCTCTCCGCCAGGCCGGGAACAGGCGGCACCGCCGGCTCGCCGCCCGCGGCGATGACGATCGCCCGGGCGGTGAGCCGCTCGCCCCCGTCGATCTCGACGGTCCAGGGATCGACCAGCTTCGCATGGCCCTTGCGAACGTCGACTCCGAGGCTCGTATAGCGCTCGACGCCGTCGGCCGGGGCGATCTCGGCGATGATCCGGTGGATCCGCTCGATCAGCTCGGCGAAGCGAATTTCCGGCTCCGCCGGCGCGATTCCGTAGGCGGCGGCGCCTCGGATCTCGTGGGCGGCCCGGGCGCTCCGGATCAGCGCCTTCGAGGGCACGCAGCCGGTGTTGAGGCAGTCGCCGCCCATCTCGCCTTTCTCGATCAGGGTCACCTTCGCCCGGACGGTCGCGCCGATCAGGGCGGTGACGAGGCCGCCGGCGCCGGCGCCGATGACGATCATGTTGCGGTCGAAGCGCCGGGGCCGCCGCCAGCCCCGATAGACCCGCCGCCGTTTCCACCACCCCACCGCCGCCTTGGCCAGCAGCGGGAACAGGCCGAGCAGGACGAACGAGCCGATCAGGGCGGGCGAGAGGATGTCCCCCACGCTCTCGATGGCGGCGAGGCGGGTGCCCGCATTCACGTAGACGATCGTCCCGGCCAGCATTCCTATTTGGCTCACCAGGGCGAAGGTGATGAGCCGCATCGCCGTCAGGCCCATGGCGAGGTTGATCAGGAAGAAGGGGAAGGCCGGGATCAGGCGAAGGGTGAGAAGGTAGAAGGCGCCGTCTTTGGCGATCCCCCGGTCGATCGCGTCGATGCTTTTGCCGAACCTGGCCTTGACCCAGTCGCGAAGCACGTAGCGCGACGACAGGAAGGCGAGGCTGGCGCCGATCGTCGAGGCGAAGGAGACGACGAGAATCCCCTGCCACAATCCGAAGATCGCTCCGGCCGCCAGGGTCAGGATCGCCGCTCCGGGGAGGGAAAGGGCGGTGACGGCGACGTAGAGCAGGAAGAAGGCGGCGATCGCCGCGACGGGACGCGCCTCGACGAAAGCCGCCAGCTCCGCCTGGCGGGCCTTGAGATTGGCGAGGGTGAGGTAGGCGCCGAGGTCGAAGAGGAAGAAAGCGGCGATCGCTGCCACGATCAGGAGCAGGAGGAGGATTCGGCCCTGGCTTCCCCTCTCCCGCTTTCTGCGGGAGAGGAGGGGCCCGCCGCGAAGCGGTGGGAGGTGAGGGTCTTGCCGACTCATTGCTACAGACCCTCACCCTCCCGCTTCGCGGGCCCCTCCCTCTCCCGCGGAAAGCGGGAGAGGGGTTTCGAGGGGTAACACCGCGCGCGTATTTAGCCTATCCTCGCCCGCCTCATGCCAGCCACGCTCGCCGCCTCGCCCTTCATCGACCCGACCGCTCGCCCGCTCGACCCCGCCAAGTTCCGGGACCCGCACGTCACCGCCAAAGGCGAGCCCCGCGCCCGCGTCGCCTTGCAGCGGCTCGACACGCTGTGGATCAACACCGGCACGCTCTGCAACCTCGCCTGCACGAGCTGCTATATCGAAAGCTCGCCGACCAACGATGCGCTCGTCTACCCGACGCTGGCCGAGATCCTCCCCTATCTGGACGAAGCGGCGGCGCTCGGCGCCCGCGAGATCGGCTTCACCGGCGGCGAGCCCTTCATAAACCGCGAGGCCCCGGCGATGATCGCGGCGGCGCTTGAGCGGGGGTTCGAGGCGCTCGTCCTGACCAACGCGATGCGGCCGATGCGGCGGTTCGAGACGGCGCTGCTGGCGCTTCCCCGCGAGCGGCTGACGATCCGGGTCAGCCTCGACCATCACGACCCGGCGGTGCACGAGGCGGAGCGCGGCTCGGGCAGCTGGGCGAAGGCGCTCGACGGACTGCGCTGGCTCGAAGCGAACGGTTTCAGGACCGCCATCGCCGGTCGCCAGCTTCCCAGCGAGAGCCTGGAGGACGCCCAGGCGGGCTACGCCGCTTTGTGCCGGAGCGAGGGCCTCGCGGCCGAAGCCGGCCTGGTCCTCTTCCCGGCGATGGACTCCGCCGCCGACGTCCCCGAAATCACCACCGCCTGCTGGGACATCCTCCACGTCGCGCCCTCGGCGATGATGTGCGCGTCGAGCCGGATGGTGGTGAAGGCCAAAGGCGCCGCCCGCCCCCACGTCGTCGCCTGCACCCTGCTCCCCTACGATCCCCAATTCGCCCTCGGCCCGACGCTCGCCGGCTCGGCGCTCGAAATCAGCCTCAACCACCCCCATTGCGCCCGCTTCTGCGTGCTCGGCGGAGCCAGCTGCTCGGGCTGAATATCCTCCCCATCTTCGATGGGGAGGGGGACCCCGCGTAGCGGGGTGGAGGGGTAATTGGCGCAGGCTTCTGCCAATTACCCCTCCACCACACTTCGTGTGGTCCCCCTCCCCATGCTAAGGCATGGGGAGGATGCTCTCCGTCGTCGTCCCGACCCTGAACGCCGCCGCCACCCTCGGCGCCTGCCTCGCCGCCTTGCGCGAGGCCGACGAATTGATCGTCGTCGACGGCGGCTCCACCGACGCCACCGCCGCCCTTGCCGAACGGTTCGGAGCCCGACTCGTCCATTCCGCCCGGGGCCGCGGAGTCCAGCTCGCCGCCGGCGCCGCCGCGGCGAAGGGCGACTGGCTGCTCTTCCTCCACGCCGACACCTTGCTCGCCCCCGGCTGGCGCGGCGCGGTGGAGCGGCACCGGGCAAGGAGCCCGGACAAGGCCGCCTGCTTCACCTTCCGGCTCGACGCCGGCGAATGGCGGGCCCGGCTGATCGAGGCGGGCGTCGCGCTTCGGGTGCGCCTGCTCGGCCTGCCTTACGGCGACCAGGGCCTGCTCGTCCCGCGCCGCCTGTACGAGGCCGCGGGCGGCTATCGGCCGCTGCCTTTGATGGAGGATGTCGACCTCGTCCGCCGAATCGGCGCCGGCCGGATCGGGCGGCTCGGGGTCGAGGCGGTCACCTCGGCCGAGCGCTGGCGGAGCGGCGGCTGGTTCCGGCGCTCGGGGCGCAATCTGCTCTGCCTCGCCCTCTACCGGTGCGGGATGAGCGCCGATCGGCTGGCGCGGCTCTATGGCTGACGCCAAGGCTTTGTTCGAAGCGGCGGCGGCGAGGCTTCGCGCCGGCGACCTGGCGGAGGCGCTCGAGCTGTTCCGGCAATCGGCCGGGGCCGGGACGGTCGAGGCGGCGGTGATCTACGCCAATCTCCTCGCCTCGGGGGTCGGCGGGCCGCGCCGGTGGAGCGACTCCCTCCGGCTCCTCGCCGCTCTGGCCGAGGTGAATCCGCGCAGCCGAAGCGAGCTCGAGCGGATCGAGGCGATGGCGCTCACCGCCGACGGCGATCCGCTCGCCCTGCCCGAGGGCGAGCGGCTGTGCGAGGCCCCGGTCCTCATCCGCTTCGAGCGACTTTTCTCTCCGGAGGAATGCGCCTGGCTCGCCGCCGCGGCCGAGCCGATGCTGGAGCCGGCGGTGGTGGTAGACCCGGCCTCGGGCCGCCAGGTCCGCGATCCGGTCCGGGTCTGCGACAGCGCCGGCTTCACCTGGCCGCTCGAAAATCCCGCGATCCACGCCCTCAACCGCCGCCTCGCCGCCGCCAGCGGCACCGCCGCCCGGCAAGGCGAGCCGCTCCAGGTGCTTCGCTACCGCCCCGGCGGCGAATACCGGCCCCATTTCGACGCCATCCCCGGCTTCGCCAATCCGCGGGTGATGACGATGCTGGTCTGGCTCGACGAGAATTATGAGGGCGGCGAGACCCATTTCCCGACCGCGGGCCTCAAGCTGAAGGGCCGGACGGGCGACGCGATCCTGTTCCGCAACACCGGCCCCGACGGCCGCCGCGACCCGGCGTCGGGCCATGCCGGCCTGCCGGTGACGGCGGGCGAGAAAAGGATCGCCAGCCGCTGGATCCGCGAGCGGCCGTTCGAGATGCCGCTGGGCGAGGCTGCAGGATAGCCGGATACAGGACGGACGCGGCCTTCACCCCCGCCCGTTCGGGCGTCGGTTCATGTCATTTCACGATGTCAAAGAGCCCCGACCGGTACGCGAATCGGCACGGGCTCGATTCTAATAGGAAGAATCCTATAATATAAGAACAAAAAAAGAACATGAAGATCAGCGATTTGCGAACCTGCGGCACACCGAGTCGAGCTTCGCCAGCATAGCCGGGTCGCGCGCTTCGGGGGCGGTGATGATCGCCGAGTCGAGATTGGTGTCGATCGGCGAAGGCGAGCGCTCCGCCGGCAGCGCCTTGGCCAAGCCTTCCACCATCCGCCGCGCCGTGCCCGCATTGGCCATGAGCCGGGCGATGATCGCCGAGACCTCGACCGCCTCCTCGCCCTGCCTCCAGCAATCGTAATCGGTCACCATCCCGACCAGCGCGTAGGGAAGCTCGGCCTCCCGGGCCAGCTTGGCCTCGGGCATGGCGGTCATCCCGATCACGTCGCAGCCCCAGCTCCGGTAGAGCTCGCTCTCGGCGCGCGAGGAGAATTGCGGGCCCTCCATCGCCAGATAGGTGCCGCCTTCGGCAACGTCCGCCCCGGCGCTCGCGGCGGCGGCGGCGAGCAGGCCGGAGAGCCTCGGGCAGACCGGGTCGGCCATCGAGACGTGGGCGACGAGGCCGGGGCCGAAGAAGCTCTTGTCGCGGGCGAAGGTCCGGTCGATGAACTGGTCGACGAGGACGAAGCGCCCCGGCGCCAGCTCTTCGCGAAGCGATCCGACCGCCGAGATGGCGACGAGGTCGGTGCAGCCCGCCCTTTTCAGGGCGTCGACATTGGCCCTGGCGTTGACCTGGCTCGGCGGGATCCGGTGGCCGCGGCCGTGGCGCGGAAGGAAGACGAACTTCACGCCGTGCAGCCGCCCGACCAGCAAGTCGTCCGACGGCGGCCCCCAGGGCGTGTCGACCCCGATCCACTGCGCCTCCTCGAGCGCCTCCATCTCATAGAGGCCCGAGCCGCCCAGGATGCCGATCGTCCACTCGCCCATCCGGGCGGGATAGAGGCCGACCCCGCCCCCTGTCGAGCGCTCCCGGAAAATCGGGACAGTTACGATTTTTCCGCGGTCTCCAGAAAATCGGGACCTTCACCAGTTTCCTCCGCCGCTCGGCGCCGCCCGGAGATGTGCCCGCCCGGGAAATTCGTAACTGTCCCGATTTTCTAATGTCAGGTGAGGAGGATCCTCAGGTCGCTGACGTTGGTGCCGGTCGGGCCGGTGACGAACAGGCCGCCCTGCTCGGCGAACCAGCCCCCGGAATCGTTCGCCGCCAGAGCCGCCTCGCCGCCGGGCGCTCCGCCTCCGAAGAAGGCCCCGGCCGCCTCGCTGTCGCCGTCGATCCCGTCCGTGTCGGCGGCGAGCCCGCTTATGCCTTCGCCTCCCGCCAGAGCCAGCGCCGCGGCAAGGGCATATTCCTGGTTGGGCCCGCCCCGCCCGCGGCCGCGGACGGTGACGGTGAGCTCGCCCCCGGAAATGAGCGCGGTGCCCGGCCCGGCGCGAAGGGCGAGCCCGGCATGCTCGCGCCCGACCTCGCGCGCCTCGCCCTCGCATTCGAGCTTATGCACCCGATAGCCGAGCCGCCGGGCTTCCTTCGCGGCGGAGTCGAGCGCGAGGGCGGCGTTGGCGACGAGGCGCCAGTCGCCCGGCACCTCGTCCGGAGTCTCGGACCAGCCCCGCCCGGGCGCCGCGATCGCGTAAAGCTCGAGGATCGCCCGGGCCTCGCCGAGGCCCGAGGGATCGGCCGCCGTCGGACCCGAGCCGATATCCTCAGCGGAGTCCCCGACCACGTCGGAGATTGCGAGGGTCGCCAGCCGCGCCGGCGCCGCGGCAAGGGCGAGCCGGCCGCCCTTGAAGCGCGACAGATGGCGGCGAACGCAGTTGATCTCGCGCACGCTCGCTCCGGATCGCAGCAGGTCCGAAGTGAGGCGCCGCTTCTCCGCCAGGCCCAGCCCCTCCCCGGGCAGGCAGGCGAGCGAGGAGGCGCCGCCGCTCAGCAGGACGAGGACCAGATCCTCCGCCCCAGCCCCCTTCGCCAGAGCGAGCAGCCGCTCCGCCGCCGCGACGCTGCTCTCGTCCGGCAGCGGGTGGGCGGCCGGCAGGAATTCGACCCTGTCGAGCGCTCCGGCGCTGCCGTGCGGGGCAACCGCAAGCCCGGAGAGATCGCCCCGCCACCGCGCCTCGACGCTCCTCGCCATCGGCACCGCCGCCTTGCCGAGCGCGAGCAGGATCGTCCGGCCCGGCGGAGGCTCGGGCAGATGTGGCGCAAGCACCCGCTCGGGCAGGCACGCCTCCATCCCCGCCCGCCAGATCGCCTCGAGATGGCCGCGCCGGTTCATTCCGGGAGTGTGGCGTTTTCGCCGAGCCGTCTCAAGGGCACCCCCTCCTCACCGAGTGGAGGGGCTTTTCAGCGCTGTCCATTCCGCTAGTTTCCGTCCGTGAGACGCGCTTCCCGAATCGCCCTCCGGGCCGCCGGCGCCCTGCTCGCCCTTCCCCTCCTCTATTTCCTCGCCGCCCTGATCCTCGGCGCCGTCCCCGCCAATCGCGGCTGGAGCGAGGCGAAGGAGGGGGTGACGGTCTTCGTCAGGACCAACGGAGTCCACACCTGGATCCTGGTGCCCAAGGTGACCGAGGAGATGGACTGGCGGCCGCTCGTCCCCGGCACGCACCTCAGGGATGCCCGCTGGGGGAACGGCAATTACGTCGCTTTGGGCTACGGCAACCGCACCTTCTACCTCGACACCCCGACCTGGGGCGACCTCACCATGAAGAACGCCTTCCTCGCCGCCTTCGGCCGGGGCAGGAGCCTGATGCACGCCGATCACGACCACGACCCGAAGGCCGGCGGGGACACCAGGCCGATCGTCCTTCGGCGCGAGGAATACAGGCGCCTGGTCGCCTTCGCCCGGAACAGCTTCCAGTACGACTCGCAGGGGCGGACGATGCCCCTGCTCGGCCGCGGCTACGGAGCGTCCGACATGTTCTACGAGGCGGTGGGCCCGTACAGCGCCGTCTACACCTGCAACAGCTGGACCGGCCGGGCGCTGCGCGAGGCGGGGGTGAAAACGGGCGTCTGGACCCCGCTCTCGCAGAGCATCATGTGGCGAATTGCCTCCCCATCGAAGATGGGGAGGGGGACCCCGCGAAGCGGGGTGGAGGGGTAGCTGGCGCAGGCCTCGGCCGGCGACCCCTCCACCAGGCTTCGCCTGGTCCCCCTCCCCGCGAGCTTCGCTCGCAGGGAGGCAAAGGACACTACCCACGCCCTCGGTCGTGCGGTAAGGGGACGCCAAATCAAACCACAGGGGGTTTCGATGGCGAAGATACTCGGCAACTTCCATTTCGCGCTTCTGATCGGGATCGTCCTGATGCTGGCGGCGATGTTCGGGCTGCACGGCGGCCTGATCGGCGACGACAGCTACGATTGGACGCAGTTCATGCGTTACCTCCACATCTTCGCCGGCATATTGTGGATCGGCCTGCTCTATTATTTCAACTTCGTGCAGATCCCGACCATGCCGAAGGTCCCGGCCGAGCTTAAGCCGGGCGTCTCCAAATATATCGCTCCCGCGGCCCTGTTCTGGTTCCGCTGGGCGGCGGTGGCCACTCTCATCCTCGGTCTTCTCACCGGCGAGATGAAGGAAGGCGGCTATACCGCCCGAGCCCTCGGCCTCGCCGAGACGCACCGGACCATCGGCATCGGCATGTGGCTCGGAATCATCATGGCGGCCAACGTCTGGTTCGTCATCTGGCCGAACCAGAAGAGGGCGCTCGGCATCGTCCCCGCCGAAGATGCCGTCAAGGCGCGCTCGGCCTCGGTCGCGATGATGGCGAGCCGGACCAACCTCATCCTGTCGCTGCCGATGCTCTACTGCATGGTCCTCTACTCGCACCTCGGCGTCTGATCCGTAGCCGCCGCGGATGTCGAAAGGCTGGTCCTTCTCGATCGACCGCGGCGGCACCTTCACCGACATCGTCGCCCGGGCGCCCGACGGGCGGCTGCACGTCGCCAAGCTGCTCTCGGACAATCCCGAGCAATATGACGACGCCGCCGTCGAGGGGATCGGGCGGCTTCTGGCGGAGCATGGCGAGGCCCCGCTCGACGCCGTCAAGATGGGCACCACCGTCGCCACCAACGCCTTGCTCGAGCGCAAGGGCGAGAAGCTCGTCCTCGCCATCACCAGGGGCTTCGGCGACGCCCTCCGGATCGGCTACCAGGCGCGGCCCGACATCTTCGCCCGGCGGATAATCCTGCCCGAAGCGCTCTACGAAGACGTCATCGAGATCGACGAGCGGGTAACGGCCGACGGCGAAGTGCTTCGCCCGCTCGATCTGGAGGATGCCCGCTCGTCCCTTATAAGGGCTTATAAGGGAGGCTATCGCGCGATCGCGATCGTTCTGATGCACGGCTGGCGCTGGACCGCGCACGAGGCCGCGCTGTCCGTCCTCGCCGAGGAGGTCGGCTTCACCCAGGTGTCGGCGAGCCACCGGGTCGGGCCTCTGATCAA
Organism: Allosphingosinicella sp.; assembly: GCA_035719905.1. Taxonomy (GTDB): domain Bacteria; phylum Pseudomonadota; class Alphaproteobacteria; order Sphingomonadales; family Sphingomonadaceae; genus Allosphingosinicella. The sequence goes on from DASTFN010000051.1 coordinate 75,729, forward strand.
GCTGGTCGGGCGAGGGGACACGACGGTCGTCGACGCCTACCTTTCCCCGGTGCTTCGCCGCTATGTCGACCGGGTGGTGGGAGCGCTGGGAAGCGAGGCCCGCCTCTTCTTCATGCAATCGTCGGGCGGGCTGACCGACGCCGCCGCCTTCCAGGGCAAGGATGCGATCCTCTCCGGTCCCGCGGGCGGGATCGTCGGGATGGCGAGGACGGCGGCGGAAGCGGGCTTCTCGCGGATCATCGGCTTCGACATGGGCGGCACCTCGACCGACGTCTCCCATTATGCCGGAGCCTATGAGCGAACCAACGAGACCGTCGTCGCGGGGGTAAGAATGCGGGCGCCGATGCTCGAGATCCACACCGTCGCGGCGGGCGGCGGCTCGGTCTGCCATTATGACGGGGCCCGCTTCCGGGTCGGCCCCGACAGCGCCGGAGCGGTGCCCGGCCCGGCCTGCTACCGCCGCGGCGGGCCGCTCACCATCACCGACTGCAACGTCGTCCTCGGCAAGATCAGGCCGGAGCATTTCCCCCGGGTCTTCGGTCCCGGCGGGGACGAGCCGATCGACGCCGCGGCCTCGCTGGCGCTGTGCGAGGCGATCGGCGCCGAGGCGGGAATGTCGGCGCTCGAGGCCGCCGCCGGCTTCGTCCGGATCGCCGTCGACAATATGGCGAGCGCGATCAAGCGCATCTCGATCGCCCGCGGCCACGACGTCACCCGCTACACTTTGGCCTGCTTCGGCGGCGCCGGCGGCCAGCACGCCTGCCTCGTCGCCGACGCGCTCGGCATGGAGCGGGTGATGATCCACCCGCTCGCCGGGGTGCTTTCGGCTTATGGGATGGGTCTGGCCGATATGGTCGAGCTGAGGCAGCGCAGCGTCGGCGGCGAGGCGCTGGAGGACGTGCTGGCGGAGCTTGAAGCGGAGGCCGAGGCGGCGCTTCGGGGGCAGGGGGTGGAAGCCGTCGAGCTGAAGCGGCGTGCGGCGCTCAGGTATGAGGGGAGCGACAGCAGCCTGGAAGTCGAGGCGGCGGGGTTCGAGACCATGCGGGCGGCCTTCGAAGACGCGCACCGGACGCGCTTCGGGTTCGTATCGCCGGAGACGGCGGTGGTCGTCGAAACGGCGATAGTGGAGGCTTCTGCCTCCCCATCGCCAGATGGGGAGGGGGACCAGGCGAAGCCTGGTGGAGGGGTAATCGAGCGAGGCCTCGTCAGGTCACCCCTCCACCACCCTGCGGGTGGTCCCCCTCCCCATGCTGCGCATGGGGAGGCAGTTCTCGACCGCTCCCACCTCGCCCCCGCCGTCCTCATCCCCGGCCCGGCCCTCATCATCGACCCCTCCGCCACCACCGTGGTCGAGCCCGGCTGGCAGGCCGAAGTGGACCCCCACGGCAACCTCATCCTCACCCGCTCGACCCCCCGCGAGAGCGCCCACGCCCTCGGCACCTCCGCCGACCCCGCCATGCTCGAAGTCTTCAACAACCTCTTCATGGCGGTCGCCGAAGAGATGGGGGTGGCGCTCCAGAACACGGCGAGCTCGGTCAACATCAAGGAGCGGCTCGATTTCTCCTGCGCCCTGTTCGACCGCGGCGGCGCCCTGATCGCCAACGCGCCGCACATCCCGGTCCATCTCGGCTCGATGGGCGATTCGATCCGCACCATCATCGAGGCGCGAAGCGAGGGTAGGGACGGGCGCGGCATCAGGCCGGGCGACGTCTACGTCCTCAATGCCCCCTATCGCGGCGGCACCCATCTGCCCGACATCACCGTGATCATGCCGGTCTTCGTGCGCGAGGGCGATCCGGCCCCGGCCTGGTACGTCGCCGCCCGCGGCCACCATGCCGATATCGGCGGCATCGCCCCGGGGTCCATGCCCCCGGACAGCCACACGATCGGCGAGGAAGGCGTGCTCATCGACAACGAACTCCTCGTCGACGAGGGCCGCTTCCTCGAGGAGGAGATCCGCGCCCTGCTCGCTTCCGGCCCCTGGCCGGCGCGCCGGCCGGACCGCAATCTTTCGGACCTCAAGGCCCAGATCGCCGCCTGCGCGCGCGGCGCCGCGGAGATGCGGCGGGTGGCGGGCGAATATGGCCGCGAAATCGTCGACGCCTACATGGCGCACGTCCAGGCCAATGCCGAGGAAGCGGTGCGGCGGCTGATCGGCTCCTTGCGCGACGGCGACTTCCGCTACGCGATGGACAATGGAGCCGAGGTCTGCGTCAGCGTCCGGGTCGATTCCGCGAGGCGCTCCGCGATCGTCGACTTCACCGGCACCAGCGCCCAGCAGCCGAACAATTTCAACGCGCCTTATTCGATCTGCCGGGCCGCCACGCTCTACGTCTTCCGGACCCTGGTCGACGACAGGATCCCGATGAACGACGGCTGCCTGCGGCCGATCACCTTGGTCGTTCCGGAAGGCTCGATGCTCAACCCGCGCTACCCGGCGGCCGTGGTCGCCGGCAATGTCGAGACCAGCCAGGTCATCACCGACGCTTTGTTCGCCGCCTGCCGGGCGCTCGCTCCGAGCCAGGGGACGATGAACAATTTCACCTTCGGCAACGACCGTCATCAATATTATGAGACGATCGCGGGCGGCGCCGGCGCCGGCCCGGATTTCGACGGAGCGAGCGCGGTCCAGACCCATATGACCAACAGCCGGCTGACCGACCCCGAGGTGCTCGAGACCCGCTATCCGGTGCTGGTCGAGCGCTTCGCAATCCGCCGCGGCTCGGGCGGGGAGGGGCGGCAGCGCGGCGGCGACGGGGTGGAGCGCCACATCCGCTTCCGCGAGCGGATGCGCGCCAACATCCTCTCCAACCGCCGCGAGGTGGCGCCGCGGGGGATCGAAGGCGGCGGCGATGCCGAGCCTGGGATCAACCAGGTGATCCGGGCGGACGGGACGGTCGAGACTCTGACCGCCACCGCCTCGGCGGAGATGCGGGAGGGGGACATGTTCGTCATCGAGACTCCGGGCGGAGGGGGGTATGGATATCCTCCCCATGCGAAGCATGGGGAGGATATTATGACCAATTACTGGGTCCTGCTCGGAATCCTCATCGTCGTCGCCGGCTTCGCGCTTCGGCTGAACCCGATGCTGGTCGTCACCGCCGCCGCCATCGCCACCGGCCTCATCGCCGGCATGGACCTGGTCGAGGTCGTCTCCACCTTCGGCAAGGCGTTCAACGACAACAGGATCATCGCCATCGTCTGGATCGTCCTGCCGGTGATCGGCCTGCTCGAGCGCTACGGCCTCCAGCAGCGCGCGGCGGCGGTGATCCGCGGCTTCAGGAGCGCGACCGCCGGGCGGCTTCTGATCCTCTATCTGCTCTACCGCCAGATCATCTCGGCGATCGGCCTCCATTCCACCGCCGGCCATCCCCAGACGGTCCGCCCGCTGCTCGCGCCGATGGCGCTGGCCGCGGCCGAGAAGCAGCATGGCGAGCTCGACGAAGCGACGTCGGAGAAAGTGAAGGCCTATTCGGCCGCGACCGACAATGTCGGGCTGTTCTTCGGCGAGGACATCTTCTTCGCCATCGCCTCGATCGTTCTCATCCAGCAGACGCTGGCCACCTACGGCATCGTGCTGGCGCCGCTCCAGCTCGGGCTGTGGGCGATCCCGTCGGCGATCGCGGCCTTCTTCGTCCACAGCGCCCGCCTGCTGCTGCTGGATCGCAGCCTGTCCTCCCCGCGGCGAAGCCGGGGGGAGGGGGACCATGCGAAGCAGGGTGGCGGGGAACTTGACGAGGCCTCGCCCTCTACCCCTCCACCACCCTTCGGGTGGTCCCCCTCCCCATCTGGCGATGGGGAGGATCCAAGATGATCACCCTCCAGTGGCTCTACCTGCTCGCCGGCGCGATGTTCGCGGCCTTCGCCTTGCTCAGCGCCGTCGACCGCTCCAACCCGAAGCGTCTCGGCAATGCCGCTTTCTGGGGGCTGATGGCGCTGAGCCTGCTCGCCGGCGACGTGATCGGGGATTTCGGCAACGGCCTGCTCGTGCTCGGCCTCGCCGCTCTGGCCAGCCTCGGGCTGATCGGTCGCTCGAGCCCGCCGACCAGCTCGGACCCGGAGCGCGAGGCCTTCTCGCTGCGCTACGGCAACAAGCTCTTCCTGCCGGCCCTGATCATCCCGGCGATCGCCTTCATCGGGACCCTCCTCTACACCTACACCCCGCTCAAGGAATCCGGCCTGTTCGAGGCGAAGCGCGAGACCTACGTCCTGCTCGGCCTCGGAGTGCTGACCGCTTTGGCGGTGATCTTCGTCTGGCTTCGGCCGCCCGCTTCGGCGCCGCTCCAGGAGGGGAGGCGGCTGATCGACGCGATCGGCTGGGCGGTGCCGCTTCCGCAGATGCTCGCCTCGCTCGGCGTCTTGTTCGCCGCAGCGGGAGTCGGCACCGTCATCGGCGAGATCGCCCGGGCGGTGATCCCGGAAGGAAGCGTCTTCCTCACCGTCGCCGTGTTCGCGCTCGGCATGGCCCTGTTCACGATGATCATGGGCAACGCCTTCGCCGCCTTCCCGGTGATGGCCGCGGCGATCGGAGTGCCCCTGCTCATCCAGGCCTATGGCGGCGATCCGGCGGTGATCGGGGCGATCGGGATGCTGGCCGGCTTTTGCGGGACCTTGATGACCCCGATGGCGGCGAACTTCAATCTCGTGCCGGCGGCCCTGCTCGAGCTCAAGGACCGCAACGGCGTGGTGAAGGTCCAGGTCGGGACCGCTCTGCCTTTGCTCGCGATCAACATCCTCTTCATCTGGTGGTTCGCCTTTTAGCTGATCGTCATTGCGAGGAGCGAAGCGACGCGGCAATCCAGTCGCGGCGGTTGCGAAAGCCGCAGAACTGGATTGCTTCGCTTCGCTCGCAATGACGGAACCCTTCATGCACGCCCTCACCCCCGACCTCGCCGCCCGCTTCATCGGCATCGCGCTCGGCCACGTCACCCGCGAATATCCGCACAAGCTCGATCATGTCCTGGACGGGCCGGAGGATCTGGCCGGGCCGAGGGCGCTCCATCCGATCTTCTTCGGGAGCTTCGACTGGCACAGCTGCGTCCACGGCTGGTGGCTGATGCTCCGGCTTCGCCGGCTCTTCCCCGACTTGCCGGAAGCTCGGCAGGTCGAGGCGCTGGCCGACGAGATGCTCGCGCCGGACAAGGCGGCCGGCGAGCTCGCCTATCTCGACCGGGCCTATTCGGGCGGCTTCGAGCGGCCCTATGGCTGGGCCTGGCTGCTCGCGCTCCACGCCGAGGCCCGGCGCCATTCCGACCGGCCTTGGGCGACTGACCTCGAGCCGCTCGCCCGCGCCTTCGCCGGGCGTTTCCATACCTACCTGCCCAAGCTCACCTACCCGATCCGGGTCGGCACCCACTTCAATTCCGCCTTCGCGATGATCCTCGCGCTCGACTGGGCCGAGACGAACGATCCCTCCCTCGCCGGCCTCATCCGCGAGCGGGCGCAAAGCTGGTACGGCGCCGATCGCGGCTGCCAGGCCTGGGAGCCGGGCGGGGACGAATTCCTCTCCTCCGCTCTGGCCGAGGCCCTGTGCATGCGGCGCACCCGGAGCGAGGCGGGGTTCCGCTCATGGTTCGACCGCTTCCTGCCCGATCTCGCCGCCGGCGAGCCGCGCAGCCTGTTCGTCCCCGCCACCGTCTCCGACCGCTCCGACGGCAAGATCGCGCATCTCGACGGCCTCAACCTCAGCCGGGCCTGGTGCTGGCGGCAGCTCGCGCCGGCCCTGGCGCCGGAGCTGGCCGAGCTCGCCCGGCGCACCGCCGACGAGCATCTCGACGCCAGCCTCCCTCATGTCGCCGGCGACTATATGGGCGAGCATTGGCTTGCTACATTCGCCCTGCTGGCATTGGAGGATTGAGATGCGCAAGCTGACCACAGGCGAGATCGGGCTGCTCAAAGAAGCGTTCGGCGAAAATCTGCCCTACGACCATGTCCGTGTCCGCCTCGGCCATGGCGGCAACCCGGCGGCGATCGGCGCCTTCCGCAACGGCAACACCGCGATCACCTTGCGCCGGAGCGTCTATTTCCGGATTCATTACAGCGAGGATTTTTCGCACGCCGACGTTCCCTCCCAGTCGCTCTTCCACCACGAGATGACCCACATCTGGCAATATGCGAAGCTCGGCGTGCCGCGCTTCCTCGCCCGCTACGCCCGCGACCTCGCCGCCTGCCGATTCAGCCCCCGCGCCATGTATCGTTACGAGGAAGGCGTCACCTCGTTCGCCGGGGCGCGGCTCGAGGCTCAGGCGGAGATGGTCGGCAATTATTGCCAGGCCCGGCTGGCCGGCGACGTCTCGCGCCAGGCCCGGATCGCGCGCAACCTCAAGGGCAGCGGCTTCTACGGGCTGTAGATCTCGCTCATCCTGAGTAGGGACTGAGCGAAGGCGAAGGCCCGTATCGAAGGATCGTCCTTCGATACGCCGTTTCGCCAGGGCTCAACGGCTACTCAGGATGAGCGGCTGGGGGCTTCACCCCGTCACCAAAGCCCTTTGATCGTCCCTCCCCATCGAGATGAGGAAGGGCTCGCCGGCCTGCATCTCCTGGAAATCCGCTTTCGAGCGAAGGCCGCGCCACTGGATCGCGATCAGGGCCTGGGCGATGGCTCCGCCGAGCGTGTCGCCGGGGCCGAGCAGGACGATCCGGTCCGGCGCCTGCTCCCGGACCGCGACCTGGATCGAGCGGGTGAAATCGTAGGTCTCGAGGATCTGGGTGACGAAGGTGTAATCGTGGAGGGCGCTCGCGCCGGTGGCGAAGGGCCGCCAGACATGGCCTCGGCCGTCCACCATCGGCACCTCGGGTGAGCCGAACCACTCGGCCGGAAGCTGCGCCAAAGCGCGCTCGGAGGAGCCGGCCATGAGCGGCGTGTGGAAAGGGCCGTGATTGACGAGTCGCAGGGGCTCGCGAGCGGGCGTCGGAGGCGCCTCGGCGAGGAGCGCGGCGAGACCGGCCTCGTTGCCCGCGAAGACGATCATCCCGCCGAGCTCGATCGAGACGTAGAGGCTGCAGCCGTCGCGCGCATGGATCGCTCCGGCGAGGGCCAGGACCTGCTCGCGCAGCCCCGGCAGTGCCCGCCAGGCCTCGTCGACGAGGGTGAGGAGGATTTGGCCGCCGGCCTCGCCCGCCTGGCTGTTCTCACCCATGGCGTCGATGATCCGGAAGCCCTGCTCGGCCCCGACCGCGCCGGCGACGGCGAGGGCCGTATACCAGCCCATGCTGTTGCCGGTGACGGCGGCGACGTCGAAGCGCCCGGCGTCGAGGGCGAGGAAATCGGCGTAGGAGGCGGCGAAGATGAGCGGCGAGGCGATGTCGCCGCGGGTGTGCAGCGCCGGGCTGAACCGGTCGGCGCCGTCCAGCTCGGAAATCACTGGCTGCCCGCGTTCCGAGCGAAGCCGGTCGAAGCGGCCGATGAGATCGGCTTTGTCGGCGTGGAAGCGCTTCAGATAGCCCAGCTCCGCCTTGCCGTAGGTGCCGCGCCCCGGGCAGACGACCAGCGCCTTTTGCCGCTCAGCCACGGACCATCTCCAGCGCCGCGGCGACGATCGAATCGCGGCTCGGCAGGGTCAGGGTCGCCGCGCGTCCCAGCGGAATGAACGAATCCTCGGCCGTGACCCGTCGGCAGGGCACGCCCGGCGCGCGTTCGGCGAACAGGGCCATCAGCGCCTCGCTCTGCGAGCCGGTCTTGCGGCATTCGTCGACGATCAGGATCCGCTCGCAGCCGGCGACGGAGTCGAGCAGGGCTTCCTCGTTCAGGGGGGCGAGCCAGCGCAGGTCGATCACCCTCGGGTCGAGGCCGTGCCGCTCGCTCAATATCTTCCCGGCCTGGCGGGACAGATAATAGCCGTTGGCATAGCTGACGATGGCGAGGCCGGTGCCGTCGCCATGGACCGCGGGCTCGCCGAGCCGGACCGGCTTTGCCGAACCGGGCGGGGCATAGGTCGACGTCCACAGGGCGTCGCCTTCCTCGTGCAGGTCCCGGGTCATGTAGAGCGCGATCGGCTCGAGGAAGACGATGACCCTTTGCTCCTCGAGCGCGAGCCGGACGCATTCGCGGAGCATCCCGACGGCGTCGGCGCCGTTGCTCGGGCAGGCGAGGATCAGGCCGGGGATGTCGCGGAAGATTGCGAGGCTGTTGTCGTTGTGGAAATGGCCGCCGAAGCCCTTCTGGTAGCCCAGGCCCGCGATCCGGATGATCGTCGGATTGGCATATTGGCCGTTGGAGAAGAAGCTCAAGGTCGCCGCCTCGCCGCGGATCTGGTCCTCGGCATTGTGGACGTAGGCGAGGAACTGGATCTCGGTGATGGCGAGCAAATCGTTATGGGCGGCGCCGATGCCGAGGCCGAGGATGCTCTGCTCGTCGAGCAAAGTGTTGATCACCCGGCACGAGCCGAAGCGTTCGTGGAGCTTGGCGGTGACGTTATAGACCCCGCCCTTGGGCCCGACATCCTCGCCGGCGACGATGATGTTGGGCCAGGCCAGCATCAGGTCGGCGAGCGCCCAGCTCAGCAGCCGCGCCATGTGCTGCGGCTTGTCGATCATGCTCTTGTCGCGGGCGAACAGGGCCTCGCGCTGCTCCGGCGTGGGCGTGTTGGCCCGGGCGGGAGGCCGCTTCGGAGGGACGATGCTCGCCATCACGTCCTTGCTGGCCGTCAGCTTCGGCCGGGTGATCGCCTGCTCGGCGATCCGGGCGAGGGTCGCTTCCGTCTCGTTGTAGATGTCGAGGATCTGGCGGCCGGAAAGCAGCTCCTGCTCGACCATCAGGGCGGCGCTGTAGAGCAGGGGATCGCGCTCCTCGTCCTGCTCGATCTGCGCCTTGCTGAGATAGGTGGCCTGGACGTCCGAGCCGGCATGGCCGTAGAGCCGAACGCAATCCATGTGGAGGAAGACCGGCCGACGCTGGGTCCGGGCGATCCGGGCCGCCTCGCGGGCGCCGCGCCAGGCGTCGGCCATGTCGAGGCCGCTGCAGTGGATATATTCGAGCCCCGGCCGGCCCTGGAACGACGCGGCGATCCAGCCCGGCGGAGTCCGGGTCGAGATGCCGATGCCATTGTCCTCGCACAGGAAGACGAGCGGCATCGGCGTGCCCTGATAGGCGGTCCAGGCGGCGGTGTTGAAGGCGCCCTGGGCGGTCGAATGGTTGGCCGAGGCGTCGCCGAAGCTGGCGAGGACGATCGAATCGCGGGCCAGCGCGGTCTCCTCCAGCTTCAGTATCTTGGCGATGCCGATGCTGAACGCGGCTCCGACCGCTTTCGGCAGGTGCGAGGCGATGGTGCTGGTCTGCGGCGGAATAAGGAGCGGTTTCGAACCGATCACCTTGTGGCGGCCACCGGAGATCGGGTCCTCGGCCGAAGCGGCGAAGCTCAGCAGCATGTCCCAGAGGGGGGTCTGGCCGGGCAGCTTCTTCGAGCGGTGGATCTGGAAGGCGTTGGAGCGGTAGTGGAGGAAGGCCATGTCGTCGGCCCGAAGCGCCTCGGCGACGGCGGCGTTGTTCTCGTGGCCCGAGCTTCCGATCGTATAAAAGCCCTCGCCGCGCGCCTGCAGCTTGCGCGACAGCCGGTCCATCTGCCGGCTGGCGACCTGGCTGTAGAAAAGCTCGACCATCGCCTCGCGGGAGAGGCCGATGTCGGCCGGCTGAACGTCGCTGGTGCGGCGCGGCAGCTTTCCGTCCCGGACCCGGGCGACGAACTTCTCGTGAATGGCTTCGGCGGCGTCCATGTGGGCGCGCCTAACCGCGTTGCCGCGGAATGGGAAGACGGGCGGGTCTTGACCTGACGTTTACGTAAAGTAGGGAAGCGGAAACGCACCGGGAGGAAAGATCATGACCAAGAGCGAAATGGCCGCGGCCCTCAACTCGAAAAGCGCCTGGCTCCCCGGCAAGAGGGTGAAGCTCGACTTCGGCTCCGAAGGCGTGGTGATGCTCGACGGCGCCGGCAATGCGGTGACCGAGGAGGACGGCGCGGCCGACACGACGATCAAGGTCAGCTGGGAAGACTGGCAGGCGATGAGCGACGGCAAGCTGGACGGAATGACCGCCTTCATGCAGGGCAAATTGAAGGTCGAGGGCGACATGTCCAACGCCATGCAGCTCCAGGGCGTGCTGGCCAAGCTGCGCTCCTGACCCCGGCTCCGCGCCGGAGCGGCCTGACGAGGCTTTTCCTGACGATCCTGCTGGTGTCGGGTCAGGCTTCGTCCGCGGCCGAGCCGGCGGCGCCGCCCGCGGCGGACGTCGTCAGCGCGGCGGATTATCGCGCCGACGCGCTCGCCATCGAGTCGCTGATCAACCGCCATTACGCCTATCTCGACCGCTTCGAGGGCGGAAAGGCGCCGATCGGCGAGCCGCTTCGGGCCGAAGCCGCTTCAGTCGCGGACCGGCGCGCCTTGCTCCGCTATGCCGAGCGCGCCCTGCTCGCCTTGGCCGATCACCACGCCATCACCGGCGCGTCCTTCGCCGACAGCTGGGCGGTCGTTCCGAGCTATTCCGACCTGTGGATCGTCCGCGCCGGCGACTTCTACGTCGTCGAGGCGGTGCGCGAGGGATCGCCCGCCGCGGCGGCGGGAGTCCGCATCGGGGACCGGCTGACCGACGTGGCGGGAGTGCCGACGGCGCAGGCGGTCTCATCCTTCTGGGCCGATCTCGGCTTGCCGGTGACCCAGGAACGGGCTTCCTTCGCCGCCCGGGTGCTTGCCGCGGGACGGCGCGACCGGCCCCGCGCGCTGGGCTTCCGATCCGGCGACGAAGCGGCCCGCCAGCTCGTGCTGCCCAATCTCTACACGGCGGCTCCGGCGGGCCGGCCGCCCCTCACCGCCTCGCACCGGCGCGGCAGGCTCACGATCCGGATCAACAATTCCCTCGGCGACTCCGCCACCATCGCCGCCTTCGATTCGGCGATGGCGCAGGCCAAAGCGGGAGACACGATCGTCATCGACCTTCGGGACACGCCCGGCGGCGGCAATACGATGGTCGCTCGGGCGATGATGGGCTGGTTCGTCGACCGGCCCAGAGCCTATCAGGTCCACAATCTGCCCGCCGAAGCGCGCGAGACGGGCGTCGCCCGGCAATGGATCGAGCAGGTCCTGCCGCGTCGCCCGGCGGCGCATAAAGGCCTGGTCCGGGTGCTGGCCGGCCGCTGGACCGGAAGCATGGGGGAGGGGCTCGCGATCGGCTTCGACGCGCTCGGCGCAAAGGTGAGCGGAGGCCGGATGGCCGGGCTTCTCGGCGCCGTCTACGATCACCGGCTCGAGCATAGCGGGCTGGTGCTCAAGCTCCCCAGCGAACGGCTGATGGCGACCGACCTGACGCCTCGCGAAGATTTCGTGGCCGGGGCGCGGCGCTGACGTCATTGCGAGCGCAGCGAAGCAATCCAGCGGCTCAGACGACCAAACTGGATTGCTTCGTCGCTTCGCTCCTCGCAATGACGGGCCATGCTCCGCCTCTTCTATTCGCCGGGCACCGCCGCTGGACCGCGCACGCGCGGCGGATGGTCGAGCGGCCGGCGGTCGGGCGGGCGCTGGCGCGGGAAGGGCTCGACCCTTCCGAATTCTAGCGCTGCCCGACCGCGCCGTCCTGCGGCCAGGGCGACCGGCCGATTCGCTTGAGCCGCATTTCGAAGACCTTTTGCGGGGCTGCCCCCTTGGCGACCCGCTCGCCGACCTCGCGCCATTCGTCGCCGCTGACCGTCGCGACATAGTTGATCGAGGCGCCGGGTCCGGCCGGCTGGGTCCAGCTGTAGCCGTCGGGCCGGACGGTCAGCGGGAAATCGCCGACAAAGCCCATGGCGTGGGAATGCATCATGTAGGCGCGCCGGGCGGGATCGTAGGAGATCACCGCGAAGGCGTTGAACCGGGTGCCGCCTTTTTCGTCGTAGCTGCGCCCCTCGACCAGCCTGATCGTCCCGTCGAGCAACGGCCCGACCCGCTCGGTATGGGTGAATCCCTCCGGGTGGCGGTCGGTCTCCGCCCGCCCGCGCCAGGCCCCGTCCATGAAGGCGAGCGGCTTCATCGCCTCGCGCTGGGCGGCGAGGCGGGCGGCGGGGTCCCAGGCTCCGGCAGGCGCCGCCGTCGGCGGAGCGGCCGGTTCCGCGGGCGCGGCGAGAAGCAGGGTGAGCAGCAAGGTCTTCATCTTCATCTCCCTTTCTGGGTGGTGGCGGCGGCCCGGGTCAGCTTCTCGATCCGGTCGAGCCAGTTGATCCAGGCCTGGCGGCCGCGATGGGTGAGGGTGAGTCGGGTCTGCGGCTTGCGCCCGGCGAAGCTCTTGGCGACGCTGACATAGCCCGCCTCCTCGAGCTTCCCGAGATGCGCGGAGAGGTTGCCGTCGGTCGCTCCGACCTTGTCCCTGAGCTCGGTGAACAGGGCCGTTTCGACCGCCGCGAGATAGGCGATGATGCCGAGCCGAAGGCGGCCGTGGATGACATCGTCGAGGCCATTATGGTCGAACGGGTTTTCCGCCATCGGATCAGCGCGGCTCGGCCCTGAGCAGGACGAGGGCCGGCAGGAGCACGGTGAGCGCGGTTCCGGCGGCGGCCACCAGATAGCGGTCCGGCGACAGGATCAGGGCGGTGAACAGCCCCACCATGATCACCGCGCCCGCGCCCGCCGCGAAGGTCGGCCGGTTCCTGGCCAGCGAGCCGGTGACGATCAGGGCGCAGGCATAGACGGCGAACGCCACCGGCACGATCCAGTCGAAGGTCATCCGGCCCGCGCCGGCGCCCGCCGCGGCCGCGCAGCCGAGGAACATCGAGCCGATGGCGGCCGCCGCCGCGGTCCAGACCGTCCGGGTGGCGCGATTGCCGGCCGAGCCGGCGCCGGCCTTGGCCGGCATGCTTCGCGCCAGTGCCAGCTGGCCAGCTATGCCGAGCACTGAGAAGCCGCCCCAGATGATAGCGAAGATGCTCCGGCCGTCACCGATCGCGCCGCTGAGCGCGAGGTGATGGGCGATATAGGCCGCGGTCAGAAGCAGCCCCCACCAGGCCATGAAGCGGCCGCCGAGCAGAGGCGCGTGGGCGCCGCTTTCGGCCAGCTGGCGGACGTAACGGAGGTCGTCGTGGGTCGAGTCGGCGCTGGTCATGGGATGTGGCTCCAGAGAACTCTGTAATACAAAGTACTCTGTCAAGGTCCGTAGGTCAACCGTCATTGCGAGGAGCGCAGCGACGAAGCAATCCAGCAGCGCCTGCCACGGCCACCGGACTGGATTGCTTCGCTGCGCTCGCAATGACGGTGGGGCGGATTGACCTGGCTCGCCGCCTCCGCCTATCGCGCAGGCGTCCAGCGAGGAGCGGTAGATGAAGAAGACCTATCCGGATGCCGCGGCGGCGCTCGACGGCCTGCTGTTCGACGGAATGACGATCTGCGCCGGCGGCTTCGGGCTGTGCGGGATCCCCGAGCGGCTGATCGACGCGATCCGCGGGAGCGGGGTGAAGGATTTGACCGTGGTCTCGAACAACGCCGGGATCGACAATGAAGGCCTCGGCAAGCTGCTGAGGACCCGCCAGATCCGCAAGATGATCTCCTCCTATGTCGGCGAGAACAAGGAGTTCGAGCGGCAATATCTGGCCGGCGAGCTCGAGGTCGAATTCTGCCCCCAGGGCACGCTTGCCGAGCGCTGCCGGGCCGGCGGCGCCGGGATCCCGGGCTTCTACACCAGGACCGGGGTCGGGACGACCGTCGCCGACGGCAAGGAGGAGAAGGTCTTCGACGGCGAGACCTACATCCTCGAGCGCGGAATCCGCGCCGACCTTTCGATCATCAAGGGCTGGAAGGCGGACGAGGCCGGCAACCTCGTCTTCCGCAAGACCGCCCGCAACTTCAACCAGCCGATGGCGACGGCGGGCAGGATCTGCATCGCCGAGGTCGAGGAGATCGTCCCCGTCGGAAGCCTCGACCCCGATTGCGTCCACCTCCCCAGCATCTACGTGAAGCGAATGTTCCTGGGGGGGCCTTACGAGAAGAAGATCGAGTTCCGAACCGTGCGGCAGAGGGAGACGGCATAATGCCCTGGGACCGCAACCAGATGGCCGCCCGCGCCGCCAAGGAGCTTCGCGACGGCTATTACGTCAATCTCGGCATCGGCATTCCGACTTTGGTCGCCAACAACATCCCCGAGGGGATGGAGGTGACTTTGCAGAGCGAGAACGGGATGCTCGGGATCGGGCCCTTTCCCTATGACGACGAGGTCGATCCGGACCTGATCAACGCCGGCAAGCAGACGATCAGCGAATTGGACAGCTCCTCCTATTTCGGCTCCGAGCAGAGCTTCGCGATGATCCGCGGCGGCCATATCGATTTGACCGTGCTCGGAGCGATGGAGGTGTCGCAGGATGGCGACATCGCCAATTGGATGATCCCGGGCAAGATGGTGAAGGGTATGGGCGGGGCGATGGACCTCGTCGCCGGGGTCAAGAAGATCATCGTCGTCATGGAGCACAATGCGAAGAGCGGCGATCCCAAGTTCATCCCGCAATGCACCCTGCCGCTCACCGGCAAGAACGTCGTCGACATGATCGTCACCGACCTTTGCGTCTTCCACCGGCCCGACCACGACAGCCCGTTCCGGCTGATCGAGCTGGCGCCCGGAGTGACGGCGGAGGAGGTGCGCGAGCGGACGACGGCGCATTACGAGGGCTAGCGTCGCCCCAGCGAAGGCTGGGGCCCCAGGGGGTGAAGAACGCCGGCGCCTTTCACCCGCTGGGATGCCAGCCTTCGCCGGCATGACGGGGAGGGTTGGATGCGGGTTCTTCTGACAGGCTCTTCCGGCTGGCTCGGCCGGTTCCTCGCGCCACGCCTCAGACAGGACGGCCATCACATCACCGGCCTCGACGTCGCGCCGGGCGCCGACACGCAAATCCTTGGCTCGGTCGCCGACCGCGCTCTCATCGACCGAATCTTCGGCGAGCACGGCATCGAGGCGGTGATCCACGCCGGCGCGCTGCACAAGCCGGACATCGTCCGTTACCCGCGCCAGGCCTTTATCGACGTCAACGTCACGGGAACGCTCAACCTGCTCGAAGCGGCCGTCGCGGCGGGGAACGACCGCTTCGTCTTCACCTCGACCACCTCGCTGATGGTGTCGGAGACGCTCCATTCCGGCCGGATCGACCGCGCCGCCTGGATGGACGAGGATTACGGACCGCTCGAGCCGCGCAACATCTACGGCGTGACCAAGCTCGCCGCCGAGCAGCTTTGCCGGCTGGCGCATCGCGAGCACGGCCTTCCCTTGTGCATCCTGCGCACCTCCCGCTTTTTCCCCGAGGACGACGATACCCACCGCCAGCCGAGCGGCCCCAACATCAAGGCCAACGAATTCCTCAATCGGCGCCTGACCGTCGAGGATGCCGTCGAAGCGCATGTCGCCGCGCTGGCGAAGGCGCCGGAGCTCGGCCTGGGCACCTTCATCGTCTCCGCGCCGCCGCCTTTCTCGCCTCGGGATTGCGAGGCGCTGGCGCTCGACGCTGCCGCGGTCGTGGCACGCCTTTTCCCCGAAGCGCCCGGCCTCTACGCCCGCGCCGGCTGGACCCTGCCGGAGCGGATCGACCGGGTCTATGTGCCGGCCGCCGCCGAGGCCCGACTCGGCTTCCGGGCCCGGACCGACTTCGCTTCGATCCTCGAAGCGATCGCGCAAGGCGGGCAATTGCCCTTCGTCCACGATCCCTCCTATGTCTCCCCCAAGGAACGGACAGGGGAACAGGCGACATGCTGAAGCGGGTGGCGACGATCGCGGCGGGATGGCTTGCGCTGACGGGGATGCAGGCGCCGCCCGCGCCGCAAATGGACATCGAGCTGTGGCGGCTCCACTGCGGCGAGTTCGTGATCAAGCAATATGGCGCCTTCTTCTCCGACACCTTCCAATATCCGCCGGGCCCGAAGGATATCGTCGGAAGCTGCTACCTGATCCGCCACGGCCCCCATTACATGCTGTGGGACACCGGCCTCACCGACGCCCTGATCGGCCACGATTTCGACAATCCGGCCCAGACCATCCGGGTCAAGCGGAGCCTCGTCGACCAGCTCGCCGAGCTCAAGCTCAAGCCCGAGCAGATCGAGACGATCGGGATCAGCCACTGGCATTTCGACCATACCGGCCAGGCGGGGCGCTTCCCTCAGGCAAAGCTTCTGATGGGCAAGAGCGATCTCGAGCTGCTCCGAGCGACTCCGCCGGTGGACGAGGATTCGGCGAAAGGCCTCGCCCACTGGCTGAGCGGCGGGGGCAAGCTGGAGGAGGTCGCGGCCGACAAGGACGTTTTCGGCGACGGCCGGGTCGTCATGCTCAAGCTGCCCGGGCACACGCCGGGCCATTACGCCCTGCTCGTCCGCCTCGCCTCGGGTCCGGTTCTCCTCTCCGGCGACCAATACCATTTCACCGAGCAGGTGAAGAACCGCGGAGTGCCCCCGTTCAACCACGACCGGGCCGACACGCTCGCCTCGTCGGACCGGTTCGACCGGATCGCCGCCAATTTGAAGGCGAAGGTGATCATCCAGCACGAGCCGGCCGACATCGCCAGGCTGCCCCTCTTCCCGAAGTCGGCCAAGTGAAGGCGCTGCTCTCCACGGCCGTGGGCGGCCCGGACACGCTCGAGCTCGCCGAGCTTCCCGATCCGAAGCCCGGCCCGGGCCAGCTGCTCGTCCGGGTCCGCGCCTGCGCGATCAACTATCCCGACGTGCTGATGATCGAGGACAAATATCAGTTCAAGCCGCCGCGGCCCTTCGCTCCGGGCGGCGAGGTCGCGGGCGTCGTCGAGGCGGCCGGGGAGGGCGTCTCCGGCTGGGCCGAGGGCGACCGGCTGATCGCGATGATCGGCCATGGGGGTCTCCAGGAGAGAGTGGTCATCGCCGCCGCGCAGGCGGTTCCGCTCCCGCCCGAGCGCAGCTTCGAGGACGGCTCGGCCCTGATCCTCACCTATGCGACGTCGATCCACGCTTTGCTCGACCGGGGCCGGCTGAAGTCGGGCGAGACCCTGCTCGTTCTCGGCGCCGCGGGCGGGGTCGGGCTTGCCGCGGTCGAGCTCGGCAAGGCCTATGGCGCCCGGGTCGTCGCCGCCGTCTCGTCGGAGGAAAAAGCCGAGGTGGCGCGCCAGGCCGGGGCGGATTTGGCCATCGTCTACCCGGCGGGGCCGTTCGACAAGGACGGCTCGAAGGCGCTCGGGCAGATGTTCAAGGAGGCGGTCGGACCCGGCGGCGCCGACCTGATCTACGATCCCGTCGGCGGCGACTATGCCGAGCCGGCCCTGCGCTCGATCGCCTGGGAGGGCCGCTACCTCGTCGTCGGCTTCCCGGCCGGGATCCCGAGGCTTCCGCTCAACCTCGCCCTCCTGAAAAGCTGCGACGTTTGCGGAGTCTTCTGGGGCGCCTTCGCGGCGCGGGACCCGAAGGCCAATGCGGCCCATATCGAGACCCTGTTCCGCCTGTGGCGGGAAGGGAAGATCGCGCCCAGGGTGAGCCGCACCTGGCCGCTCGACCAGGGCGGCGAGGCGATCGCCCACATGGCGGCGAGGAAGGCGGTGGGCAAGCTCGTGGTGACGATGAACTGATTGCCTCCCCATGCACAGCATGGGGAGGGGGACCAGGCGAAGCCTGGTGGAGGGGTGACCTGGCTCGAAACTGGGAGTCTCCAGCGCAATCCGTAGTCGTCCGAGCCATTTACCCCTCCACCACCTTCGGTGGTCCCCCTCCCCATCTAACGAGGCGTCATTATATTTGACGTACCCAAACGATGGGGAGCATGATAAGTGAGCGGCGTAGCTCCCGGTTCGTGCGGCCTTGGGCTAGTGTCTGGAGCGCTGGCCACCGTTGGCGCGGATGGATCTGAACTGCTTATGCTGGCCTCTGCCTTCGTGGACGAATCTTACGGCGATGACGGGCGGCTGATGCTAGCCGGCCTTATCGCTTCGTGGGACAAGTGGCGCGGGTTTGGGATCGATTGGACGCACCTGCTAAAACAGGCCGAAGTGCCCTATGCGCACTTCTACGAAATGGACCGCAATCAGGGGCCATTTAGCGATAGAGAGGTTTGGGGGCGGGGCCGGAAAGGAGCCTTCATCAAGGCTCAGACTGACATCATGCGCAAATGGTGCGAGCTTGGTGTCACCGTCTCCATAGACCTAGCAGCCTACAAACGGGTATATCGCGAACAAATGCCCCCGAAGGTTTCGTCTTACTCGGCGTACGGAGTCGCTGGCCTAGAGATGGTGCTATGTGTTCAGCGTCATTGCTTTCAGCTGTTCTCCGACGCAGACACGATCAATTTTGTGTGGGAGCGAGGGCACCAAAACCTGCCTAATGTTCAAGAGATATTCCACGATTTGAAAGACTGCTACGGAGAGAAGGCGCGGAGTCTCGGTGCCTTCATCCCCTTGTCGCGCACCGAGGCGCCGCCATTGTGTATAGTGGATCAGCTCTGCGTTTCGGCCCGTCGGATAGAGCCGGAAGCCAAGGAGCGGAATCTTTTTGCCAAGCCGCCGCCGAAGGCGACCTTGGCAGACATTCAGGCCATGTTGCCGCCGGACGAAACCTTTCCGGTATTCCATCACGAAATTGATGAAATCCGGCTCGCCGAACTGCGCGATCTAACGGTGGAAATTAAGCAGTTGCGGAGAGGTTTAAGGCGGGGTCGAGCGCCCCGTTGAGCGCACAAGCTTATCCATCGCCGCTTCCGCGTCGGTGGGGCTTAGTTCGCCAGCGTCGATTAGCCTTTGAGCCTCGGCTTTGAACCTTCGACTCTGCTCCTCTGGGCTCAGCGTCTCTTTTTTCTTCGGCATCATCCCCTCGCACAAGTCGTTTGATAGGTGAGGCGCTTGCCGACGACGCCCGAAAGCAATGCGTCGGCGCGAGCAAGGTCGCTGAACCCGTTGGCTTGGCGGTTGCTGTAGCGGAAGTCGAACTCCGCGAGATAGCGGTGCAGATGCTTCTTGCTGCAATACTGGTAGATGCCCCGCATGCCGCGCTTGAAGATGCTGAAGAAGCCTTCAACGGTGTTGGTGTGAATGTTGCCCCGGACGTACTCGCCGAAGGCGTGGCGGGTAGTGCCGTGGAAAGCGAAGTGAGCGCTCATATAGCGGTACATCCCGGCTTCGTCGGTCATGAGCTGCGCTTCACGGGAGACGTTGGCGCGGACAATCGGGGTGATGCTGGCGATGGTCACGGTATCCATCACCATTGAGCGCGAGCGCCCGGTTGCGCGGTCAACGAGGCTGAGAACCTTCATCTTATGCTGGACCCCGCCCTTCTTCATGACGGTGCCGGGCTCGCGGCCGATGTAGGTTTCGTCAACCTCGACCGGGGTGCCCTCGTTGCCGAAGGTGGAAAGGTCACCGGAGCGCATTGCCTCGCGGATACGATGCGACATGAACCAAGCAGTCTTGAGAGTGACACCCAGGGTGCGGTGAAGCTGGTTAGAGCTGATGCCCTTCTTCGATCCGGCAATCAGGTAGATCGCCTGAAGCCAGACGTGCAGGTCGACGTGCGAGGCTTCGAAGATGGTCCCGATCTTGACGGTGAAGGGCTTGCGGCACTGGTAGCACTTGTAGGTGCCGATCCGGGTGGACTTGCCGCCCATGAGGCCGATCCGCTCGACACCGCCGCAATGCGGGCAGACGGGACCCTCAGGCCACACGCGAGCCTCGACGTAAGCGTAAGCCGCTTTCTCGTCGTGGAAGTGGGGGGCTGAAAGGGCGGAAGCCATGGTAGTCTCTCCTGTTAAAGAGACCCTAGGCTTTCACCGTGGGTACGTCAAGTATAATAACGCCTCTAACGATGGGGAGGCAGAGAGCGCCGCATATCCCGTACGACGTTGAGAACGTTGGCGCGTACGTCCCGGATGAACCGAACAAGGCCGCGCCGGTCGCGTTCACGGTCGCGCTCGCCCAGGTTCGAAACCGCGAGCCAGGCTTCATGGGCGGCGATCAGCTCCCGCTGCAGCGGTTCACAGGCCCGTACCGCAGCGTCGGCGACGCGCCGGGCGGGCGTTTCCGGATCGGCTAAGCGTTCCTGCGCGCTGAGGCAGTGGGTCCAGCCTATATACGCACCCTCGAGGTCGAGCGTTGCCGGCGACGGGCTCGCGGGCTGCAAGACGGCGGCGATCGCGACTGCGACGGCGATCATGATTTCCTCCTCGATCGCCAAGACTGTCACAAGCGATTGGCCATGTCACACCCGGCCCCAGCCCGTTGCACCGCCCCCTCGCCGCGCCTATCTGACTCAAGAGCAGAACAAGGGAGCGTCATGAGCACTTTCGACGATCGCGAGCGGGCCTTCGAGACCAAATATGCCCGGGACCAGGACATGCAGTTCAGAATCGTCGCGCGCCGCAACAAGCTGCTCGGGCAGTGGGCGGCGGGACTGATGGGTCTCAGCCAGGCGGAGGCCGACGCCTATGCGAGCGACGTCATCCGCGCCGACTTCGAGGAAGCCGGCGACGAGGACGTCGTCCGCAAGCTGGTCGGCGACCTCACCTCGGCCGGGGTCGATTGCGACGAATCGCGGATCCGCGAGGCGCTCGCCCACAAGACGGTCGAGGCGCGCCGCCAATTGATGGAGTCGCAGGGCTGATGGCGATGGCCGCCGAGGAGATCGAGGAGCTGATCCGCGCCGGAATCCCGGACGCTCGGGTCGAGATCACCGATCTCGCCGGCGACGGCGATCATTATGCCGCCCGGGTGGTCGCCGAAAGCTTCCGCGGGATGCCGCGCGTGCGCCAGCATCAGCGGGTCTACGAGGCGCTGGGCGGCCGAATGGGCGGGCTCCTGCACGCGCTCCAGCTCTCCACCGCGACCCCCGACTGAGGAATAGTAAAAATGTCCGACACCAAGGCCCGAATCGACGAGATCGTCAGCAGACACGACGTCGTCCTGTTCATGAAGGGCACCGCGCTCTTCCCGCAATGCGGCTTCTCGAGCCGCGCCGTCTCCATCCTCGACCATCTCGGGGTCGGCTTCGAGACCGTGGACGTGCTCCAGGACCCGGAGATCCGGCAGGGCGTGAAGGAATATTCCGACTGGCCCACCGTCCCGCAGCTCTACGTCAAGGGCGAGTTCGTCGGCGGCTCCGACATCATGATGGAGATGTACGAGGCCGGCGAGCTCCAGCAATTGCTGGACGAGAAGCAGGTCGCGAAGGCCTGACTCCCCTCCCTGGAAGGGAGGGGCCGGGGGTGGGTCCGCCGAAGGCGGGCCCTGCTCCGACGTCGTGAAGGGCGAAGCGGGCATCGAGCCCGCTCCGCCCTTACCCACCCCTGACCCCTCCCTTGCAGGGAGGGGAGGAGCTTACGCCGCCGCCCGCATCCGCCTCAGCCCGGCATATTCGAGCAGCGCCAGACCCAGCACCGCGACCGCCTGCCCCGCCACGAAGGCGGTGCCGAGCGCCGTGATCCGCGACCCTTCGGTCGAGATCAGGAGAAAGCTCTCGGCCGTCCAGGCGACATTGCCGGCGATGACCAGCCAGACCAGCGGGCTCGGCGGCGCCGGGCGCGAGGCCAGCCAGGCGATGAAGGCGGCGAGCGGAAGGAGCAGCAGCCCGGCGCCGAACAACAGCCTCTCACCGAGGCCGAAGAGCCCGGAGAGGGGGCCGGCGCCCAGGCAGAGCAACAGGCCGATCAGGGCGCAGCTGGCGGAATCGAGGGCGAGCACGCGCCGAAGGAAGATTGGGTTGTTCATCGGTCCGGTCCTTTCTTGCGAAGGGCGCCGGGGAGGCGCCGCCGGACTCTGATCGGCCATTCGAGGTCATGCTGTCGATTACCTGGCAGGTAATGGGATTCGCCCGCTTATTGGGTTAGCCTGCGTCATGGCCGCCAACCCCGCCGACCTTGTCGGCACCCAGATCCGGACCTGGCGAGCGCGCCGGCGCCTCAGCCAGCTCGACCTCGCGCTCGATGCCGAAATCTCGGCTCGGCACCTCAGCTTCATCGAGACGGGACGGTCGCGGCCGAGCCGGACCATGCTGCTCCGGCTCGCGGAGCGCCTCCGGATCCCGCCGCGCGAGCGCAACGTCCTGCTCGTCGCCGGCGGCTTCGCTCCGGCCCAGCCCGCCCGGGCCCTCGACGATCCCGCCCTCGCCGCCGCCCGGCAGGCGGTGGACAAGGTGCTCGCGGCCTACGAGCCCTATCCCGCGCTCGCCGTCGACCTCCACTGGAATTTGGTCGCCGCCAATGCGGGGATCGCGCCCTTCCTCGCCGACGTGGCGCCGCACCTGCTGCAGCCGCCGCTCAACGTGCTCCGGCTGAGCCTCCATCCGGAAGGGCTGGCGCCGCGGATCGAGAATCTGGGCGAGTGGCGCGGCTACGTCTTCCGCCGGCTCGAGGAGCAGATCGACGCCAGCGCCGATCCGGTGCTGGCAGCGCTTCTCGAAGAGCTTCGCGCCTATCCGGGCGGCGGAACCGGCGACCCGGGCGAGGCGAACGGCATCGCCATCCTCCTGAAGGTGCGCCAGGGCCCGCACCTCCTCTCCTTCCTCAGCATGACCACGGTGTTCGGAACGCCGATCGACATCACCTTGTCGGAGCTGGCGGTCGAGGCCTTCCTCCCGGCCGATGCCGAGACGGCTCAGTTTCTGCGGGGATGAAAAGGAAAGGGGCGGACGGCGGGACCAGATAAACCGCTCGTCCGCCCCTGTTCGTGTGGAAGCGTGTGGACGCGGAGAAAGATACACGCTGCGTGCCAAAGCGGGCCGTTGGCGGATTTCCGGGCCTCGCAATGGTTTACGGGACTTAACCGCTTTTGCTTATTGTAAAGCGATCCGACAGCAAGTCATTATGCTACCGTGCCATTCATCGGGCGTTCAGCGCCGCAGGCAGAATTACATGTGTAATCGACAGGGAGGGTGAGGCCGTGGAGAGAATCGCCGAAGGCGAATATGCGGTGATGGAGGTGCTTTGGGACGAGGCGCCGCTGACCGCTGCCGACGTTGCCGCCAGGGTTCCGGAGCACCGCGGCTGGAGCCTCGCCACGGTCAAGACCATGCTCTCGCGGCTGCTCGCCAAGGGCGTTCTCGCCCATGAGGAGGACGGGCGGCGCTACCTCTACCGCCCGGCCATCCGCCGCGAGGATTATGTCGCCGAGGAATCGGGCCGGCTGATCGATCGAATGTTCGGCGGCCGGGTGCCGGCGCTCGTCGCCCAGCTCGCCGCCCGCGACAAGCTGACGCCCGCCGACATCGCCGAGATCGAGAAGCTCCTCAAGGAGCTCAAGTCATGATCGCCTGGCTGATCGAGACGTCCGTCGCCGTCACTTTGCTGATGGTGATGGTGCTTCTTCTTCGCGGCCCCGTCGCGCGCAGCTTCGGCGCCGGCTGGGCCTATGCCTTGTGGGCGGTGCCCGTGCTCCGCCTCGTCCTGCCGCCGCTGCCCCAGCTGGCGCCGGACGTCCACCTTCCGCCCGTCGTACTCTTCATCCCGACGGCGGCGGAAATGGCCGCACCCCTGCCGGCTCAGGCCGGACCCGGGCAGTGGGTGCCCTTCATGCTCGCAATGTGGGCCGGGGGTGCGGTCATCTTCCTCATTCTTCAATGGCTCGGCTATCGCGCCTTCCTGGGCCGGATCCGCGACAGCTCGCGCCCGGCGCGGCCGCCTTTGTTCGGCGGGATCCGCACCTGGATCAGCGACAAGGTCGACGGACCGCTCGCAATTGGAGTGGTCGAGCGCAGGATCGTCCTGCCGGGCGATTTCTCAAGGCGTTACAACCCCGTCGAGCGGCGGCTGGCGCTCGAGCATGAGCTCGTCCACCACAAGCGCGGCGACATATGGTGGAATCTGGTCGCAACTTTGGTTCTTGCCATTTTCTGGTTCAATCCTGTCGCCTGGTTGTCGTTCCGGGCCTTCAGGAGCGACCAGGAGCTGGCCTGCGACGCCGCCGTCGCCCGCACCGCCTCGCTCGACGAAAGGTGCGATTATGCGCGGGCGCTGGTCAAGTCGGCCAGCCGTCCGGGCCTCATCGCCGCCTGCGCCCTCAACCCCGCGGGCGAATTGAAGCGCCGCCTCAAGATGATGCGCAACCACCGCGCCAGCCCGCTGCGCTCGACCGGCGGAGTGGTCGCCCTGGCCGCCTTCGCCATGGCCGGCTTCGCGCTCGGAAGCGCCGGCCGGCCTCCCGCGATGGAGGCGTCACCGGAACAGGCGTTCGCGCCGCTCGCCGCCGCTTCCCCGGCCGGCGCCGCTCTCGCCGCCGCCGCAGCGCCGGAGCCGGCCATCGTCATTACCGCCCGCCGCCACGCCCGGGCCGTCGCGGTCCCGGCCCGGGCCGGGCTCGAGGTCGAGCCGATGAGCTTCGCCTCGGCCGAGGCGCCTTCGCCGCGGCCGTCGTCGCTCTTCTCGATGGCGACGATGCTTCGCCGCCTTCCCAATTCCGCCGTCGCTCCGCGCGCCTTGCCGGCTCCCCGCCTGGCGTCCGTCGAAGCCGTGCTCGGCGAAGCGCAGGTCGTCCAGTTCCGGCGAGTCCATGCCGAGGCGCATGTCTACACGATCGGCGCGGCGCTCAGCGACGAAGAGGTCGCCGAGTTCCGCCAGGCCGTGATCCAGGCGGCCGCCGAAGCGCGCAAGCTCAAGCTCCGAGTCCATCGCGGCGACAATCCGGCCGGCGGTGGCGGCCAGGGCAACGGCTTCGACATCAACATCCAGACGCTCGAAAAGGGAGAATGACCCGATGAGACTCGATCCCAGGCTCGGCCTTGCCGCCGCCGCTTTGCTGCTCGCCGGGGCGGGCGGCGCCGCCCTCGCCCATCCCCATCCGGACGGCGACGGCGGCGAAAAGACGGTGAAGCGCTTCGTCATCATCGAGGACGGCAAAGGGGACGAGCACCACGCCAAAGGCGATCACGTCCGCCGGGTCGAGATCATCCGCGACGGCGAGCACCACGCCGCCGGCCACGGCCCCCGGGTGCGCCGCTTCGAGATGCGCGGCCACGGCGCGCCGGTCGATTGCGACGGCGGCGACAGGGTCGTCGAGGAGAACGGCGAGGAGGACGGCAAGAAGACCAAGGTCGTCATCTGCACCAAGGGCCGGCCGACCGCCGCGACCGCCGAGCGGATCGAGAAGGCGCTCGCCCGGATCCGGGCCAATGACGAGCTAAGCGACGAGCAGAAGGCGCGGATCGAGACCGCCTTGCGCTCGGCGATGGAACGGGCCCGCAGCGCCCGCTGAGGGCGAGCGCGACTCGGGGGAAGGGCGGGGGTGCCCCAAGCCCCCGCCCTTTCTTCTGCCCGCTCCGTCATTGCGAGGAGCGAAGCGACGAAGCAATCCAGCGCCGGCATTCGGTCAGGCCGCGGGCTGGATTGCTTCGCTTCGCTCGCAATGACGGGACAGGGAAACCTGCGCGCTTGGTTTTCGCCGCCGGCGGTGCCACATCGGCGCGATGGACGCGACCGGCAGGGTAGAGCGGCTCGGCAGCCGGATACGCCGCGTGCTCGCCCCCAATCCGTCCCCTTTCACCTATACCGGTACCCAGACCTACATAATCGGCCAGGGCGACGTCGCCGTGATCGATCCCGGTCCCGATCTGCCCGAACATGTCGATGCCCTCGTCGCGGCGCTCTCGGGTGAGCGCGTCGCCGCCATCTTGTGCACCCACACCCATCGCGACCACAGCCCGGCGAGCCGGCCGCTTGCGGCCGCGACCGGCGCCCCGATCGTCGGCTGCGCCCCGCTCAGCCTCGACGATGAAGGCCCGCGCGCCGACGAAGCCTTCGACTCCGATTACCGGCCGGACCGGATCCTCGCCGACGGCGAGCGGCTCGGCGGCGCGGGCTGGACGATCGAGGCGGTGGCGACCCCGGGGCACACGTCCAACCATCTCTGCCTGGCGCTCGCCGAAGAGCGGGCCTTGTTCACCGGCGACCATGTCATGGGCTGGTCGACCACCGTCGTCGCTCCGCCGGACGGGGACATGGCCGATTACAGGGCCAGCCTGGAGCGGCTGCTCGCCCGCGACGACCTCATATATTATCCGGCGCACGGCCCGGCCGTGGAGGACCCGCTCGGCCACGTCCGCCGGCTGATCGAGCATCGCCGGATGCGCGAGCGCCAGATCGTCGGGCAGATCGAGCAGGGCGAGGGGCGCATTGCGGCGATGGTGGCGGCGATCTATGCCGATATCGACCCGCGCCTCTTCCCGGCGGCGGGGCGCTCGGTGCTCGCCCATCTGATCGACCTCGAACGGCGCAATCTCGTCCGGGCACAGGGGGAAGAATGGATCCTCGCCCACTGAAGCTGCAGCTGGCGCTTCCGGCGCTCGGACTGCTCCTGCTCGGCCTGGCGCTGGGCTGGGCGTTCCGCCCCTCGCCGGAGGCGCCGCGGCCCGAGGCCGAGGCGATCGCCGTCGCGGCTTTGCTCTCGGTTCGCGACGAGGGCCGGGTGGTGCCGTTCAGCGCCCGCTTCGTCTCGGTCGCGACGGCGAGCGAGACCCATCTCGGACTCACCGCCCGCAAGACCCTGATCATGCCCGGAACGGTCCGCTACGGGATCGATCTGGCCCGGATGCGTCGCTCCAGCCTCGCCTGGGACGAGGCCAGCCGGACCCTGTCGGTGACCCTTCCGCCACTCGAATTGTCCGGCCCGGAGATCGATCTCAACCAGGTCCAGGAGAGCTCGGAAGGGGGGCTCGTCATGGCCCTCGCCGGCTCGGAGAAGACGCTCGACCGCGAGAACCGCCAGCGGGCCCAGGACGAGCTGATGCGCCAGGCCCGCGAGCCCGGGCCGATGCGCCTCGCCCGGAGCGCGGCGATGCGCGACGTCGCGAGGGCCTTCGCCCTGCCGCTTCGCGCCGCCGGCGTGGAGGCCAGCGTCGCGGTCCGCTTCGTCGACCCGGCCGGCAAGGAGGAAGCCTCCTGGCTCGACCGCCCCCGCCCGCTCGAGGCAAGGCTGAGCGACCGGCAGGCGGAACGCTGAGCATCCGTCATCCCGGGCTCGACCCGGGATCCATGAACACCGCCGAACGAAGCTGCATGCCGCCAGCGTTCATGGATTCCGGCTTTCGCCGGAATGACGACCCTTGTTGAAAAAGGCCGTCTCCGCGCCTATCTCCGCCGCATCCACTCCGCGCCTTTCGAGACCACGGTCGGGGCACGCGAGGCTGAGCTTGGCAAATCAGGGAGACGGCCGGCCTGAGGGCTGCGTCCCCCATCCGGGAGTGGCACCATGAACGCACCCAACCAGAGCCTCAGAGGGCTCGACCTCGCGGTCGAGATCGACCGGCTGCGCAAGGAGCGCAACGCCGTCATCCTCGCCCATTATTACCAGACCCCGCAAATCCAGGACCTCGCCGATTTCGTCGGCGACAGCCTCGATCTGTCGCGCAAGGCGGCGTCGACCACGGCCGACGTCATCGCCTTTTGCGGGGTGCGCTTCATGGCCGAGACGGCCAAGATCCTCTCGCCCGAGAAGATCGTCGTCCTTCCCGACATGAATGCCGGCTGCAGCCTCGAGGACAGCTGCCCGCCCGACCAGTTCAAGGCCTTCCGCGAGGCCCATCCCGACCATATCGCCCTGACCTACATAAATTGCTCGGCGGCGGTGAAGGCCTTGTCCGACATCATCGTCACCAGCTCCTCGGCCGAGATCATCCTCTCCCAGATCCCGAAGGAGCAGAAGATCATCTTCGGCCCCGACAAGAATCTCGGCGGCTACCTCGCCCGCAAGACCGGGCGCGACATGCTGCTCTGGCCGGGCGTCTGCATCGTCCACGAGGCTTTCTCGGAGACCGAGCTCCTCAAGCTCAAGGCCCTGCATCCCGGAGCGCCGGTGCTCGCCCATCCCGAATGCCCGCCCCACATCCTCGACCATGCCGATCTGGTCGGCTCGACCCGGGCGATCCTCGACTTCGCATTGTCGTCGCCGTCCGAGACGATGATCGTCGCCACCGAGCCGCACATCATGCACCAGATGGAGAAAGCGGCGCCCCACAAGACTTTCATCGGAGCGCCCGGCGCGGACGGCAACTGCAATTGCAACATGTGCCCCTACATGGCGCTCAACACGATGGAGAAGCTCTACCTCGCCCTTCGCGACCTCGAGCCCCGCATCGAGCTGGACGAGGATCTCCGACTGGCGGCGAAGAAATCGCTCGACCGGATGCTGGAGATGGCCGGCCGGACGGTGGGGCAGGGGGACGTAGGGCGGCCGGTGATCACGGGCGATTGAACCGTCGCCCCAGCGCAGGCTGGGGCCCCAGTGGGTGAAATGCACCTGCGCCTTTCACCCGCCGGGATGCCAGCCTTCGCTGGCATGACGAAAGGTGACGCGCTAATCGCCTCACGAACCCAAGCGGAGACCGCCCTTGCATCGCTTCCTCCTCCCCGCCGCGTCCCTGCTCTTCCTCGCCGCCGCCGCTCCGGCGAGCGACGATCCCTATCTCTGGCTGGAGGAGGTGGAGGGCAAAAGAGCGCTCGCCCAGGTCAAGGAGTGGAACGCCGCCACCGAGGCGCAGCTCACCCGCGACCCGAAGTTCGAAAGCTATCGGCAGCGCGCCCTCGCCATCCTCGACGACAAGGAGCAGATCGCCGCTCCCGACCAGATCCTCGGCGACAAGGTCGCCAACCTGTGGCGCGACGCGAGCAATCCGCGCGGGCTTTGGCGTATCTCGCCGCTCGCCGCCTATCGGGCGGGCAGGCCGCAATGGCGGACGGTGATCGACGTCGACTCGCTCGGGCGGCAGGAAGGCAAGTCCTGGGTCTGGCACGGCGCCGACTGCCTCGCGCCCGATTATCGCCGCTGCCTCGTATCGGTCAGCGCCGGCGGCACCGACGCCGACGTCGTCCGCGAGTTCGATCTCGGGACCGGCCGCTTCGTCGAGGACGGCTTCAATATCCCCGAAGCCAAGACTTCCGCCGCCTGGGTGGATCGCGACACCTTGCTGGTCGGCACCGATTTCGGGAGGGGCTCGCTCACCACCTCCGGCTATGGGCGGATCCTCAAGCTGTGGAAGCGGGGCACTCCGCTCGCTTCGGCGCGGACCCTGTTCGAGGGTGAGACCGGCGACGTCGCCACCAACCCGCTGGCGATCCAGAGCGCCACCCGGCGCTGGGTGTTCGTCGACCGCGGCAAGACCTTCTGGACCAACGAGCGTCACCTCCTGACCCCGAGCGGCGGGCTGGTGCCGGTGCCTCTGCCTGCCGATGCCGAGCTGGAGGACGTGATCGGCGACCAGCTGATCGCCAAGCTGCAGAGCCCGCTCGGCCGCTTCCGGGCCGGCACCCTGGTCGCCTATTCGCTTGGCGACATATTGGCGCGCGGCCATGCCGAGCCGAAGCTGGTGATGGCGCCGACGGCGAAGCAGGCGATCGAGGAGGTTTCGGCCTCCGACAACGTCCTGTGGGTCAAGGCGCTCGACGACGTGTCCGGCAAATTGTTCGCGCTCACCCCGAAGAAGAACGGCCGCTGGGCCTCGCGGCCGGTCGCCCTGCCGGCGAACAGCACCGTCCACCTGCTCACCGTGGGCGGCAAGCCCGACCTCGCCTTCGCCACGGTGGAGGGGATGCTGACCCCGCCGGCGCTCTATGCGGTGCAGCCCGGGGGCAGGACGTCGCTGGTCCAGCGCCTTCCGGCCAAGTTCGACGCCGCGACCCGGACCGTCGAGCAGCGCTTCGCCACCTCGAAGGACGGCACGAAGATCCCCTATTTCCTCGTCCGGCGAAAGGGCGCCCAGGGCCCCGTCCCGACCTTCATCCACGCTTATGGCGGCTTCCGCGCCGCCCAGACCCCGGGCTACCTCACCGGCCAGCCCTATCGCGCCGGTCCGCTCGCAATGTTCTGGACCGAGGAGGGCAATGCCTATGTCCTCGCCAACATCCGCGGCGGCGGCGAATATGGGCCCGATTGGCACAAGTCGGTGCTCCGCGAGAACCGGCAGAAGAGCTTCGACGACCTCCACGCCGTCGCCGAGGATTTGATCCGCACCGGAATCACCGCCAAGGGCAAGATCGGCATTTCCGGACGCTCCAACGGCGGCGTGCTGGTCGGCGCGGCGATGAACCAGCGGCCGGACCTCTATTCGGCGGTGATCAACGGCTCGCCCCTGCTCGACATGAAGCGCTACTCGCATTTGCTCGCCGGCGCCTCCTGGATCGACGAATATGGCGATCCCGACAAGCCGGCGGACTGGGCCTTCCTGTCCAGATATTCGCCCTACCAGAATGTGAGGAAGGGCGTCCGCTACCCGCCGGTCTTCTTCTACAGCTCGACCAAGGACGACAGGGTCCATCCCGGCCACGCCCGCAAGATGGCGGCCCGGCTCGAGGAATATGGCAATCGCTTCTATTTCCACGAATATCTGGAAGGCGGCCACAGCGTCGGCGCCGACAATGCCGAGGATGCGAAACGCTCGGCCCTGCTGATGGCCTATCTGAAGCGGGAGCTGGTGGGGGCGGTGCAATAGGCCCGATTCTTCGCCTCTCCCGCTTTTCGCGGGAGAGGAGGGGCCCAAGCCGAAGGCTTGGGAGGTGAGGGTCTTTTCTGAGTCCGGTGTACAGACCCTCACCTCCCACCGCTTCGCGGCGGGCCCCTCCTCTCCCGTTAAGGACGGGAGAGGGGCTTAACCCGAGGCGGCCCAACCGCTAGGCGATTTTACATGACCTTCTCTCTCCCAGGCTTCGACCTCGACCGCTTCGTCCGCGAGACCCTGGCCGAGGATCTCGGCCCGGACGGACTCGACGTGACCAGCGAAGCCGTCATCCCGGCCGATGCCCGCTTCACCGGGGTTATGGACAGCCGCGAGGCGATCGTGGTGGCCGGCCTGCCGCTGGCCGAGGCGTTCTTCCGGGCGCTCGACCCGGAGGTGGAGATCGAGCGGCTCGCGGACGAGGGGGCGCGCGTCGAAGCGGGGGCCGATCTGCTTCGGCTTCGGGGCAAGGCGCGCGCGATGCTCACCGCCGAAAGATCGGCGCTCAACCTGGTCCAGCACCTCTCGGGGATCGCCACCCTGACCCGGCGCTACGTCGACGCGATCGCGGGCACCGGTGCGATCCTGCTCGACACGCGCAAGACCATTCCCGGCCTTCGGATCCTCGAAAAATACGCCACAAGGATGGGCGGGGCGCAGAACCACCGGATGGGGTTGTGGGATTCGGCGATGATCAAGGACAATCACGTCGCCGTCGCCGGCGGGGTCGTCGAAGCGGTGCGCCGGGCGGTGGAGGCCGGGATCGGCCGGATCATCGTCGAGGTCGACCGGCTCGACCAGATCGGGCCGGCGCTGGCGGCGGGCGCCACCCACCTGCTTCTCGACAATATGGACGCGCCGATGCTGCGCGAGGCGGTGGCGCTGGTCGCCGGCCGGGTGCGGACCGAGGCGAGCGGCGGAGTCACCCTGGAGACGATACGGGCCAAGGCGGAGACGGGGGTGACCTACGTTTCGGTTGGGAGGATCACCCAGTCCGCCCCCGCCGCCGATATCGGACTGGATTTCTCTGCCTCCCCATCGTGAGATGGGGAGGGGGACCACCGAAGGTGGTGGAGGGGTGATCTGACGAGGCTTTTGAAGGTGACCCCTCCACCAGGCAAAGCCTGGTCCCCCTCCCCATGCTGCGCATGGGGAGGCAATTAACGCCGGGCCACCACTTCCCCTTCGATCAGCATCGTCTCGGGATGGTGCTTGTCGAGCCAGCGCTTGACGATCCGCAGATTGCGGCTGTTCGATTTGAAGAAGAAATCGGGGATTGCGCCGACCCAGGGGATGGCGCCGAGCAGGAAGTCGACCCCGATATTGCCGCCCATCCGCATCAAATGCCATTTCGGCATTCCGAGGTTGCGCGCCTCCCAGGCCAGCCAGCTGCCCATCGCCGCGGCGACCAGGCTGCCGCCGACCGGGATCAGGTCGAAGACGACGTCGAGGCCGAACTGGCGGTTGGTGCCCGGGAAGGTGAACATCCGCTCGAGCAATTTCTCCATCGCCTCGATCCGCCGGCGCACCGACGCGGGGTCGCGGCCGATCGGCAATCCTTCGGGGAGCGCGTCGTATTTGTCCTGAGGCATCGGCGTCTCCTAGGGTTGCTGGCGGATCAGCTCGCCGATCGGGTGGCGGCCGAAGGCATTGGGGCGGAAGCCGGTGAGCCGCGGCGCGACCAGCGACCAGCGCACCGGCGCGGTCAGCGGGATGAACGGGCCGAGGCCGGCAAGTATCCGGTCGGCATTGGCGAGCAGGGCGCGGCGGCCGGCGGCGTCGGGGGCGATTCGCGCCGCCGCCATCATCTCGTCGGCGGCCGGATCGCAGACCCGGCTCGCCTCGCAGGAGAAATGGCGAAGATACCAGCTGGCGAGGCCGGCCGGAGCCACTTCGTCGACGAGGCGAAGGTCGGCGGCCGAGCCGGCCGGCACCCGCACCGCCTCGACTCCGACCGCCGCCCAGTCGCGCCGAAGCCGGGCGAAGAGCAGGCGGTGGCCGGCCGAATCGGGCAAGGCGACCCGGACTTTGAGCCGGCCGTCCCCGCCCGCCTCGCCAAGCAGGGCCGCCGCCCGCGCCTGCCGGGCCGGAAGCGGGTCGCGGATCCAGGCCGGAGCGGAGACCTGCGCCAGCCCCTCGATGCCGGGGGGAAGCAGCGACTGGCGCGGCTGCAGCCCGGGCACGCCCATGGCGGCGGCGAGCGCCGGCCGGTCGATCGCCATGGCGAGGGCCTGGCGGATCTCCATCCGGGCGAAGGGCCCTTCCGCGGCGGTGAAGGCGAGCCCGAACAGGCCGGTCACCGGGTCGAAGCGAAGCTGCGCCGCGGGAACTCCCGCCGCCCGCGCCAGCGGCAGGTCGCCATAGGTGCCGCCGAGGACGAGATCGGCCTGCCGCTCCGCGAACCGCGCGGTGGCCGTGGCCGCGCCCTCGCCCCGGATGAGAAGCGGCGGCGCCGCCGGATCGCCCTCTTCCCCGGTCTCGAGCGGGACGAGCTGGACCGATCCGTCCGGCCGCCGCTCGGCCCGATAGGGGCCCGAGCCCTCGCCGCCGCGGATGACCGCCATTTCGGGCTGGGCGAGCAGCTGCAGGAAGTTGGGCCTGGGCGATTTGAGGCTGATCTCGAGGACGTCGTCGGTCATCGCGACGATCTCGTCTATTGCGCCGAGGATCGGCTTCAGCGGGTTGCGGCTGGCCGGAGCGGCTGCGGCCCTCAGCCTCGCCACCACCTGCTCGGCGGTGATCCGGCCGCCGCTCCAGCTCGCCTTGCCGAGGCGGAAGGTGTAGCGCAGGCCGTCGTCCGAGACGATCCAGCGCTGCGCCAGCGCCGGCTCGATCTCGCCGCCCGCATCGAAGCGCACAAGGCCCTGGGCGGTGGCTTCGAGCAGGATGGCGGAGGGCGGGTCGAGCCGTTCGCGATTGGGATTGGCGATCCGCGGCTCGCCGCCGATGGCGTCGATCGCGATCGGCCCGGTCGCCTTGCCCCCGCAGCCGGCGAGGAGGAGGATTGCGGCGAGAAGCCGGAGCGCCGAAGGGAAAGGAATCGTCATCTCCCGGCAGCGATAGCGCAGGCGCGCCGCATCGTCATCCGGCCGCCTTTACCGCCCCTTCACCATTGCCGCTCCAGGGTGGCGCGCATGAACGAGTACAAGCCGCGCCGCTCGGGCCGGACGCCGGTGGCGGGCCGGACCCGGCTGCGCGCCCAGAGCTGGTACAGCATCGAGGTCAAGGTCCGCGACGTCTCGACCACCGGCTTCATGGCCGAGTGCAGCGATCCCGTCCGGATCGGAAGCTACGTCTCGCTCGACGTCCCCGGGGTGGGATCCGTCAACGCCCAGGTGCGCTGGCAGCTCGGCGGCAGGATGGGCGGCCAGTTCCTCGACCCGATCAGCCTCCACCGCTGCGAATGGACCGCGGTGCCGGCGGAGCCGCCGCTGGAGGCGGCCTGAACTAAACGGACGATCGTCGCGCAAAGCGACGGTCGCTTCCATAGTCATCGCGCCATTATGGCGCCGATTTGATTTGGAAATTTCCAGGAAGCGTGCATCTTTGTCCCCGCCCGGATTGGGGGGGCTAGCTATGGATTCGGTCAGACCGTTCCGGGCATTCGTCAGCTATTGCCACGCGGACAAGGTCTTCGCCGCCTGGCTTCAGCGCCGGCTTGAAGCCTATCGCCTGCCGAGGCGCCTAGCCGATCAGGTAACGCCGCTCCCTGGCCAGGCGCCGGGCCGGATCGGGCCGGTCTTCCGGGACCGGGAGGATCTGTCGGCGGCGACCGATTTGTCGGCGGCGGTGCGCGAGGCGATTGCGGCGTCGTCGGCCCTGGTGTTGGTGGCGTCGCCCGATGCGGCCAGGTCGCAATGGGTGGCGCGTGAAGTCGCGTTGTTCCGGGAGCTTCATCCCGCCGCGCCGGTGCTGGTCGCGCTTGCGCGGGGGGAACCCACTGAGTCGATGCCGGAGGCGTTGTGCACCGGCCCAGAGCCGCTCGCCGCGGACTTCCGCAAACAAGGTGACGGCAAGCGCCTCGCCTTCCTCAAGATCGTCGCCGGCCTTGCCGGCCTCCCTCTCGACGCCCTCGTCCAACGCGACGCGCAGAGGCAGGTCAGGCGCGTGACGGCGCTCACGGCAGCGGCGACGGCGCTGGTGATAGTGATGGCCCTTCTGCTCGGTCTCGCATTGCGAGCCCGTGCAGACAGCGAACGTCGTCGCGCCGGCGCAGAGGGCCTCGTGGAATATATGCAAACGGATCTGCGTGACCGACTGAGGGGCGTTGGGCGCCTGGACATAATGGCGGGGGTCAACCAGCGCGCATTGGGCTATTATGACAGCGAGGTCGAATTGCCCGACGACAGCCTCGTCCGCCGCGCTCGTGTCCTCCACAGCAGCGGCGAGGATGCGGAACAGGGGGGTCATCTCAACGACGCGCGTGTCATGCTCACCGAAGCATATCGCGCGACATCGGCGGTCCTGGCCCGGAAGCCGCGCGATCCCGAAACCATCTTCGCGCATGCTCAAAGCGAGTTCTGGATCGGCGAATTGGCATGGCGTGGCGACGATCGCGTCGCGGCCACCCGGCATTGGCGCGCCTATCGCGATCAGGCTCGCGCCCTAAGCCAGGTAGAGCCCGGCACCGTTCGCTCGTTGATGGAGCAGGGCTATGCCGAGGGCAACCTCTGCGCTCTGGATTATAGCGATCGTTTCAACCTGAACGAAGCCGCCCGCCATTGCGGCGAGGCCATTCGCTACGAAGTGGCCGCTTTGGCTAAAGCGCCAAACGATCGGGTCATATTGCGGGACCTCGCGAATCGTCACGGATGGATGGGACGCGTGAGATTCGCGCAAAAGAATTTCCCGGATGCCCTGGCGAACCGCCTGTCGGAGCGCCGACTGATGGATCGGTTGCTGACCCTTGATCCCGCCAATGCCGACTATGCGTTGCGCCGAAGCTGGGCGGACATTGCGATTGGCCAGATATTGATTGATTCCGGACAGCCGGCGCGCGCCGCTGCCCTGCTCGAGCGCGCATGGCGCGACTTCGAGCCGCGGCTTGCGATCGAGAAGAATTACACCGTCTGGAGCACGGGCCTGCGCCTGCAACTGTTCCTGGCGCGCGCAAATAAGCTAGCGGGGCAAGCAAAACACCAAGAGTACCGGGCGCAGGCGGAAGCATTAGGTCTGCGTGTTCGTCAAGAATTTCCTGATATGTCCAAGCAAGTGCGGGCCTTGCTTGAAGATATTAACTAAGGACGACGGTCATGACATATGCGAAGCTAAAAGAAAAATTCGTATCTTTCGTGAAGTTTATGAAGGAAGAATTTGCGTCTCTTATGAAGTTTATGAAGCAAGAAAAACTCTTTCCGCCCTTTAGGACGCGAGGAAGGCTTTTTGCAGGTTTTGCTGGATTTGTGCTGTTCGTGGTCATTGTAGGCGGCATCGTCGTTACAGCTGTCGACCCTAGTACAAACCAAGGGGGAAAACCACATGCCGAAAACCATCCGAACGATAAGGTTAACAAGAACTTCAATCCGGACTACACCATGCTGCTTTATATGGAAGTCACGTCGGACATGACCCTGAATGTCCATCAACTCCAATTCCCTGTCTTCAGGGTCTTAAAAAATGGCAAACTGGAAAACTCTTGGGAGACCAATAAGACGATTGTGGAGTATTACATAAATGAACTAAATAATGGTTGGACCATTCCATATGATCCCACGCTAATGGTAGCAAAGGCAGGGTTTAACGGATTTAAATTCAATCAGCCTCATCATTTCGTAATTTACATAAAGAACCCCAATATAAAATTTTATAGAGAATACCCGATTCTGTTTGGGAAGCTTTTGCTAGAAAAAAACTATTGTCCAGAAAACCCAAATAGAGCCAACAAAAATAGAAGCTTCTTTGGAGCTAAGGTGGAATCCATAAGCACCCTGGGGACGGCCGATGTGTCAGATCAAGTGCTGTATGTTAAGAACTTTTATCAATATAGAAAGCATAGAAGATACTATCCCATCGGAGACAAATGCAAAATCTATTCGTTAAATATCAATACGCTTGTCACTGTGGACGGAACTACGCGACAGGTACCCGTCATCTTCGATCCTGACACCGGCAATATGGGAGGAGGCGATCCCCCCAAGGAGCAGGAGCCCGAGGGCAAGTGATCGCGGGATCGTTGGTGCGGACGGCGGGACTCGAACCCGCACGCCCCGAGGGGCAGGAGATTTTAAGTCTCCGGCGTCTACCGGTTCCGCCACGTCCGCACCGCCATGGCATGCCATGATCGGGACGCTGGCGAAAGCTGGGTGATATCCCGTCGCTGACGAAGTTCGGGCACGAAGGTCCGGCTCCGCTCAAACCTGGATGTGTTTGCGCCTCCCGCGAAGCGGGCTCCATCCTTACTACGTTGTACCTTTGCGCCTTCGTGCCTTCTCTCAAAACAGGGTGTCGAAGCGGCCGCATGCAGGTGAGGGCGTCCGTCCGAGTGCAAGGCGCAGGCCGGCAAAGCCGCGTATCCGGCGTTGGTCTTCAGGCTTCGTGCCTGACTGTTTTTTGAGGGAAGGCGCGAAGGCGCAAAGGCACAACGTAGTAAGGATTGGTTGCTGCTTCGCGGCGAGGAGGGAGGCTTCCCTCAGACGTTCAGGCGCTCGCGCATTTCCTTGCCCGGCTTGAAATAGGGCACGCGCTTGGCGTCGACGTCGACGGCGTCGCCGGTGCGCGGGTTGCGGCCCTTGCGGGCGTCGCGCTCGCGGGTGGAGAAGGCGCCGAAGCCGCGAAGCTCGACCCGGCCGCCGCGCTGCAGCTGCTCGGTAATCGAATCGAAGAAGGCGGAGACGACCCGCTCGATCTCCTTGCCGGTGAGATCGGGATGATCATCGCAAAGCATCTGCACGAGCTCGGAACGGATCACAGCTTCCCCCCAGGGTGAGAGCGACGGTCAATGCGGATATAGTTTCGCCCCCGAAACACGACCCGCTAACCCAGGTTAAATCTCAAATTTGCCTCGAACGCAATATCTGAGGTTGGAAAAGGCTAGGAAAATTCGACCCTTGCCGCACATGACATGCGGCCCGGCGAACGGGCGGGCCGCACCGCGACCCGCCCGAACGGGTTATTCCTTGCCCTTGTTCTTCAAGGCTTCGCCGAGGATGTCGCCGAGCGACGCTCCGGAATCGGACGAACCGTACTGGGCGACGGCCTGCTTCTCCTCGGCGATCTGGAGCGCCTTGATCGAGAAGTTGGGCTTCTTCGAGCGGTCGAAGCCGATCACCAAAGCGTCGAACTTCTGGCCGACCTGGAAGCGCTCGGGGCGCTGCTCGTCGCGGTCGCGGCCGAGATCGGTGCGCTTGATGAAGCCGGTCGCGCCGTCGTCGCCGACCTGGACGTCCAGACCGCCGTCCTTGACGTCGAGCACGATGACGGTGACCGTCTCGCCCTTGTTGACGCCGCCACTCGAGGCACCGCCGCCGACCGCGACACCGCCGCGCTCAAGCTGCTTCATGCCGAGCGAGATTCGCTCCTTCTCGACGTCGACGTCGAGCACGACCGCTTTGACGCTCTCGCCCTTGCGGTGCAGGTTGAGCGCCTCCTCGCCGGTCACGCCCCAGGCGATGTCCGACATGTGGACCATGCCGTCGACGTCGCCGTCCAGACCGACGAACAGGCCGAACTCGGTCGCGTTCTTGACCTCGCCCTCGACTGTCGAGCCAACCGGATGCTTGTCGGCGAAGTCGGTCCAGGGGTTCGACC
>DASTFN010000052.1:0-45455 GCA_035719905.1 Allosphingosinicella sp.
GCCCGCACGGTCGTGGCCCGCGCGGTCCGCGTGGCGGACGCGGTGGCGGCCGTGGCGGCGGCGATCGTGGCGGCCGTGGCCGTCGTGACGACCGTCGTGGCCGTGGCGGCGACGATGAAGGTGGCGAGGAGCTGATCGAGAAGCTCGTCCACATCAACCGCGTCTCCAAGACGGTGAAGGGCGGCAAGCGCTTCGGCTTCGCGGCCCTGGTCGTGGTCGGCGACGGCAAGGGCCGCTGCGGCTTCGGCCACGGCAAGGCCCGCGAGGTGCCCGAGGCGATCTCCAAGGCGACCGCCGCGGCCAAGAAAGCCATGGTCCGGGTGCCGCTTCGCGAGGGCCGGACTCTTCACCATGACGGCCTCGGCCATTTCGGCGCCGGCCGGGTCTACGTCCGCTCGGCTCCGGCCGGCACGGGCATCATCGCCGGCGGCCCGATGCGCGCCGTGTTCGAGAGCCTGGGTGTCGCCGACGTGGTGACCAAGTCGATCGGCACCTCCAACCCCTACAACATGGTCCGGGCGACCTTCGAGGCCCTGAAGGAGCAGACCAGCCCCAAAGCGGTGGCCCAGCGCCGCGGCCGCAAGGTCGCCGACCTGATGGCCCGCCGCGAGGGCCTGACCGGCGCCGAGGCCTCGGCCGAAGCCGAGCTGGTGACGGAGTAAGAACATGGCCACGATCAAGCTGACCCAGACCGGATCGCCGATCCGGCGCACGCCCGACCAGCGCAGGACGCTGATCGGGCTGGGCCTCAACAAGATGCATCGCACCGTGGAGCTGACCGACACCCCCGAGGTGCGCGGAATGATCCGCAAGGTGCAGCATATGGTTTCGGTTACGGAGTAATCGGAAACGATACGTCATCCCGGCGAAAGCCGGGACCCATGAACACGGATGTCGGCGGGTCATCTCGGACGCTTCGGTTCATGGATCCCGGATCAAGTCCGGGATGACGAAAACAGGGCGAGGCCGCCGTGCTTCCCCATAGCGCGACCAAAGCGAAAGCGAGTGCACGAACATGAAACTCAACGATCTCAGAGACAATAAGGGCGCCCGCAAGTCGCGCGTCCGGGTCGGCCGCGGCATCGGTTCCGGCCTCGGCAAGACCGCCGGCCGCGGCCAGAAGGGCGCCAAGTCGCGCTCGGGCGTGTCGGTGTTCGGCTTCGAGGGCGGCCAGATGCCGCTCCACATGCGGCTCCCGAAGCGCGGCTTCAACAACATCTTCGCCAAGGATTATGCCGAGGTGAATGTCGGCATGGTCCAGAAGGCGATCGACGCCGGCAAGCTTTCCGCCGACGGCACGATCGACCAGGAGGCGCTTCGCGCCGCCGGCCTGTCGCGCGGCGGCAAGGACGGCGTAAGGCTGCTCGGCAAGGGCAGCCTCACCGCGAAGCTCGCCTTCAAGGTCGCCGGCATCTCCGCCGGGGCCCGCAAGGCGGTCGAGGATGCCGGCGGATCGGTCGAGCTGATCGAGGTCGTTCCGGCGGCCGAGAAGGCCGCCGCGAAGAAGAACAGCGTCAAGAAGCGCAAGGACGCGTAAGCCGTCATTGCGAGCGAAGCGAAGCAATCCAGTGCTGCGTCTCCGCCCACTGGATTGCTTCGTCACTTCGCTCCTCGCAATGACGGCGGTGCGACCTATATGAACCCGAGCTTCTAAGGGATCGAACCAACATGGCATCCGCAGCCGAATCCATGGCCTCAAACATCAGCCTGGCGAGTTTCGCCAAGGCGACGGATCTCAAGAAGCGGCTGTGGTTCACCCTCGGCGCGCTGATCGTCTTCCGACTGCTGAGCTTCGTTCCGCTGCCCGGCATCGATCCGCGGGCGCTGGCCAACCTGTTCGACACCACCCGCGGCGGAGTGCTCGATTTCTTCAACATGTTCTCGGGCGGAAGCCTCGAGCGCATGAGCCTGATCGCCTTGGGCGTGATGCCCTACATCACCGCCTCGATCGTCGTTCAGCTCGCCACCTCGATGTCGCCGACGCTCGCCGCGCTCAAGAAAGAGGGCGAGAGCGGCCGCAAGAAGATCAACCAATATACCCGCTACGGCACCGTCTTCCTGTGCGCGATCCAGGGCTATTTCATCGCCGTCGGCCTCGAAGGCTGGGGCCAGGGGAACAGCGCCTCGGCCGTGCTCGATCCCGGCATGATGTTCAGGATCACCACCGT
Source organism: Allosphingosinicella sp. (assembly GCA_035719905.1). Classification (GTDB taxonomy): domain Bacteria; phylum Pseudomonadota; class Alphaproteobacteria; order Sphingomonadales; family Sphingomonadaceae; genus Allosphingosinicella. Next base: position 2,169 of record DASTFN010000052.1, read on the forward strand.
CGTCACCCTGGTCGGCGGCACCATGTTCCTGATGTGGCTGGGCGAGCAGATCACCAGCCGGGGCATCGGCAACGGGGTCTCGCTGATCATCATGGCGGGAATCGTCGCCCAGCTGCCGACGACCCTCGTCCAGGTGTTCGAGAGCGGCCGCACCGGCACCATGTCGCCGCTCGCCATCCTCGCGATCGTCGCCCTGGTCGTCGTCCTCATCCTCTTCATCTGCTTCATGGAGCGGGCGCAGCGCCGGGTGCTGATCCAATATCCCAAGCGCCAGACCGCGCGCGGCCAGATGCAGGCGGAGAAGTCGCACCTCCCCTTGAAGATCAACACGTCGGGCGTGATCCCGCCGATCTTCGCCTCGTCGCTGCTCCTGATGCCGCTCACCATCGCCCAGTTCGCCGGCAACCGAGCGTCGGGCGAGAGCACCTGGGGCGACATCCTGATCACCGTCACCACCGCCCTCCAGCACGGCGCTCCGCTCTACATGGCGCTCTATGCCGCCGGCATCATCTTCTTCTGCTTCTTCTACACGGCGGTGGTGTTCAACCCGGAGGAGACGGCGGAGAATCTGAAGCGCTACGGCGGCTTCATCCCCGGCATCCGCCCGGGCAAGCGCACCGAGGAATATCTCGATTACGTCCTCACCCGGATCACCGTCATCGGCGCCGCCTATCTGACCCTGATCTGCCTGGTCCCCGAATTCGTCATCGCCCGGATGGGCATCGGCTTCTATCTCGGCGGCACCAGCCTGCTCATCGTCGTCAACGTGACGATGGACACCGTGACCCAGATCCAGAGCCACCTCATCGCCCATCAATATGGCGACCTCATCAAGAAAGCGAAGCTCAAGGGGAGCTCGCGCAGGTGAACATCATCCTGCTGGGTCCCCCGGGGGCGGGCAAGGGAACCCAGGCGAGCCGGCTGATCGCGGAGCGGGGGCTGGTCCAGCTCTCCACCGGCGACATGCTTCGCGAGGCGATCAAGACCGGAAGCCCGATCGGGCTTCGCGCCAAGGCGATCATGGAGGCGGGCGAGCTCGTCTCCGACGAGATCGTCAACGAGCTGATCGCCAACCGGCTCGATCTGCCCGAGCGCTATGCCGGCTCCGGCTTCATCTTCGACGGCTATCCGCGCACCGAGGCCCAGGCCATTTCGCTCGACCGCCTGCTGACCGAGCGCGGCATGAAGCTCGACCATGTCATCGAGCTGGAGGTCGACGCCGACGCCCTGGTCGACCGGATCACCGGCCGCTTCTCCTGCGCCAAATGCGGCGAAGGCTATCACGATCGCTACAAATTGCCGCGAATCGACACTCTTTGCGACATCTGCGGCTCCGATCAGTTCAAGCGCCGGCCCGACGACAATGAGGAGACGGTCCGGACCCGTCTCGCCGAATATCGCGCCAAGACCGCGCCCATCCTGCCGTATTACGACGCCCGCGGCCTCGTCAGCCGGGTCGACGGAATGGCGGACATCAAGCAGGTCGAGCGCGCGATCGAGCGGATCCTGGACGGCGCCTCGATTTGACCCGCTCCCCTTTCTGACGCACCACCCTGTCTTCGACTCCGGCGAACGGAGCGCAGGCGAGGGGAAATGCCATGAACAGCGGAGGCAGGACGCCGCGGGTCGACGAGCATGTCGACCTCGAAGGCTTCATGGAAGGCGTCAAGCGCCGCAACCCGAACCAGCCCGAATTCGTCCAGGCGGTCGAGGAAGTCGCCCGGGACATATTCGAGTTCACGAAGGGCAAGCACGAATATCACGAGGCGCAGATCCTGAGGCGCATGGCCGAGCCCGACCGGGTCGTCTCCTTCCGGGTCTGCTGGGAGGACGACAAGAACAATATCCGGGTCCAGCGCGGCTATAGGGTCCAGAACAACAATGCGATCGGCCCGTACAAGGGCGGGATCCGCTTCCACCCGTCGGTCAACGAATCGATCCTGAAGTTCCTCGCCTTCGAGCAGACGTTCAAGAACGCCCTGACCGGCCTGCCGATGGGCGGCGGCAAGGGCGGCTCCAACTTCAATCCCAAGGGCAAGAGCGTCCACGAGATCATGCGCTTCTGCCAGAGCTTCATGACCGAGCTGTTCCGCCACATCGGCGCCAATGTCGACGTCCCCGCCGGCGACATCGGAGTCGGCGCGCGCGAGATCGGCTACATGTTCGGCCAGTACAAGCGCATCACCAACAATTGGGAAGGGGTGCTGACCGGCAAGGGCCTCGAATATGGCGGCTCGCTGATCCGGACCGAGGCGACCGGCTACGGCGCCGTCTATTTCCTCGCCAACATGCTGGCGACCCGGGGGCAGGATTTGGTCGGCAAGCGCGCCGTCATCTCCGGCTCGGGCAATGTCGCGACCCACGCGGCGGAGAAGGTCGTCCAGCTCGGCGGCAAGGTCCTCACCCTCTCCGATTCCGAAGGCTTCGTCCACGATCCCGACGGAATCACCCAGGAGAAGATCGACTGGGTCAAGGCGCACAAGACCAAGCGCCGCGGCCGGATCTGCGAATATGCCGAGGAATATAAGGGCGCGACCTTCCACCCCGGGGGCCGGCCCTGGGGGGTCGAATGCGACGTCGCACTGCCCTGCGCCACCCAGAACGAGCTGCTCGGCGACGACGCCCGCACCCTGGTCAAGAACGGCTGCGTCGCTGTCTCGGAAGGCGCCAACATGCCGACCGACCTCGCCGGCGTCCACATCTTCAAGGAGGCCGGGATCCTCTACGCGCCGGGCAAGGCCGCCAATGCCGGCGGAGTCGCCGTCTCGGGCCTGGAGATGAGCCAGAACAGCGCCCGGATCAGCTGGAAGGAAGAGGAATTGCAGCGCCTCCTCAAGGATATCATGAACGGCATACACGACCGCTGCACCGAATATGGCCGGGTCTCCGACACCCATGTCGACTATGTGAAGGGCGCCAACATCGCCGGCTTCAAGAAGGTCGCGGACGCGATGCTGGCGTTCGGGGTGGTCTAGGAATCCTTCCACTCCCGCGAAGCGGCAACTCATTCCCTTACTACGTTGTGCCTTTGCGCCTTCGTGCCTTCTCTCAAAACAGGGTGGCCAGGCGTTCGACGCGAAGGCGGCAGCGGCCGACCGAGTGCGATGCCGATGCATCCAGCGCCTTCCTTGAGGCGACGTACCTGGCTGTTTTTGGAGAGAAGGCACGAAGGCACAACGTAGAAAAAGGGATTGGGCCGCTCCGCGGCGGGGATATCGCGGGGGCCGTCATTTCCCCGGCACTGCCAACGGCCTTGATCCCTGTGCGCGGCCATCGCGCGCGTGATCGGGATCACGCACGGGAGGCTCGCCGCTTGCTATCCCGGCCTCGCAACGAGGGAGGCCGGATATGGCGCGCAGGACTTCGGGCCGGAAGGCCCCGACCGCACAGGACCGCTTGATCGAGGCGTTGCGCAGCCATGTCCGCGCCAAGGGCAACGATTATCTCAAAGATCCCAACATCACCTCGGTCGGCGTCGGCCTGAAGAACGGCAGCGGCCCGGTCAGCCTTCAGTTCACGGTCGGCGAGAAAGGCACCTCCGCGCTGGAAAATCTCGATACCACCGAGATTCCCGCCTCCATAACCCTCGCCGACGGGACGGTGGTCCCCACCGACGTGATCGAGCGGAGCTACAAGCCGGCCTACCAGGTGGTCGAGGTCGAGGCGCTGGATGACCGCAAGGTCAGGCGCGATCCCATCCAGCCGGGAATCAGCATCTCGCATCCCAAGGGCACGGCGGGGACGATCGGCCTTATCGTCTTCGATCGGGTCAGCGGCGCTCCCTGCGTCCTGTCCAACTGGCACGTCCTCCATGGCAATCGCGGCGCGATCGGCGATCCTGTCGTCCAGCCGGGGCCGTTCGACGACAACAATGTCGCCGGCAATGTCGCGGGCAAGCTCTTGCGCAGCCACCTCGGCAATGCCGGCGACTGCGCCCTCGCCAGGATCGAGCAGCGCGGCATCGAGCGTCCCGTGCTCGAGCTGGGAGTGACCGCGGCGCGGATGGCGCGGGTCTCGCTCGGCGACAAGCTCGTGAAGTCGGGCCGAACCACAGGAGTCACCTACGGCATCGTCCGGCGCGTCGACGTCATCGCCAAGATCGACTATCGCGCGCCCGCCGGCGAGCAGCCGATCGGTGGCTTCGAGATCGGAGTCGATCCGGCGCACGCGCCGCCCGACGGCGAGATCAGCATGGGCGGGGATTCGGGCTCGGCCTGGATGATCGCGTCCGGCGCCAAAGCGACCAATATCTTCGCCGGCCTCCATTTCGCCGGCGAGGCCGGCGGAAGCACCGACGAGCACGCCCTCGCCTGCTATCCCCTGTCGGTCCAGAAGAAGCTCGATTTCCTGCTCGAGCCCGCGGCCGCGCCCGCGGCGAAGACGAAAATGCAGGCGACGGGCGCCGGCTTGCTCCGCAGCGGCTACAATCCCCTGTTCCTCAAGGTGCCGCTGCCGCTGCCCGAATTGAGCGCCGCGGCGCGGAAGGACGCCTTCCTGTTCGGGGGGCAGCCGCTCATCCCTTACACCCATTTCTCCGTCTGCCTCAGCAAGAGCCGGCGAATGGCGCGCTATGTCGCCTGGAACATCGACGGCACCCGCGTCGTCCGCATCGGACGCGACGATTTCCAGCTCGATCCGCGCATTCCGGCCGCGCGCCAGATTGGCAACGAGGCCTATCTCAACAACAAGCTCGACCGCGGGCACATCGCCCGGCGCGCCGATCTGGTGTGGGGGGAGATCGAGGAAGCGAAGCAGGCGAATGCCGATTCCAGCTTCTACACCAACATCGCCCCGCAGCACGAGCGCTACAACCAGTCGAGCCGCAAGGGGCTGTGGGGCAATCTCGAAAACCTGATCCTGGAGCAGGTCGACGTCCAGGACATCAGGATGTCGGTGTTCGGCGGGCCGCTCTTCTCCGGCGACGATCTGCTCTACCGGGGCATCCGGCTGCCGCGCGAATATTGGAAGCTCGTCGCCTATGTCGTCGGCTCGGACCTTCGCCTGGCCGCCTTCATCCTCAGCCAGGAGCCGCTGCTGGCGGATCTCGAGGCGATCGATCTGGACCCGTTCAAGCTCTACCAGGTTCGGGTCGCGGACCTGAAGCCGCGGGCCGGCATCGACTTCGGGGCCCATGACGGCGTCGACGTCCTCGAGCGGCCGGAGACGGCGATCGTGCCGAGGGGGCTGGAAGCGCTCCAGGTCCCGACCGATCTCGCGAGGGAGGTCGACAGCCTCGCCGACCTTCGGCTGTAACCGACCGCGGAGGCGCTTACTTGCCCAGCACCCCCATCGCGCCGGTCACCATCGCTTCGATCCCGGTCGCGATCACCGTCTCCGCCTCGGGCGCCCAATAGGGGCTGTGCAGCGAGGGCAGCTTCGCCGTGTCGCCGCCGGCCGCGTCCCATTTCGCCTTGGGAACCCCGCCGACCCAGAAGATCAGGCTCTCGATGCTCTCGTCGGCGAGGTGGTAGCGGCCGAAATCCTCGCCGACCATCGGCGGCGGCACGACGCGCACCCGGTCCGCTCCGAAGCGGGTGCGGAAGAGGGCGGCGGTCGAGGCGCTCAATTTCTCCGTGTTGATCGCCGCAGGCGTGAACTCGCCCTCCCGGATGGTCACCACCGGCATTCTGTCCTCCGGCACGCCGGCCGCGATCGCCTCGCCGCGGGCGATGCGCTGGATTCCGTCGAGCAGGGCGCGGCGGGTCTTCTGGTTGTAGCTGCGCACGGTCAGGAGCAGCTTGGCTTCATCGGAGATGATGTTGTGCTTGGTGCCGCCCTGGAAGCTGCCGACCGTCACCACCGCGGCGTCCTGAGGGTCGAGCTCGCGGCTGACCAGGGTCTGCAGGGTGCCGACGATCCGGCTGGCGAGGACGATCGGGTCGCGCGTGTTCTGCGGCACGGCGCCGTGGCCGCCGACGCCCCTCACCGCGATGTCGACGCTGTCGACATTGGCGAAAGCGGGTCCGACGGTGATCCCGAGCACTCCGGCGGGGAGCGAGGCGCTGTCGTGCCAGGCCAGAGCGTGGGTCGGCTTGGGGAAGCGGGTGAAGAGGCCGTCGTCGAGCATCGCTTTGGCGCCCTCGCCGGTCTCCTCGGCGGGCTGGAGGATCATCACCAGGGTCCCGGACCATTGCCCCTTCATCGCCGCCAGCCGCCGGGCGGTGCCGAGCCAGCCGGTCATGTGGGTGTCGTGGCCGCAGGCGTGCATCACTCCGCTCTCAGTGCCGGCGACGCTCTTCGCCCTGACGATGCTGGCGAAGGGCAGGCCGGTCTGCTCGACGACCGGAAGGGCGTCCATGTCGGCCCGCATCAGGAGCACCGGCCCCGGACCGTTCCTCATCACCGCGACGACCCCCGTCCGTCCGACTCCGGTCGTCACCTCGAAGCCGAGCTTCCTCGCCTCCGCGGCGAGCCTCGCCGAGGTCTTCAGCTCCTGCATCGACAGCTCGGGATTGGCGTGGAGCTCGCGATAGAGGGACATCAGCGACGGCAGGTCCTGCTTCACCTGGTCGGCGAGCGGATCGGCGGCGGCCGGCGCGGCGAGAGCGAGGAGAGCGAGAAAGGGGAGGTGGCGCATGATCCGGGTGTAACGGGATTTGCAGGCCGGTCGAGGCACTAAATTCCTCCCCCGCATTTGCGGGGGAGGGGGACCATGCGAAGCATGGTGGAGGGGCCTTGCCGAGTCCGTAGAACCCCTCCACCGCGCTTCGCGCGGTCCCCCTCCCCGACAAATGTCGGGGAGGAATTTGGCCGGCTCATTCCTTGGGCACGAGCTCGAGCACGTCGAGCGTGGATTCGAAGGCGGGATAAGGGAAAGCGAGCCGCCAGCGGCGCTCGCCGATCCGCTCCAGGAGGCCGATCATGTCGCGCTGGCGGTCGTGGCCGTAGCGCAGGACGCCCTGCTCGTCGCCGAGCTGGAGCGTGCCGAGGAAGACCATGCGCCGGTCGCCGTCGTCGAACAGCCGCCCGACCGGCCGCTGCGAGCCGGTGAGCTTGACGAAATCCATCGGCCCGGCCCCGGCCGAGATCCGGCAATCGAAATAAGGGTAGGCGATATAGTTGAGCAGCCCTTCGCCCTGGCCGCCCAGCTTGATCACCCGGCAGCGATAGTCGCCCGCCGGCGGGGCGACGCCCCTCAGCGCCGAATCGGGCTCGAGAAGCACACCTTCCCGGTCGATCTCGGCCGAGTGACCGGCCGCCTGCGCCTTGGCGACCGCCCGGACCCAGGCGGTCCGCCACTTGCGCGCCCGCTCGAGGTCGAAACCGGTGGCGATCGACCGCCAGCTCGCCGCGGCGGGCACCGCGGCCGCCGGCCCGGTCTCGTCGGTAGCGCAGGCCTGAAGGAGCAGGAGCGGAGCGATCAGCAGGGGAAGGAGGCGCTTCATCCGCCGACCATAGGGGGGCTTCGCCTGTTCGATCAATGCGACCTGTTCGTAAGATCGTCATCCCGGACTTGATCCGGGATCCAGACCCGCGGTGACCAATCGGCCGGGACGGTGTTCATGGATCCCGGCTTTCGCCGGGATGACGGTCCCCTTCCGGGAGCCGGCACAGATCCACCCAGCGCTCGCCGACCAGGTCGAACAGCCGCCGGGGAGTCACCTCGACCGAGCTGTTGAGCGATCCCGCCGCCGGATAGACGAGATCGAAGTCGCGAAGCGAGACGTCGCAATAGACCGGGAGCGGGGTCGCGAGGCCGAACGGGCAGACTCCGCCGACCGGATGGCCGGTCACCGCCAGCGTCTCCTCCGGCCCGAGCATCCGCGGCCGGGCGGCGAATTCGGCCTTGCACTTGCCGTTGTCCAGCCGGGCGTCGCCGCGCGCGACGAGCAAGAACATTGTCTCGCCGGCGCGCACCGCCAACGTCTTGGCGATCCGCCCCGGCTCGACCCCGAGCGCCCGAGCCGCGGTCTCGACGGTGGCGGTGGTCTCCGCCACCTCGATCAGCGGCAGATCGGGGGCGTGCTCGGCGAGCCAGGCGCGGACCGATTCGAGGCTCATCGTCTCACTCGCCGATCAGGTGGAGGGCGAGGCTTCGCCGGTGCGGGCGTCGGCGGTGCTCGAACAGATAGAGGCCCTGCCAGGTGCCGAGCGCGAGCCGGCCGCCGGTCAGCGGGATGGCGAGCTGGACCTGGGTGAGGAGGGTCCTGAGATGCGCCGGCATGTCGTCCGGCCCCTCGTCGCTATGGGCGTAGGCGGACGGGTCCTCCGGCGCCAGGCGGGCGACCCAGGCCTCGATGTCGGAGCGCACTTCGGGTGCCGCATTCTCCTGGATGAGGAGCGAGGCGGAGGTGTGGCGGCAGAAGAGGGTGAGCAGGCCTTCGGTCATGCCCTGGGCGGCGCTCCAGGCGGCGATTTCGCGGGTGATCTCGAGCAGGCCCTGGCGGGAGGTGTGGAAGTCGAGGGTGCCGGTGGCCTGGCGCATGGGAGAGCCTTATCCTCCCCATCGCGAGATGGGGAGGGGGACCATGCGAACCATGGTGGAGGGGCAAGTGCCGAGGCCTGCTCCAGCTACCCCTCCACCACCCTACGGGTGGTCCCCCTCCCCATGCTTTGCATGGGGAGGATGAGGCGCTATCGCCACCTGGAGGAGAGCCGCCGTTTCCGAAGACAAAACATCCAACCTGATGTGGGGCGGCCGCTTCGCCGGCGGTCCGGCGGCGCTGATGCGCGAGATCAACGCCTCGATCGGCTTCGACAAGAGGCTGTGGCGCGAGGACATCGCCGCCTCGCTCGCCCATGTCGCGATGCTCGAGACCCAGGGGATAATCCCCGAGGCCGACGCCTCCGCCATCGCCGAGGGGCTGGAGCGGATCGAGGACGAATATGCCCGGATCGGAGTTCGCGAGGACCCGGCCCTCGAGGACATCCACATGCATGTCGAGGCCCGGCTCGCCGAGCTGATCGGGCCGGCCGCCGGGCGCCTCCACACCGCCCGCTCGCGCAACGACCAGGTCGCCACCGACTTCCGACTCTGGGTCCGGGGCGCGATCGACGAGGCCGATAACGCGCTCGCCGCCTTTCAGAGGATCCTCGTCGCCCGCGCCGGCGAGCATGAACAGACGGTGATGCCCGGCTTCACCCACCTCCAGTCGGCCCAGCCGGTCACGCTCGGCCACCATCTCATGGCCTATTACGAGATGCTGGCGCGCGACCGCTCGCGCTTCGCCGCCGCCCGCGAGCGCCTCAACGAATGCCCGCTGGGCGCCGCCGCGCTCGCCGGCACCGGCTTCCCGATCGACCGCGACGCCACCGCCGCGGCTTTGGGCTTCGACCGCCCCTCGGCCAACTCGCTGGATGCCGTCTCCGACCGCGATTTCGCGCTCGACCATCTGATGGCAGCGACCCTGTGCGCCCTCCATCTGTCGCGCCTCGCCGAGGAGCTGATCGTCTGGGCGAGCCAGCCCTTCGGCTTCGTCCGGCTTCCCGACGAATATTCGACCGGCTCCTCGATCATGCCGCAGAAGCGCAACCCCGACGCGGCCGAGCTCGTCCGCGGCCATTCGGGTAGGATCGCCGGGGCGATGGTCGCTCTGGTGATGACGATGAAGGGCCTGCCGCTCGCTTATTCGAAGGACATGCAGGACGACAAGCCGCCGGTCTTCGAGGCGCACGACCTGCTCATGCTGTCGCTCCAGGCGCTCTCCGCAATGGTCGAGGCGACCCGCTTCGACGAAGAACGGATGCGCGCCGCCGCCGAAGCCGGCTTCGCCACCGCCACCGACCTCGCCGACTGGCTGGTGCGCGAGGCCGGGGTGCCGTTCCGCGAGGCGCATCATATCGTCGGGCGGGCGGTGCAGGCGGCGGAGGAGCGCGGCGTCGGGCTTGCGGAGCTGGAGCTGGAGACCTTGCAGGGCATCGACCCGAGGATCGACGAGCGGGTCTATTCCGTCCTCACCGTCGACTCCTCGGTCCGGAGCCGGACCAGCTACGGCGGGACGGCTCCGGCGCGCGTCAGGGAGCAGATCGAGAAAGCCAAGAAGGCGCTCGAGCCTTAACCGTCATTGCGAGGAGCGTAGCGACGAAGCAATCCAGCGGGCCTCCGGGGCCGCACTGGATTGCTTCGCTTCGCTCGCAATGACGAGGTTAGAGCGGCACCAGCTTCGACAACGTCTGCCCGCTCGGCATCAGCAGATATTGGGTCGCCTTGGTGCGGATGAAGTCGGGCAGGCCGGTGACGATGCCTCCGCCGGCCGGCCCCTTCGGGATCCGGAACTCCCGGGTCGCGCCCGGGATCGCGCGGTTGCCGACCAGGGCGTCCTGGTCGCGGCCGTGGGCGGGGAAGGCGTCGCTGAAATTGTTGCGCTGGCCCCAGGCGGCGAGGCGCATGAACTGCTCGCGGATCGAGGCGCAGACGAAAATCCCCAGGATGCCGCGGTCGACGCCGTCGTCCTGGTCGCCCTGGAGCTCCGGCCCATAGGGCATGCCGCGCCGGACGATCTGCGGGACTCCGGTCGTCACCGCCATTCCCGACAGCTGCTGGTCGCGCGGGTTCATCACCCGGACGTGCGACGAGACCGGGCAGGCGAGGCCCTGAAGGTCCTCGGCGAAGGCGAAGCCCTCCTCGCATTTTTCCGGCGCCGGAGCGTCGGGCGAGAGGCAGAGCGGGGTCCCGTCGCGCCACCGCCCCATGATCTTGGCGGCGAGAAGCTCGCGGGCCTGGGCGGGCGGCAGGGCCGGGAAGAGCGGCGGCGCCTTCTGGGTCAGGAAGCGCTCGAAGGTGGCGACGTCCTGGTAGATCCAGCGGAAGACCAGGTAAGAGGAATCGCGCATGACGGCGGCGGCGGGGTCGCGCGCCGGGGCGCAGGGGAAGCGGTCGTCATAATGGCCGATGACCACCGAGCGGTGGTCGACCGGCCGCTCCGGGCTCGGGACTCCGTCCCAGGCGACCTTGGCGTTGGACAGGCCGTCGACATAGCCGAAATGGAGCCGCGCCCCCTTTTTGGACGGCCCGAAGCCGAGGAACGCCCCGTCCAGCCGTCCGCCCGACGCGCGCGGGATCTTTTCGGTGAGGCCGGCCGCCGCCGCTTCTTCCAATATCTCCGCCGTCGCCGTCTCGAGCTGCTGCTCGCCGACCGCGTGGATGTGGACGAAGCAGCTCACCTCCTCGCCGCGGAACCGGCCCTCCCACCATTTCGACGGAGCGCTCGAGCCGATATCGCCGATCCGCTCCGCGTCGGGCGGCGCCCGGAAGGTGCTCTCCAGCTTGCCGTAGACGTCGGGCTCGAGCAGCTGCGCCATCGCCCCGGCGGCGAAGCTGATGTTGGCGACCCAGCCGTGCGCCGTCGTCGGCTTGTTGGTGCCGAACAGGAGGAGCGGCCTGATCTCGTTGACGAAGCGCCGGAGCGAAGCCGCGTCCGGCGCCGCGAGGATGAGGTGCCGGACCAGCCGGTAGCCGGCGATGTTGCCGAGCACCATTCCCTGAAGATCGTTGCTGTCGACCGGCATCGCTCTTTCCCCCTGATCGTCATGCCGGACTTGATCCGGCATCCATGAACGCGGCGGCGACTCCAGTTCGAGCGACGGTGTTCATGGACCCCGGATCAAGTCCGGGGTGACGATCCTTTCCAATCGACCCTGCGGGTCAGCCCTCGCTCGACGGTGCTGGGCCGCCCGCGGCGGCCGTGAAAGCCGCCGCCGCCGCGGTGAAGGCCGCCGCGGCGGCATGGAGGGCCGCGGCATTGGCGCCGCCGCCGCCGGCCGGCACGTCGACGACCGGCGGTGTGTCGTCGCCGCCGCTGCCGCTGAGCGACTCCTCGACCTCGCGCACCGTCTTGGGGAAATAGCTGAACAGCCAGCCCTGTTCCTCTCGCCCGCCCTCATCCCGGCCCAGCGCTTTCACGTTGAGGTGCTTGGAGGCCTGGAAGAAGGTGTCCTGGTCGTTCAATTCGTCCCACGGCGGAGCGCCTTCGGCGAGCTCGAAGATCGGCCTGAAGACGTGCGGCAGCTCGCGCCGGAAGAATTCGGTATATTCCTCCGGATCGCCGTCGAACTCGGTGATCACCTGCAGGAACCGGTCGTGGATGACGAGCACCCGGGCGAAATGGACGATCTTCGACTTGCGCAGCGCCCGGTCGATCTCGGGCTGGATATGGTCGGCGAAGACCTCCTTCAGCTTCTGAAGCTTCGCCAGCGATTCCGGATCCTGCTTCAGCGGCACGGTCATGTTCAAGGCGGTGATCATAGGACGCTCCTTCTCTCGCCGAACGCAAGGCCCGGGCGCCCGGGATTGAACCGATCCCCGCGCCAGGCCCGCATCGGCCTGTGATGTGCCGGTTCCCCTCGTGAGGCCGGATGGACCACGCCCCCACTCCGGCAGAGTCCCACCGGCATGGAGCGAAGTCAATATCCGGTAATGAATTCCCCTCCCTGCAAGGGAGGGGTCAGGGGTGGGTAGGCGAGCGTAGCGAGACTTTTACGGACTCGGAGTTTCGGCCGCCTTCGGCGGACCCACCCCCAGCCCCTCCCTTGCAGGGAGGGGAGCCTACCCCTCCGCCTTGCGCGCCCGCTTGGCCGCGATCCTCAGCCTCAGCGCGTTGAGCCGGATGAAGCCCGCGGCGTCGCGCTGGCTGTAGCTCGACGAGCCTTCCTCGAAGGTGACGAGATCCTGGTCGTAGAGGGCGAGCTCGCTCTCCCGGCCGATCACCGTCGCATTGCCCTTGTAGAGCTTCACCCGGACCCGGCCGCTGACATGCTCCTGGCTCTTGTCGATCAGCGCCTGCAGCATCTCGCGCTCGGGGCTGAACCAGAAGCCGTTGTAGATGAGGCTCGCATAGCGCGGCATGATCTCGTCCTTGAGATGGGCTGCTCCGCCGTCGAGCGTGATCGATTCGATGCCGCGATGGGCGGCGAGCAATATGGTCCCGCCCGGGGTCTCGTAGACCCCGCGCGACTTCATCCCGACATAGCGATTCTCGACCAGGTCGAGCCGGCCGATGCCGTTGTCGTGGCCGAGTGTGTTCAACCGGGTGAGCAGCTCGGCCGGCGACAGCGCCTCGCCGTCGATCGAGACGGGATCGCCGGCCTCGAAGCCGATCTCGATCACCGTCGCCCGGTCGGGCGCGTCCTCGGGCGCGAGGGTGCGCTGGTGGACATATTCGGGCGCCTCGACCGAGGGGTCCTCGAGCACTTTCCCTTCCGACGAAGAGTGGAGGAGGTTGGCGTCGATCGAGAAAGGGGATTCGCCGCGCTTGTCCTTCGAGATCGGGATCTGGTGCTTCTCGGCGAAGTCGATCAGCTGCTCGCGGCTCGCGAACTCCCATTCCCGCCAGGGCGCGATCACCTTGATGTCGGGCTCGAGCGCATAATAGCCGAGCTCGAAGCGGACCTGGTCGTTGCCCTTGCCGGTGGCGCCGTGGCAGACCGCGTCGGCGCCGACCGCCCTCGCGATCTCGATCTGCCTTTTGGCGATGAGCGGCCGGGCGATCGAGGTGCCGAGCAGATACTGGCCCTCATAGAGAGTGTTCGCCCGGAACATCGGGAAGACGTAGTCGCGGACGAACTCCTCCCTCAGATCCTCGATGAAGATGTTCTCCGGCCGGATCCCGAGCAGCTCCGCCTTGCGCCGCGCCGGCTCGACCTCCTCGCCCTGGCCGAGATCGGCGGTGAAGGTGACGACCTCGGCGCGATATTCGGTCTGCAGCCATTTGAGGATGATCGACGTGTCGAGCCCGCCCGAATAAGCGAGCACGACCTTCTTGGGGGCGGGGAGGTTCATATCAGCTTTCCAAAAAATCGGGACAGTTACGAATTTCCCAGGCGCAGAAAATCGGGACAGTTACGAATTTCCCGGCGCGCCCAAGGGATAAGCGCCGCCGCTCGAAAATTCGTAACTGTCCCGATTTTCTGAGGGTCACGCCGCCTCCTTCGCCAGCTTGCGGAAGCGGTTGGCCATGACGCCCGGATCCACCCCGTCCCTCATCGCCACGAACAGGGTATCGTCGCCGCAGATCGTCCCGGCCACCTCGTCGAGCCTGGCCTGGTCGAGGGCGAGGCCGACCAGATGCGCCGAGCCGGGCGGGGTCTTGATGACGAGCAAATTGCCGGCCGCCTCGATCGACAGCACCCATTCCTGGAGGATCCGCTGCAGCCGCGCCGCCGCCCAGTCGTTGCCGCCCTGCTGGTCGGGCAAAGCATAGCTGAGCGACCCGCCGCGCTTGACCTTGACCGCGCCCATCTGATCGAGGTCGCGCGACACCGTCGCCTGGGTGACGGAGAAGCCGATCGCCCCGAGCCGCGCCGTCACCTCCTCCTGGCTCGCGAGCGGCTCGGCCCGGATCAGGTCGGCGATCGCCTTCTGGCGGCGGGTACGGACCTCGCTCACGGATTGTCCTCCCCATCGGAGATGGGGAGGGGGACCACCCGAAGGGTGGTGGAGGGGTAATTGGCGAGGCCTTCGGACTTCCCGTGGAAACCTCGGCCTTCGGCGCTAGCTACCCCTCCACCATGCTTCGCATGGTCCCCCTCCCCACGAGCTTCGCTCGCAGGGAGGATGAGTCGCTCGGCGCCTTTCACAGCCTCACCCCCATCAGCCAGGCCAGCGCCCCGCGCGCCGTGTGCATCCGGTTCTCGGCCTGGAGCCAGACCGCGCTTTGCGGGCCGTCGATGATCGCGGCGCTCACTTCCTCGCCGCGGCGGGCGGGAAGGCAGTGGAGGAAGCGGGCGTCCGGGCAGCGCGCCATCAGCGCCTCGTCGACGCGATAGGAAGCGAAAGCCGCCGCCCGCGCCTCCGCCTCGTCATCCTGCCCCATCGACACCCAGACGTCGGTATAGACGATGTCGGCGCCCGCCACCGCCTCGGCGGGGTCGGCGAGCTGGGTCACGTGCTCGAAGGCCTCGTCCAGGCCATAGCCTTGCGGGCTGGCGATCCGGAGCTCGACTCCGAGCAGCGAGCAGGCCTCCGCGAGCGAGCGGCAGACATTGTTGTCGCCGTCGCCGACATAGGCGATCCGGGCGCCGTCGAGCCGGCCGAGCAACTGCTTCACCGTCAGCAGGTCGGCCAGCGCCTGAAGGGGGTGAGCGCGGTCGGACAGCAGGTTGAGCAGGGGCTTGTCGGTCGCCGCCGCCATCGCCTCCAGGTCCTTGTGGTCCATCACCCGGGCGGCGATCACCGAATGATAGCAGGCGAGGGTCCGGGCGACGTCCTCGGCGCTCTCGCGGCTTCCGAGGCCGACCTCCTCCTTCTGGATGTAGACCGGATGGCCGCCGAGCTGGATCGTGGCGATCTCCATCGAGTTGCGGGTCCGGGCCGAGGGCTTCTGGAAGACCAGGGCCACCCCCTTGCCGGCCAGCGGCAGGCCGAGATCGGGAAGCTCGGACAAAGCCAGTATCTCGCTCAGCCCCTCGCGGCCCAGGTCGGCGATGGTGAGGAGGCGGGTCACCAGCTCTTCTCCCTTTTGACCATGGTGCCGATCCCTTCGTCGGTGAGGAGCTCGATCAGAAGGGCGTGCGGCACCCGCCCGTCGATGATGTGCGCCGTGCCCACTCCGCCTTCCACAGCGTCGGCGCACGCGCGGAGCTTCGGGATCATCCCCGCACTCACGCTGTCATGCTCGATCCGCTCGCGAAGCTCGGCCGAGGTCAGCCGCGGCACCAGGCTGGACTCGTCGTTCACGTCCTCGAGCAGCCCGGGCGCCGCGGTCAGGTAGACGATCTTCTCGGCCGCCATCGCCACCGCGATCGCCCGGGCCGCCTCGTCGGCGTTGACGTTGAAGGGCTGGCCGGTCTCGTCGGCGCCGATCGTCGAGACGACCGGGCTCAGCCCCTCGTCGAGCAGCCGCTCGAGCACCGAGGCCCGGACATGGCTGACGTCGCCGACATAGCCCAAAGAGGATTCGCGCGGAGTGACGGTGAGCAGCCCGGCGTCCTCGCCCGACACGCCGACCGCGACCGGCTCCTCGAGCGCCTCGCGGTTGATCGTCGCGACGAGGTCGCGGTTGATCTTGCCGACCAGCACCATCCGGACGATCTCGAGAGTCTCGGCGTCGGTCACCCTCAGGCCATCCCGGAACTCCGGCTCCTTGCCGACCCGCCGCATCATCGCATCGACCTGCGGCCCGCCGCCGTGGACGAGCACGCAGCGCACTCCGACGCTCCTCAGCAGCAGAACGTCCTGGGCCAGCGCCCGGTCGAGCGCCTTGTCGATCGCCGCCCCGCCCAGCTTCACCACCACCGAGCGGCCGTGGAAGCGCTGGATGTAGGGCAGGGCCTGGACGAGGATCGAGGCGGTTTCGGTGGGCGACCTCATGACGTCCTCGAATTCTCTTTGATGTAGCCGGGGCCGAGGTCGATGCCGATCATTTGGGCCCGGCCCCGGCCGAGGCCGAGCGCGACCTCGATCTCGATCCGCTCCCCTTTCATGTGGCTCGCGACCTTGTCGCCGTCGTGCTCGGCGTTGGTGCCGGCCCTCGACACGATGGTTCCGCCATAAGCGACGACCGCTTTCTCGGCGTCGAAGGCGATCCCGGCCGAGCCGGCGGCGGCCAGGAGCCGGCCCCAATAGGGATCGCCGCCATACCAGCTGCACTTGACGAGATTGTTCTCGGCGATCCTTTTGGCGGCGATCCGGGCTTCCTCGTCGGAGGCGGCGCCCGTCACCGACAGCGCCACCATCTTGGTCATCCCCTCGGCGTCGCGCGCCATCTGCAAGGTGAGCTCCTCGCAGGCCTTGTGCACCGCGTCGGCGAACTCGCCCATGTCGGGCCGGCCGCGGCGGGCCGAGGCGAGCAGCATGGCCGTGTCGTTGGTCGAGGTCGCGCCGTCGACGTTCAGGGTGTTGAAGGTCCGGTCCGAGGCGTCGCGAAGGATCCGGGTCATCTCCTCCGCCGAGACGTCGGCATCGCTGGTCAGGAAGGCGAGCATCGTCGCCATGTTGGGCGCGATCATCCCGCAGCCCTTGGCCATCCCACCCAAAGTGAAGGTCGAGCCCTCGACCAGCACCTCCTTGGCCTGGTGGTCGGTGGTGAGGATCCCGCGGGCCGCGTCGTGGGCGCCGCCGACCGAGAGCTTCTTCGCGATCTTGGGCGTGGCGCTCAGGATGACGTCCATCGGCAAGGGGGTGCCGATGATCCCGGTCGAGCAGACCAGCACGTCCTGTGCCGCGACGTCCAGAGCCGCGGCCGCGGCGGCCGCCATCGCCTCGGCGTCGGCGAGGCCGGCCGCGCCGGTGCCGGCATTGGCGTTGCCGCTGTTGACGATGATCGCGGCGGCCCGGCCGCCATTGTCGGCGAGACGGCGGCGCGACAGGACGACCGGCGGGGCGACGAACTTGTTCTGGGTGAACACCGCCGCCGCCGCGACCGGCTTGCGGTCCTCGGTCGCGACCAGGGCCATGTCGAAGCGCCGGCGCTTGATCCCGGCGTGGCAGCCGGCGGCGACGAAGCCTTTTGCAGCGGTAATGCTCATGGATAGACTCCCGCGACCGGCAGGCCGGCCGTCTCGTCGAGGCCGAGCATCAGATTGGCGCACTGGATCATCTGGCCGGCGGCCCCTTTGACGAGGTTGTCGAGCGCGGCGATGGCCAGCACCCGGCCGGTGCGCTCGTCGTAGCGGGCGGTGAGGTGGACGGCGTTGGAGCCCAGGGTCCATTTGGTCTGCGGCGGGCGCTCCGAGACGTGGATGAAGGGTTCGCCGGCATAAGCGGTGCGCAACGCTTCGAGCGGGTCGCAGGGTCCCCTGGCGACGGCGTGGCAGGTAGCGAGGATGCCGCGGTTCATCGGCGCGAGGTGGGGGGTGAACAGCAATTGGCCGCCGAGCGCCATCTCCATCTCCGCGGTGTGGCGGTGGTTGAGGAGGCCGTAGGCGGCGAGGCTCTCGTCGACGCTGTTGAAGTGGGTCTCGTCCTTCAGCGCCTTGCCCGCCCCGCTGACGCCCGAGGCGGCGTCGACGACGACGCTTCCGGGCTCGACCAGAGCCATCAGCGGGCGCAGCGCGAGGATGGCCGCCGTCGCATAGCATCCGGCCGCCGCCACCGTCGCCGAACCGGCGATCGAAGCGCGGTGAAGCTCGGGAATGCCGTAGACGAACCGATCGAGAAGGTCCGGCGCCCGGTGCGGCTCCCGGTACCAGAGCGCATAATCCTCGGCGGAATCGAGCCGGAAATCGGCGCCGAGATCGACGAAGGGTATCCCGCGTTCGATCACGTCGGGCGCGATCGCCTGGGAATGGCCGTGGGGAAGGGCGGCGAAGACCAGGTCGACCCCTTCATCCAGCGCTTCCGGTGCATAAATATTCACCTGCGCGTCGGGATAGGCCAAAGCGAGGTGGGGATGGACGGAGTCGAGCCTCTGCCCCGCCTGGCTGGAACCGAACAATCTCGCGGGACTCAGCGCAGGGTGCTGGGCGCAAAGCCTCAGCAGCTCGGCGCCGACGAAGCCCGAGGCTCCAAATATGGCTACGCGAATCATGGGTCGCCGGCCATGCCCGCTATTGCATAATTATGCAATAACCTGCGTTTTATGCATCGGGGCCGGCGGCTTGCTCCGGGTGTGTCGGCGTGAACAGATCGATCCTCGGACGGCGCGAATGCCTTTTGTGGCGCCGCCTTCGGCGAGCGGCCGGGCGGAAGAGGACGAGGGCGCCGGCAAGCCCGGTGATGACCATGCAGGTCAAGGCGATCGCCAGGGTGTCGGTCAAGATGTCCTGCATTGCAGTCCCCTCCCCGAGCCCAGCTTAGATCAACTTCTCAGCTTGTGCCAACCTGGAGCCTCCAGACGGTAATCATGCCGTCGTCGGCCGAGGCGACCAGCCAGCGGCCGTCGGGGCTGATGTCGACGGACATGATGTCCTCGGGCAGGCTCAGCGCCTGGACCAGGGCGCCGTCCGCCACCCGCCAGAGCCGGACGGGCTCGCCGCCGCCGCCGGCGCCGGTCATGCCGTGCCACAGGGTGCCGAGCCCGCCGCGAGCCCGGCCGGCATTGACGAGCCAGCGGCTGTCGGGGCTGAAGCCGAGCTTGTAGGCGTGGTTGCCGACGTCGAGCCGGCGCACCGGCGCGCCGTCCGAAGCCCGGCGGATGAGGATGGTGGAATCGTCGCCGCCGGTGGCGAGCCAGCGCCCGTCCGGGCTCCAGGCGATGCCGACCACCGCTTGCTCATGCTCGGCGAGAATCGCCAGCGCCTTGCCCGTCGCGGAATCCCACAGCCGGGCGGTCGCATCGAAGCTGCCGCTGGCGAGCCGCTTGCCGTCGGGGCTGAAGCGGACCTCCCAGATATTGCGCTTGTGCCCGGCCAGCCGGGCGAGCAGCCGCCCGTCGGCAGGGTTCCAGATCCGCACCAGGCCGTCTTCCCCGGCGGCGGCGAGGCGATCGCCCCGGGGCGAGACGTCGAGAGTCCACACTGTCCCGCGGGCGCCCTCGAGCGCTCGAAGCGGGCGGCCGCCGGCGATGTCCCACAAGCGCACCGCGCCGTCATAGCCCGAGGTCGCCAGCCATTCGCCGCCGGGGGCGAAGGCGATTGCGGTGGCGCCGCCCGGATGGTCGAGCCGACGGACGATCTTCAGGTCGGGCAGGTGCCGGAGCACGACCAGCCCCGAGGCGCTGCTCGTCGCCAGCATATTCCCGTCGGGGCTGAAGTCGGCCCCGCGGCCCGGAGCGTCGGAGTCGCGGAAGCGGGCGGCCAGCTGGGCCAGGAGGCGCGGGCCGGTGGTGACGGGCTCCGGGGCGCTGCCGCAGGCGGCGAGCGTTATCGCGAAAAGTAGGGAGAAGCGCTTCACGCGCCTCTCCTAGCAGAGGCTCAGCTCTGCGCCGAGCCTATCGACGGGTCGAGGATGAAGGCCCCGGTTTCGACCGGCGCGCCGCTCCCTTGCGGCGCGCCGGATACCGCCCCCGCGGCAAGCAGAAAGAAAGCCACCAGCAGGAACAGGATCGCGCCGATCGCGCCGCGCGACAAGGACGAGGTCAGCTTCGGCGAGTCGCCGTGCGCCGTGCGCCGCGTTTCGAAAGACGTGACTGTCGTCATAGTCCCGCTCCTGCTCGAATTGCCCCCAGACTAGGGCCGAGCGGCAGCGCTACGCCACCAGCATTACAGCCAAGTTTCGGCACAATATGCGGGGGGCGGGCGGCCGGCCGCGGCTGCGGCGTGCGGATATGTGCGGGGATGTGCGGGGCCGCGACGCCATGAGGCTGTGAGCCGGGCCCCGGTCCGAGTCGGCGATCACCCCTCCGCCATGCTGCGCATGGTCCCCCTCCCCATCTGCGATGGGGAGGATTAGGACGGCATCATGAACCCGCTCTTCGCCAACATGCCGGTCAATGTCTTCACTCGGATGTCGGCGCTGGCGGTCGAGCATGGAGCGGTCAACCTGGGCCAGGGCTTCCCGGATTTCGGCTGGCCGGACGACGTCGTCGCCCGCGCCGCCGAGGAGTTGATCTCGGGCTCCAACCAATATGCGCCGATGCCGGGCCTGCCGGCGCTTCGCCGGGCGGTCGCCGATCATTACCGGGCGCATCAGGGGATGGAGACCGACCCGGATTGCGTCATCGTCACCTCGGGCGCGACCGAGGCGCTGGCGGCGGCCCTGATGGCTCTGATCGCGCCGGGCGACGAAGTGCTGCTCTTCCAGCCGCTCTACGACGCCTATGTGCCGCAGGTGCTCCGTTCGGGCGGGGTGCCGCGCTTCGTTCGACTGGCTCCGCCCGACTGGCGGATCAGCGAGCAGGCCCTGGCGGAAGCGTTCACGCCGAGGACGAAGCTCGTCGTCTTCAACAACCCGCACAATCCGTCGTCGCGGGTGTTCGGGCGGGACGAGCTGGGGCTGCTCGCCGAGGCCTGCGTCCGGAACGATGCGATCGCTTTGACCGACGAGGTCTGGGAGCATGTCGTGTTCGACGGGCGCGAGCATCTGCCGCTGGCCGGCTTTCCGGGAATGGCGGAGCGGACGGTCAAGGTCGGCTCGGCCGGCAAGATCTTCTCGCTGACCGGCTGGAAGGTCGGCTGGGCGGTGGCGCCACCGGCGCTGGCGGGACCGATCTCGAAGGCGCACCAGTTCCTCACCTTCGCCACCGCGCCCAATTTGCAGTCGGCGGTGGCCTACGGGCTGGGCAAGGCGGGGGGCTGGTTCGACGGGATGCGGCGGGATTTCGCGGAGGCGCGGGACTTTCTCGTCTCCGGGCTGGGGGAGGCGGGGTTCGCGACCCTGCCCGCCGAGGGCACCTATTTCGTCGGGGTCGACTTGCCGGCGTCCGGGATCGACGTTGACGATGCCACCTTCTGCGAGCGCGCGGTGAGGGAGGCTGGGGTGGCGGCGATTCCGCTGTCGGCTTTCTATGCCGGGGACCCGGTGAGCAGCGTGGTGCGGCTCTGCTTCGCCAAGAAGCCGGAGACCCTGGCGGCGGGGATCGAGCGGATGCGGAAGGCGAGGGCGTTGTTCGCCTAGCCCGTCATTGCGAGCGTAGCGAAGCAATCCAGTGCTGCGGTCGTCATCTGCGCCGCGCTGGATTGCTTCGTCGCTACGCTCCTCGCAATGACGGGATCGGTCGGTTAGGAACTGCGAGATGACCTTCAATTCCACCGACGAGACCCGCGCCCTCTTCGAACGCCTCGGCATTCCGCTCCCTCAGGGCGACCTCGACTCCCGCTCCCCGATCGACGGCCGGGTCATCGGCTCCGTCCCGATCGCCTCCGCCGCCGACGTCGCCGCTGCCGTCGGCCGCGCCCGCGACGCCTTCCTCGCCTGGCGGATTGTCCCGCCGCCCCGCCGCGGCGAGCTCGTCCGCCTCTTCGGCGAAATGCTTCGGCAGGAGAAAGAAGCGCTGGGACGTCTGGTCAGCCTCGAGGCCGGCAAGATCCTCCAGGAGGGGCTGGGCGAAGTCCAGGAGATGATCGACATTTGCGACTTCGCCGTCGGCCTGTCGCGACAGCTTTACGGCCTCACCATCGCCACCGAGCGGCCCGGGCACCGGATGATGGAGACCTGGCATCCGCTCGGCGTGGTCGGGGTGATCTCGGCGTTCAACTTCCCGGTCGCGGTATGGGCGTGGAATGCGTGCCTCGCCTTCGTCTGCGGCGACCCGGTGGTGTGGAAGCCGTCGGAAAAGACCCCGCTGACCGCGGCCGCGGTGCAGGCGCTGTTCGAGCGGGCGGCGGAGCGGTTCGGCGACGCGCCGGCGAATCTGAGCC
Source organism: Allosphingosinicella sp. (assembly GCA_035719905.1). Taxonomy (GTDB): domain Bacteria; phylum Pseudomonadota; class Alphaproteobacteria; order Sphingomonadales; family Sphingomonadaceae; genus Allosphingosinicella. The sequence continues at coordinate 24,282 of DASTFN010000052.1, forward strand.
AATTGGTGCAGGGCGGCCGCGAGGCGGGCGAGGCTTTGGTCGACGATGCGCGGGTCGCGCTCCTCTCCGCGACCGGCTCGACCCGGATGGGCCGGATCGTCGCGCCGCGGGTCGCCGAGCGCTTCGGCCGGACCCTGCTCGAGCTCGGCGGCAATAACGGCATGGTCGTCGCGCCCTCGGCCGACCTCGCTTTGGCCGAACGGGCGATCGCCTTCGCGGCGGTCGGAACGGCGGGCCAGCGCTGCACGACGCTGAGGCGCCTGTTCGTCCAGGAGAGTGTGTACGACTTTTTGGTGGCGAGGCTTCGGCAGATCTGGGCGAACGTCCCGGTCGGCAATCCGCTCGAGGACGGGATATTGGTCGGGCCGCTGATCGACGAGGCGGCGCTCGATTCGATGCAGGCGGCGCTGGAGCGGGCCCGGGCGGAGGGAGGCACCGTCCTGGGGGGCGAGCGGATCGGGGGGCTCTACGTCCGCCCGGCCCTGGTCGAGATGCCGGGGCAGACTCCGGTCACCCTGACTGAGACCTTCGCTCCGATCCTCTACGTCATGCGATACCACTCGCTCGACGAGGCGATCGCCGCCCACAACGAAGCGCCGCAGGGGCTCGCCTCGTCCATCTTCACCAACGACATCCGCGAGGCGGAGACCTTCCTCTCGGCCGCAGGCTCCGACTGCGGGATCGTCAACGTCAATATCGGTCCCTCGGGCGCCGAGATCGGCGGCGCGTTCGGGGGCGAGAAGGAGACCGGCGGCGGCCGCGAGAGCGGCTCCGATTCCTGGCGCACCTACATGCGCAGGGCGACCAACACTATCAACTACAGCCGCGAGCTGCCGCTGGCGCAGGGCATCAACTTCACCATGCCATGAAGGGGCGGGTCGCGATCCTGACGCCCGACCGGGCCAGCGAGGGCTTCCTCACGCGCTGGCCGGACGTGCTCGAGTCCAATTCGGCGCCGCTTCGGGAGGCGGGGGTGGACGTGGAGGCGCGCGACTGGGCCAATGCCGCCGACCTCGCCAGCTTCGACCTCGTCCTGCCCTTGCTCGTCTGGGGCTATCCCTTCGCGCCGCGGCAATGGGCGGAGGCCGTCGACCGCTGGGAAAGGGCTGGAGTGCGGCTCCAGAACCCGGCGTCGGTGCTGCGCTGGAATGCGGACAAAATCTATCTGGAGCGGCTCGCCGGGCGCGGCGCGCCGGTGGTTCCCACCCGCCATCATGCCCGGCTGAACGAGGCCCGGCTGGCCGAGGCGGCGCTCGCCTTCGGGACCGACCGGCTCGTCGCCAAGCCGCGGGTTTCGTCGAGCGCCTGGCAGACGATCCGATGGTCGCCGGGCGACACGCTCGAAGGCGGGCCGCAAGGGGCGGCGATGGTCCAGCCCTATCTGCCGGAGATCGAGCGGAGCGGGGAGGTCTCGCTGATCTTCTTCGGCGGGAGGTTCAGCCACGCCATCTCGAAGATCCCGCAACCGGGCGACTTCCGGGTGCAGCCGGAGTTCGACGGGATCATTTCCGCTTATCGTCCGGAGCCCGCCGAGCATGAGGCGGCGGAGCGGATCCTCGCCGCGGTGGAGGAGCCCCTGCTCTACGCGAGGATCGACCTGGTGCGCGGGCTGGACGGGAGGCCGTCGCTGATCGAGCTCGAGCTGATCGAGCCCGATTTGTACCTGGGCTATGACGAAGACGCCGGAGCGCGTTTCGCGGCGGCGGTGGCGGACCGACTGTAGCCAACCCCGCTGGTTACGGAGCCGTTATTACTGTAAGAGTCAGGGAGTAAGCGTAAAAACACAAAAAATGCAGGGGAGTTGGATCATGAACACGCGAACTTTCGCGCTGATATTCGGAATCGTCTTTCTCGCCATCGGCGCCGGCGGCTTCATTCCCGGCATCTTGCAGCCGGGAGTGCCGGATCCGACCCTGACCATGACCCACGGCTACGGGCATGAGCTCGGCCTGTTCCCGGTCAATACGATTCACAACATCGTCCACATCATCTTCGGCGCCTGGGGGATATTGGCCTACAAGAGCTATGGCGGCGCGCGCACCTATTTCCGCGCCGTCGCGGTGATCTACGGGCTTCTGACCATCCTCGGCCTGCTCGAGCCGACGCGGACGACCTTCGGGTTCATCCCGATCTACGGCAACGACGTCTGGCTGCACGCTCTGCTCGCCCTCGTCGCCGCCTATTTCGGCTGGGTCAATCGCGACACCGCCGGCGATCGAGTCTGAGATCGTCTTCATCCTCCCCATCGCCTTTTGGCGATGGGGAGGGGGACCATGCGAAGCATGGTGGAGGGGTAAATGGCGCCGACGTAGGCGGCTGGTGCGAGAACCTTTTTGAGCTGAGCCAGCTACCCCTCCACCACCCTTCGGTTGATCCTCCCCGCCGCTTCGCGGCGGGGAGGATCAACCGGCCATGCGCCGGGCCGTTTCCCCTTTCCTCCCACGCTTTGCCTTTTCTTTCCACGGCTTGCCCGGCCCTTGCGGGGCCGTTCAGCGGGCTTTAATAGGTTATCCCAGGATAAGGACGGACTGCCACGCGGAGTTTTTTCGCGGCCGCCATCCACGGGGACAGACCATGTACAGCCGCAGCTTTCTCGCCCTCCTCGCGCTCGGGGCCGCCCTGCCCGCAACCCTCGCGGCCGCCCAGAACGCGCCCGCCCAGAGCGCGCCCGCGCCTTCGGTCGTCGTCACGCCGGCGCCGCCGGTCGCCCCGCCGCTCGCCGCCGACTGGTCGCGCAAGGACGCCGAGGCCCTGCTCGCCTATATCGAGCGGGCCGACGAGGAAGGGCTCGATCCGGCCGACTACAATCCGGCCGCGCTCCGCGACGCGATCGAGACCAAAAGCGACATGCTCGACCCGGTCGCCACCGCGACCTTCCTCAAGATCGCCGGCGACCTCATGTTCGGCCATGTCCGCGGCGACAGCCGGATCGACTGGCACGTCAAGGACGACAGCTGGAACGTCTACGACCAGCAGGCCCTGCTCGACCGGGCGGTCAAGGGCGGGGTCGGCGAGGCCCTGGACGGCCTTCTTCCGACCCATCCGCAATATGCGGCCCTGAAGGTCCTGCTCGCCGATTCCTCGACCGACGCCAAGACCCGCGACCGGATCCGGATCAACCTCGACCGCTGGCGCTGGCTGCCCCGCGACCTCGGCTCCAAATATGTGATCGTCAACGTCCCCGCCTACACGGTGGCCCTGGTCGAGAACGGCCAGACGCTCAACCGCCGGCGCGCGGTCGCCGGGGCGCTCAAGACCCCGACCCCGCAGCTCTCGGCGGTGATCACCGGCGCCATCTTCAACCCCTGGTGGGAAGTGCCGGCGAGCATCGCCGGGTCGGTAGCCGGCAAGAAGGGCTATGTCTCCGTTCCCAACGGCAAGGGCGTGCGCTGGCGCCAGCCGCCGGGGCCGGGCAACGCGCTCGGCCGGGTCAAGCTGGTGATGGGCAATCCCTATGCCATCTACCTTCACGACACCAACGCCAAGAATTTGTTCAACCGCCAGGCGCGGGCGTTCAGCCACGGCTGCATCCGCACCGAGGATGCGGTCGGTTTCGCCCAGACCCTGCTCGACGGCACGGAGTGGAACCGGGGCAAGATCGACCAGACTCTCGCCTCGGGCAAGGCGACCCAGGCCAATCTCGCCGCGCCGGTGCCGGTCTACATCGTCTATTTCACCGTCGCCGCGACCAGCGACGGCCCGCCGATGAGCTATGCCGACATGTACGGCCGCGACGGCAAGGTGCTGACCGCGCTCAGCGACCGCCGCGGCGGGACGGCGCTGGCTTCGTCGGACCGGTAGGCCGCTTCAGGAGCTAAGCCGTCATGCCGGGCTTGACCCGGCATCCATGAACATTGCCGGATAGAGGTTTCGCCCGGCGGTGTTCATGGATTCCGGCTTTCGCCGGAATGACGGTGGAGGGTGCATTCCTCACCCGTTCCCCTTACCAAGCGGCTCACATGAACGCCTTCTCCGCCCTTTTCCGGATGCTTTCGCCCGCTCGGCGGCGGCAGTTCGTCCTGACCTTGGGGCTGATGCTGCTCGGAGCGGCGGCGGAGATGGTGACGATCGGGGCGGCTTTGCCCTTCCTCGCCCTGGTCGCCGATCCGCAGAGCGCGCTCATCCCGCCGCGCCTGCTCGGCTTCCTCGACTCGATCGGCGGCTCGCCGGTGGTCGGCGCGGCGCTCCTGCTCATCGCCGCGGCCCTGGGCTCGGCGGCGGTCAGGCTTGCCCTGACCTGGGGGAGCCAGCGCTTCGTCATGGCGACCGGCCACGACATGGCCGCCGCCGTCTTCGGGCGGATGCTGCGCCAGCCTTATGCCGAGCAGGTGCGGCGCAACTCCAGCCAGACGCTAGCCGCGGTCGAGAAGGTGCAAGGCGTGGTGTTCGGCCTTCTCCAGCCGGCGATGCAGGGGATTATCGGGGCCTTCATCGCGCTCTGCGTCTTCGCCCTTCTGCTCCGGATCGACGCCCGCGCCGCCGGGCTCGCCGCTTTCTCGGTGGCGCTCGTCTATGTCGGGGTCAGCCTGCTCGTCCGGCCCCGGCTGAGGCGCAACAGCGAGGCGCTGGCCGGGACGATGGTCGAGCGCACCCGCACCGTCCAGGAGGGGCTGGGCGGGATAAGGGACATCATCCTCGACCGTTCGGAGCCGCTGTTCGAGGCCAAGTTCCGCGAGCTCGACAGCCGCTACCGCCGGGCCCAGGCGGCGACCCAGTTCGTCGCCGGCGCTCCCCGCTACGTCGTCGAGGCGGCCGGCCTGGTCGCGATCGCGCTGGTGACGCTGGCGATGAGCCTGGAGCCGGGCGGAGTGGTCAAGGCGATCCCGGTGCTCGGCGCTTTGGCGCTGGGCGCCCAGCGGCTCCTGCCTTTGCTCCAGCAGGCCTATTACGGATGGAGCCTGGCGAGCGGCAACATCCACGCCTTCCGCGACGTGATCGGGATGATGGAGGCGCCCATCCCCGAGCCGCAGCCGGAAGCGCCGCCGCTGGCCTTCGAGCGCGAGCTGGCCTTCGAGCGGGTCGGCTTCCATTATCCCGAAGGCCGCTTCGGCCTCGAGGACGTGAGCTTCCGCATCCGGCCAGGCGAGCATGTCGGGATCGCCGGAGCGACCGGCGGCGGCAAATCGACCCTGCTCGACCTGCTGATGGGCCTGCTCGAGCCGGACGAAGGCGCGATCCTGGTCGACGGCCGGCCGCTCGACGCGGCGAGCCGCCCCGCCTGGCAGGCCGGCCTCGCCCATGTCCCCCAGGCCATCTACCTCGCCGACGACACGATCGCCGCCAACATCGCCTTCCCGCGCCGGCCGGAGGGGATGGACCCCGAGCTGCTCGCCACCGCGGTGCGGGCGGCGCAGCTGGAGACCTTCCTCGCCGGACTGCCCGAGGGGCTCGACACCTATGTCGGCGAGCGCGGCGTTCGCCTCTCCGGAGGCCAGCGCCAGCGCATCGGCCTCGCCCGCGCCCTCTACCGCCGGCCGCGGCTGCTCATCCTCGACGAGGCGACGAGCGCGCTCGACGAGGGCACGGAGCGGGCGGTGCTTGCCGCGCTGCAGGGGCTGAGGGGGGATCTGACCCTGGTCACGGTGGCGCACCGGGCGACGACGCTGGCGGCGTGCGACCGGCTGATCCGGGTCGAGGGGGGACGAGTGAGCGAGGCTTGAAATCCTCCCCGACGTTTGTCGGGGAGGGGGACCGCGCGCAGCGCGGTGGACGGGCTCTTCGGAGTTCGTAAGGCCCCTCCACCATGCTTCGCATGGTCCCCCTCCCCTGCAAATGCAGGGGAGGAATGAAGCTCAGCTGGCCGGAGGAGGGGCCGGCGGCAACCTCCAGCTGATCTTGCCGCGGACGTGGTCCGCGACCGGCGCTCCGGCGGCATCGCGCGCGGGGGTGAAGCTGGCCCGCGAGCTCATCAGTTCGCAGGTCGTGCCGTCGAGGGCGGTCGAGCCGCTTGAGCGGGTGACCGTGCAGCCGGCAACGCGACCGTCCGGCCCCACGTCCAGAGCGAACCCGACGTCGCCCTGCTCGCGCGCGGCCAAAGCGGCGACGGGGTAGTCCTTGTCAATGAACAGGCTAGCCAGATTGGCTTTCGCCCGCGCCGGGGTCGCCGCTTCCGGAGGGTCGCAGGCCGCCGCCTCGCTGGCGAGAAGCGCGCCGGCCAGCGCCAAGAATCCGAGTTTCCGCATTGCCTGTCCCCCTTAGTTTCGACGCGACAGAAACTGTCACGGCGACGGAGTCCCGGCGATCTGCAGAAATTACGTAGTTTCGGGGAGCCTAAGCCAGCTTGTCCGCGTAGAGGAAGCGGCCGGGGCCGAGGCGGGCGAGGACCTGCTGGAGGCTGTTGTAGGGGAGGGCGAAGCAGCCTTCGGAGCGGCCGAGCTTGCCGTGGGCGGCAAGCTGCTCGGGCTCGGCATACCAGGCCGAGTGGACGACGATGGCTCGGCCTTCGGCGTTGCTGTTGCTCCAGTCGAGGCCGGAGAGGCGAAGCGAGCGGCCGTACTTGCCGTGATAATAGTCGCCGGTGCGGTAGCCGCCCTGCGACGAGGCTTCCGAGCCGAAGGCGTTGGAGAAGCGCTGGAGCTCGCCGCTATGGGCGGGATCGGAGCCGCGGCCGTGGGCGACGAGATGGTTGCTGACCCGGCCCGAGGCGGTATCGAGCAGGAAGAAGCGATGGTCGTGCGAGGGCCGGCTGAAATCGGCGATGCCGACGACGTCGGTGTTGCGAAGCTGCGGCCGGTGGCGCTCGAACGAGGCGCGGGCGCGGGCGAGCAGGCGGGGATCGATCGCTCCGTCGACGAAGACCCGCGGCTGGGCCGGGACGACGGCACGCGAAATCGGCTGGACGGGCAGCGGCCTCGGCGCCGGATCCTTGAGCCCGGCGACGATCTCGGCCAGGGTCTGGCCCTGGGCCGCCGTGGCGAGAAAACCGGCCGAAAGCCCGGCCCCAAGCAATTGCCTGCGCGAGTAGATCAAGATTTTCCCCTCAGCTCTGGACTCTTAGTTATAGCAATTGTCCTTAAGTTCCAGTGAAGTGCAGCCGCTTCGTCCCGTCGCTGCCGCGACTCATCGCAACATTACGGCCCCGGTTGGTTACCGGGACGTAACGGCGTCGGCGAAGCGTGCCGGGAACCCGGCAGGCCGTGGAAGCGTCTTGCCCCGCGAAAATGGCCGAGTTCGATCGCCTTGAAGTGAAGCCCGGGCTTGCGCCGATGGAGGCGAAGCTGGTCGACGCCTTGCCGGAGGGCGAGGGGTGGCAATATGAGCCCAAATGGGACGGCTTCCGCTGCCTCGTCTTCCGCGACGGGCCCGAAGTCGCGCTGATGTCCAAGTCGGGAAAGCCGCTCGGGCGCTACTTTCCGGAAGTGATCGAGACGGTGCTGGCGATGGAGGCGGACCGCTTCGTCGTCGACGGCGAGCTGATCATCCCGGTCGACGGGGCACTGTCCTTCGACGCCCTCCAGCTCCGGCTCCACCCGGCGGAGAGCCGGGTCAACCGGCTGGCCCGGGAGACCCCGGCGCAATTGATGCTGTTCGACCTGCTTTTCTCCAAGGAGACGAGCTATCTCGACGCTCCGCTCGAATTGCGGCGGCGGATGCTGGAGATCATCTACGCGGCCGAGCGGCATGAAGATCTCCTGCTTTCGCCCTGCACCACCGAGCTGGATGTGGCCCGGGGCTGGCTCGACCAGGTCGGAGCCGCGCTGGACGGAGTCGTCGCCAAGCGTCGGGACGGTAAATACGAGCCGGGCGAGCGGGCGATGCTCAAGATCAAGGCGATGCGGACCGCCGACTGCGTCGTCGGCGGCTTCCGCTACGGGACGGGCAGCAAAGAGGTCGCCTCGCTCCTGCTCGGCCTCTACGACGAGGAGGGCCTGCTCCACCATGTCGGCTTCACCTCCGCCCTCCCCGCCGGGGAGCGTTCGGCCCTGACCAAGCGGCTGGAGGCGCTCATCGAGGCGCCCGGCTTCACCGGCGATGCCCCGGGCGGGCCGAGCCGCTGGTCGACCGAGCGGACCGGCGAATGGCGGCCGCTCCGGCCCGAGCTGGTCGCCGAGGTGCGCTACGACCATGTCACCGGCCGCCGCTTCCGCCACGGCACCAAATTCCTGCGCTGGCGGCCGGACAAGGCGCCGAAGCAATGCCGGATGGACCAGCTCCGGCCCCCGGCGGCCGAGCTCAAGTCGGCGTCATGACGCCGGAGCGGATCGTCGAGGGGGTGAGGCTGAGCAACCCCGACAAGATACTCTATCCCGAGCAGGGCATCACCAAGGGCCAGCTCGCCGATTATTATGTCGCCGTCGCCGACCGGATGCTGCCCCATGTCGCCTTCCGGCCGGTGACGATGGTGCGCTGCCCGATGGGGCAGGAGACGAAATGCTTCTACCAGCGCCACGCCGGCTCGGGCGTTCCGGAGCAATTGCACGAGGTGACCATCCCCGGCTTCGACGAGCCCTATCTCTACATCTCCGACGTCGCCGGGCTGGTCGCGATGGTCCAGATGGGGGTGCTCGAAATCCATCCCTGGGGGGTGAAGGTGGAGGCGCCCGACCGCGCCGACCGGATCGTCTTCGACCTCGATCCGGCCGAGGGACTGGGCTTCGAGGCGGTGATCGAGGCGGCGCGGGAGGTGCGCGGACGGCTGAAGGCGCTCGGGCTGACGAGCTTCGTCAAGACGACCGGCGGCAAGGGGCTGCACGTCGTCGTGCCCGTAGAGGCGACGGCGCCGTGGAAGGAAGTGAAGAGCTTCGCCAAGGGGGTGTCGGCCGAGATGGCCGCCGACTCGCCGGACAAATATCTCACCAAGGCGAGCAGGGCGGATCGGGTCGGCCGGATCTTCATCGACTATCTCAGGAACGATCCCACCTCGACCGCGGTCGCGCCTTATTCGACCCGCTCGCGCACGGGCGCTCCGGTGGCGATGCCGCTGCGGTGGGAGCAAGTGAAAGCGGGGCTCGACCCGTGCGACTATAATGTCGAGACCGTGCCCGGCCTGATCCGCCGGCAGCGTTCAGATCCGTGGGCCGACTTGCCCGAATTGGGACAGTCTCTGCCGAACGCGCCGAGGGGCTGATCAAGCGGCTGATCTGCAGGAAAAAGCCTGCTATCCAACCGGCTTAGTACGTGGGCGTACACCAAATCCGCCGATGGGGAGGCAGGATGAAGATGCATGAAGTGCGCTCGTTCGCGCTCGCCTCGGCCGTGCTTCGCCGGCCGGATATGCGCCAGGCGCTCTACGATCAGGCGGGGAAATTGCTCGGCCGGGCGGTGATCAACCTCCACGGCGCCGAGCATCGCGCCCGCCGTTCCGAAGAATTGAAGGTCTTCCGCAAGGATTTCTTCCAATATTATGAGCGCGAGGTGCTTCGGCCGGAGCTGGCGACGACCCTGGCCCCCTATGTCCGCGCCGGCTCGGCCGATCTGATCGATCTCGGCTACCGGCTGATGCTGGACCTCACCGCCGATTTCGCCGGCATCGACCGCCCGGGCCGAACGCCGGAGGCGACCGAGGATTTGCTTCGGCTGCTCAAGATCTTCGCCCTCGCTCCGGTGCTCGACCAGTCGACGCTCGCCGACATCGGCAGCCTCAAGGCCGAGCTGGGCCAGGGCATCGCCGATTTCGAGCGGAATTATCTGACTCCGTCGGCCGACCGGCGCGAGGCGATCGTCGATTCCGTGCGCCGCGGCGAGGCTCCCGAATCGGCGCTTCCCAGGGACGTGCTCACCGTTCTCGTCCAGGCGCAGGAGAAGCTCGGCATGAGCCGCGCCGACCTGCTCCAGGAGAGCATCTTCTTCCTCCTCGCCGGCGCCCATACCTCGGTGCACGCGCTCGCCCATGTCATGGCCGAGCTGTTCGGATGGCTCGAGAGGCATCCGGAGGATCGGGCCCTCGTCGACCATGATCCTTTGTTCATCCAGCGCTGCGTCCACGAGGCGCTTCGGCTCTATCCCTCCAGCCCGATCGCCAAGCGCAGGCCCGATTGCCCGATGCGGGTCGAGCCGCTCGGCGAGCTCGACGAGGACGACGTCCTGCTCCTCAACCTGGTCGAGGCGAATCGCGACCCGGCCGCGTTCGGGGACGATGCCCGGAGCTTCGACCCGCACCGGCGCACGCCCCCCGGCGCCAGCCCGTTCGGCCTGTCGATGGGCATGGGCGCGCATGTCTGCCTCGGCCTTCAACTCGCCACGGGCGCCGTCCCGAAACCCGGCATAGACCCCGCGACCCATCATGTCGGCACCGTCGCGGCCATCGTGCGCGCGCTGTTCAGCGCGGGAGTCGCGCCCGATCCCCGAGCGCCGCCGGTCAGCGATTCGACCACCACGCGAGTCTCCTGGGCCCGCTTCCCAATCATCTTCGCGGCGACCGGCTGAGCGGCGGCGCTAATCGCCGTCCGCGGTCACGTCGATCGTCTTGGGAGGATTGCACTTGCCGACCCAGCGGCTTTCCGTCTCGGCTTTCAGGTGAAGGACGACGCCCTTGCGGGTGATGTCGCCTTCATGTCTGCCCGTCACCGCCTTGCGCGAATACGTCCCTTCGGAGTCCATGCTCGCCATCTCGTCGTCCGTGGCGACGGCGCAATTCAGGGACCAGCGGCCGCCGGCCGCCCGCAGACGGCTGTACGAACAGTCCGGTTCGAGAAGGATGCCCGGCAGGCGCGGGCCTCCTGGCGAAGCGGCGGGCAGGCATTCGTCTTTCTCTTCGGCCACGCCGATCTTCGCCTCGATCTGCGCCCGGACCTCCGCGAGATGGGCCGGGTCCGCCGTAGGCGATGGCCTGATCTCGGCCGCCGTCACGGTGACCCGCGTGTGCCAGAGCCCTTTCTTCATCCCGACGGCGCGGGAGAAATCCTCCAGCGAGGCGCCTACCGCCGCGGGCGCCGCGGCCGCCAACGGGAGGAGGAGGGCGAGCGGGAGGGCGAAGGCGGGCCGGGACATCGGCCTTGCCTACACGCTCCGAAACGAATTCGACAGGCGGGGCCGGCGCCGCTAACCCTTGGGCGGCGGGGGCGCCATGATGACCGGCGGTAGCGGGCATGGGCCGGCGAACCGACTCTGCGCATCGGCTTTCATCCGGATCCGCATCTGGCCGGTCGTCGTGACTATCTCGAAGCGGCTGGTCATCGCCGCAGGCGTGTAACTCCCCTCGACCAAGGTCTCCACCCGTACGCCGGCCCGCGGGCGCGAGCAGATACCGGTCACGGCGAAGCGCCCGCCGCGAGCCTCGACCCGGCTGAAGTCGCAGCCGCCGGCGACTCGCATCCCGGGGATGAACATCAATTCCGGAGAGTTCCACAGGCACTCGTCGAACGACTTGGACTCGCCCACTTTCGGGCGAAGTGCGGCCTCGGCCCGCCGCGATTCCGCGGGGTCCGCGCCCGGAGTGGGCCCGATCTCCAGCTCCGAGACGGTGAAGGTCGAGTGCCAGGCACCGAGCTTCAGGCCCATGGCCGAGCGCAGCTGGTCCGGGCGCAGCGTGTCCGCGGCCAGGCCCGGGGCCGCCGCCAGGATCAGCAGGAAAGCCCAGGGAAGCGGTGTGAAGCGCATTCCTGCCGGTTAGAGAGGATTCGCCGAAAGGCAAAGTTCGGATCCGTCTTGCCGCAGCCGGAATGCGACCTATCTCGACGCAAAGGAGAAGACGAATGGCGCAAGAGCAGGCGATCCTGGCGGGCGGGTGCTTCTGGTGCACCGAGGCGGTGTTCAACGACGTGATCGGGGTCACCAGGGTCGAGAGCGGCTATATCGGCGGCAGCGTCCCGAACCCGAGCTACAAGGCGGTGTGCGGCGGCGGCACCGGCCATGCCGAGGCGATCCGGGTGACCTACGATCCGGACGCGATCTCCTATGACGAGATACTCGACCTGTTCTTCGCCACCCACGACCCGACCCAGCTCAACCGCCAGGGCAATGACGTCGGCACCCAATATCGCTCCGCCGTCTTCCCGCTCACGCCCGAGCAGGAGGAGGCCGTGCACCGCGCCATCGAGCGGGCGCGGTCGGACTGGCCGGAGCCGATCGTCACCACGGTCGAGCCGGCCTCCGACTGGTGGCCGGCGGAGGATTATCACCAGGATTATTGGGCCGGCGAAGGCCAGCGCAATCCCTATTGCCTCGCAATCATCCCGCCCAAGCTGAAGAAGCTCCGCAAGAGCTTTGCCCACCGGGTGAAGAGCGAAGCGGCGGCCTGAGATGGCGGCGCTGCTGGCCGGGCTGCTCCTGCTGGCGTCCCAGCCGGGCGGCGGCTGCACGATCTCGGTCGGCGCCAGGACCGACGGCAGCTTCGCTCAGGCCGGTTACCGGCTGACTCCCCGGCATCTGGAGCGCCTCGCGGCGCAGACCCGGGAACGCTTCGCCGCCGCCGCCCGGCGGCTTTGCCTTGCCGGGGTGCTTCGGCCCGCCGACCTCGCGCGGTTCGGCGAGCTGATCGTCCAGAACGGGGAAGGCGCGACCGAGCCGCTGATCTACCGCGAAGCGGACCTGCCGCCGCGCAGCTTCGTCTTCCAATACGCCTTCCAGGAGGGCGGCCCTCCCGAACCCGCCGCCATCGAGCAGGCGCTGCGCTGCTGGAAGCGCCCGCAAAGCCGGGGATGCGAGCCTGGCGATTGATCGGAAAAGGCGATTCGTCGTTGACGGTCCAACGCGCATCCGCGAATCTCTTCAGCAAAACCGCGTAGAACTCAGTAATATCTCATCGGTTTTAACAATAACGTATCCGAAATAAGCCACACTTTTGGCTATTGTCCCGAAATTATAAAGGCTTGGTTCGCTCGTCACTTGCCAGCGAACGGCAAGTCGTCCAACTTATTGCCCGCGAGTCGCGTAAGGACGACTCTTTTGGGGGGTTTTCAATGAAATCGATACATTCGGCGCTGCTCGCCGGCGCTGCGCTATTGCTTGTTCCTTCGGCGGCCTTCGCCCAGGACGTCCCGGCGGCCCAGCCCGCCGTCGTCGAGACTCAGGCCATGGCGCCGATGGCGACCGAGGTCGTGCTTCCGGCCAACAGCGAAGTCGTTCTGACCATGAACGAGACGGTCAGCAGCAAGTCGCACCGGCTCGGCGAGAAATTCTCGCTGACCGTGGCCCAGGACGTCAAGGCGAACGACATGGTCGTCATCCCGCGCGGCACCCGCGCCGTCGCCCAGATCACGCGCCGCACCGGCAAGGGCGGGTTCGGCAAGTCGGGCAAGATGGACTTCACGTTCCGCTACATCGACCATAACGGCATGCAGATCCCGATCGAGGGCCGCCATCACCAGGCCGGCGAAGGCCGCGGCGGCGCCGCCGTCGGCGCCATGGTCGCCGCCGGTCTCGTCGGCGGGATGATGGTCAAGGGCAAGAGCGCGAAGATCGAGGAAGGCCGCGAGTTCACGGCCCGCACCCTCGAGGCGATCCCGGTGACCATGGCCGACAACGGCGCCGCGGTCATCGCCGCCAGCTACACGCCGGCCCGGGTCAGCATGATGGCCGAGACCGACAAGCAGCGCAAAGCGCGCGAGAAGGCCGAGAAGGCCCGCGGCAAGAAAGCCAAGTAAGCTTAGGGGGTCACGCTCCTGAAACGGAAAGGGGCGGCTTCGGCCGCCCCTTTTTTTGGCAATTTTGTGCCTTGCAAACCGTTCGTCGAAATTAATCCGGTTTCGGCTCTATTTGCGAAAAACAGGGATTCTTACGCATCCGAAGCTGTGTTAGGCTCGCGAAGCACCGCACGAATCGCACCGGCTGACGGGACTCCAGAAACCAGCAGCCGGTCATTGACGTTAATCCGACATCAATTCTTGCGGCGCAAAGGGGAAGCAAAGGAGTCCCGTATGGGCCAACCGGCAAAAATGGACGAGCTCGTAGCGCGTGCACGCGCACACAAAATGACACCGGCGGAGCGCCGTGCGCAACGGGTGAGCATGGTCATGGGCCTTAGGGGTCATGAGTCCACGCTTACCAAGGAAAAGGTCGAAACCCTCCTTGACGAATTGGAGGGAAGCGCTCACTAAAGACGCTCCATCGACTAACAGAAGCCCGGCCATGTGCCGGGCTTTTTGTTGAGGAGCCGTGGGATGCTAGATAGCGCTTGGGACCTTATTGACGGCAACGTGGCTCACGAGATTGAGGTTCTAAATTATTCGAACCAAGTGAACGTGATTGAGGCACTGGTTCGCTTCCTTCTTCACCATGCCGGTCCACAGGCAGATGATTGCCCCATTTTCCCGGATGAAGATGCGCTCAAGGAAATTCATAGAACGGGCACCCTTTTCCTGCTGGCGAAACCGGGCCAATATCGCAGCGGACCAGTTTACATCAGAAAGCGTGATGGCACGCTAGTGCACACGCCTCCGCCCGCTGACCAAGTACCAAACTGGATGGTCGATTTTTTTCAGCGCCTAGGCACCCTGTGGCCCAACGCAGGGTCTATCGAGGTAGCCGCATTTTCTCTCTGGATGCTCAATTGGGTACACCCGTTTAAGAATGGAAACGGCAGGTCCGCTCGCGCCTTCTGCTACGCCTGCATTTGTCTCAAATTCGGCTTCGTTCTTCCCGGTGCCCCTACAGTCATCGATCAGATTATGAACGATCGCGACGAATATCAAACGGCGCTCAAAGTTGCCGATGTGAAATTCGAGCAGACCGGTGAGCCGGACCTCTCGACAATGATAACTTTCCTAGGTCGCCTTCTTATCAACCAACTTAGGTCAGTCCCGCCGCAGACCTAAACACTCCAGCGTTTCCAAAAGATTTGTTCAGCCGCCGAGCTTCGAAAGCAGGAAGGCGGCGAGGAAGCCGCTGACGGCGATCAGGCCAGCATAATCCTGAGTGCCTTCGAACGCTTCGGGCACCATCGTGTCGACGATCATCGCCAGGATTGCGCCTGCGGCGATGGCCTGGACGGCCGCAACCGCGGCCGGATCGGCGCCGTCGAAGGCGAGGTAGCCGCCGAGCGCGGCCGCGCCGGCGGCAAGTGCTATGGCGGTCCAGAGGAGGAAGACGAAGGCGCCGCTCTTGCCCTCCGTCTTCATTCCGGCCGCGCTGGCGAGGCCCTCGGGCAGGTTGGAGAGGAAGACGGCGACGACCGCGACGAAACCGATCACCCCGCCCTCGAGCAGGCTGACTCCGATGACGATCGATTCCGGAACTCCGTCGATCAGTGCGCCGAGCGCGAGGGCTGCGCCGTTGTTCTGCTTGTGAGTGGCTCGCAGCTTCGGATCGCTGCGCTTGCGGTGACGGGCTCCCCACAAGGCGAGCAACTGGTTGCACAAAGTGAAGAAGGCGGCGCCGCCGAAGAAACCGGCGCCGACCGGCCAGATTCCGCCCCGGCTCCACGCTTCGTCCATAAGGTCGAACGACAAGGCCGAGATGAGCACCCCCGCCCCGAACGCCATGATTCCGGCGACGAGTCGGCGCGGCATCGGCACGAACCAGCCGAGAAGCGCTCCGATGACCAGAGCGGAGCCGCTGAGAAGGCCCCAGAGGCCGGCTTGCAGGGCGATGGGCATCAGCCCTCGTGCCTCGGAGCGGCGGCGCGGCGGAGCCGGTCGTTGATGGCGAGGCCGATGCCGTCCTGTGGGATGGGCGCGACGGCGATCCGGGGGCGGGGCTGGGAGTCGGCGCGGTGGAGCGCTTCGAACAGGCGGGCGGCGGCTTCGTCGAGGTCGGCGGACGCGCTGAGCGTGTCGTCGCCGACCACTTCGCCGAAGCCTATCAGCCATTCGTCGTCATGGGCGGAAGCGGCGTCGAGGCGGAGCGGCTTGGCCGGGGCGTAATGGCTGGCGAGCTGGCCCGGCGCTTCGACCCTCCCCTCCCGGGAATCCGGCTCCGGGGTTCGGCCGCCTTCGGCGGACCCACTCCCGGCCCCTCCCTTCCAGGAAGGGGGGAGCGCGGCTTCGATCTCCTCCATCGAGATCGGACCCGGCCGAAGCAGGCGCACTCCGCTTTCCTCCACCGCGACGATGGTCGATTCCAGCCCGCGCTGCGTCGGGCCGCCATCGAGGATCAGAGCGATCCGGCCGCCGAGGCTGGCGAGGACGTGCCCGGCGCGGGTCGGGCTGATGGCGCCGCTGGCATTGGCCGACGGGGCGGCGAGGGGTCGGCCGACCTCGGCCAGAAGCGCCTGCATCGCCGGATGGGCGGGGCAGCGCAGCGCCACCGTCGGCAGGCCGGCGGTGACCGCGGCGGCCAGCCCGCTGTCCCCGCGCACCGGCACGACGAGGGTGAGCGCCCCGGGCCAGAAAACCTCGGCGAGCGCCCGCGCCGCGTTCGAAAAGGCGGCAAGCCGCTCCGCCCCGGCGAGGTCCTCCACATGGACGATGAGCGGGTTGAACGAAGGCCGGCCCTTGGCGGCGTAGATCCGGGCGACGGCCTCCGCATCGGTCGCGTCGGCGGCGAGGCCGTAGACGGTCTCGGTCGGGACCGCCACCGGCTGGCCGGCGCGGATCAGGCGCGCGGCTTCGGCGAGGGCGTCGCCGTCGCAGGGCAGGACACGGGTGTTTTGCGCCTTCACCGGGCCGCGCTATAGCGCCCGTTCCAGCAGCGCAACGGCCCGCGAGGAGCTTCGATGACCTATACGCCTCCCGTCGCCGACCAGCGCTTCGTGCTCGAGCATATCGTCGCGATGGGCGAGCTCGCCGGCCACAATCAATTCGCCGAGGCGAGCGCCGACGTGGTCGACGCCATATTGGAGGGGGCGGGGGCCTTCGCCGCGGGCGAGTTCGCGCCCCTCAACCGGGTCGGGGACGAGATCGGGGCGAAATGGTCGGCGCAGGGGGTGACCCTGCCGCCGGGCTTCCGCGAGGCCTACCAGGCCTATGTCGAGGGCGGCTGGGGGACCCTGGCCGGGCCTGTGGACCGGGGCGGGCAGGGGCTTCCGCTCGTCCTCGCCACCGTCGTCATGGAGGATCTGGGCTCGGCCAACATGGCCTTCTCGCTGGTGACGATGCTGAGCGCGGGCGCGGTCGAGGCGCTCCGGCACCACGGCTCGCCCGAGCTGCAGGCGCAGTGGCTGCCCAGGCTGGTGACGGGCGAATGGACCGGGACGATGAACCTCACCGAGCCGCAGGCCGGCTCTGACGTCGGAGCGCTCAAGACCAAAGCCGAGCCGGCCGGCGACGGCAGCTGGCGGGTCAACGGGCAGAAGATCTTCATCACCTTCGGCGACCACGACCTCGCCGGCAATATCGTCCATCTCGTGCTGGCGCGGACCCCCGGGGCGCCGCCGGGAACGAAGGGGATCTCGCTTTTCCTGGTGCCCAAGATCCTGCCCGACGGAAAAGCGAACGACGTCCGCTGCGTCTCGATCGAGCACAAGCTCGGGATCCACGCCTCGCCGACCTGCGTGATGGCATTCGGCGACGAGGGCGACTGCCGCGGCTGGCTGATCGGCGACGAGATGGCCGGGATGCGGGCGATGTTCACGATGATGAACAATGCCCGCCTCAACGTCGGCCTGCAGGGCGTGTCGATCGGCGAGCGGGCGACCCAGGCGGCGGTCGCTTATGCCCGCCAGCGCGTCCAGGGGGTAAGGGACGGGCGGCCGGCGGCGATCGCCGACCATCCCGACGTCCGGCGGATGCTGCTCCGGATGACGTCGCTGACCCAGGCGGCGCGGGCGCTCTGTTATTATGCGGCGGGGCAGACGGACCGGGGGACGCTGGGCGACAAGGCGGCGCAGGCGAGGGCGGACCTGCTGACTCCGCTGGTCAAGGCCTATGGCACCGACATCGGCTGCGAGGTGGCGAGCCTCGGGGTGCAGGTCCATGGCGGGATGGGCTTCGTCGAGGAGACCGGGGCGGCGCAGCATTACCGGGACATCAGGATCGCTCCGATCTACGAGGGGACGAACGGGATCCAGGCGGCCGATCTGGTCGGGCGCAAGCTCGGCCTCGAGGGCGGCGAGACCCTGAGGCGGCTGCTGAAGGAGATACGCGGCGAGTCGGAAGGGCCGCTGGCGGCGCTGGCGGATGTTGCGGAAGGCTGTGTGGAGCGATTGTCGGGGATGGGGATGGAGGACCGGCTCGCGGGGTCCTATCCGTTCCTGACCCTGCTCTCCACGCTCGTGTGCGGATGGCTGATGCGGCGCCAATTGCTCGCGCTGGACGGGCCTGGAGTCGCCGCGAATCGCCGGTTCGCGACGGTGAAACGCGCCGCCTGCCTATATTATCTCGACCATGTCGTGCCCGAAGCGGCGGGGCTGGCGGCGCAGGCGGTGGCCGGCGCAGGCCTGTTCTATCCCGAGGAAGAGCTGTTTCCCGACTGATCAACTTGCGTCCGTAATGGATGTATGTCAATAACTTAGCCGGGTAGCGCGCCGCTCTGGGCGCGCCCGAGGGGAATTTTCCAAAGATGGCACAGCTTTATCGCCGCAAGGGCGCGGACACGCTCGTCAACACCCAGACGACATCGGACCAGATCCAGCCGGACGTGGCTGTGCTTGCGGGCGGCGGCTATGTGATCGTGTGGGGCGACAGCAGCCTGGTGGGCGGCGATTCCAGCGGCTCAGGGATCAAAGGCCAGCGCTTCGATGCCGACGGCAACAAGGTCGGCGGCGAGTTCCTCGTCAACACCACGATTGCCGGCGGCCAGGTCGTCGCGACCATCGCCGCGCTCCCCTCCGGCCGATTCGTCGTCACCTGGAGCGATCCGAGCGCCACCGGCGGCGACACTTCGTCGTTCGCGGTGAGGGGCCAGATGTTCGAGGCGGACGGGACTCCGGTCGGAAGCGAGTTCCTCATCAACACCGTGACCTCCGGCAACCAGAGCACCCAGCAGGTCACCGCGCTCGCGGGCGGCGGCTTCGCGGTCAGCTGGAGCGATGCCAGCGCCGTCGGCAACGATACCAGCGGCTTCGGGATCAAGGCCCAGCTGTTCGATTCCGCCGGCGCCAAGGTCGGCGGCGAGATTTCGGTCAATACGACCACGGCCGGCGCCCAGAACAGCTCGAGCGTGATCGGCCTCCCCTCCGGCGGGCTCGCTGTGTCCTGGATCAGCGCGGGCAACAGCACGATGGTCCAATTGTTCGATTCGACCGGGGCCAAGGTCGGCGCCGAGATCCAGGTGAACGCGGCCAACGGCCCCGGCTTCGGCCGGGGCACTATCGCCGCGCTGGCCGACGGCTTCGTGGTCACCTGGACGCAATTGAACAGCGACTTCGGGCTGGGGACCGACGTCAGGGCGCAGCGTTTCGACCTGAACGGCGCCAAGGTGGGAAGCGAGTTCGTCGTCCACGCCAGCCTTCCGGGCAACCAGGCCGTCTCCGACGCCGTCTCGCTCCCCGGGGGCGGCTTCATCATCACCTGGCAGGGCCCCGAAGCGGAAGGGTCGACGGCGGCCGACGTCTTCGGCCAGATCTTCGATTCCGCGGGCGCCCGGGTCGGGGTCGAGTTCGTGGTGAGCAGCGTCGTCAACGGCGATCAGCTCAGCCCCAAGGTTGCGGCGATGCCGTCGGGCGACATCATCGTCACCTGGACCGACGGGAGCGGAACCGGTGCCGACACCTCCGGCTTCGCCGTCAGGAGCCAGATCCTGACGCTCGCCCCCGCCGCCCCGACCGACATCGCCCTGTCGCCGGCCGCGGTCAGCGAGACGGCGATCGGCAATATCGCGGTCGCCACCCTTTCCGCGACCGGAGCGCTCAACACCACTTTCACCTACGAGCTTCTCGACGATGCCGGCGGGGCTTTCCGGATCGAGGGCGACCGGCTCGTCGTCGCCGACAACAGCCTGCTCGATTTCGAGACCGATCCCACGATGGAGATCACGGTCCGGGCGACCGACATGAACGGCCTCAATTATACCGAGGTGCTGACCGTCGCCATCTCCGACGTCGCGCTCGAGAAGAGGTACAGCATGGGCCTGGAATTCCGGGTCAATGACGACCAGAGCGGAATCGAGGTGAACGGGACCCCGATCGCGCTCTCGAACGGCGGGTTCGCCGTTCTGTTCACCCAGAATGAGGTCGGCCCCGAGGGGACCGAGACCCGGGTGCGCTTCTTCGACGCCGACGGAACCCCCACCTCCGGCGACATCGTCCTCGACGACAGGAACTGGTTCGATTTCAGCGTGACCCCGCTCGCCAACGGCGGCTTCCTGACCGCCCGCTCGGCTCCCTACGAGCCGGACCTCACCCAGAGCCTCCGGGTCCAGGCCTGGGATTCGGCCGGCAATCCGGTCGGCCCGGAGACCCTGCTCGACGTGTCCGAGAACAGCCTGCCGATCAACTCGAGCGCGGTCCAGCTCAGCACCGGCGGCTATCTCGTCGCCTGGCAGGGCCAGAACGGCATGGTCAAGGGTCAGCTGTTCGGCGCCGACGGAATGACGATCGGGAGCAGCTTCCTGCTGGCGCTCAATGCGGGCTATCAATTTGCCATCGCCGCGACCCCGGACGGCGGCTTCGCGGTGAGCCGGCTCGAATATGCCACCGGGCCCGAGGACACGGCCGAGATCAAGACCCAATTCTACAATTCGACCGGAGTCCCAACCGGCGTTCCGGTCTCGGTCGAGGTCGGCGTCACCGATTTTCTGTCCATGACCCTGATCGCGCTCGAAGGCGGCGGCTACATCCTCGGCTGGCGCGAGCTGGTTCCCGAGGTGTACCAGCATGAGGTGAAGGCGCAGGCGATCGGCGCCGACGGTCTCGCCATCGGCGGGCCGGTGCTCCTCGCGACCACGGCCGCCGACTATACCGGCGCCAGCCTCCAGTTCATCGCCCATCCGGACGGCGGCTTCCTCGCGACCTGGACGGTCACGGGCGGCGACTACACCGTCCTGAACGGCCAGCTGTTCGACGCCTCCGGCCAGCCGGTGGGAACGCCGTTCGAACCGATCGCGCCCAATGGCGCGCTGGCCATCCTCGCCGACGGCACCATCGTCGCCGCCTGGAGCGACGAGGACAGCCACAGCGGCGGCACCTACGCCAAGCTCTACAGCCCGTCCGATGCGCCGCCGGACCTGTCGGGGGACAATGTCCTGACCGGCGACGCCAATGCCAATCTGCTCGACGGGCAGGGCGGCAACGACCAGCTCTACGGCCTCGGCGGCGCCGACGAGCTGATCGGCGGCACCGGCAACGACCTGCTCGACGGCGGCAGCGGCGCCGATACGATGACCGGCGGCGAGGATAATGACATCTATGTCGTCGACGATTCCGGCGACGTCGTCGTCGAGGATATGGGGGAGGGGATCGACGAGATCCGCACCTCGCTC